>NZ_JAEQMY010000269.1 GCF_016743775.1 Microvirga aerilata | reverse complement strand
GAAGGCTCATGGATCCCTCCTCTTGCTGAACAGCTAACAGGGAATTCGCCGACAGTATCTAAGAGATATCCGCGGCCAAGCGTTCAGATTGTTGCCGACTGAGAGATGCGATGTGCTCCCGCCCGAAGGCAGAGGAGCACCCCATGCCTCGCTGCTTCTTTGACTCGCATGACAGCGAGACACCCTCGGAGTATCACACGAGATCCAATGCGATGGGTCGTAGCGGCCCGCGTCGAGGCCCAGAGTGCTTAACAACCCGGGCTGCGCCAACAGCGGCCTGCGTGCCACAGAGCCGGTTTTCCAGCATCCCTGCGCGGGCGCAGCGGGTGACCTTCTGACTTGTAACCCGCGAGCCACTCGCGGTTGGAGGACGAACCCATGAAGAAGCCAAACGATGCCGCTCAGGCTATCCTCGATGGAATTGCTGCAAGAGCGGCGGCTCACAAGGCGAGACCTGCCGAAGCCCGAGCTGAACTCAAAGAGTGCCGCTTCTGCGGCAAACCCTACCTTGAGCCTTGTGACAACAGCGAAAAATCCCTGGCCTGTGGCAACACCAAACTCTGACTGAGTGCGGCCTGGTCTAGTAGAACCCTGCCGTTGTGGACTGTTCCCAGCTGACTTTCGACTTGGTGCCACAAACAGGTCTGCCCTTTGTAGCAGGCGAACCGAGGAGTGAGGAGGAACAAAGAACCCCGCCCTCGCTGAGCACCGAACTGAGTTCCATGTACAAGGTGCCTGATACGCAACGCGGCCGGTCTGTTTCTGACATGCGCTAGGTTAAGGAGCGGTGTCAACTTTTATAATCAACCTTCTGGAATTACGCCGCCTGCTGCACGAGCTTTTGAGTGCAAGATTCTAGCCGGGAGAGCATGGCGCGAATATGGGTTCTCACCGGAGCTGCTTGGGCCTCTTTGACCAAGGTCCCCTTGTTGCTTGGAGTAGGCCTTGAAGCCCCCTTTCCTGAACCGGATCTCGATTTTCCTACAAAGCTTCGGTTCCGGGGATGAGACTCATCTCAGGTGCACGGAGGCCCCATCAAATGGAAGGCCGCACAGTCTGGTCCGATCTAGGTATTGATGGTGACAAGGTTCCCGGTAATCGGATCGAGAATGGTCATGGGCAGTTCTCTCCCGTTGGCACACCGTAAATGCCGTGCCTTCGGTTTCGATCACTTTTGATCGAGGTTGGGGTTACCAGACAGTTACTGCACCGGGCTACTCGCATCTCCAAAGCAGATCGGGACGTTAAATCCGTGCCCGACTGGCGAGGCCAGCATCTTGGCCACTGTCTGTGGTCATCGGCGCCACATCAACCTTTCGTTAACCATACATCTTTAGACTCTTCAATGTGATCGGTACGGCCGTTGCTCACTGACAACTCGGCCCAGCATCGCAGCAGACTCAGGATGAGCCCAGAAGCTCAAGTGACTTCCTAGCTGCCCACGCCGCCCGCCACACAACCCCTTTTGATGCT
>NZ_JAEQMY010000268.1 GCF_016743775.1 Microvirga aerilata | reverse complement strand
GTCGGCCCTGAATAACCCACAACTTGTTGGGATTGAAGGATTCTTCGTCATCGCGAAGCATCGTAAAATGCCGGTTCCCGGGTGCTGACCCGCTCAAAGCTGGTGTATTTCCATGGGACCCAAGCCCACGATGCCGAGCCCCGGCGATCTCTACCGCAGCCGTCTCGGTCAGATCCTGGATCATCGCCACGAGCTGTTTCGCCTGGCCAGTCTGATCGACTGGGACAGGTTCGATCACGAGTTTGGCCGCTTCTATCGTCCGCTCGGCCGGCCTGCCAAACCCACCCGGCTGATGGTGGGGCTGTCGTATCTCCAGCACACCTTCAACCTGTCTGATGAGGCGGTGGTGCAGCGCTGGATCGAGAATCCCTATTGGCAGTGGTTCTGTGGCTGCGAGTACTTCCAGCATGAGCTGCCGTGTGATCCCAGCTCGCTGACGCGGTGGCGCAAGCGGCTTGGACCAGACGGGTTGGAGACGCTGCTTTCCGCCACCATCCAGGCCGGGCTGGAGAGTGGGGTGGTGCGGTCCTCGAGCCTGGAGCGGATCAGCGTCGATACAACCGTGCAGCCGAAGGCGATCACTCATCCCACTGACGCGAAGCTCTATCTCAAGGCTCTCCGCGCCCTCGTGCGGCAGGCCAAGCGGCATGGACTCCAGCTGCGGCAGGCTCACACCCGTTTGGCCAAACGCGCGGCCGTGCAGGTGGGCCGCTATGCCCATGCCCGTCAAATGCGACGTATGCGGCGAGAGCTCAAGCGGCTGAAGACCTATCTCGGGCGGGTCTACCGCGATGTCGCCCGCAAAGTCGCCGGGGATGAGGGGCTCGCCCTTCGCTTTGCCCGTCTGCTGGGCCTGACGGAGCGTCTTCTGACCCAGGAGCGCACGAGCAAGAACAAGCTCTACAGCCTGCATGCGCCCGAGGTGGTGTGCATCGCCAAAGGCAAGGCGCATCGGCCGTATGAGTTCGGCTCCAAGGTCGCGCTGGCGGTGACCAACCGCGAAGGCTTCGTGCTCGCGTCCAAGGCGCTGGAGGGCAATCCGTATGATGGCCATACGCTCAGCGCCACCGTGGAGCAGGTGACGGCCTTGAGTGGGGTTGAGCCGGATCGCATTTACGTCGATCAGGGCTATCGTGGGCACGACTACACCAAGACGGATCGGGTGTTCATCACGCGACATCGGCGGGGGCTGACGCCCACGATCAAACGGGAGCTGAGACGACGCTCCGCCATCGAGCCGATGATCGGGCACATGAAGGCGGACGGGCGACTTGGACGCAATCACCTGCTCGGAGCAGCCGGCGATGCGATCAATGCGCTGCTGGTGGCCGCCGGGCACAACCTGCGGCTGATCCTGAACTGGCTCAGGCGTTTTGTCGCTTGGCTCATGGCAGCCCTGATGGGTTCATGCGCGCAATCGGATAAGCCCAACGATCCCTGGAAGCCAATCGCCGCCTGATCAAACGGCATTGTTCAGGGCCGACT
>NZ_JAEQMY010000267.1 GCF_016743775.1 Microvirga aerilata | reverse complement strand
TCAACATCAACGCCGCGCTCAGACATCATCTCGGCGAGATCGCGATAGCTGATGCCGTAGTTGCAGTACCAGCGAACGCACAGCAGGATGATCTCAATGGGAAAGCGGCGGCGCTTGAACAGAGACACGGGAGCGGGTCCTTGATGAACCGCCCCTCGCTAAACTGCCGAGGTTAATGCAACATGGGGTTATTCCGGGCTTGGTGCCCTTCGACAGCAAACTGAGGTCTGATGCAATCAGGCCCAAACTGGAAGCCAACGGAGGGTATCCTCATGAAGCAGTATGTCGGGTTGGAGGTATCGCTGGAGCAGACCGCCGTCTGCATTGTTGACGAGCAAGGGAAGGCGCTCTGGCGTGGCAAATGCGCCTCGACGCCAGAAGCCATTGCGGCAGTCGTCAAAGTGAGAGCGCCGCATGTAGAGCGCATTGGCCTGGAAAGCGGCCCGTTGTCGACATGGCAATGGCATGAGTTGAAGAAGCGCGGCCTGCCTGTGATTTGCCTGGATGCCCGCCATGCCAAGGCAGCGCTGTCGCTGCAGGTGAACAAGACCGACCCCAATGATGCGCTTGGGCTGGCTCAGATCGTGCGCACGGGATGGTACCGGGAGGTCACCGTCAAGAGCCTGGACAGCCAGGTGATCCGCAGCTTCCTCAGCTCACGCGCTCGCTTAGTGGAGGTGCGCGTGGACCTGATCAACCAGATCCATGGCATGCTCAAGCCCTTTGGTCTGGTAGCTGGCAAGGGAGGCCGTCAGCCTTTTATCGACCGCGTGCGCGAACTCGTGGCCGATGGGCCACTGAAGGATGCTGTTGAGGCACTCCTGAGCGCCTTGCAGGAGGTCAGCCGGCAAATCGGCATCCTCTCCCGTCGCCTTATGGGCCTGGCGCGCCAGGATCAGGCGGCCCGACGCCTGATGACGGCTCCCGGTGTCGGCTCTCTGGTCACATTGGCCTATATCAGTGTCATCGACACACCAGACCGGTTCTCAAGCTTGTCCAGCGTAGGGGCTTACCTTGGCCCGACCCCACGACGGTATCAGTCAGGCGAGATCGACCGAAGCGGTCGGATCTCCAAGTGCGGCGATCCGCTCCTGCGAACCTACCTCTTTGAGGCGGCCGGGATCCTGCTGAACCGGGTCTCGCGCTGGTCTGCGCTGAAGGCCTGGGGCACCCGGCTCGCCAAGAAGGTGGGCGGCAAGAAGGCGACTGTCGCGGTCGCGCGTAAGTTGGCGGTGATCCTGCACCGGATGTGGCGTGACAACACGGACTTCCGGTGGTCGCGCCAGGAAGGGCAGCCTGCATGAGATGGACACCCTAAGAGATCCGCCAGGTTTGGCGGTACGATGTCCCTTGTCGGGACGAGGCAGCAGCCATCGCGTGGGCACCGTTGCGGCCTGAAACCTGAACCTCAGGGAGCAGATTGACCGCGTATGCAACATGGCGAGGCTGAGGCTTCCGACCCCATCATGCGGCGGTGTCTGCCGACCGCGG
>NZ_JAEQMY010000266.1 GCF_016743775.1 Microvirga aerilata | reverse complement strand
CATCAACACCAAAACGGCAGGCTAACGATGACGAAGAACTATATTGCAGGCGATTGGGTCGCGGCCTCGGAGGCTTCCCCCAACATCAACCCCTCCAACACCAACGATGTGGTGGGCGAGTTCGCCCGCGCCTCTGCGGCCGAGGCCGAGGCCGCCATTTCGGCGGCCTACGACGCCTTTCCCGCCTGGTCGCGCTCCTCGATCCAGAGCCGCCACGACATCCTGAAAGCCGTAGGCGACGAGATCCTGGCCCGTAAGGAGGAGCTTGGACGCCTGCTGTCGCGCGAAGAGGGCAAGACGCTCCCCGAGGGTATCGGCGAGGTCACCCGCGCCGGCCAGATCTTCCACTTCTTTGCCGGCGAATGCCTGCGCCTGTCCGGCGACAAGGTGCCGTCCGTGCGTCCCAACGTGGATGTGGAGATCACCCGCGAGCCGGTGGGCGTGGTGGGGCTCATCACCCCCTGGAACTTCCCCATCGCCATTCCGGCTTGGAAGATCGCGCCCGCTCTCGCCTATGGCAACACGGTGGTGTTCAAGCCTGCCGAGCTCGTGCCAGGTTCCGCTCACGCCCTGTCCGAGATCATCATCCGGGCCGGTGTGCCGGCCGGCGTGTTCAACCTGGTGATGGGCCGCGGCTCCGTGGTCGGCGAGGCCATGCTGCAGAGCCCCAAGGTATCGGCCATCTCGTTCACCGGTTCGGTGCCCACCGGCCGTCGTGTGGCCCAGACCTGCATCACGGCCGATCCGATGAAGAAGATCCAGCTGGAGATGGGCGGCAAGAACCCGATGATCGTGCTCGACGACGCCGACCTGAAGGTGGCTGTGGAGTGCGCGGTCAACAGTGCGTTCTTCTCCACGGGGCAGCGCTGCACCGCCTCGTCGCGCCTGATCGTAACGGAGGGCATTCACGACCGGTTCGTAGCCGCCATGCAGGAGCGCATGCAGGGGCTGGTGATCGACGACGCCCTCAAGAGCGGCACGCATATCGGCCCGGTGGTGGACCAGGGACAGCTCGACCAGGATCTGAAATACATCCGCATCGGGCAGGAGGAGGGCGCTAAGCTCGTGGCGGGCGGCGATCTCCTGAAGCGCGATGCGCCCGGCTTCTATCTGGCGCCGGCCCTGTTCACGGAGGTGAACAATCGGATGCGAGTGGCGCAGGAAGAAATCTTCGGGCCTGTGGCGACGGTAATCCGCGCGAAGGACTACGACGAGGCGCTTGAGATTGCCAACGACACGCCGTTCGGTCTGTCGTCGGGCATCTGCACCACGAGCTTGAAATACGCGAGCCACTTCAAGCGCAACGCGGAGGCCGGCATGGTGATGGTGAACCTGCCCACGGCCGGCGTCGACTACCATGTGCCGTTCGGCGGCCGGAAGGGCTCGTCCTACGGTCCGCGCGAGCAGGGCCGCTACGCGCAGGAGTTCTACACCACGGTGAAGACCGCCTACACCTTCGACGGCAACGGCCCCTACGTGCCCAAGACGAAGTCGAGCGAGTAA
>NZ_JAEQMY010000265.1 GCF_016743775.1 Microvirga aerilata | reverse complement strand
CGCCATCTGCGGAACTTTGGGCTAACGGCTGAGGAATACCGCGCGAAATGGGGGCTCCCGGCCGACTATCCGATGGTTGCACCCAACTATGCGGCCAAGCGCTCGGAACTCGCCAGAAGCAGCGGCCTCGGCCAGCAGAGGAGGAAGATTACTGCTAGAGCGGCCGTAGCGACCGAGGAGACCGTCACAGCACCCGTCGAGACTGACAAGCCGAGGCGCCGTGCTCCTTCCAAGAAGAAGGCGAGCGAATAAGCTCTATTCGGGCCGGGTGTTGGTGTGCCCGGCCCACAGCGGCTGCAGCTTGCCGGACGCTAAGGGCTGACTTCAGCGATCTCGGGCTGGAGTTCCTGCGCGATGATATGTGAGGGAAAGATGCCTTCCTTCACCACCGCCCTTTCGAACCATCTGCAGGTGATCTCGGAGTCGTCGACCTCAACAACGGTCATCCGGTGAGAGGGATAAGCAATCAGATGCACGACATCGCCAACGCTGAACTGCATGGTTCGCTCCTGATCTACCACACCAGAGTGTAGCCGGCTGGTTAACAGCAGGTAAGGCGAAAGAGCCCACGCTTTCGAACATACCCTTTGACAGGTGCGGCTGCGTTGCTTACTCGGTAGCGATTGCCTTGAGAGCGCGCCTGACAGCCACACGGGCAGCCTCAACGTGTCCTCCAGCCAGCAACTCGTCGACAATCCTGAGGGCCATCACCGCATCAGGTCGCTGCGCAGAGTCCGATGCTGGTGTTGTGGTGCCATGAACTACTGCTACTCCAGCCAGATCATCGCTCTCGCCTAGAAGGTAGGCTGGGCTGCACTTGAGCGCTGTAGCAAGACTCGCCAGGGCATCATCACCCGGATGGTGCGAGCGCCCGGTGATGATGTCTTGGATAAAGCCTGCCTCAAGGCCCGCTTCTAACGAGGCCCTACGCCACGATATCTTGAGTGAGCCCACCCGCTCTCCGATGCGCTCTTTGAGGATCGCGTTCACGCTCAGCTCCTTTGGACAAGACACAACAAAGGAGGTGGCGGCCGTTCACCCGCGCTCTCCCCGCTTACCTTACGGCCGAGATAGTCTTCGGCCAAAGGCGGTTAACGAGGGGCTAATTTTGCGGTTATGGTGCTGAGTTTGGACGATCAGAGTGTCTTCTGACTGCCAAAATCGTCAGCAATCTTCGCTCATCTTTGGTTAAGCACGCTGAGGCAAAGCTCCGCGACAGCCCGAATTGCGTCATAACTCGAACCCATTGCGGATCTGACATGAGCGCGTAAAGCGTCAAGGCTGACAGCAGGAATGAGGCTGCTTCAGTTAGGGGCGACCTGATGAGCAGAGCCGGCTCGGATCAATAGGCTCCAGATCAATCGTGCGGCTTGACCATCGGCAATGAGAACGGCCACCGCCTCGCCACTGCCAGTGTGCTGGGGATCCCTAGAGTATCCGTATTGATCAAGCGGGTTTTGGGGACCAGTTTCGCTGATCTCGCAAGAGCGCATTGGCCAGGATGA
>NZ_JAEQMY010000264.1 GCF_016743775.1 Microvirga aerilata | reverse complement strand
GACGCATTCCGAATGCCCGCACACCCTGTGAGAGAGTGCCCTCGACGCCAGTCCGGATATGATACTGCTCCGTCCATGTCGGATCGTGCATCCGGGATCGGGCTGCATTCAATGCCTCGTACTCGTGGCGCGTGTGGAAGTAGACGGCGCGGCGGCCTTCCTTCGCGGGCGTGCACAGCGTTCTGACGGAGCAGGCACCACAATCAGAGCGGCTGAACACAGCATTGATGCGCGGGCTCCCATCCTCTCTGCGCGCGACGCGCCAAGTCACGGAGACCTTACCCTGTGGGCAGGTCACTTGTTCGCGCTCCCAGTCGATCACGAAGTTGGGCAGATCATATCCCTGTCCCGTGCGGGCCTGCCAGGACGATACGCCCCGCACCGGACCCTCGAGCGAGATCCCGTGGTCCCGCTGGCTGCTGACCAACAAGGCTGCATCGACGTAAGCCGAGTCCACGTAATGCTCAGAAGGCAGGAGGCCCTTGGCGGCCAGGCACGCGTGGATCTCGGCCGTGCTCGTCATGTCCTGCTCCATGGCGGGGCAGGTCTTCACATGCGTGATCAGGTGCGCTGCTTCATCATCGCAGGTCTCGGTGACATGGACCTTGTAGCCGGACCACTCGATCTGACGCTTTGTGCTGTAATGCATCTCGGGATCGTAGGGCGACTGCAGCCGCTCGCCGACCGGCGGCAACTCCGCTCCAGCCCGCCAGCGCGGCCGCCCGTCATCCCGTGCGTAATGCACCCGCCACACGTCGCGCAGCGTCTGCACCATGGGCACCGCGCGGGCCGTAGCCGGCGCGTTTGCATCATCCAAGGCATCAAGCAGGAAGAACCCGTCCGCGCCGATCTCCAGCGAGAGGGCTTCGCGCTTCTCCCGGCTTCTGGGCAGGCGGTAGTCCTCAATGCGATGCGCATAGCGCTCGAACCAGGCCGGCTGCGCAATCGCGCGAACCCAGTCCGGCACAACGGCGGCCAGATCATCCAGGGTGGCGCGGAGCGTCTCGCCGACCAGTTCCAGAAGATGCAGGTCATGCACGGCACCCAACACATGCGTGCTGTCGGTGCGTTGCTTGCCGCGTGCCTTGATCAGACCGCGGGCCTTGAAGCGCTCGAGCATGGTGTCCAACAGCAGATGCTCCGCCTGGCCTGCGACAAGGCGGGCCCGGAATTCGGTGAGCACGCTGAAGTGGAACCCGGGATCGGTCAGCTCCAGTCCCAGGGCGTACTTCCAGTCGATCCGCGCACGGACTGCGTCGGCCGCCTGCCGGTCGCTGAGATGTTCGAGAAACTGGAAGACCGTGATCAGAGCCAACCGCCACGGTGCAAGGGCGGGTTGCCCCCGGCTCGGGTAGAACTGTCGGAAGTCCTCATCCTGGTAGAGGATGCTAAATTCATCCCGCAACCGGGTCACAATGTTGCCTTTAGGAAAAGCGGCCCGGGCAACCCGCACGGTCTCGGCCGGGATCTCACCAATCGGCTCTGGATGAAGGCTCATGGATCCCTCCTCTTGCTGAACAGC
>NZ_JAEQMY010000263.1 GCF_016743775.1 Microvirga aerilata | reverse complement strand
CCATCCCCTGCTATCGCATTCTCAATCAGGGTGTCAGCGGCTATTACGAGCGTGCGACCAGCAATTTGGCTGGTCTCGCCCGGCCCCAAGTTGATCACCGAGTGACCCGACACAGCTGCGGCGTTAAGCGTGTCGTTTCCGGAGGTGTCGACCAGGATCCCCCGGGCCGCATCAGCATCACGCATCGACGCGTACTCGTTGGTGTAGACATGCAGGCTGTCCGCCGTCGAGGCAGAGCCGTGCAGCCGCAGCGCCCAGTGTCTTAGCGTGCCAACATTGCCGTTGGCCGCATCTTCGACCCGCAACGTCCAATTGCCCTGGGCATGCTCCCCCAGGAACTGCGTGCTGGTCAGCGTGAAAACAAGCCAGCCATTGGCCGGGTCATACCTGCCGTTGCCGACCCGATCCAGCAGTATGCTCTCGGTGCCGCCGGGTGACACGAGGATGATCCGGAGATCTCCTATCTTCTCATGAGCAATATCGATCTCCACCTCGGCGCGCTCAACCAGGAGATCGGCGGCAACCTGCACCGTCTGTGACATCACGCCAAGATCTGAGAGTGCTGCTTGGCCTGTGCCCGTCGCGGCTGTCTCTGCGCGATTAGCCTCGGTTGACTGCAACGTCCATGTTTCAGCAAGGCGCACGGCAGCCAAAGCGTCAATCAGCCCAAATCCGGCTTTGCGTGACACGTGCAGGCCGCCGCCGTTTGAGCCCTGGCCTGCATTGGTGAACCACCCGGCGCCTGCTGGATCGGTGATTTTGGCCGTTAGCGCAAGGATTGTCGCAACATCACGGTACCCGAGGGTGGGGTTCGCCTCCAGCATCAGCGCCGCCGTCGCCGATCCTAGTGGCGCGGCCGTCGACGTGGCCTCACCGGGGGCGACGACGGTGAGCGATGCACCGGGGTTGGAGAACGCTTGAACCTTGCCATCCTGTGCTGTCGCTCCAACGACGATGGTGAAACGATTGTTATAGTAGTTGTGAGTGTTGATATCGTCGCCGCCGATTGCATCATTACCTGCTGATCGGACGATCACGGTTCCGAGGCCATTGCGCCCAACCGTGGCGGCCTCAGCAATGGCTGCGGCCGCGCCCACATAACTGGGATCGTTGAAGTTGTCCCGAAAGTACTCTCCTGAGCGACTCCAGGAGTTGTTTGAGACATCCACACTGTGCTGCAGCCGCAAGAGAGCTGTCTCCTGCTCGACCGTTCGCAAGGCGCGCGTGTCGAAACGGTAGCCGACGAGAGTCGCGCCAAACGCTGCTCCGACGCGCCCAAATGCATTGTTTGCTGCGGCGGCAAGGATGAGCGCGACCTCAGTACCGTGCTGGTCGCCGCCGACGTTGTTGGCGTCATGGTCCTGGTCGAGTGCGTCGTAGTCGTTCTGAAGGTCAACCTGCCCGGCAAAGTCTGGATTGGCGTAGTTCAGCCCTGTATCAACAACACCGATGCGAACACCGGCACCGGTATACTCGGTGTAGAGCGGTATCGCATTGATGCCCGTTCCAGGTCCAAGCTGCCA
>NZ_JAEQMY010000262.1 GCF_016743775.1 Microvirga aerilata | reverse complement strand
GGCCGAATACATTGATGCAGCTCTCACGTTCGTCAGTCCGCCAACATCATCTTGCGACGCACGGCCGGACCATACATCCTGGCACGTTCCGGAAGTAAGGCGAAGTCTCCTCATGCAGGGAACATCGAACGTTCCTGACGGGCGGGGAGTTCCCCGGCTTGACCTGAGGCATCGTGCAAGGTCTTTCATCATGCCTTGGCGATGCGGTAGGCGCTGCTCAGGATGTCGAACACGTCCATGAGCCGAGCGGCATAGGGATCGTAGGCCACGAAGTCGGCATCCTCGTGCTCAGCGTTCCACTGCTTCTCAACAGCATCAATGAGCCTGTGCAGACGGCGATGGTGAAGCCCCAGCCCTTTCTGGATCGGGTCTGCGATAATGCCCGCAAAAGCGGAGGCGACGGATGTGGCAGCTAGAAGTCCTCCGGTCACGCCCCCGACCAACACGGGGGAGACCGCCGCGGGGAAGAGGCCGTACCACAGCCCTCCAGCTCCTGCTCCGAGGGGGAACGAGGCCACGGCCGCATTCTGGGCCAAGGCGGCGGAAGGGCAGGGCCGAGGGACATCACGCCCGGCGTCACCTAATGCACGGTGACTGCGCCTGCTCCAAGTGTCATCAGCGAGGTTGCGATCTCTGCGGCTGCAACCCGCGTTCCAGCATAGGTCTCCAGGGTCTCCTCAAGGCGTTCGCGAAAGACAGGATCGTCCCCTTTCCGCCCGATCGTCCCAAGCGCCTCGTGCAGCGGCTCCTGAAGCTCCGGGGCGGACAGGATGGCATCCGCCAGAGCATCCCGGTGGGACACACAATCACCCTGCCGGAACGGCAGCTGAAGGAGCTCGGTAATGATGAGCCACTCGATCTCGTTCCCGACCTCAGTGTCGAACACCAGCTTGCGTGTTCCAAGGCAGTCGGCCACCCGGTCGGCGCCGACCGCCTTTGCCCCGGCTGCCGCAAGCTTCGCTGCGAGTTGTGGAACCGCAAGGGCGATGTTGGCAGGAGCCTTCAGCATGTCCCATCCAATCGCCTTGCGGTGCATGGACAGGGAGCCAGAGAACGAGAAGTGCCGGTCAACGAACGCGTCCACCATCTCCCGGCGGCTCTGGAAGTACCGGCGAGCACCCTCGGCGACGATGCGGCTGGCATCCTCGCGCGTTAGCAGGGTGTCGGCGCCTGACCGCCTTTCCTTGCTTCCGCCATGGCTCTGCTCACCTTGCTTCCGTTGCCACGAGATAGTGTGATCAGCATGACCTTGCCAGAAGCGTCGCCCAGCTTAACCAGCCCCGAGAGCGTCTCCTCACCCGAGCGCTTGCGCGTTGACAGGGCAGAGACGTCAACGAGCCTGGAGGGTTGTTCGAAGCGGCGGTCTGGCAGTAGGCAATGATTTCAATTGTAGCGGTATAGGCGGGTCACGGCCGATTAGCAGAACTTTATCAGGCCCACCTAACCTTCCCAGTTTGACCCAGTGCGGACCATCTGCTGATGCCGCATTCCGGATCGCCTCGTTTTGCGATTGACGCATACATGGGC
>NZ_JAEQMY010000261.1 GCF_016743775.1 Microvirga aerilata | reverse complement strand
GTGTATTGCCAAGCTCAGAAACGCCGAACAGCAAGGATTGCAAGCCTATGACATGATGCTGCAAAAGGCGCGGCATCCAGAACTGCGGCAGGCGCTTGAACAGCACCGCACCGAAACCGAGCAGCAGATCCAACGCTTGGAGCAGATCATCCAGCGCTCCGGCGGTGCGACCATGCAGGTTGAAGACGAGATCATGCCGGCTATCCTCCGCGAGAACCAGAAGATGCAGGCCATGATCGGCAGTGACGAGCTCTCGGACGTGTCGCTGATTGCCGGTGCTCAGATTGGTGAGCATTACGAGATTGCAGCCTATGGCACCGCAGCGGCCCATGCCAAGCTGCTCGGACGCCAGGAGGACCTGCAGCTCCTTCTGCAAACGCTGGAGGAGGAGAAGCGCACGGACGAGTTGCTGACCCGGATCGCTGAACGCTCGGTCAACCAACAAGCTCAAGCATAAACTCCTTCTATCCTCATGCACGGCGGCACGCGCACCGCCGTGCGTGCCGCCTGCTCGTCGGACCCAAACAACCAAGACATCACGTTCTTTCTACTGGGGAGATCCGTTGCCATGGCACGCGGGCGGAGCGTTTGGGGTTTGCCGCCAGGATCATCATCATCTCGGCAATGTTCTCGGGCGTGACCAGCCCTACAAGGCGAAGCTGGCTGTTGGTCACACCAATGGCAGGCAAGCGGTCTTTCTGCATCAGGCGCATGGCATCCTCAAGCGGCAGGCGGTGGTGAAGGACCGGGATGTCAGAGCGCATCACCTCCACCACAGGCGTCTCCAGCCCGCGCTCCCGCAGAGCGCGGATCATGTCATCACGCGTGAGCACGCCGCGCAGACCTCCCGCACCGTCAACTACCGGGAACTCATGCTGCGTGGTTTTAATCAGGCATTGCACCGCGTCCTCGACGCGGCTGCTGGGCGCCAGGGTCTCAAACTGGGTGATCATGGCATCAGACACCAGCATGCCACGTGACACCTGGCGCATCTGGACCGCATGAGCTTCTGAGGCTGCTCCCAGATAAACGAAAACCGCAATGAAGATCAGGAGCGGGTTGCCCATGAGACCAAGCAGACCAAGCCCGAACGCCACCACTTGCCCAACTGTGGCTGCAATCTGTGTGCCTCGGCTGTAGCCGAGACGGTAGGCCAGAACGGCGCGGAGCACGCGTCCACCGTCCATCGGAAAGGCAGGAATAAGGTTGAAGACTGCCAGAAAGATGTTCACCGAGGCGAGGCGGGCGAGCAGGCTTACCCCTGAGTTCTGCACCTCCATGCTTTCCCGCGGCAGGACACCCCCAAGCACCAGGTACAGCGCGGCAGCAATCACCAGATTGACTGCCGGCCCAGCAAGGGCGACGATCAACTCCTGAGAGGGCTCCTCCGGAATGCGCTCAAGCCGGGCCACGCCGCCAATCGGCAGGAGGGTGATGTCCGGGGTCTGTACGCCATAGCGTCGGGCCGCCAGAACATGGCCGAACTCGTGCAGCAGAACGCACAGGAAGAGCAGAAGAATGAAGATAAC
>NZ_JAEQMY010000260.1 GCF_016743775.1 Microvirga aerilata | reverse complement strand
TGCGCGCTGGTCTGAACTTCCGCTTCGGCACCTACTAAGACGCGTCTCTCCCGAGACAGAAAAGGCCCGGGGAAACCTGGGCTTTTTCGTTGGCCTGAGGAGCAAGAAACGGAGCTGTTTCGCATACCGGGCGCTCCGGGTGGGGATGGCGGTGGGGAACGGCATTTTGTCCCAGGAATGACCGCAGGGTTGCAGCGCCTTAGGGCGCGGTGCTGGCGGGGGCTCCCTTCACCATACCAGCCTCGCACAGCGGCGGGGGCTATCGCAACGTATCCCTCAAAAGGGTAGGGTGTACGATCACTGCCGCCATACGATAGCGTGGCGCTCAGCATGAAACGCGACAGCGCCAGTCACAGCAAATGGGATCTTGAGAGCCTTGCTTATATAGGGGCTCTGCTTGGCTTGCTTCCCGGCGTTATGCATCAGATCTATTCCATTTCCATCAGGGACTTTCATGGCAGCGAGCCCTTGAGCCACATGCTGATGGAAATGGTTGGGGGAATGCTGGGCGGATCTCTCTTGCTTTGCACAATTGGCTGTATCCGAAACCAGAAGGTCGCCGAGCAGGTGCGCACGGTTGAGAAGGCCGCATCCAAGCCAGAGGCATAATCTGCTTTTCAATTCTGCATGAGGTCCGATATGGAACGAAGCTGTGCTATTTGCCGTTGGCAACTGTTCAGTCGTTTGTAGATCATATTAAGAATGGCGGCACGCTCGAGAAGGCAGCGGCGATTACGCATCACGCCTCGTCCCGCACCACTCAGCTCTACGACCGGCGGCATGGCGAGGTCAGCCTCGATGAGGTTGAACGGATCCTGATCTGAAGCTAGCGGCTTCGGTAAGTATCGACGGTGCGCTCTCCCTCATCGCTGCGCAGCCATGCCTCAGCACTTGTACGGGAGGGGAATTCTGTGGCGCATATCTTTGGTGTCAGTTTCCCACGAACAGGAACGACAACTCGCCACTGCTTCCTGATCTGTAGAACGTAGGCCAGTGAGCGCTCTTGCCTGTTCATGAGGTCCGTCCGGTTTTAAGCTCACCGGATCAGAGTATGCTGCCCTGCGTCTTCAGAAAGTTAATCAGCTAGACGCCCGCTGCCATGGCGAGGAGGCTCTGGTCACCTTTGTATGGCGTTCTGTCGTAAACAGCACGTAAACGCTCGCATTCTGTTCCATGCTTTCTCGTCATAGAGGTATAAAAGCAGAATGTTCACTCATACCCAGATTTGGGCTTCCATTAACGCTATTGCAGAAGCCCGAGGGATCTCGGTATCAGCTTTGGCAATAAGCGCTGGTGTGGATGCGACAGTGTTCAATCGCTCAAAGCGAGTCAGTCGCGATGGCTCTCAACCGAGACGCTTTCCAAGATCCTCATGGCCGCCGATATGGAGTTTAGAGCCTTGGCTGACCTAATGAACACCGTACTAGGTCAGGATACGTCTCGGTCAAAATCGAAAGGCAAGAGGACGAATAAGTGTCAGGACGTCTAGGAACCATTCTCCTGGGGCAGGGTTCTCCCGGACTTGCGTCGTATCTCATGTCAAGTGCAGTTT
>NZ_JAEQMY010000025.1 GCF_016743775.1 Microvirga aerilata | reverse complement strand
CATTTCAAGCCTCCATAGCAGGCTCAACCTGATTGTCGCGCCAGCCCTCCTCAACCAAGATTGCTTATCAATGTTCCCATCCTCGTCCGGGAGGAAGTAATCGCGGTGGCGGATGGTCTGGATGAACACGAACGACCCATACAGCACCAGGGATATGACCCCGGAGAAAACAAGCTGTGAGGTGCTGAACACGGGACCTGCGGCACTGGTGGTGAAGTTGGGCAGGACGAGGGTGAGCGTTGTCAGAGCTGCCAGCACAGCCAGAGCGGCATTGGCTCCTGCGACCTGGAAGCCCTGCTCGTGATGGCGCACGCCGCACGAGAGCAGGCACAGCCCGACGATGCCGTTACAGACGATCATTACCGCAGCAAATACCGTGTCGCGTGCCAGCCCAGCCGTGTCTCCCTTGCCCGCCATCATGATCGAGACGATCAGCGCTACCTCGATGATTGTAACGGCAAGAGCGAGAACCAAAGTGCCAAAGGGCTCTCCGACCCGGTGCGCCACGACTTCGGCATGGTACACCCGCCGCAAACACGGTCGCGATCATGGCCGCGCCGGCGGCTGCGGCCAAAATCTCGCTCATGCTGACTACAGTCGTCACAACCAAAAGGATCCAGCCCAGCATCGGCCAGACCCAAGCCCACTAGGGCGTTCGTTCGGTTGTGACGACTGCCATTTCTGATCCCCTACTCATTCCCGCAACGGTCAATAACACGGCGGGCCAAAGATTTGGGAGCAGATATCCGGGAAGGGTCAAACCAGGCATTCCCGTACCCTTAAGGAACGTCTCGTACTCCTCACCCTGAGTGGAATTCGTCTAGCTTCCAAGACGTGCCACTAGGCGACTTTCTGGAGCTGGTGAGCGTGACGTTGCTCGATGTCTTCATCTGAAGATGGGCAGATAGGGCTTGGACAGGGCGCGCCAGAGGGAGCGCGGGCGCTCTGGATCAAGAAGTTCATGATCCGCCAGTGCCTTCTCCGCATCGTTGATCTTAGGCGGAACGAACGCTCGCAGCGAGCGCCCAGGCCCGGAGAGCAATTCAATCGCCGCAATCAGCGATCGCCGCTCGGCCACAATGGCGGAAACCTGCTCCGACGATGTGCCAAGATGCTCAGCTAGAAGCTTGGCCCGAAAGCTCCGGATCACGTGGGCTACACGCGTATCACCATCGGCCTCGAACGCAAGATCGCACTCAGTATCATAGCCCATGGAGCGGTTATTCAGGTTGGATGATCCCACCCGCAGCAACTGGTCGTCGACGATCATGATCTTGGCATGAACGTAGATCGGCTGCTCCCCCGATGTGACGGGCGTATAGATCCGCAGGCGCCTGAACTGGTCGCAGTGCTCAAGCATGGTCAGGAGACGGGCCCGGGCTGACCCCATAGCCTCCTCCTCAAGCCAGCCCTCGGCGGACTCAGGGTTGATGATCACGAACTCAGGTCCGTCCGGCTCACCGAGGCGCCGGGCAATGGCCTGTGCAACGGCACGCGAGGCAAAGTACTGGCTCTCGAGGTAAACGCTTCTGCGAGCGGCCGCGATCGCGGCAACGCACAGGGCTTCGACCTCGCGCACCTCTGCCTGGGTGTCATAGGCCGGGATGGTTCGGGCAATCCCGACCGCTACGTCGTCCATGTCGATGGGCAGGCCTTCGGGCCACGGGTCCGAGCCGGCAGGCGGTGGTACCAGAACCTCTCCCGATGCGTGTCGCCACCGCTCACGAGCATGGTCGCCAAGAGCCTTGGCCGCTGGCCCGGTGACCGCCGTGGTGGCATCATGCCATGGTCCATAGGCGCGCCTTGTGAAAGGGCGGCGGCGGCGGGGGGCGTTGTCGCGGTGCTCCGGCGTATCCCAGCGATCACCGGTCATGTCGATGCCACCGCAGAACGCGACGGCATCATCGATCACAACGATTTTGTGGTGGTGCGCTGCGCCAGGCGGGTGGGCGCCATCCAGCTTGAAGGTGATGCGCTCGCATCGTCAACTTAACCCTTGCGCTCCAGCCTTGAGAGCGGGGCTCGCGCCGGCTATGATGGTGCCAAGCGCAAGAAGGGCTCCAAGCTGCACATCGCGGGGGTGACACGCTCGGTTACCTTCTGGCCGCCCATGTCACCCCCGCCACGGCTGATGATCGCGCTAAAGTGCGACAGCTGGCCCAAGCCGTGCAGGTAGCCACCGGCGAGAGTGTTGATTTGGCCTATGTTCACCAGGGCTATACAAGCGAGAAACCTGCAGCCGCGGCCCACGAGCATGGGTTTGAGTTGGAGGTTGTCAAATTGTCTGAGGCCAAGCGCGGCTTTGTGCTGTTGCCCCGGCGCTGGGTAGTTGAGCGAACCTTTGCTTGGGCCACCCGCTTTCGGCGTCTGGTGCGCGACTACGAGCGATTACCTCAAACGCTTGCCGACCTGCACGTCATTGCTCTGGTCTGTATTATGCTGCGACAGGCCGTCAACTACATTGCGGTCCGTAACAGCCTCTAGGCGCAAGGATTAGCCGAGGAAAAGTCTGCACTGCGCCAACTGAGTCGTTGGACCTGACCTTATGAAGGTCAGCTTACGCTATTACTATGAAAGTTTGGCATTTGTCGGCATTGTGCTAGACACGGACATTCCGCCATTCACGCAACCGATAATTCCTCTCCCGAACCTGCGCACGACGTGCTGCGGCTTGGTGAGGAAGTCTCCTGCTGTGTTTCATCCGGCTGGTTGCACATCGGATTGACACTCGTCAGCTATAGAATCGGGCGCTGTGCGGGCGCTAGCCCGGATAGTTCAGTTGCCTACCAACCGCGAACGTTCAAACGGATGATAGAAGATCTCCTCACTTGCCTAGCAATGGCTGGTGAGGAGATCCTGCCTTGTGAAGCATGTTTGCTCCAACAAGGTGAGTACCCTTCTGTCTAGCTTGCTATTCCTTCTTAGCCCAATAGAACAGGAGCTGGTTGTCGGCTCGCTGAACGAGCTTGACCTTCTTCGACACGCCCCAAGCAAGGGACTGCTGGTGTAGCGGGATATGGCCGTAGTCTTTGGTTGCGATTTCAAAAGCCTTCTTGATCAGTTGGTTACGCTTCTCCGGATCCGTTTCGACCAAGATCTGGTCGGTCACTGCATCAAGGTCCTTGTTGCAGTACCCGCCGTAATTGGTCTCGCCCCGGCTTGATGCCGGAACGTCGCGGCAGCCCATGACGTCATAGAGAACATTGTGGCTGTCGAAGGTGCCAGGGGTCCAGCCAAGGAGCGAGACCGAGGTGGTGTAGCCGCCCGACTTGCCGGCTTTCCCAAAGTAGAGCGCCTTCGGCTGGGCCGTCAGGTTTACCTTCACTCCGGCGCGGGCCAGCATGCTGACGACGGCCTGACAGATCGCTTCGTCGTTGACGTAGCGGTCGTTCGGGCAGTCCATGCCGACCTCGAAGCCGTTCGGGTAGCCGGCGTCGACCAGCAGCTTCTTGGCACCCTCAAGGTCATATTTCGGACGCTCGAAGTCCTTTGAGTAGACGAAAAGTTCGGGCGCGATCATCAGGGCCGAGGGGGTGGACAGTCCTCGCATGACGCGGTCGCGTATGAGGTTGATGTCGATTGCCTTGAAGAAGGCCTCCCGAACCCGCACGTCCTTGAAGGGGTTCTTGCCCTTCACGTTCGAGAACAGAAGCTCGTCGCGGGCCGAGTCCATGTTGATAAAGATCGTCCGGAGTTCCGGCCCTGTGAGCACTTGGGCATTCGGCGAAGAGTTGACGCGCGCAATATCCTGTACGGGAACCGGTTCGATGACATCAACCTCGCCGGACAGGAGCGCTGCGACGCGGGTCGCATCGCTGCCGATCGGCGTAAAGACGATCTCATCAAGATTGTGCTCCGGTTTGTCCCACCAGCTAGGGTTCGGCTTGAAGACCGTCTTCACGCCGGCCTGATGGCTTTCAATCTTGAACGGACCGGTCCCGTTTGCATTCAGCGACGAGAAGCTTGGGGTTGTGGCAGCCGCAGGCGTCGGAGCTGTGGCGTTGTTCGCCTCTGCCCATTCCTTGTCCATGATGTACCAGGTGTCCCACTGGGAATTCAGGATCGGGTTAGGGGTTTTGAGCTTCACGTCAACCGTGTGGTCGTCAACCTTCACAAGCTCAGCATTGGTCGGAACGCGGGTCGTGAAGTTCGAGCCCTGCGCCCGCACTCGGGTTGCCGAGAAGATCACGTCATCCGCAGTGAAATCGCTGCCGTTGTGGAACTTGACGCCTTTGCGCAGGAAGAAGCGCCAGGTCAGGCCATCATCACTGATCTCCCAATGCTCCGCGAGGGCCGGCTGAACCGCGAGGTCCTTTCCGCGTCGCGTCAGACCCTCGTAAACGTGTCCCAGATGAGCGTTCGTGGTTGTCTCGTTGAGAGTATAAGGGTCGAGGGACTTAAGGTCGCCCTGGTTCGCATAGCGCAGCGATGCTGCGAGGGCGGGCATGGACAGTCCCACGAGCAGGATCGCTGCGGCAGAGATAAATACGCTATTCCGTATCATTAAACTGTTCTCCCCTGTCAGTTCGCGCATTGCGATGGCTCCGGCTCAACGGCTGGATGGCACAGCGTGGCAGGAGTTCCTGACCGGGTCCAGTGGAGATAAGATTTATGCTGTCGCGCGGCACTAGAGTAGGGCCGATAGAGCGAGCAAAATTGATTCATGTTCCACTCGGATGTCAGGCGGCACTAGGCGAGACTCATTTCTGCAGAGGTCTCCAAGGGGTCAGGCAGTGACGATCCTTCGCCCTTTGCGAACATCCGCTAATGGGATGGACCGGCCGTGCTTACCGGCGCACCCTTCACCAGGGGCGCCCCAGCACGAGGACTTGAGCCATGCCCAAAGCTCCGCTTTAGCACGTTGCCACCCTTGGGATCGACATCGGCAAGAACAGCTTCCACCTGGTTGGCCTGGATGCCCGGGGTGCCATTGTTCTGCGCCAGAAGCTCTCTCGCGGACAGGTGGAGCAGCGCCTTGCCAACATGCCCTCCTGTCTGGTCGGGATGGAGGCCTGCGTTGGTTCCCACCATCTCAGCCGTCAGTTGCTGGCCCTCGGCCACGATGTGAAGCTGATCCCCGCGCAGTTCGTGATCCCCTTCCGCAAAAGCCACAAGAACGACTTCCGCGACGCTGAGGCCATTGCTGAAGCCGTGCTCCGCCCACCATGCGGTTTGTGCCCACCAAAACAGTCGAGCGGCTCGACCTACAAGCGCTTCATCGCGTTCGGTCGCGGTTGGTGAGTGAGCGGACGGCGGTGGTCAACCAGATCCGCACCTTCCTGCTCGAGCGCGGCATCGCGGTGCGCCAGAGGCTGCGTTCCCTCCGCCAGGCCCTGCCGGACATTCTCGCCCAGCGCACCGATGTCCTCACGCCGCGCATGACGCACATGATCGAGGGGCTGATGCGGGACTGGCACCATCTCGACGAGAGGATCGAGGCAGTCACAGGCGAGATCGAAGCTCTTGTGGCGGCTGACGAGGCCTGCCAGCGCCTGATGAGTGTGCCGGGGGTTGGGCCGATCATCGCCAGCGCCATGGTGGCCAGCATCGGCAATGGGGCTGCCTTCCGGCGTGGGCGCGACTTTGGAGCCTGGCTCGGCTTGGTGCCGCGCCAGATCTCCACCGGGGATAGAACCGTGCTGGGCCGCCTGTCGAAGCGCGGCAACAGCTACCTGCGATCCCTGCTGATCCAGGCAGCGAAGGTTCTGCTGCTCTGGCCAGCGAAGTGGCGCCAACACGGTTTTGGAGAGTGGCTGGCCGCCGCCTCGATGCGCTTGCACCACAATGTCCTGGCGGCAGCTTTGGCCAACAAGCTGGCTCGCATCGCGTGGAGTGTGCTGAGCCAGAACCGCGTCTATGAACCACGAGCAGCGGCTGTGGCAGGCTGAGGCTGAAAGCCTCTGTCCGCATCAGTCGTCGCTCAAAGCTCGCCGAGGTCTGCGAGAGGATGAGGAGATGGAGAACGGTCGCGCCGTCACATCGGGGCTCTGGTGACCCAAATGGCCATAAAGGGCCGATCCGCTAATGAGAACCAATGTGCGCGGATATCCATGATGGCCAGGAGCTTTGCTCCACAAAGGGCCGGATACATTTGCGCAAGACCAACCTCACCAACTCCAAAGCCTCTTGCGACGCACGGCCGGTCCATACATCGGGTCAAACCCCGCCGTACAGCATGGCTGTTTAATGGTCGGCTTTGCGGCCGCATGCGGACCTGCGGCTCGCTTCTGCTTCTCGGGTGTTTGCAGGCATTAGGGCTAAGCCGGCAACTTTGACGGTCAGCGGCGATGATGTGCGAGAGCACAGCAGGCAGGAAGCTCAGGATCCTATATGGCTTGCAGCTGCTTCGTGTTTGTGCTGCGTACCCCGGCTGGTAGCCCTCCCCACCGGCGTTCCAATCATGCATCTCGATTCCAGAATGCGATGTTGGAGAACATCGCATGCGCCCTGGTGGAAGGCCTGGTGCTCAACCTCCTGCCGGGGAGCTTCTCGGTCCAACGTTGACGATCAATGGGATGATCTGCCCGGTCTTTGTCCGAAGGCGAGGTGATGCAGTCCTTGAGCTGGCCAGCTGAAAGCAGTGATTAACCCTATCGCAGGAGCCCAGACAGACGGTTTGTGGATAAGGGCGGGGATAAGCAAGCGCATCTCTTCGTGGCGAGTAAAGCCGTCAAAAGTTCCGGACGCGGAGGCCCAAATTTTCATTGCAGCAGAAAGGTTTGATTCAGGATCCGGGGCTCAAAACCCGCGCCTGTTTTTGCGTACCCAGGTGCTTTCGTGTCCCCATCAAAGCTTCATATTCTCTTCACTGTCGTTGCCTTGATCACACTCGGGAAAGCTCCCGTCGTTGCCCCTGTCAGAAACCCTGATGCTCAGACGGCCATAAGGATGTCAGTCACGCGTGACCCGGATGCCTAGGTCTTCTGGCGACCGTGCTGTCATCTTTTGAGGCATCCATGGAAAATGCCACGGTTGAACGGTCAAGTTTGCCGGTACGGTGATGCCCCCTCAATCGCTGACGCCCTGTCTGAGGATTCGGGAGCGGACGGCTGCGCTTGGCGCATGCCAGCTCAGCTTTCGGCCGGGTGGCACCAGCCAGTTCGGCGCACCATCTCGGCGAGGACGCGATCGTTCCTCCCGCTCGCGTCGTTCCCTCTGGAAGGACGCATGTCCCACCTTCGGGCTGCTGATCCATCGGCGGCCCTTTTTCTTGGTCCGGCTCCGCATCGGTTGCAGGCTATCCACTTCACCCTCTTTTAACCTTGCTTCAAATTTGGATCCCTCTGGCTCGGAGCCTCTAGCCGCTGGAGCGGTTTTCCAATCGTCAGGCTCCATGAGGATGATCCAATGATCGGGAAAACTCTCTGCCTTACCATCCTGCTGCTACTCGCATGGCAGCCCTCTGAGGCTACCAGCTTCGACTGCTCTAAGGCTGAAGCGCCGGACGAGAAAGCCATCTGCGCCGATCACCAGCTGAACGATGGGGACGTTGAGATGGCTGTCCTCTACACCCAGCTAAAACCATTGCTTGGGATGGGCGCCCGCGGTGACATGGAGGATGAGCAGGCCGCCTGGCTCAAGCGACGCGCTGGCTGCGGCGCAGATAAGACCTGCCTCATGAAGGCCTATGACGAGCGTGTCCAGCAGCTCCGACGCGGCTTCGAAGCGCTCGTCAAGCGAGGGCCCTTCTAGCCTCTCTGCTGTACAGCTCATCACCGTCGCGTCACAATCGATCGGCAGGATCTCCTCCGCTCATGCTAAGGGAGATCCTCAATGGCCACACCGCAGTTCACTGAGGAAGAAATCACGGCCCGGGCACGTCAGCTCGCTAATAGTCAAGGACCAGGATGGGACGCTCTCACAGCTGAGGAGCAAGTTGGAAAGGACACGGCCGAACTGAGGTACTGGCGAGATCGCGCTCTGAAGGAACTTGAGGCTTAGCAGCCGACGGTCTTGGAGGTTGAGGCCAGCACACCTAAGACAGTGGGACTGGATTAGGAGAGCTTTGACCAAGCGGCCTGAGCATCCCGGCAATGTGAAATCTGATGAGCCAGACGTGATACTCACATCCGACACACCAGCGATTGCGCTTCACTGTCACGTGGCGGACTTGCCAGCTGCCTCTCTTAGAGCCTTATCTTCACAGCTATCTGCGGCCCAGCGCCGGGTCAGGATCCATGAGGATGCAGTTGGCATGGATGAAGTTGAGGAGATACAGCCGCCTATCGTGACTTGAGGTTTGTGTCCAGAAACGGCTACTTCTGGATCGGGAGCGGAAGTTTGGCTTAGATCTGCCTCGTGCCAGATCCAGACCTTTAGCAGTTCACGTGGTTCCTGCGGGCTTGCCTCTTAAGAGACTTATTGGTGTAGCCTTCGGGCGGGCTCTGGTAGCTCAAATGAACGGTCACACGCCTTAGTAGGCAACCTGGAAGCGCATCTGGAAAATGTCCGCATCCGCGCGCGGGGTGCCCTCGTCGCGCTGATCGGCGAAAGCACGGATGTAGTTCGCCATGACCCGCATGTTCTTCTCCGGATACCAGTTCAGCCCAAGGCCGACCGTTTGCAGCCGACCGCCGTCCAGGTCCTGTCCCCTGGCATCAAGGATGCTCCACCGAGCCGCAAACTCCCACGCACCGGCTCCGCCCCGGCTCACCCGATCCTCATCATCCACATCGATGCCGGAGAACACAGCATGCTCGACACCCTTGTGCAGGCCGCCGGGGGACACCTCGTATTCCTGCTTCTGGCCGGTTATGACATAGGAGGCCTGAAGATAGCCCCCGTGCAGCGAGGTGTCCGCGTTCTCTGCCCGATCCACATGCGCCAGGATGTATTCCCCCTGAATGCGGAACGATCCCCGCAGATAGGCAAATTCGAGTCCTAGCCGGGATAGGTTGCGGGCATCGTCGATCGCATCGAGATCCACCAGCGGAGTCTCATAGGGGCGGGACTCGGGCACCGTGCTGAACTCGACCTCCTGGTTTCTGTCGAATGCCCGGTGGCTCCCTGAGATGCCGAGGTGCAGAGCCTCGTCGTCCTTCCGGATTGGTGCAAAGGTCACCCGCCCGGTCACCGCGAGGCCCTCATCGTCGACTCGGTCGTTGAGATTGCCCCCGAACACACCGGCAACCGCCGTCCAGCGCTCGCCGCTCATGCCGATGGCAAGACCGGTGTTGTGCCCCGGCACGAGCGCGTTAGCCAGCGAGCGCTCCATGAATGTGATGTCGTTGCTGCTCGTCAGCTCCTCGAGGCTGAACGGCTCCTTGACGTTGCCCAGGACGACGACCAGGGGCGCTGATCCCGAATAGCCGATTGCGAGGCTCTCGATCGGCTCGTCACGGTCGAACGGGGCAATCTGTGCCTCGAAGGTCCAGGAGCGGTTGAACGCCGCCTCGAACTCGACCCATGCGCGCCGGAGGCGACCGCGCCAGAGGGAACTCTCGTCCAGGTCCGAGCCACGTCCCTCGCCGCCCCCCACATCGAAGTGCAGGCGGCCGCCGAGGTTCCACTGGATGGCACGGTTCTCGCTCTGGTAGCTGACTCCGTCGCTGTCGAAGGTCACCCCCGCCTTGTTATCATTGTTGCTGCCGCGACTGGAGGGACTGGCGCTGGAAGCTTGTTCCTCCGCTGCCATGGCAGGAGCGGCGGCACTGAGCAGGAGGACGGCCACGAGGAAAACGGCTTGGCTTGGCGCCCGAAGACATCGCTGAAGGTTGGCTGCTGCCATGCGGTGATTCTCCTAAAGCTGTGACCGTGCCCTTTCAGGGCATGCCGGGCAAGCTTACCGTTCTGCGCCATTTCTGATTGTTCGTATCCCGCGCTGCATGATCGGCGAAGGCAGCCCTGACACGGTGCCGCCGAATGGACCTGTAGTGGCTGGGCCGAAACCGGAGGGCTGGAACGGTTGTAGGAGGAGATCCAGCAGCGGAATAGGCTTCGAGCAGTGTTCTAAACGCGCGGACGCTTAGGTGAGCCGAAAGCTTCCTATGGTAGAAAAAATTCGATGCAAGGCTGAAAGCGGGAGATCAGCCTTGATCTATCTCGCATCCTAGCGTCATGGCCCTAAAGCGAATGTCCATACGCCTTGTTGGGGACGAGTACTGAAGTGTACTTGGAGGCCTGCTGACTCCTGAACCATTGTGGCGACTGATTTACATACAAAGCATATGATTGCGCACCAGCTAGAGTCAGCTCTGGGTCAAACACCGCCTTTAAGCATGACCTTATAAAGGACTGCTAACGGACGGAATACGGAACTCCGGCCAAGGTCCGCCCAGTGCCAGCTCCTGGGATTTCTGGTTGGCGGCATCCTACACGACGGATGCTCTGGATTAACTCCGTTCTTACCACCCTCGTGGATAGTGCCTGCCGACATACGGCAAAGGAGAAGCCATGAGTGACGTCATTGGAATTCCGGGCAATCGGATCCGCTCGTTCGTGGAGCGGATCGAGCAGATCGAGAACGAGATCAAGGACCTGAACGAGGCCAAGAAGGAAGTTTTCTCCGAGGCCAAGGGCGAAGGCTTCGACGTGAAGATCCTCAAGGAGATCATCAAGCTGCGCAAGCAGGATCAGGATGAGCGTGACGAGCACGAGAGCCTGCTCGACGTCTACATGCGGGCTATGGACGAAGTCGGTCCCGCTCCTGTTGCCGAGGCGGCCTGATAACGTCTTGGAGTTACGACGATGAGAAGGCCGCCTACACCGAGGCGGCCTTTTTACTTTCCCTCGTGTTGCTGAGCCGATCGTCAGGTCACTAGGTTGGCTATTCGCTGTCCCCCAATGACTTCCTTCGCGAGGAGGTCCGCCGGCCGCCTTTCCGGCTCCGGCCGTTGCCACCGTCCTCGCCCGGTGATCCGCCAAGGGCGCTCGTCACGACCTCTCCCGCGGCTCCAATGGCAGCCGCAGCGACCTCCAGCGGAGCGGCAACGATCTCGGCGCCGAGGCTTCCGGCAGCCGACACAGCATCCCTGCCTTCCTGCGTTCCGCTGTCCCGTCCCTGCCCGCTTTGCGGCTTCTCCAACACGTTTGCGACCGCCCTGAGAGCTTCCGCCATCATTGCGCGGGCCGGCGGCGAGGTGAGCGTTGTCTCAAGGCTCGAGAGCCAAGCCATCGGGTTCAGCAGGCCGCCCTGCGAGCGGGAAACGGAGCGAGATTGCGTGGTCGAGCGCGACCTCGTTGCACCGGAGGTCGAGCGCGCTGCTGTGCGCGATCCTGCGGAGGAACGGCCCTTCGCCGGAATCGCCTGGGACTTCGTCGCGGATCGGGAGCCAGCCATTGCCTTGGGCTGCGCCCGCTTGGAGGCGCCAGTCTCTTTCTTAGTGGCAGACCTGGAGCCGGACTTGGACGCTGATTTCTGCGTCGCCTTCCGGCCTCTGCTGGGTTGTGAAGATTCATCCTTCTTGTTTGTAGCCATGACCATTCCTTCGTCTGCTGAGGCCGCAAGCTGCCTGTGCCGAGGAATAATTTTCCTCACCCATGATAATGACAGCGTGGCCGTTTAGTTCGTACGCATAAGAAGGCGACGATGGGCGATCCTGCCGGACGTGTGCGTGGATTCTGATCACGCATGGGGCTCTCGATAGCGTTCGGGCATCTGCGGGTTGTTTGCAGGATTGGTGTCATGCCGCGAGATCCGCAGGATGGCTGTACCATCCACCACAGGCAGCAAGTCAGCCTCAAGAGCGTCTGCTTCCTGCTTTGAATACACTGCCTCCCCTCCGACGTGGAGGGCGAATGACCGGAGGTGCTTTGCCCTCTTTGCGCGATCTTCGATCGTCGTCTTCGTCCACTCATAGAGTGGATAGCCCGCGATCCCATGGGTCTCGGCTTCCGCCACATAATCTGCAAAGGCGTCGAGCTGGCATTTCATAGTCGCGCTGTGCTTCTCCAGCACGCGGGGCAAGAGTCCGAGCGCTGGGGCGGCGGGGTCACGGCGGGCCACCTCAGCAAGCTCATCAGCCAGATAGATCCGCAATTGGTGCTGCCACTGATCACTCATGCTTCAGCTCCATCGGAAATGTCAGACGAAACCACACCACACAGAATTATAGACAGAATTCTAGCACCGTTCTCCCAACCAGTCTGGGCCTAGTCAGCCTTGGTTAATGCGTGACGTAGGGCAGCGGCCTGTGAAGGTCCGCATAGCGAGCAAATGCAGACGTTCGACCAACTTCCGGAACGTGCCATAAGCGGTCCTTGCCACCTGCTTCGCCAGCGACGGATGCTCTTCAGCGTCCCAAAACCGATGCGCCTGTTTTCAGCCGCGGTAGCGCAGGGCATCGACGAGCAGGGCAAAGGCTGGCGCAGGTTGCCGGCGGCTCGGGTAATAAAGGTGGTAGCCCGCGAACGGCGGACACCAGTCGGCAAGCACCCGGACGAGACGTCCTTCGTCGAGGTATTCCTGGACCCTATCCTCCAGCAGGTATGCCAGGCCGAACCCGGCCAGTGCCGCCTCTAACGCCATGTTCGTGTTGTTGAACACAAGCCGTCCCTCGACCCGCACCTTCAGCTCGCGCCCACCCTTCTCGAACTCCCACGGCAGGAGGCCGCCCGCCGTCTGCATGCGCAGGTTGATGCAGGAATGGTCGACTAGGTCCTGTGGCTTTTTCGGACGTGGCCGCTTCTCGAAGTAGGACGGCGCTCCGACGACCGTCATGCGCAGCTCCGGCCCGATGCGCACCGCGATCATGTCCCGTGCGAGGTTCTCGCCCAGTCGTACGCCCGCATCGTACCGCCCGGCCACGATGTCGGTCAGGCCGTTGTCGACGTCGAGCTCCACCTGGATGTCGGGATAGTCGGGGAGCAGCCGCTCCAGGGCAGGCCAGAGGATCGTCTGGGCCGCATGTTCGCTCGTATTGATGCGAACCGTGCCTGCGGGCTTCTCCCGCAGCTCACCCAGCATGGCCAGCTCGTTGTCGATCATGCCGAAGGCCGGACCGAGGGCGTTCAGCAGGCGGTCGCCGGCTTGGGTCGGTGCCAGACTACGGGTGGTGCGGGTCAACAGCCGGATACCAAGCCGCTCCTCGAGCCGACGGACCGTGTAGCTGAGCGCGGACTGCGAGGTGCCGAGCTTCGCCGCCGCCCGGGTGAAGCTCCGCTCCTCCGCCACGACAAGGAAGGCCATCAGGTCGCCTAGCTCGTCGCGCTGCATTCATGAACTCCAAGTATAAGATCATACAGGTTCTAGCACCTAATCGTATGGGAGCGCACGGCTTAAATCATGGCTTGTCCCCATGAGCGGCCCATCATGCCCAGCCGCCGAGAACGAGATCGTCTCCATGTCCGACATTGCCTACGCTTCCCACGGCACCGTCAGTGGCCCCAAACACTGGCGCACCCTTGTCATCCTCAGCGCTCTGATGGCCTTCGGTGCGCTTGCGACGGACATGTACCTCCCAGCCCTGCCCTCGATGAGCCTGGCCCTGCACGCGGAGCCCGGATCCATCGAGCTGACGATCTCCGGTTACGTGGTCGGGTTCAGCCTGGGCCAGCTCCTGTGGGGGCCTATCGGCGATTGATACGGCCGCCGGCTTCCGGTCGCGTTCGGGCTGGTCCTGTTCATCATCGGCTCGGGCGGCTGCGCCCTGTCCGACACGGCGTGGCAGATGATGGGCTGGCGGGTCGTTCAGGCGCTCGGCGCAAGTGCCGGCCCGGTGCTGGCCCGCGCCATGGTCCGCGACCTCTATGCCCGCGAGCGCTCGGCGCAGATGCTGTCGACGCTGATGACGATCATGGCCATCGCCCCGCTGGTCGCCCCGCTCCTTGGTGCCCAGATCCTGACGCTCTGGTCATGGCAGGGCATCTTCTGGACCGCCGGCGGCTTCGCCCTGCTGGCGCTTGCGGGCCTGCTGACCCTGCCCGAGACGCTTCCGGCCGACCGCCGCAATCCGCAGCCGCTCGGCCAGGCATTGGTCGGCTATCTCGAGCTCGCACGCAGCCCCAGGCTGATCGGCTACGCCCTGGCAGGCGGCTTCTTCTACGGCGGGATCTTCGCCTACATTGCCGGGACGCCGTTCGCCTACATCGACTACTATCACGTGCCGCCCCAGGCATACGGCCTACTGTTCGGGCTTGCCATCATCGGCATCATGGGGGCGAACCTGCTCAACACCCGGCTGGTGACGCGCTTCGGCAGCGACCGGGTCTTCCGGTTCGGGACAGGTCTGGCGGCGCTCGCCGGCATAACCGCTGCGCTCGATGCCCGGTTCGGCTGGGGTGGCCTGATCGGACTGGTTGCGTCGCTTCTCCTCTACACGTCCATGTCCGGGCTGATCGTCGCCAACTCCGTCGCAGGCGCCCTGGCGGCGTTCCCCGACAAGGCTGGGGCGGCCTCGGCCCTTGTCGGCGCCATGCACTACGGAATGGGCGTGCTGGGTGCGGCCCTGATTGGATGGTTCGCCGACGGAACGCCCTGGACCATGGGCTGGATCATCGGGCTGGGCGGCATCGGCACCTTCGTGGCTGCCAGGCTGCTGGTGCGCTCCCCTCACCGGGACGATCACTCCATCACCGGCGGCCGCAGCACGTGAGGCACCAGGCCCGGCATCGCGCATTCATGAATGACCGATATAGGCTCATGCGGATTTATCCATCTAATCGGCAATAGGCGCAGGGGCTAGATTACCACTCATCGGCTTTGTCGCCGGAGTCGTCCACCGACACCCCAGCGAGGGATGAGCAGTTGGCCAACGGCGATCCTCGCTGCATGGGCCGAATTTCGACCCCGGTCCTGCCACGGATTTCAGCGGGGCAATCAACATAACACGCACAAGGGCGGCTGTGCTCCGGCCCAAATCGAACGAGGAGAAGCAGAATGGCTAGGGATGTTGTTGTGGTGATCGGAGCCGGCGGTATCGGGCTTGCGATCGCGCGCCGGCAGGGCTTCGGCAAGACACTGCTGCTCGCCGACTTCAATGAAAAGACGTTGCAGTCCGCGGCGGAGGAGTTGCGCGGCGTTAGCTACTCGGTCGAGACACAGGTCGTCGACGTGTCCTCTCGCCCATCGGTCAAGGCGCTGGCCGAAGCCGCCGCGGCGCTGGGCAACGTGGTCCAGGTCGTCAACACGGCAGGTCTTTCCCCGAACATGGCCCCGGTCGACCGGGTGCTGGAGGTCGACCTGTACGGTTCGGCCGTCGTGTTTGAGGAATTCGAGGCTGTCATCGCGCCCGGCGGCGCAGGGCTGATCATCTCCAGCATGGCGGGCCACATGATGCCGGCGCTGCCCCTGGAGCAGGACCATGCGCTAGCTTACACCCCGGCTGACGAGCTGCTCGACCTGCCGTTCCTGAAAGGGGATGCGATCTCCAACACCCTCGTCGCCTACATGATGGCGAAGCGCGCCAACATGCTTCGGGTGCAGGCCGCGGCGATGGGCTGGGGTGCACGAGGCGCGCGGGTCAACTCGATCAGCCCCGGCATCATCGTAACGCCGCTGGCCCGGCATGAGCTGGAGTCTGAGATCGGCGACATCTACCGTGCCATGGTGGAAGCATCGGCACTCAAGCGGATGGCCCCGCCCGACGAGATCGCAGTCGCAGCGTCGTTCCTGCTCAGTCCGGACGCCGGCTTCATCACCGGCAGTGACCTCCTGATTGACGGCGGCGTCATCGCCGCCATGCGCGCCGGCAAGTTGCCCACCCCGGGCTAAAGCACAGGTGGGGCGTGTGCATTCACGCCCCTCGCACCTGATCCCCTAGACATTGCGGCTTCCATGCCGCCGACCTCACAGGAATTTCTATGCAGTCGCGTCATCTGGGCTCCCTAGCCGTATCCGAAATTGGCTACGGCACAATGAGCTTCGCCTCAATGTACGGCCCATCCCCTGAGCGTTCGGAAGCAATCCGTGTCATTCGCGGTGCCTACGAGCGCGGTGTCACGTTCTTCGACACGGCCGAGGCCTACGGTCCCTTCACCAACGAGGAGTTGGTCGGCGAGGCGCTAGCGCCCTTCCGGGACCAGGTGGTGATCGCCACCAAGTTCGGCTGGAACATCGATCTCGACACGGGTGAGCGGCATCCCGGACTGAACAGCAAGCCCGACCATGTCCGGCGGGCCGTGGACGGGATGCTGAAGCGCCTGAAGGTCGAGACCATCGACCTTCTCTATCAGCACCGGGTCGACCCCGACGTGCCGATCGAGGATGTCGCTGGAACGGTGAAGAGCCTCGTCGAGGCAGGCAAGGTGAAGCATTTCGGCCTGCCCGAGGCAGCCGCAAACACCATCCGCCGCGCGCATGCCGTCCAGCCCGTCACCGCTATCCAGAGCGAGTACTCGCTGTGGACGCGCGATCCTGAGCCGGAGGTACTGCCGCTGTGCGAGGAACTCGGCATCGGCTTCGTGCCGTGGAGCCCGCTCGGTGCTGGCTACCTGACCGGCAAGATCGATGCCTCCACGGAAATCGCCCCAACCGATTTCCGCGCCAACTCTCCCCGCTTCACGGCCGAGGCCCGCGAGGCGAACAAGGGATTGGTGGATTTGCTGGGCCGCATTGCGACGATGAAGGCCGCCACTCCTGCGCAGATCGCGCTGGCCTGGCTCCTCGCCCGCAAGCCCTTCATCGTGCCGATCCCTGGTACCCGTCGGTTGGAGCGGGTTGAGGAAAACGTGGGCGCTGCGCACGTCGCCCTGACCGGCGCCGACCTGGCCGAAATCGAGGCCGAGGCCGCGAGGATCACCGTGGAGGGCGAGCGCCTTCCGGCAGCGGTACTACAGTATTCCTACCGCTGAGCGCCTGACATGAGCGGCATCGCTGTCCCGTCTGCAGCGGGACAGCCTTCGTCCCTACAAGAGCAAGTCCGAACATTGGGACACCACCAGGAGCAAGTATGAAACGAATGCCCATCAATCCGGGTACGAAGCCGCCGCATCCTCGAAGCCGAACCGCCTTCCGGAGGACGCAGGACGGTTCGTTTGCGTGGCTTCCCCGCTGGACAAAGGCTGCGCTGGTTGGCGCAATCATCGCCGCCGGTGCCAATACCGCCAGCGCCAGTACCCACGGTGGCGCGGGTCCCACGGCCCCTCTGCCCAGTGCGGTGGAAGCACCGGCGATAGGGACGCCGATGAGCGCGACCGTGATGCCTCTGCAAGCCAGCGGCTACGTGGAAAGCGAGTACTTCATCCGAGGCCAGGCAAGCCGCTATCGGATCACGGATCCGATGCACGACGCGCAGCAGATCGATTCCGGCAATCCCTACACGACCCGGGTTCTTGTCCGACGGCCCACCGACCTGGCCCGTTTCAACGGCACCGTCGTCGTGGAATGGCTGAACGTCTCGCTGGACCAGGACATCGACTTCGTGTTCGGGGCTACCCGGGAGCTGCTGGTTCGGGACGGTTACGCCTGGATCGGCGTGAGCGCGCAACGCAACGGCCTCGCGGCGATGAAGAGGTGGAACCCAGCGCGATACGACGCGCTCAGCGTTGCCGCCTCCAACGTCGATCCGGCCAACGGCCGTGAGGTCGATCCCGCCGACTCGTCGATCATGGCAGTCGGCGGCGACGTCCTGGCCTGGGACATCTTCTCCCACGTGGGCCGCCTGGCCGCCGCAAGCACGCCCGAGCTATTGGGCGGTCTACGGGTCAAGAGACTCATCGCGGCATCCGAGTCACAGTCCACCCTGAAGGTCTCGACCTACTACAACGCCATCCAACCCTTGCACCGTGTGTACGACGGCTTCCTGTTCTACGACCGCAGCGGGCCCTTGCGCACCGATGTCGATGCCAAGACCATCGCCATCGGCACCGAGATCTTCACCTTTCTTCTCGGCCAGCCGCCTCAGGACGATACCGACCATCAGCGTTGGTGGGAGGTCAACGGAGCATCCCATTTCTCGCTGGACGAGATGCAGAATTACGTCGACCCATTCATCGTGCGTGACGCCACCTTCCGCGGTCCGGACGGCAAGGCACTGGGCGTAACCGATCTTACCATGGGCAAGGGACCGTGCACGCCGGCCTCCCTGTACAGCCGCGTCCCGAACGGCGACATCATGAAGGCGGCATTGAAGTCGCTGAACACATGGATCTCCGGTGGCCCTGCCCCTGCGAACACGGCCCGCTTCGTTGTGGATGACCAGAGCCGGCCTCAATACGTGCGTGATGCCAACGGCGAGATCCTCGGCGGCATCCGGACCGCGGCACGCGATGCCCCGATCGCCACGAACGCCGGCATCGGCAAGGGGCCTGGATTCTGCGGCCCATCCGGACACCACGTCGACTTTACACCAGCCCAGCTTTGCGAGCGCTACGGCAGCCATGACGCCTATGTGGCAAGGGTGCGGGCAATCGTAAACGCGAACGTGCGGGATCGTGTGCTGCTGCCGGAGGAAGCACAGAGGACCGTCGACGAGGCGAAGGCGCTGGATTTCGCCTGCCCCAACTGATCCCAGCCTGAAAATAAGAACCCAATCAAAAGAGGGCAGAGCCCCAGGATGCGCGGCGCGGCCCGTGGGGTCTGCGGCTGGGCCGCCCGCGCAACAATCAGGAGACAATCATGACCAACGTACTGATCCTCGGCGCACATGGGCAGATCGCCCGGGTCGCGACCGACTTGTTCCTCACGGAAACCGACGCTCAACTGACGCTCTACCTGCGCAATGCCAAGCGGCTGAAGAACATGGGCCGCGAGGAGCGTGTGCGGGTGGTCGAAGGCGACGTTCTGGACGTGCGGGCGCTTCAAGCCGCCATGGCTGGGCAGGACGTCGTCTATGCCAACCTGGCGGGTGCCATGGAACAGCAGGCCCGCTGCATTGTGCAGGCGATGGAAGCAACGGGCGTCAGGCGCCTGATCTTCATCAGCTCGATGGGGATCTACGACGAAGTTCCGGGCGAACGCCACGGCAGTATCCTGGACCCGTACCGCAATTCGGCGCGCGTGATCGAGGCTTCCGACCTCGATTACACGATCGTTCGCCCGGCCTGGCTGAACGACCGTAATGAGATCGCCTATGGCATCACCCTCAAGGGCCAGCCGTTCGCGAACCCGAAAGCCTACGTCTCGCGCAAGAGCGTTGCGGACCTCGTCGTGAAGCTCGCGACGACGCGAGGGTTGGAGAGCCGCCAGAGCCTGGGTGTGCACAAAGCCGCGTGATCATCGGAGCGCAGCACGGGAAGCAGCCCCGGGGACCAGCGATGTCCAACTTCACGTTCGATGCCATCGGCACCTCATGGGAGATCGAGACCCCGGTGCCGCTGGGAACGCCCAGGCTGCAACGGATTCTCGAACGGGTCGAGCGGTTCGACGCGACCTACTCACGGTTCCGGCCGGACTCGCTGGTCTCGCGGATCGCGTCGTCACCCAAGGGTGGATGCTTCACGTTCCCGGAGGACGCGATCACGCTGTTCGATCTTTACGATCGACTGCATGCCTCCACCAAGGGTGCCGTTGATCCGCTCGTCGGGCGTGACCTGGAGCTGCTGGGGTACGACCGGGACTATTCGCTGACGCTGGACGTGCCCGGGTTCCGGCGCCATGCGCTGGCGAGACCGATCTGGTCGAAGGACGTGCGACGCGACGGCATATCGCTGGTCACGAGCCGTCCGCTGGTGATCGACGTCGGTGCCACCGGAAAGGGCTACCTCGTCGACATCCTTGCCAGCCTCCTGCGTGAGGAAGGATGCACGAGCTTCGTCATCGACGGCGGCGGGGACCTGCTCCACTCGGGCGGGGATGCCCTCCTGGTCGGGCTGGAGCACCCCTTCGATGCCAGGCTGGCCATCGGCGTGGCACACGTGAGGGACCGGGCCTTGTGCGCCTCTGCCGTGAAACGCCGCGCCTGGGGCGAGGGGTTGCATCACGTGATCGACGGGCGGACAGGAACACCGACCCGTGACGTGGTGGCGACCTGGGCGGTCGCCGGCGATGCCGCCACCGCCGACGGGCTGGCGACGGTCCTCTTCTTCATCCCGGGGGATCAACTCGCTTCCGCTTTCCGGTTCTCCTGGGTCCGGATGTTCGCCGACGGCCGTGCCGAGGCGTCAGCGGACTTCGACGGCGAACTCTTCACCTGAACGAAAGGACAGCAGCATGACGATGGGCAGGATGAGACGGATGGCCATGATCCCGGCGGCCCTGATGCTGGCGGGAGTGTGGAACTCCGAACCGAAGGCGCAAGAGCCCGCGACGGTTCCCCGGGGCGGCACGCCCCCAGCCTCATCCCAGCGGACGCGCTATGCGGACGGCGTCTATACCGCGACCGGGCAATACGGAGACCAACCGTCATTCATCACGGTGAAGGCAACCCTGTCGGACGGCATCATCACTGCGGTGGAGGTCACCCCGCACGCGACGGTTCCCCGTTCGCTCGAACTCCAGCGCCGATTTGCGGAAGCCGTGCCCCAGGTCGTCGTCGGCAAACCGATCGATCAGATCAAGGTCGGCAAGCTCGCAGGGTCCAGCAATACACCCGATGGGTTCAACGCGGCGGTCCAACGGATCAAGGCACAGGCCTCCCGGTAGACGGTCGAGCGCACGGCCCGAATTCATGAATGGCCGATATAGGTCCATGCGGGATTCGTAGGCTAATCGGCCATCCATGTCGCGGTTACCATCGTGGCCGTTCGCTTGGCTGACTCGATCCTGACGAGTGGCAGCACCACTGCGGAAAAGCTCGATGACGCGCCCATCACCCGGAGCCAAACAAGTGCAAGACAGAGACCGACAGGGACAACGAAGCAATGGCTGGCTCAGGCCACAAGCCCGATGTCAGCCGCCGCAAGTTCCTGCTCGCGGCAACGAGTATCGCTGCGGCGCCGATGGTTGCCGGCACCTCCCTTCCGGCGAACGCCCAGCAAGATTCACAAGGAGCCGGCAGCAGCGTTCAGCGCTCCACTTCTACAGCCCTGAGTGATCGCCGCAAGCTCGGACCGCTGGAGGTCTCGAGCCTCGGCCTCGGGGTCCAGAACATGCACCGGACCTACCAGACGACGATTCCCAGCCGACCCGAGATGCTCAACGTCATCCGGACGGCGTTCGACCGCGGCGTGACCTTCTTCGACTGTGCCGAGGCTTACGGCCCGCATGAGTGCGAGCGGATCCTCGGCGAGGCCATCGCGTCATTCCGCGACAAGGTCGTCATCACCTCGAAATTCGGCTGGGATGTCGACCTGGAAACGGGAGAGCGGCGGCCCGGTCTCGTCAGCCGCCCCGAGCGCATCAAGGCAGCCGTCGAAGGCATGCTGCGGCGCCTGCGGACCGATCGCATCGATCTCCTGTACCAGCACCGCGTCGACCCGCAGGTGCCGATCGAGGACGTTGCCGGCGCGATCAAGGATCTGGTGGCGCAAGGCAAGGTATTGCACTGGGGCCTGTCCGAGATGGGTCTCAACACGCTGCGCCGGGCTCATGCGACATTGCCGGTCACCGCCGTCCAGAGCGAGTACTCAATGCTCTGGCGCGGACCGGAGGAGTCGGTCCTTCCGCTGTGCCAGGAACTCGGCATCGGCTTTGTCCCGTGGAGCCCGCTCGGGGTGGGCTTCCTGACCGGGGCCATCGATGCAAGGACCCGGTTTGCGCAAGGTGACATCCGCGGGATAGAGACCCGCTTCTCGCCGGAAAACCTGCCTCACAACCTCGCGCTCGTCGCGCTGTTGAGGAGTTGGGCCGAACGCAAGCAGGCCACCCCGGCGCAGATCGCCCTGGCATGGCTGATGGCGCAGAAGCCATGGGTCGTTCCCATCCCGGGCACGACCCAGATGGCCCACATGCTCGAGAACATCGGCGCGGCCTCAGTGCAGTTCACGCCATCCGAGCTCACCGAACTGAACCAAGCCGTCGCCGCGATCCAGGTCCGGGGCGCACGTCTTCCCGACGCAGTGCTGGTCTTCTCGGGCGTAGAAGCGCCTCCGAAGACCTGATCGACCCCAGACATTGCAGCCACTCCGTGGAGAGGCGTGCCGGAGACGCCGCGCCCCTTTAACTTGCCCCGATACCAACCGATCCGAGGTCCTTGTGAAGCCCCTGAGAAAACGCCTTTCGTGGATTGTCCTGGCCTCTGCCGCCATCATGCTCGTTGGCTGGCAGGCCATCGCCGAGAGCAATCGCGTGACGTTTCCGAGCCTTGAGAAGCTGGTGCACTACACGACCGTCCGGCGCGGCAACGTGACGGAGCACATCATGACCACGCCGGAAGCCATCGAGGCGGTCAAGAACGGGCAACCTGTCCCGTCGGGGACGCACTTCGTACTCGTTGATTACCGCGAGGGTGAGGTCTTCCGCTATTTCGTCATGGAAAAAGGTGCTGGCTGGGGCGGAGAATACGACGAGCGCCGCCGCACCGGCAACTGGCAGTTCCAGTGGTTCAAGCCCGACCGGACCATCAACATGAGCGAGAACACCGCCCGCTGCCAGTCCTGCCACCAGAGCCAGTCAGGAAGCGAGTACCTGTTCACGGGATACCGCATTCCACGGTTCAACGGGACACCGATCGAATGAACGCGGGAGGCGGATCATGAGCTCCATGTTCCTGATGCGGCTGGCGTTCGACCTGATCGCCGCCGGCCTGCTGCTGTTCGGTCTGGCCTACTGGTGGCTGGGCAACACGGCTCACGAATTGGCTGGCACCGGCATGTTCCTGCTCGTCATCGTGCACAACGTCTTCAATCGGCGCTGGTACGGCAGGATCCCTACGGAGAAGCGTCACGGGCGCAGGCTGTTCAACATCGGGATCACGTTTGCTCTGGGCACTGCGATGCTGGCGCTGCTCGTGACCAGCGTCCTGATCTCCAACACGCTATCGGGCTTCATGTCGGCCTATGGCGGCTTCACCGTCCGGCAGATTCATATACTTGCCGGCCACTGGGTGCTCGTCATCGTCTCCATACATCTGGGCCTGCGCTGGCCAATGATCATGGGCCTGGCGCGCAACCTGTTCGGCATCTCGAAGGCGAGCAGCGTGCGGACCCTCGCACTCCGGGTGGCTACCGTGATCATTGCGATCCATGGTGGCTGGAGTTCCTCCGTGCTGGGCCTCGGCACCAAGCTCGCCATGCAGGTCACACTCGACTGGTGGAACTTCGAGGAGTCCGTTTTGGGTTTCTTCGTCCACTGCATCGCGATCGCTGGACTCATCATGTCCCTGACCTACTACGGGATGAAATGGCTCCGGCGCCGGAGGAACATGACCTCATCGATCGGGCGCAGGACGGAGATCCAGCGACGGCTGGAGACAGCCACGCATTCCGACCGTTCGGTAGTGGTCAACGATCAATAGGCTATCGGGTAAAACGCACATGGGCATACTCGCTTTGCCGTCCGCCACCATGGCGCTCTCCCTGTTCCTATTGTCGACCTGCTCGGAGGCCAAAGCGACCGAGGCCGCGTTGGCGCATGACAGGCGCGATGGGAGCAAAGAGCAGCCGACGGGCGGAGCCAAGGCGGTTCTCCTGTCCGCCAACAGCAGCATCCGGGACATCCTGAACCATCCGGCGTTCTCGGGGTTCGGTCGGCGGATACTGCCGTGGGACGACCGTCCCTGCGACGAGAACATGTCGCTGGCCGACATTGGCTCGCTGCTGCCGTACCACACGCACGTCCGTCCCGAGACCGTAGTGGGATCGTTGAACCGCATGATCGACGACGTGGGCAAGGGCAGGACCGTCTTCTACGACTTCTACCCCGAGGCGCAGAAGCGGGCTGATCCGACGAAGGAGCATACCGGATTGTTCTTCTTCCGCGGAAAGCCAGGAGCACCCTTCGCGGTGGTTTCGCCCGGGGGCGGGTTCTCCTATGTCGGATCTGTCCACGAAGGCTTCCCGTACGCCGCCGAGATCAGCGACTAGGGATACAATGCTTTCGTCCTGAAGTACCGGGTCGGACAAGGCGGAGCCGTCGCCGCCCAGGATTTGGCTGCCACGATCTCGTATATCTTCGAGCATGCCGACAAGCTCGAGGTTGGAACGCATGGATATTCCCTGTGGGGCAGCTCCGCAGGTGCAAGGATGGCAGCATCGATCGGATCGCACGGGGTCGCCCGTTTCGGTGGCAGGAACCTACCAAAGCCGTCCGCTGTCGTGATGGCCTACACGGCCCACTCTGACTTCTCATCCGAAGAACCCCCGACCTTCGTGGCCGTCGGTGGTCGGGATGGGATCGCACCCCCGTCCACGATGGAGCCGCGGGTTGCGGAGCTGCGCAAGGCCGGCACGGAAGTGGAGTACCGGAAGTACGAGAACCTCGGTCACGGCTTCGGATCCGGCAACGGCACCAACGCGGAAGGGTGGGTCACCGACGCCGTGCGTTTCTGGGCCAGATTTTCCCGGAAGTGGGACCCGCAGCCGGTCTCGAAAACTTTGAGATCCAACTCCGGGAACAACCAGATTATCGAGTCGTGAATACGAGATCAACGGAGAGAAATCTTATGACAAACGTAATCGTCGTCATCGGGGCCGGATCGATCGGTCAGGCCATCGCGCGTCGGGTCAGCGCAGGCAAGCATGTCCTGCTAGCCAATCTGCGCCAGGACAACGCCGATGCGGCCGCCAAAACCCTGAGCGAGGCCGGCTTTACGGTGAGCACGGCCACCGTGGACGTGTCATCGCGCGGTTCGGTTCACGCCCTCGTCGAGGCCGCCACGGCCCTCGGTGACGTCTCCGGCATCATCCATGCCGCCGGCGTATCCCCGACCCAGGCCTCGCCGGAAACCATCCTCAAGGTCGACCTCTACGGCACCGCGCTCGTGCTGGAGGAATTCGGCAACGTCATCGCGCCCGGGGGTGCCGGCGTCGTCATCGCGTCCCAGTCAGGGCACCGCCTGCCGCCGCTTCCAACCGAGCAGAACGCGGCCCTCGCAACGACTCCGGTCGAGGACCTGCTCAAGCTGCCGATGCTTCAGCCCGATCAGGTGAAGGATCCGCTTCACGCCTACCAGCTTTCGAAGCGGGGCAATTCATTGCGGGTGATGGCCGAGGCCGTTCGTTGGGGCAAGCGCGGTGCGCGGGTCAACACGATCAGCCCCGGGATCATCATCACGCCGCTCGCGAAGGATGAACTGGAGGGACCGCGTGGGCTGGGCTACCGCCGCATGATCGAGTTGTCCGCGGCCGGACGGGCTGGCACGCCGGACGAGGTCGGCACCGTCGGCGCACTCCTCATGGGGCCGGACGGCGCGTTCATCACCGGCAGCGACTTCCTCATGGATGGCGGCGTGACGGCTGCCTACTGGTTCGGCGAACTCGCCCCGAAGTGAGAGGCGTCGAACCAATCCAGCCCGAGGCATGGCATTCATGAATGTCCAATATAGGCGCATGCGGGTTTCGACGGCTAATCGCTCGTGACCTCAGGGACTAGATCAATACCTGTCCACCCGATCGGACGTCGCGAGGTGATGTCCGACCCGTCATCGAAGGAGAGGGACGATGGAGATCAAGCGAAGCGGCTCGCAGCCGTCCGGCAAGGGGCCGGCGGAATGGTTCACCGGAGCGGTCCGGGTCGATCCGCTGTTCAGCCCACCTGACCCTGCCCGGGTTGCCGGGGCCCATGTCACCTTTGAGCCCGGCGCCCGCACGGCTTGGCACACGCACCCGCTCGGCCAGACCCTCATTGTCACCTCAGGCCTTGGTTGGGTGCAACGCGAGGGCGGCCCGGTCGAGGAGATCCGGCCTGGCGATGTGGTGTGGTTCGGGCCGGGCGAGAAGCACTGGCACGGCGCTTCGCCGACCACGGCCATGAGCCACATCGCCATCCAGGAGAAGCTCAACGGCTCGACCGTCGATTGGATGGAACACGTCAGCGACGAGCAATACCAAGCCCGTTGATCACCCTGGCATTTCTGATAGGCGAACAAGCAATGCAAAAGCGTAAACTCGGCAACAGCGGCCTGGAAGTCTCGGCCATCGGCCTCGGCTGCATGGGCCTGAACTTCAGCTATGGCCACTCCCTGGGCAAGGAGGATGCTATCGCCCTCATCCGAGCGGCGGTCGAGCGCGGCGTTACCTTCTTCGACACCGCCGAGATCTACGGTCCCTTCACGAACGAGGAGATCGTCGGCGAGGCGCTTGCCCCCATGCGCGATCAAGTTGTGATCGCGACGAAGTTCGGCTTCCACATCGACCCTGAGACCAACAAGCAATCCGGTCTCAATAGCCGTCCGGAACAGATCCGCAAGGTGGCGGAAGCCTCGCTCAAGCGGCTCAAGTACGATGTCATCGACCTGTTCTACCAGCACCGCGTCGACCCGAATGTCCCGATCGAGGACGTGGCCGGAACCGTCAGGGACCTGATCCAGGAAGGCAAGGTCAAACTTTTCGGCCTGTCGGAACCGAGCGCGCCGACTGTCCGCCGTGCGCATGCGGTGCAGCCCATCTCGGCACTCCAGAACGAGTACTCGCTCTGGACCCGCGGACCGGAGACGAACGGCATCCTCCAGGCGTGCGAGGAACTCGGCATCGGTCTCGTTCCCTACAGCCCGCTCGGCAAGGGCTTCCTGACGGGCGCGATATCGAAGGACACCCCGATCAGCGAGAATGACTTCCGCAGGATCCTGCCGCGGTTCACGCCGGAGGCCATAGAGACGAACCAAGCGTTGGTCGACCTCCTGAAGCGCATTGCGGGCGAGAAGAACGCAACGCCGGCGCAGATCGCGCTCGCCTGGCTGCTTGCCCAGAAGCCCTGGATCGTGCCAATCCCCGGCACTACCAAGCTTCATCGCCTCGAGGAGAACCTCGGTGCCGCTGCCGTCGTGTTGACTGCCGCCGACCTCGCCGAGATCGAAAGCGCCGCGGCTGCGATCCAGATCGAGGGCGAGCGCTACCCCGAGCAGTTGATGAAGACAACAGGTCTCTAAGCCGAAGCGCTTCGCTCAACGGTGGTTGCCCGGGAACGGTCGGCCATCGAACCATTCGACATGCCAATCCAGACCATTGGAACCGACATCATGGCCAGCTTTCGCTACAAGACCTTCGGTTACGCCGCACCATCCGCTGGCGCCCGTCTCCAGCCATACTCCTTCGAACGTCGAGAACTGCGTCCCAACGATGTGGCGATGGAGATCCTTTACTCCGGCGTCTGCCACTCCGACCTGCACTGGGCGCGCAACGATTGGGGCTGGTCGAACTATCCGGTCGTGCCGGGCCACGAGATCGTGGGCCGCGTGATCGAGGTTGGCCCCGAAGTGACCCGCTACAAGGTCGGCGACTACGTGGCGGTGGGCTGCATGGTCGACAGTTGCCAGCACTGCGACCAGTGCCGAGGAGGCGAGGAGCAGCTCTGCCGCGCGGGCAACACCGGGACCTATGGCGGCTTCGACCGCATTACGCAGGAGATGACCCACGGTGGGTATTCCAAGCACATCGTAGTCCGTCAGGAGTTCGTCCTGCGTGTGCCGGACGGCTTGGACCTCTCCCGGGCGGCCCCGCTGCTGTGCGCCGGCATCACGACCTACTCGCCCCTGCGCACCTGGAACGTGGGGCCGGGCAGCCGCGTCGGCGTGATCGGCCTCGGTGGCCTTGGCCACATGGCGGTCAAGCTCGCAGCCGGGCTCGGTGCCCAGGTGACCGTCATGAGCCGTACTCCCGACAAGCAGGCCGATGCGCTGGCGCTCGGGGCTGAACAGCTTCTCGTCTCGACAGATCCGGAAGCAATGGCTGAAGCCGCGAACGGCTTCGATCTCATCATCGACACAGTGCCAAGCAAGCACGATCTCAACCCATATCTGCCGCTGCTCGACGTGGACGGCACACTGGTGATCGTGGGCCAGGTCGGCCCGCTCGATGAGATGTCTTCCGTTCCCCTCCTGCTGGGGCGGCGGCGCGTGGCCGGGTCGCCCATCGGCGGCATCCGGGAGACGCAGGAGCTGCTCGACTTCTGCGCGCGCAAGAACATCCTGCCCGAGACCGAGACGATCCGCATGGACGAGATCAACGAGGCCTTCGAGCGAATGGAGCGGTCGGACGTGCGCTACCGCTTTGTGATCGACATGGCGTCACTCGCGGCCTGACCAGCAGAGTTGCCGACGCGCTGGTAATCCCGGGAGCAGCATGCGCGTCGGCCTTCCACAGTACCTCGAGCGAAAGCACGGCGAAGGAGAACTCATGTTCCAAGGCATCAAGGACAAAGCCGATGGCCTCGGCCGCGAGAAGAAAGGCTTGACCCGAAGGAAGCTGCTCAGAGCCGCGTCATTTGTCGCGCTTGCCAGGTGCGCGCCCGCGCTGCTGGGCCACTCGAATAGGGTGTTGGCGCAGGGCGGGCGACAAGCGAACGAGACCTACACCAACAGCATCGGCATGGAATTCGTGCCGATCCCCGCCGGCAGGTTTCTGATGGGCTCTCCCGACAGCGATCCCGAAGCGCGCGCATTCGAAAAGCCACAGCATGAGGTGACCATCAGCAGGCCCTTCCACCTGGGACGCTATGAGGTGACCCAAGCCCAGTGGGAAGCGGTGATGGGCTCGAACCCCTATACGCTCGATCGCTCGAACCCATACTATAATCCGCCCGGCATGGCCGAACGGATCACGAGACCCGACCATCCGGCCACGGTGTCCTGGAACGACGCGCAGGAATTCATCGCCCGGCTGAACCGACTGGAGGGCGGGAACCGTTACCGCCTGCCGACTGAAGCCGAATGGGAATATGCCGCACGCGCCGGTACGACAACGGCGTATTCCTTCGGCGACAACGATGCCGACCTGGGCCGCCACGCTTGGTTTGGGGAGGACTTTGCCACCGGCGGCACCCATCCCGTGGGGCAGAAGGCGCCCAATCCCTGGGGCCTCCACGACATCCACGGCAATGCCTGGGAATGGGTGCAGGACTGGTTCGACGCAGCCTACTACGCCAGAAGCCCCTCGGTCGATCCCACTGGGCCACGTCAGGGGAGCAAGCACGTCGTGCGCGGCGGAAGCTGGCACGCCACGGCGACAAGCTGGCGGACGGCCTTCCGGCGTGACTACGATCCCGACTACCGTGGCATCAGCATCGGGTTCAGGCTGCTGAGGACGGCGGAATAGGCAAAGCCACTTAATCGACGATACCAGGTCCTCGCCGAAACACGCTGCGGGACGTACATTCGTGCGGCTTTCTAATGGATGCCTACGTGGCTGCTCGCGCCCAAACGGCAAGGTCCCGACTGATGAAGCGAACGGACGATATCTCGCTCTGGCTGGCGAACGAGGCGCCGCATGACACCGTCAAGGAGCTATTCGCCGGCTTCTGCCAGAAGATCGTCCGGTCCGGGATCCCCGTCTGGCGCGCCTCGCTGGGCCTGGAGGTACTGCACCCGGAGGTGAGCGGCTGGCAGCATGTCTGGACGGACGAGAACCAGTTGGTGCGTGCGGCCGACCGTGCCACGGCAGCGACCTCAGAGTCGTATCTGAACAGTCCCACTCGTTTCGTCGACGAAACCGCGCAGCCATTCCGCCGCCGGCTCGTGGCACCTTGCCTTGACATGCCGCTCCTCGAGGAACTGCGCCTGACCGGCGCGTCCGATTACGTGATGTACCCATTGGCCTTCCTGGACCAGACCCGGACAGCCGTGGTCTCGTTCGCGACCCGGGAGGCACAGGGCTTCGACGCGGCATCCCTGGAGAGGCTTGAGATGGCTGCAAGGCTACTCAGCCCGTATCTGGAGCGGCATGTCCTGCGCCGCATCGCCGTCGACCTGCTCGACACCTACGTCGGCCCCCGCACCGGACAGCGCATCATCGAGGGCCGGGTGGACCGCGGCGCCGTCGAGATGATCGAGGCGGCGATCTGGTTCGCCGACCTGCGGGGCTTCACGCTCCTGTCTGAGCAATCACCCATCCCCGAGGTGCTGGCCCACCTGAACGCCTGGTTCGGCACTATCGGGGAGGTGGTGGAGGCCCACGGCGGCGAGGTGCTGAAGTTCATCGGCGATGCCGTGCTGGCGATCTTCCCGACATCGGCCGGGCACGACCGCGTGGCAGCCTGCCGGATGGCACTGGCGGCGGCGCAGGAGTTCGGCCGGCGGACAGACGCCGAGAACGACCTGCGCCGATCGGCGGGTACGGCAGCCTTGGTCCATGGACTGGCGCTGCATGTGGGCGAGGTGGCCTATGGCAATGTCGGAGCCCCGCATCGGCTGGATTTCACGGTCATCGGCCCGGCCGTGAACCGGGCCAGCCGGCTCCTGGACCTGGCCAAGCGGCTCGACCAGCAAGTGCTCGTCTCCCATGCGCTTGCGCGGGAGGTCAGCCAGCCTCTCGTGGATTTGGGGCGCCATCAGTTGCGAGACGTCGAGAGGCCACAGCGGGTCTTTACCTTGCCCAAGTGAGGCGGTGTCCCCTCGCACTGATTGGTAGGCTGAGCCATCTCCATCCGCTCAGGACCGGACGACCTATGCCGATGTTCACTCGCCCCTGGAAGGTCTCCTCCGGGTCAGAGTGTAGCGTTGAGCGAACTATATGAAAGTCCGCTACACCCCAGTCTTGCAGAAATTCGGCTAAGGTCAGCCCCGTGCCAGAAGCGGCCGTACGCCAGATTCCTCTATCGCAACTCTACTTCGTGACCGTGCATGCTCATTTTAAGGTGAGCACCTTTTTCTGTTGTCATAGCGTCAATTCCTCGACCGCGCGTCCTGGTAACGGAGTGCATTGACGACGGCAGTGAATGCAGGTGTCGGCTGGCGACGGCTCGGATAATACAAGTGGTAGCCCGAGAAGGGCTTACAATAATTTTCGAGCAGGGCCGTCAGCCGGCCTTTGTCCAAGTCATCCTTGATCCGGCTTTCCGGGACATAGGCCAGACCGTGCCCGGCGAGCGCCGCCGTGACGATCATACCGACGCTGTTGAACATGAGCTGGCCCTCGACGCGAACGTTCAGCTCTCTGCCGCTCTTCTCAAACTCCCAGGCATACAGGCCGCCATAGGTCGGCAGGCGGAGGTTGATGCAGTTGTGGCTGGTGAGGTCCTGAGGGGTCTGCGGCGCTCCATGGGTTTCCAGATAGCTCGGGGCGCCCACGACGATCATGCGCATATCCGGTCCTATAGGGACGGCAATCATATCCTTGGCGATGACCTCTCCGATCCGGACCCCGGCATCATACTGTTCCGCGACAATGTCGGTGAGGCCGTAATCGACGACGATCTCGACCTTAATGTCGGGAAACTTCGGAAGGAACTTGTCCAGAGCAGGCCAGAGAACATCCTCTGCGGCATGCTGATCGGCGGTGATCCTGACCGTCCCGGAGGGTTTTTCTTTCAGGCCACTCAAGGCGGCTATCCCGGCATCGATCCCGTCGAAATGCGGCCCGACCGAGTGCAGCAGAAGTTCCCCGGCCTCAGTCGGCGAAACGCCTCGCGTGTTCCTGGTCAGCAGACGGATGCCAAGACGCTCCTCCAAACCCCTCAAGGTCTGGCTGAGCGCCGACTGTGACACCCCTATCTTGGCGGCCGCGCGGGTGAAGCTGCGCTCCCGCGCCACGATCAGAAAGGCAGAGATGTCCTGGATGTTGTTACGCGCCACGGTATTAGCCTTGCTTATAACCTTACGCGCCCAATAGCAGCTAACCGTGGAACTAACCACATTCTATGTTCGCTTCATCAGATCACGAAAGGAACTGTCATGAAGAAGCGTACACTCGGCACTGGCCTCGAAGTCTCCGCTATCGGTCTGGGCTGCATGGGTCTCACCTTTGGCTACGGCCCTGCAACCGACACCTCGGAGGCCATCGCCCTCATCCGCGCTGCCTACGAGAAGGGCATCACATTCTTCGATTCTGCGGAAGCCTATGGCGCTGCCAACGAAGAGATGGTCGGCGAAGCCGTCCAGCCATTCCGCGACCAGGTTGTCATTGCCACCAAGTTTGGCTTCAAGAACGGCAGCCCGAAGGACGGCCTCGACAGTAGTCCGGCCCGCATCCGTCTTGTGGCAGAGGAAACCCTCAAGCGCCTCCGCACGGACGTCATCGATCTGTTCTATCAGCATCGTGTCGATCCTGCCGTGCCGATTGAGGATGTTGCCGGAACCGTCAAGGACCTGATCGCCGAAGGCAAGGTCAAGCACTTCGGCATGTCGGAAGCTGGCGTCGAAATGATCAGCCGCGCCCACTCCGTCCAGCCTGTGACTGCCCTCCAGAGCGAATATTCGCTTTGGACCCGTGAGCCCGAAGAGGCGATCATTCCGCTTCTGGAAAAGCTGGGCATTGGCTTCGTGCCGTTCTCGCCACTCGGCAAAGGCTTCCTGACGGGCGCGATCAATGATGGCACGTCTTTCGCCGAGGGCGACATCCGCAACACGCTTCCGCGCTTCGAGGCCGAGGCCCGTACTGCCAACCAGGCCCTGGTTAACGTGATCGGTGAGATTGCCGACGGTCGCAAAGCTACCCGCGCCCAGGTCGCCATCGCATGGCTCCTGGCCCAGAAGCCATGGATTGTCCCGATCCCCGGCACCACAAAGCTCCATCGTCTGGAAGAGAATGCTGGAGCAGACGACGTCGAGCTGACGGCCGCCGACCTCTCCAAGATCAAGGAAGCCCTGTCCAGGATCGAGGTCGTGGGCTCACGCTATAACGCCGCCCAGCAGGCGACGATCAACCGTTAAACGGTTCACGCTCCATCAAACCTGGCATCGAAACCGCGCCGCACAATGGCTGGCGCGGTAACGGCTCCGCACGCCATCAAGGAAGACCACCATGGAAATGCAACTACTGAAGGGCCGCGTCGCCCTCGTCACGGGAGGAAGCACCGGGCTTGGGTTCGGTGCGGCGAAGAAGCTGATCGAGGAGGGTGCGTTCGTCTACATCACGGGTCGCCGTCAGGCGGAGCTGGACCGCGCTATTGGCGAACTCGGTTCTGCCGCTACCGCGATCCAAGCCGATGCCAGTAACAAGGCGGACATGTTGCGGGTTGCCGGGACCATCAAGTCGGCGCATGGCCAGCTCGATATCCTGTTCGCCAACGCGGGCGGCGGTTATGCAACCCCGTTGGAAGAACTGACCGAAGAACAGATCGACCGCGAATTGAGCGTCAACATCAAGGGTGTGGTCCTGACGGTCCAGAGCCTGCTCCCGGTTCTGCGCGACGGCGCGTCGGTCGTCCTCAATGCCTCGATCACGGCCGACATGGGCCTGCCGGGTTTTGCTGTCTATGCCTCGACCAAGGCGGCCGTACGTTCACTCGCCCGGAGCTGGACCACCGATCTCAAGCATCGCAGGATTCGCGTCAACACGATCAGTCCCGGCGTGGTGCCGACCGAGGGCTATAGCCACGTCCAGAAGCTCAGCGACGATGATATCGCCAGCTACGCCACCCGCGTTGCAACGGAAATCCCGGCCGGTCGTGTCGGTACCGCCGAGGACATCGCCGATGCCCTGGTCTTCCTGGCCTCCGACTCCAGCAAGTACATCACCGGGATCGACCTTGTTGTCGATGGCGGCATGACGCGCGTCTATGCAGGGAGGAACTGATCATGGATGCGAGAAAATCCTTGGAGCGACATATCATCTGCGAGCTTCGCTGCGAGACGGCCAACCGTGACAGGGTCCGGGAACTGATCATGATGTTCGTTGCGCCCGCTCGGCTGGAGGACGGCTGCATCTACTACGACCTCCACCAGAGGATCGATGATCCCAATACGTTCTACATCCTCGACGGATGGACGAGCCAGGATGCCGTGGATGCCCATGCCGCCAATCCGCATGTTGCCGAGGTGATGAAAGAGCTCGGTCCTCTTCTGACCTTTGGCCCCTCGATCACCCTAAGCGCCCGCGTCAGCGATTGATCCACCGCCCGAAGCCCTCACACCGACAGGTACAGCAATGACATCGACCAATCCCCTCGTCACCTTGAACAACGGCGTTCAGATGCCGGCACTCGGGCTCGATGACGATTGCTGCCTTTGTGCTAGATCTCAGGCATCCCAATAGCTGCCATTCGGCTGGACGGCGTTGTCATCGCGATCTCATCCCGCTGCGGCTGGAGCAATCGTCCGCTCCGAACTCATCGGCGCGTGGACGGGCGAACGATCCTGCGGCAGCGAGCGTCGCAGGTTGATGCGGGTCAGTTCGGACGGGCGGCCGAGCCTCAACGCGAAGCCCGGCCAGAGCCCCGTGCCGTTGTTCACGTAGAGCGTCATGCCGCCGACGGTGTAGCGGCCCGAGACGAAGCCATTGTTGGCGGGCGCGACCAATCGGTCCAGCCCGAGGATCATGCCGCCGTGGGTCCGTCTGATCGGCTGCGAGACGCTTGAGGGTGGCATGGTGTGGTTGAGGCACAGGGTCGAAGAAGCGTCGGCGCCAACCACATGAACCAAGCCCCAACGCTTCAGAACAGCGTCACGCCGGTCGTCTCCGCAAGCTTGGCCATGAGCTCGTCCTGGAAGCTGGGATCCGACGCTTGCGCGGCTGGCTCCTGCCGCTTGCGGTGATACCAGTAGCCGCCACTGACATTGGCCGCAGGATCATCGCTTGTGGCGAGCCAAGTCTGGGTGCGATGGCCTTCTTCGAGATCGTCCGGCGCTCCGGCACCGCCCATGCGGGTCGGAACCCAGCCCGGGTCGACCGCATGGCTCAGAACTTCCGGCCAGAGGCGCGCCACGGCAAGGGCGAGGGCTGCGACGTAGAGCTTGCTTTCAGAATAGGCGCGGGTTGTGTCCCAGCGCCGTTCGGTCCAATCGATATCGTTCAACGGTCCTGTGCCGCCACGATGCATGCCGCTGCTCAGGTAGATCAACCGGCGGGGGCGTTCGATCAGGGCCGTGAGCATGTACGGGGCGAGCGTGTTGACGGCAAGGACACTCGCGTGCCCTTCAGGGGTCGGTGACCGGTTCGGCACGGTGTAGATGCCGGCATTGTGGATGACCGCATCCATCCGGCCGATGGCATTGACCTGATCCGCGACCGCACGGGTCTCGGCCGCACTGCCGAGGTCGCCGACAACGATACCAGCCGAGCGTGGCGAGAGGTCCGCGAGCGTTGCCGCACGATGCTGCGAGCGGGCATGGAGAACGACCCGATGCTCCTGCCAAATCAGAGCCTGCGCCGCCGCGCGGCCAAGCCCATCAGTGCTGCCGGTGATGAAGATGAAAGCCATGCCAGTCCTCTCAATCCGCTGAAGCTGTAGACCTAGGGCGCTGAAGGGCGAACCGCAGCTATCACCTCATCGGCAGCCCGCACTCCGCTCTGATAAGCCCCGTGAGCGGTTGAGAAGTCGTAGGGGTGCGTTGCCTCGCCGGAGAAGAACAGCCGGCCGTCGAATGGGCGAGCCAAGATGTCCCGGACTACCGACTTTCCCGGAAGGGCATAGCTGTAGCCTCCCCCGATGCTCTCCATCCGGCTCCAGGTCGAGGCAGCCAGGGGCCGGAGGCTGCGTCGGATGCCCGAGCCGAACAGCGCCGCAAGCTCATCGATGGCATAGGCGAAGCCAGCGGCAGGTCCGTCCTCTGCCAGCACCTCGGCGCCCTCTCCGCCGAAGAAACCTTCGACTACGGGACGGCCGAAGGGTTGGATGTAGTAGGAGCCCGTGCGTGGGTTGCGCGGGTCGCCGATGACATGGGTTTCAGTCTCGCAGGGATGGTCACCAACGATTTCCAGGAACAGCTTTTCGTTGCGGCCGAGCGGCAGGCTGGCGGCGGCATGGCGCCACTCATCGAGCTCTGGCGGCAATCCGATGGCCCCACCAACGATCACGGCGGTCGAGATGGTGAGGATGGCTGCCCGAGCGTTGATGCTGCCGGCTCGCGTTGCGATGCTCACCCCAGCCGCCTCAAGGTTGATGGTCCCGACCGGAGTCGCAAGGCGAAGCGCAACGGCAGACGGAAGGGTTGCCGCGATGAGGGTGCCATATCCGTCCGGCACTCTCCAGTTGTGCCTTGTTGAAGCAGTGTCATAGGCGAGATAATCAGCGATCGAGAGCTGCTCGAGGCTGGCGCCGCTGATGTAGCCGCTCATCGCCTGAAGATAGCCGTTCCACATCCCGCCAGGATCCAGCGCATCGGCGGCACAGTCGCTTTGGGGGCGGTCCCGCATCAAGCGTCGATGCCATGTGGCATAGGCCTCGTCCGCTGCATCCTGATCCTCCGGTGAGAAGCCCAGGTCGCGATACTGCTGGCCCCAGGCTGGCCTGCGGCGCTCGATGGCGAAGCCGGATGCCTCGGCGATGCCGACCCAAGGATTGCGATCGGCCGAATGGAGCCAGCCGCAGCCGAGATCGAGCGCATGCCCGGCCACGTTGACCGTGTGGGCACGGTCCCCGATCCGCTGCGAGGCTTCCAGCAGCAAGGTGGAAACGCCCTTGGTTGCGAGCCGCCGCGCTGCGGCAATGCCTGCCGCCCCGCCGCCAATGATGACGACGTCCCAATCAGTGCTCATATAACCTGCCCATTCGATAAGATCGTGCTCCGGTACTCCAGCTCGACTTGAGCGTCTACGGAGAGGTCGAGCAGAGGACTGCCTCAGTCAACTTCTGCCATCACTTGTGCCGTGACGCCCTCACCCTTCCGCCAATCAGTGAGGATGCCTTTGGTTTAGCCGCTGTAGCGCAGTGTATCTACCAGCAAGGCAAACGCCGGCCAGGCCGATTGCGATTAGGGCCTGTTAGAGTGGAGCAAATCGAGCGTGGCGGCGAGGCAGGGGATACAGATGAAGGTATCTTGACGCTCAGAAGATCAAGTGTAGGCGAGGAGCCGACCGGCGATGATCACGCCCGTCCATGCGATCAGTGACACCGCTGCTCCGACGCGGGCGGCGACCGGGGCTACGGCGGCATCCGTCCACTCATCGACGCGGCGGTAAATGCCGTAGTGGAACACCGGTACGTTGAGGCCGGCGAGGATCAGCAGGCAGAACTTCCACGGTGCAGCTCCGGCACCAGCGACCACGGTGGCCTGCGCACTGAGCAGTGCGATACCCGTGGTAACGGCGATGGCGAAGCCGATGTGTGAGACGGGCAGCAGATAGCGCGCGGCTGTGGTTGCAGACACGACGCGGTGTCCGACTCCCAGCAGTCGGAGGTCGAAGGTGAAAGCCGGGCCGACAAGAAGAGCGATCCCAAGGATGTGGATGGCCTCGAGCACCGGATAGAGGTATTGGCCACTTCGCACCGTCTCGCCGAGCGTAGAGCCCTGCAACAGCATCAGCAACGAGTCGAGCAAATCCAGCATACTCCATTCAATCCCACCCGGTGCGATGGCGCAGGTGGAGGGCCCACCCGCACTTACCGCGACGATGGTGGCCCCGAACCCCGTCCACAACATTGAATTCCCAGAGTCTTGCACTGCGGCTTCCACCTGATGGCCGGGGTGGTGCTCGCAGCCGTCGAGGAAGCCTACTTCGGCAGCGGCGCTCGTACCGGGAGCGTGTTGCCGAGCACCTGGTTTACCGGCACGTCGCCATCCCCGTACCAAAACACGACCGGACGAAACAGGATGTCATTCGTCCGATTGATGTAGCCGACTGCCTTGAAGCGCTCCCCGATCTTCAGCGCACGGCCCAAGCCCCACCTGCCCGACCAGGCTGGCGGCGCGATGATGACCTCCAGTTCCTTGTGGGGGCCCTTGTACGAGAGAGCGGCATTGACCCGGACACTGTCCTCTGGATCTTGCAACTGCTCTGGAATCGTCAGTTCGGGAGTGTCGGCAGGCAGGTTGCTGTCCAGGGTTACGTCGAACTGCGAGTGCGGGTTACCCCAGACACCATCCGATGAGACTGTTCCCGCGATGTAGACGAGGCGATCGGTTTCGAAGCCGGGCCACCCGTGATGCGCGGCAGCAGGGAGCACCGGAACCAGGACTGTTCCCAGCGCGACCGCAGCAGCAGCGCCCGCAGTGGCCAGCAGTCGTAGTCCCCGGATGCCCCTGGGTGGGTGCAAGGTTATGCTCTTCATTCGCTACTTCCTTCCATAGCTATACCGGCCGCCTTCTGGTGGGCGCGAATGTTGGCGCCGTCCAGGAACCCCATACCCAGCTTGATGCCACGCTCCTGAACCAACGCCAGCAGCCACTCCCAGACGCCAAGCCGCGCCCAGCGGATGAAGGTTTGTGCCGCCATCCACCAATGGCCGAACTCCGCCGGCAAAGATCGCCACTTCGCCCCGCTCTGGTGCCGCCAGAGGATCGCCTCAATGGTCCGTCGAAGGCGCGGGCGGAGTCTGAACCAAACGGCCCAGGCTTCACCGCGTCGCTTACGCGGAGAGGTGCTGATTGAAGAACGACTGGAGCTTGTCGAACGGAATCATGTCGACCCGGTCGTACAGATCCGTGTGGTTGGCACCCGAGATGATGAGGAGCTCCTTCGGCTCCGCCGCAGCCGCGTAGGCGGTCTCGCTGAAGTAACGCGAATGAGCCTTTTCGCCATGGATCAGCAGGACCGGGCGCGGCGCTATTTCCTTGATGTAGGTTAGGAGCGGCATGTTCATGAACGACAGCGGCGTGGTCTGCGTCCAGGAGTTGCCTGAGTTGACGGCGCGCGCATGATACCCGCGCGGTGTCCTGTAATAGTCGTGGTAGTCGACCATGAACTGCGCCTCGCCGCCTTTCAGCTCGTTGTATGGCGGCTGGTAAGCCGGGGTTCCCTTTTCCGCATCGCTCCAACGCTGCCGGCTCAGTTGCTCGAGCGCTTTCGTGCGCTGTTCGAGGGTCACGCTATCGTTGTAGCCCTTGGACATGACCCGCGTCATGTCATACATGGTGCTGGCCGCAACGGCCCTGACGCGCTTGTCCACGGCGACGGCACTCAATGCCATGCCGCCCCAGCCGCAAACGCCGATGACGCCGATCCGCTCGCGATCGACGGATGGGTGCAGGCCGAGAAAGTCCACCGCTGCGCTGAAATCCTCGGTATTGATGTCGGGCGAGGCGACATTGCGAGGTTCGCCGCCGCTTTCCCCGGTATAGGACGGATCAAACGCCAGCGCGACGAATCCACGCTCCGCCATGGTCTGCGCATAGAGACCCGACGACTGTTCCTTCACCGCGCCGAACGGACCGCTGATGGCGAGCGCCGCCAGCCTCCTGCCGGCACGGTTCTTCGGCTGGTAGAGATCGGCCGACAGCGTGATGCCGTAGCGGTTTCTGAAAGTGACCTTCTGGTGATCGACTTTCTCGCTTCGCGGGAAAACCTTGTCCCATTCGCCTGAAATACTCTGAGCCTTCGCGTTGGAAGCATTGAGAAGTGAGCCGGCACCGAGCGCGGCGACGCCAGCGCCAGTCAGCTTCAAGAGGTCACGCCGGCCAAGGCCAGGGGTCTGGGCCGCGATATTCTCGGGACTGTTCTGCTTGTTCATGCCAGTATCTCTGCTCTTTCCTGCTCAGGCCGATGCCTGGCTCCGGTTAAACAGTAGCAAGTGGGAAAGCGGAGGATTAGCCGAGCTGCGGCGCATGCCGTTATGAGCTCAGCTCATCAATCTTGCGGCAATTCGAAGGATTCGCCTTGCTTGTCTCAGCCCCGATGGCGAAGAGCCTCGACTACCAGGTTGAAGGCCGGGGAGGACTGTCGACGGCTCGGGTAGTACAGGTGGTACCCCGTCCACGACGGGCACCAGTCCTCAAGGACCCGCTCGAGGCGGCCGGAGGCGATGTGCGGCAGCGCGATGTCCTCTGGGACGTGAGCGAGTCCGAATCCATCCGCCGCGGCGTTGAGGACCTGGAAGATGCCGTTGAACACGAGCTGTCCCTCGACCCGGACGGCCAGTTCCTGTCCATCTCGCTCGAACTCCCAGGCATAAAGACCGCCATAGGTGGGCAGGCGCAGGTTGATGCAGGTATGGCCGAGGAGGTCCTGAGGGGTCATGGGCCGTGGTCTGCTGGCGAAGTATGAGGGTGCTCCGATCACCGCGAAGCGGATATCGGGGCTGATGCGCACCGCGATCATGTCCTTGGCAACCTGCTCGCCGAGACGTACGCCCGCGTCGAACCGCTGCTCGACAATGTTCGTCAAGGCTTGATCAAGGGCGATCTCAACCTTGATGTCAGGGTAGTCCGGAAGGAACGTTTTAAGCTTCGGCCAGAGGATCGTCTCGGTGGGATGGTCTCCTGCGGTGATCCTGATCGTGCCGGCAGGCTTCTCACGAAACTCGCTCAATCCGTCCAGCTCGGCCTCGATCTCGGCCAACCTGGGGCCTGCTGTCCGGAGCAGGCGCTCCCCTGCCTGAGTGGGCGCCACACTGCGGGTGGTCCGGGTCAGAAGCCGCACGCCCAACCGCTCCTCAAGCCCGCGCACGGTGTGGCTCAGAGCTGATTGGGAGACTCCGAGCTGTGCGGCAGCCTTCGTGAAGCTCCGCTCCCGCGCAACAGCCAGGAAGGCAATCAGGTCATTGATGTTCTCGCGCGCCATTCATGAGTTCCACTCATAGGTTCATGCAGGTCTTAGCACCTAATCGATCCAATGAGGACCGCCTATCTTCCGGTCTCCAATCGGTATCGCGAGACATTGATGACAGTCGGAACCGCCTCTCCCTGTGACATAATCCGTGACCGCTCGCCGGCATGGGGTGCAGTCCTCGCCATGTCGCTGTGCTGCATGGTGCTCGTTGCCTCCGAGTTCATGCCGGTCAGCCTGCTGACCCCGATCGCCTCCGACCTTCACATGACGGAAGGCCAAGCCGGGCAGGCCATCTCCGTCTCGGGCCTCTTCGCCGTTCTCACGAGCCTGTCCATCTCAGGCCTAACGTCCCGATGGGATAGGCGCAGCGTCCTGCTCGTGTTGGCCCTGTCGCTGATCGTCTCCGGAGCGGTCGTGGCCCTTGCGCCGAACTACACGATCCTCATGGCCGGGCGGGCGGTGCTCGGCATCGCCATCGGCGGCTTCTGGTCGATGTCGACCGCAGCGGTCATGCGCCTGGTGCCGGAAGACAGCGTGCCTCGCGCCCTGGCGATACTGCAAGGCGGAACTGCATTATCATCCGTCGTCGCGGCGCCGCTGGGCAGCTTTCTCGGCGGGTACATCGGATGGCGCGGAGCCTTCTTCTGCGTGGTGCCCCTGGCCGCCGTCGCGCTGGTCTGGCTGCTTGCAAAGCTGCCCTCGATGCACGCCGGGCGGCCGACCGGCTCAGGGAACGTATTCAGGCTTCTCCGCCGGCCCGTGGTGGCCTCCGGCATGGTGGCGATCACGCTGTTCTTCATGGGGCAGTTTGCGCTGTTCACCTACCTGCGGCCGTTCCTCGAGACGGTGACCCATGTCGATGTTCCGACCCTGTCGCTCATCCTGCTGCTTCTCGGTGTCACCGGCCTCGTCGGGACCACCCTCATCGGACCTTTCCTGAAGAACGGGATGTACTTCGTGATGATCGCCATCCCGCTTGCGATGGCGGTGATTGCCGTGGCCCTGATCGCCTTCGGCCACTGGCTTGCCGGAACGGCCTTCCTGCTCGGGGCGTGGGGCTTGCTTGGCACTCCGGCCCCGGTGGCGTGGAACACCTGGCTGAGCCGCACCTTGCCGAACGACGCCGAGGCCGGCGGCGGGCTGATGGTCGCCGCCATCCAACTGGCAATCACCCTGGGCGCGACCATCGGTGGCTCCCTGTTCGACATGAGCGGCTACCAGAGCACCTTCGGTGCGAGCGCAGCCATGCTGGCTGCTGCGGGTCTCATGGCGTTCGTGACGAAGCGCTTGGGGTCGATCGAGCGTCCATGACCCCATCGACCGCCCGAATGAACCCCTGATCCCACCACCGCACAGGAAAGGACCGTCGCCCCATGAAACTTCTGGCCGCCACACTCGCGTCCCTCGCACTGATAACCCCTGCCCATGCCCAAGGAAGCACCCCCATGTCCACCTCCCTTGACGGCACCTCGGCTCTCTCGATGGCCGAGATCCAATCCGTCTCCCCGGGCCTCGGCCGGTACGCCAGGGAGGACGTCGCCGACGGTCTGTGGCAGCGTCCGCAACTCTCCCGTCGCGACCGCAGCCTCGTCACCGTGGCGATCCTGATCGCCCGCCACCAGACGCTGGACCTGCCGCACTACGTCAACCTTGCCCTCGACAGCGGCGTGACACCGAGCGAACTCTCCGAGACCATCACGCACCTCGCCTTCTACTCGGGCTGGTCGAATGCCATGGCGGCGGTTGCCGTCACCAAGGACATTTTCGCCCAGCGCCGGATTGGGCCGGATCAGTTGCCGGCCGCATCGCCGCAGCTCCTGCCGTCGAACGAGCAGGCGGAGGCCGCCCGGGTCGCGAGCGTACAACGCCTTCTCGGAACCGCCGCTCCTGGTCTCGACCAGTACACTACCGATCCGCTCTTCAAGGATGTCTGGCTGCGCCCCGACCTGTCGCCGCGTGACCGCAGCCTCGTGACCATCACGTCCCTGATGGCGAATGGGCAGGTGGCCCAGCTCGCCGGTCACGCAGATCGCATTTTATGCGGGCTGGCCCAATGCCTTCTCGGCCGGCCCGGTCGCCGCAGAGGTCTTCAAGAGCCGGTCCAAGTGACGGCCCCTGACCACTCATCCTGCATCCTGAAAGGATTCAACGTGAAGAACACACTCATCGCAGCCACCATGACCGCGGCCGCACTCGTCGGTGCCTCGGCTAATGCCCAGGAGATCCAGGTCTTCCCGAGCGGCTCCTCGCCGTCGGTGATTGCCGATCCGAAGAACTTCTCGGGCCAAGTGGTTGTGGATCTGCTCACGCCGCCTTCCGTCGAGACCCCGGCCTCGTCGGGTCTGGTGACCTTCGCCCCGCGCGCGCGTACCGCCTGGCACTCCCATCCGGCCGGCCAGATGCTCATCGTCACGGCAGGCAAGGGCTGGGTCCAGCGAGAGGGCCAGTCTCGCCAGGAGATCACGTCCGGTGACGCCGTGTGGATCCCGGCCGGGATCAAGCACTGGCATGGTGCGACTGACACCAACGGCATGAGCCATGTCGCGATCACCTACATCCAAAACGGCAAGAACGCCGACTGGATGGAATTGGTCACCGACCAGGAATACGGCGCCCGATAGCGCCCCGTTCGACCGGGGTTGGCGCTCTCGACTGAGCCCCTTCCCCGGGGCCGCCTATTCCGAAACCCTGACCTAACAGATTTAAGTAACAAAGGTATGCTTCCATGACTGTAAAGGCCTTTGGCGCCCATGCCGGGGACAAGCCGCTCGAGCCGATGGACATCAACCGTCGGTCCGTTGGTCCACACGATGTCGGCATCGAGATCGCCTTCTGTGGCGTGTGCCACTCGGACATCCATCAGGTGCGCTCTGAATGGGCCGGCACCCTATATCCTTGCGTGCCGGGCCACGAGATCGTCGGCAGGGTGTCTTCGGTCGGCGCGCATGTGTCGGGCCACAAGGTCGGCGATCTGGTCGGCGTGGGGTGCATCGTCGATAGCTGCAAGCGCTGCGACGATTGCAGCGACGGGTTGGAAAACTACTGCGACCACATGGTCGGCACTTACAACGGCCCCACGCCCGATGCGCCGGGTCACACGCTGGGCGGCTACTCGCAGCAGATCGTGGTGCACGAGCGCTACGTCCTGCGCGTCAGCCACCCCGAGGGGCAACTGGCTGCCGTCGCGCCGCTTCTGTGCGCCGGGATCACCACTTACTCACCCCTGAAACACTGGAACGTGGGTCCCGGCCACAAGGTGGGCGTGGTCGGCATCGGCGGCTTGGGCCACATGGGCATCAAGCTCGCGCACGCGATGGGCGCGCACGTGGTGGCGTTCACCACCTCCGAGTCGAAGCGCGAGGCCGCTACGGCGTTGGGCGCGCATGAGGTCGTCGTCTCCCGCAACGCGGACGAGATGGCAGCGCACGCCAAGAGCCTCGACTTCATCCTCAACACGGTGGCAGCACCGCATGACCTCGATGCCTTCTTCGCGCTGCTCAAGCGCGACGGCACCATGACGCTGGTGGGTGCGCCGGCGACGCCGCACCCGTCTCCGGAGGTGTTCAGCCTGATCATGAAGCGCCGCAGCCTGGCCGGCTCGATGATCGGAGGCATCCCCGAGACGCAGGAGATGATGGATTTTTGTGCCAAGCACGGGATCGTTGCCGACATTGAGCTGATCCGGGCGGATGGGATCAACGAAGCCTATGAGCGGATGCTCAAGGGCGACGTGAAGTATCGCTTCGTGATCGACAGCGCATCTTTGGCTGCCTGACCTCAGCCGGATGGAGCCGGTTGGCCTGGCCAGGACCGATGCCGTTGCCATCCCGGCCGCCTGACAGCCAAGATCATGAAACCGTCACCGGCCCGGGAGCATCCCTTGCTTCCGGGCCGATGCCCGTGAAGACCCCTCGTCCTGCTGGTCAGGATTCCCCACCCCATCGATAGGAGGATCTGAGTGTTTCACCTCGCGACCTTGTCCCTCGGCCTGATCGTCGCCTTCCGGTTCCTGGGACGGCTGCCCATCGCCGGAGTTGCGAGGTACACGGTCGCCGCCGTGGTGCTGCTCGTGTCGGTCCACCACCTCCTGAGCCGGATTGCGTTCGGGACGATGTTCTCGCCGGAAGTCCCAAGACCCGTCATGATCGTGGTCAACTGGCTGTTCGTGTCGATCCTCCTGCTGGCGCTGTTCCAGATCGCGCTCGAGATCTACACGCTTGTCCGCCGGCTCATCGAGCGACGACGGATCAAGCCTCCCGTGTGGATGTTCGCGCTCGTCGGCATCATGGCCCTTGCGGCGTCGGCGTTCGGTGTCGCGCAGGCCCTGCGGCTTCCCATGCCCAAGACGGTTGAGATCGCCATCAAGGGCCTTCCGCGGGAACTCGACGGGTTCCGCATCCTGCAACTCACCGACCTGCACATCTCACGGCTGTTCCAGGCACCCTGGGTGACCGCGATGGTCGAGGCCGCCAACCGCCAGGATGCGGACCTGATCGTGATTTCGGGTGACCTGATCGACGGCACGCTCGCCGCCCGCCGCGCGGATGTCGAACCCCTGAAGGACCTTCGCTCGCGCAACGGCGTGTATGTCATCCCGGGAAACCATGAGTACTACTTCGGCTATCCCGGCTGGATGGAGAGGTTCTCAGAACTCGGCCTGCGTCCGCTCGCCAACAGCCATACCGTGATCGGGAGGGCAGACGCACGGTTCGTACTGGCCGGGGTAACCGACCTGGCCGCCGGGGCCACGGGCTTTCCCCGCCCCGACATCGCCAAGGCGATCGAGGGCGCCCCTGCCGGGTCACCGGTGATCCTCCTCAACCATCAACCACGGGAAGCTGGGCTCGCGGCACGGGCCGGAGTCGCCTTGCAGCTTTCCGGACACACGCACGGCGGCATGATCATGGGTCTCGACCGCATCGTCGCAAGAGCCAACAACGGTTTCGTGTCCGGCCTCTACGCCGTGGAAGGCATGCCCCTCTACGTCAACAATGGCACAGCCCTGTGGATCGGGTTCGCCGTCCGCCTGGGCGTGCCGTCCGAGCTGACCACCATCGTCCTGCGCGCTGCCTGATGCCTTCTTCTCCTCCACATGGTCGGGGCTCCCGGACTATACGTCATCATGAAAAGATGCTGACGGATTGCAGAGGTCGCAATCCGAGGGTGATGGCCGCTTGCGTACGGGTCCACCAGGGGCTTACGGTCCCAGGATCAAGCCTTGAAGCCGTGCTGTCGTCGTTTCCGCTCGCACCGTGCAAGGCCCTTGTCCAAATGCTATCAGGGTCAGACCCGGAGCTTCTGGGATCATCAGGGCGAGCATATGTCTGACTTGGCGAACCGGATTGCCGGCTTTGTGTCCGGTGCCTTGAAGGGGCTTCGATCGCTTCGGTCCCTCGGTTACGCCCAGGGTCGTCTTCAGGCGAGCATTCAACAGGCCGAGCTCGAAGGCCTCCGGTTCGCCTTCTACGCTCGGCTGAGCGCGATCATCGTCGTTTCCGTCTGGCTGGTCTGGCTCGTCCCATGGCCACGGGACCTCTATTACGGGGCCTACGCCCTCGGGTTCTTCCTCCTCGGCTACATTCCGTACCGCCTGCGGCACCATCCTCATAGCGAGACGATCAAGCTTGGCTTCATCATCCTCGACGTGGCCTTGGTGACGGCCGCGATCCTGGTCCCGCCGCCAGCCAGTCTCGGCAACGACTGGCCGATCCAGACCCGCCTGCGCGGGCAGGAATTTCTCTACGTTCTCCTTCTCCTGGGAGAGGCCGCTCTCACCTACTCCCCGAGGAGGGTGCTCTGGACGGGCGTGTCCACCCTCGTCATCTGGTCGATCGGCGTCTTCACGATCTACTCCCAGCCGGACACACTGCGGTTCAACGATGCGGCGGCGGAGGGAGCACTCACGTCAGCCGCGGCCCTGGATATCTCCTTCAAGCCTACCTTTGTCGGTCTGACGGCGTGGTATACCCAGCTTGTGGCAACCTCCCTGTTCACCCTGCTCATCACCCTCGCGGTCTGGCGCAGCCGACGGACCTTGTTGAACCAGGTCGAGGCCGAGGTCGTGCGGGCAGACCTCGCGCGCTACGTCTCCCCGGACGTGGCCGAGGCCCTTGCCAGCCGCGGCGGGACTGCGTTCGGAGATCCGGCGACACGAACGGTGGCCGTCCTGTTCGCGGACATCGTCGGCTTCACGAAGATCACGGAGCCTCTCTCACCCGAGCGGACGTTTGCCCTGCTGCGCAGTTTCCATGAGCGGAGCTGCGCCATCGTCTTCAGGCATGGCGGCACCCTCGACAAGTACCTGGGCGACGGCTTCATGGCCACCTTCGGCTCCATCGGCCTGCAACCGGACGCGCCGGCCCGCGCGCTCGCGTGTGCCTTTGAACTTCAGCAGGAGATCGAGCGCTGGAGCCGGAAGAGGTCCACTCGCGGCGCCAATCCGCTGCGTGTCTCGATCGGAGTCCATTGTGGACTGGTGACGGTAGGCAATCTCGGCGGCAGGGAGCGCATCGAATTTACCGTCGTGGGCGACGTCGTGAATGTGGCGAGCAGGCTCGAGGAGGTGACGCGCGAGATTGGCGGCTCGATCATCGCCTCGGAGGATTGCATCCGCGCCACAGGAGATCCGGAGTGGCTCACGAGGTTCCAGTCCTCCCGCCAGGTTCAGCTCCGCGGCAGGCAGCAAGGCCTCCTCGTCCACATCGCCACGTGACAGATGCCGTAGAGTGTAGCCTGTGCCGGCTTGCGCCAGGGTGTCGCGTTCACCCATGAGGGCTGCGGCACCATCTCCCCGCCATCGCCATGTTGCGGAGATTTGAGATGGCAGTTCGCATCCCCCAGAGCTTGTCGACTGGCCTTCAGCCGGAGACGGGCTGGAGCGTGCTCGATTACGAGCTGCGGGAGCAGAAAGCGCATACGCTTGGCGCCTTGAGCGGCCAAGTTGAGCAGGCTCTGGCCACTTTGCGGGTCTTCGATGCCGAAGCGCACCAACCTGACCGGGAGCATCGTCGCTGTGCCTTGCTGGACAATGCGGCGGACCTCGTCTGGGCCTTCATGATCCAGCGGGAGCTATGCGGCCTCCGGAACTGGGAAGCTGTGGTGAAGGACTACAGCATCCCGCGTGAGGTGCTGAACCGGGTCGGGCAGGTCAGGCGCAGGGCTGACTAGCCGCACGGGGATCCAGCCCCCTCCCACGCGTGGCTTGAGCCGCCTCGTTCAAAAGCTCGGGCTTAGAATGTCTCCTTAGGGTCAAACTGTAACGTTGGGGGGACCGAATGAATGTCCGCTCGTCGCGCCTTTGCAGAAATTTAGTGTACTTCCGCCTCGTGCCACAAGGCGACCTTCCGGGCTCAAACCATACTTCGCGCTGAACCATCAACGGCCCACAGGTGGATGGAATTTCGCGGGCGGCTGCTTATGAAATTGGCAGATCCAAATATCAGTGGCGGCTGAATTCGAGGGAGAGCGCCGTTCCTTGCGAGGAGGACCAGTCCAGCTTGGCGTCAAGCTGGCGTGCGAACGCCTCGATCAGCTTCATTCCAGTGCCGGAGCCGGGGCGTGCGGGACGAGGTTCCGCGGTCAGCCCCTTGCCATTGTCGGACATACGAACCCTGATCCCGTTCTCCTCCAGCACTTCGATACTCACGGAAATGACACCTCCCTGTCCGTCGAAGGCATATTTCAGGCTGTTGGTGACGAACTCGTTCAGGATGAGGCCGAGCGGCACCGCAATCTCAGGGCCGAGGTCCACTTCCTCGATGGCAAAGTCCAGCCGCACCTTGCCGAACTGGCCTTCGTCCAGATGGCACAGGCTCTCGACGAGCTGCATTACATACGGACGCAGTCGGAGAAGATCGGTCGTGCCGGCGACATAGAGCAGTTCATTGACGAGGCGAAGCACTTCGATCCGTTCCCCGACCGTAGTCAATTCCCGGCGTGCCTCCTCCGAACTGACGTCCTTGGCCCGCAGCCTCACGAGGCTGGTGATGATGCTGATATGATTCTTGACCCGATGTTGCAGCTCCTTGAGCAGGTGCTGGTTGGCTTCAAGAGCGTCCTTCAAGCTGTGGCTCTTGTGCAATCGATCAATCACCGGCCCAAGGATGGTGGCGTAGGTTCGCAGAAACGCAATGTCCTCCTCCCCGAACTCGCGGGGTTTGCGGCTGTCCACCTGGAGCAGTCCGTAGGGCTTTCCGCCGGGCAGGAAGATCGGCACGTTCACGATGGCAACGGCCCCGTGTTCTTTCAGGAAGTCCGGGAATTCGAAGCGGTCCTCCTTGCTGATATCCTGCGTGACGACCGGCTTGCCGGCCTTGATCGAGTAGGTCTCGGAGGACCGCTCGTTCATGGGCAGACGCAACTTTCCGACAAGTCCCGGCTTCCAGCCGATCCCCGCCCGCATGAACAGGCACTGGCCGTTCTGCTCGATTTCCAGAACTTTCGCGAGGTCCGTCCCAAGCGCATCGCCGACGAGGCGGCAGGCTTCCGTCAGGATCTGGTCGAGATCCTCGTTGCGCAGGGCGAAGTCACCGAAGTCGGCGAGCGCCTTCTGTCGCTTAACCATCTGTTCGAGATCTGGCATGGCGCCCCTCTTGATTCAGCCTTGTGATCTAACTTTGCCGTTCAGAGGCATGTTCCGGGTCATTCGCAGACGCCATTTGTGGAGCCCTGCCCGAGTTGTGACACCCTGGCACTATCTTGCCGCGAAGTTGAAGCATATAAAGAGTTTCAGTAGCCGCTTCGTATGCGGCAGGCTTTGGCTTGACGCCACGCAGCCCTGAGCGCCCCAGCACTCCTGACTGAGTGCAGAGAGAAAATGGGCGCGTTTCATGAACACAACCGGGAGCAAACCTCCGGTCATCCTCGTCGTCGAGGATGAAACACTGCTACGAATGCTTGCAGGGGACATCCTGACCGAAGACGCCGGATACAGGGTCATTGAAGCCGTCAATGCGGACGAGGCCTTGATCATGCTCGAAAGCCGGCACGACGTGCGCCTGGTCTTCACAGATGTCAACATGCCGGGCGCGCTGAATGGCTTCGCCCTGGCTCGCATCGTGGACATGCGGTTTCCGGGGATCAAGGTCATTGTCACGTCAGGACTTGCCCGACCCGGTGTCGGAGACCTGCCGAAGGGCAAGCGGTTCCTGCCCAAGCCCTATGCGCCTTCTGCCCTGATCACCCTGGTGCAGGAGATGATAGGCAAGGCGGCCGGGCCTGTCGTGGTCCCGCTCGATCCTGTCACTGTTGAGCACGGTTCTCCGGTGCTCCCGACCGCCATCAAGGTCGGTCAGATGCATAGCGGCATCGGCGCCGCAGGCGGCCTCGCACAGCCGCTTCCCGAGCCGGAAGAATAAACCTTTGTGTCAGGTGCTGCCTTAGGGCAAACGCCTGATCAGGATCCCTTGGCGACGCGCTGACTGATCCAATCCTGGGCCATGTCCAGGTTGGAGAAGATCGGGTGGCTTGTTCCATCAATCCGGCCAAAGCCTGCTTCCAGGTACCACTGGCCTGGAGCCACCTCGTTCTCATCCGAGAGGCGAACCAGCACCGCCACCAGTCTCTGCTCCTCATCGAGGACCATCATGCCTTCCTCGTCGAAGCCTGTCGCAACGCGGATGGGCTGGAGGGTGAAACTCATGCGGCGGCCTGATGGCTCTCCAGGTGAAGGTAGGTTGGCTCGAAGTCACCGGCCTTCTTCAACCTTTCCCAGCCAGGAATGTTCAACCGGTTGCCTTTCAGCTCAATGAGACCATCGGCCCGCAGGCTTGCAGAACCGGTTGACATGCACCGTCGTGACGCCAAGCGCATCGCCGATCTCTGTCTGGGTGATCGGCCAGTCACAGCTATAGCCGTTGACAAGCCCCACCGCCCTCAGGCGCACGGCCTCCCAGATCTGCGGGGTGGCCATTGGCACGACCAAAAGCCGCGTGAACCCGGCGCGGCACGGTCTGGCTCAACTGCTTGGGGTGACCGACTCGGAGGATATCGGAGCCGACCGCGTCATGAAAGCTCCCCTCCCCCAGGGTTGAGCCCGGCAGCCGATGCGTGACACTGGGGTGGCATCTTTGACAGAATAGCCTTGCAACGGACCCGACAAGCTTCCCGTTGAGCATGGTATCAATGAACGAGCCTGGGCCGTGGGCAATTACCCCGGGCGGCAAACCGGAGTACATGGAATTGGAGCCTGACCTAGAAGCCACCAACACCGATCAGGGAAGAGCCGAAGAGCGGGTGAACGCCTTCCAGCGGAGCGGCGGCCCGTTCGTGGCTGCGGTCGAGGCCACCCGTATGCCGATGGTCGTGACCGATCCTACGGTCGACGACAATCCCATTATCTATGTGAACCAATCCTTCATCGACCTGTTCGGGTACTCCCGCGAGGAGGTTCTGGGCCAGAACTACTTCTTTCTAACAGGTACCAACACCGATCCTGAGGTGGAACGCCACATCCGGGCCGCCATGAAAGCGGACGAGCCTCTCAACCTTGAGGTCCAGCTTCGGTCCAAGAGCGGCCGTGAGGTCTGGGCGGCCCAGTTCGTCAGCCCTGTTCACGATGACCAGGGCCACGTGATCCAGCACTTCGCGTCGTTCTGGGACATCACCCGCCGCGTCAGGGCCGAGCGCCGCACCCAGCGCCTGAACGAGGTTCTGGAGAGCCGGGTCAAGGAACGGACGCGGGAGCTTCAGAACGAACTTGATCGCAGACATGCCCTGGAGAGCGTCCTGACGGAGAGCATCCGGGAGAAGGACAGGCTTCTGGGTCAGAGGAGCGTGTTGCTGCACGAGGTGAACCACCGGGCCAAGAACAGCATCGCCCTGGCAATCTCGATGCTGCGCCTTCAGGTGGCACGCCAGGGTAATCACGAAGTCTCACAGGCGTTGGAGAATGCCATCCAGCGCCTGGATCATCTCGCGCGCATTCACGAGCTTCTCTATCGGCAGGACAGCAATGACGTGCAGTCGGTGGACATGGCAGGCTACCTGACGGAGCTGTGCCGGAACTTCAGTCATCTCCAGAGCCCAGAGGACCATCGCATCGAACTCATGGGCGATGCCGATGACATCACGCTGGACGTTGATCGCGCCATTAACGTGGCCCTTATTGCAGGCGAGGCGATCACCAACGCTCTTAAGCACGCCTTCCCCGACAAGCGGCGAGGCGCCGTCCGGGTTGGACTGCACCACGAAGGAGATGACGTGCTTCTCTCCATCGAGGACAACGGAGTGGGTCTTCCCGCGCAGCCCCGAGTGGGATCCATGGGCATGCGCTTGATCGAAGGCATGGCTCGCAGCCTCAATGGCACTCTCACGATCGAAGGCAACCAAGGAACGCAGATTGCCGTGCGGTTCCCGGCTACCCTTGGATCGTAGACCCGATTGTTTGCAATGCCCGTCACGCGCTCCCCGGCGAGGCGGAATACGCCGTATTCAGGCTGTGATCCTCTCCGGCGCCTTCCGTGCAAGGAGCCATTCAGGTCCCGCTCAGGTGACGATCATCTCCGTGAGAACGGCCTCGATCCCTGCGTGGCGAGGAGATTTTTAACCTGTACCGGCAGCGGGCCTCCTGCCCTACCGTGATCCCGCCAGCGGTAAGCCATCAGGCAGGAGCGGGGCATCGACCGTGCAAGTGACTCCACTGGGAGCGAACTCGATGCGAACGTCGCCGTCGAGATCGAGCGCCAAGCTCCGCTCGATGAGGCGCGTCCCGAAGCCCCGCCGCGTCGGCACCTGTACCGGAGGGCCGCCGCTCTCCTCCCACCGCAAGTGCAGGCACGGCGGAACGTTCGTGCCGTCGAGTGTCCATTGGATACCCACCTCGCCGGACTCGTTCGAGAGGGCGCCATACTTCACCGCATTGGTGGCCAGCTCCTGCAAGGCCATGGCGAGAGCCAAGGCCACCCGGGGCGGCAGCCGTACGTCCGGCCCCTCGAGGTGAAGCCGGTCCTCGCGGGCGTTGCCGTAGGGAGCGACCGCCTCCGCCACGATCGCGCGCAGACCGGCTCCCTCCCAGTTCTCGCGGGTGAGCACGTCATGGGCGCGTGAGAGCGCGAACAGGCGTCCCTCGAAGGCGGCTTGGGCCTCGTCCAGCGTTCCCGCATTTCGCAGCGTCTGCCCAACGATGGATTGCACGGTGGCGAGTGTGTTCTTCACCCGATGGTTCAACTCGTTGATCAGAAGCCGCTGGTGCTCCTCCCATTGCTTGGTCTCGGTAATGTCCCGCGAGACGGACAGGAGCTTGTCGACCGCGCCGTTCGGGTTGCTGATCGGAGTCACAGCTACGTCCCACCAGCGGGGCCTCCCCTTCATCGTCGGCGTCTGCCCCTGGAACCGGGCGTTGCCGCCAGCCAGGGCTGTTTGTACGGCCTCGCAGGCTTTCGCGTGATCCGGCCCGGACCAGAAGCCGCGCCAGTCGCAGCCTTCAATGGCGCCGAAGTCGTCCACTTCCATGACGTGCAGGCCGCCCGGGCTCATGAACCGGAGACGGGCGTCCGCGTCGAGCACCTTGATGCAGTCGGTCGAGCTCTCGAGGATGCGACGGGTGAACTCCTCACTTGCCTGAAGCGCGGCCTCCGCCTGTCTGCGCTCGGTGAGGTCCAGCATAGCGCCGATCATCCGGATGGCGCGCCCATGCCTGTCCCGGATCACGTAGCCTCGGTCAAAGACATAGGCCTCCGATCCGTCCGCGCGCAGGAAGCGGTACTCAGCACTCCAGTGCTCCCGGTCACCGTCAATCACGGCATGGATGTCGTTCACCACGCGCTCACGGTCGTCCTGATGGATGTGCCCCTTCCACCAGGAGCCATCCGTCTCGGTCTCCGCATAGCCAAAGAGCGCGGCAAGGGCCTCGTTCCAGCGGATGCGGCCGGCACCGAGATCCCAATCCCAGATCACATCGTTGGTGGCCTTGGCCGCAAGCCGGTAGCGCTCCTCGGTCCCCTGCAACGCCACCTCGCCTCTGCCTCGCTCGAGGGCAACTCCGAGCAGGTTGGCGAAGCCCTGCATGAACGCGAGGTCGGCCTGGGTGAACCGCCCCTCCGTCGGGCTGTCCACCTCCAGGGCACCGTAGCGATAGGCTCCAGTTATGATCGGCACATTGATGGCGCGCCGGATACCATGGTCTACGAGGATCTCCGGGGTGCGAAAGCGGCCCTCGCCCTCGAGGTGACTGGAGATCATGGGCTGGCCCGTGCGAAAGGCGTATCCGGTGGGGCTTTGCAGGTCAGCACCTGTCCGGGCGCCGACCACGCTTGGCTTCCAGCCGACTCCTGCCCGGATGATGAACCGATCTTCGTGCGGCAGGTATTCCATGATCTTGCAGAACCGGGTGTGCATCCCCTCAGCGCAAAGCCGGGTTGCCTCTTGGAGCAAGCTCTCGAAATCCCGCATCTCAAGCGCGAGCCGGCCGAACCCGGCCAGCAGTTCCTGCTGGCGAAGGCGGTAGGCCAGCTCCTCGGCCAAGGTTCCTCCCTGCTCCGGGGAGCGCCCCGTGGAGGTCTTCCGCTGGGCATGGCCCATATTTGTTATCCGGCTGTAATCGCGATCGGATGTAACGCGCGAGGCCACCAATGGTCCCACGACGGCAGCTTCTCTTTCGCAGAGGCCTTTAGACGGCAACGAGCCAGGGTCTGCTCCAGCGTTCACGCCACGGGGAGGCCGTGCGCCAGACGGCGAGCCCTGTTTACTCACCGCAGCCGCCTTGGCGTCCCTCAGGGCTTACGTTCCGCAGGCCAGTGCGATTGCATCACCCAACGCCTGCTGGACGAACGGCTTTTGCAGCGCTGGCCGGTCGGCATAGGCCTCCTTGAGGCCGCTGCTGCCGTAACCGGTCGCGAATACGAACGGTATTCCCCGCTGCGCGAGAACGTCGGCCACCGGATAAGTGAGCACGCCACCGAGGCTCAGGTCGAGGATGGCCACATCGATGGCTCCGGTCTTGGCGGCCGCGAGTGCCTCGTCGAGGCGCGACGCCACTGTCACCAGCTCATGGCCGAGATCGTCAAGCATGTCCTCGACCAACATCGCGATCATGGCCTCATCCTCGACAAGCAGAACGCGGCGCCGTGATCCAGATGCACGTGGATTCTCGGGCATGGCGTCGTTCCTCGTTCGGTGTGGCACCGGGAGGCGGATTACTCGCAAGCTTCGCCAATAGATGTCAATGCGAGGCACACTTGCTTTCTGGGGAGCTGATCCGCCTTGCTATTGCTCCTCCCTCAGTGGCTCTGCCTCCGGCAACCGGGTTTAGGGCAAAAAGTGCCCGATATTCGCGCATTGGCATGCGATACTAGGCCTGATAGCTAAGTGACATATATCGACACCCTCCCTGGCCAGAACCCTGCGGACTAGCATGCCAGCCCGAAACACCCTTCATGTCTCCGTCACCCCTGAACTCGCCGCCTTTGTTGACGAGCAGATCGCCTCCGGTGATTACAGGACTGCCAGCGAGGTAGTCAGGGCAGGCCTGCGTCTGCTGGCGGACCAGGAGCGTCGGAAAGAGCGCAGGCATGCCCATCCTCCTCAGGGCAAGCGCGATGCACGGTAGTCTTGACCTCACCACTCCTGTGTTTCTCCTCGATGGGGGCGACATGGGCCAATGCGTGCGGGCGTATGACTGGGCCTCGTCACCACTTGGAGCCCCCAAGGCTTGGCCCCAGAGCCTTTGCACGCTCGTGGGCGTCATGCTTGGCTCCAGCCAGCCAATGTTCATCGCCTGGGGACCTGATCTCACTCTCCTCTACAACGACTGCTATGCCGAAATCTTGGGGCTCAAGCACCCGCAGGCGCTAGGGCAGCCCTTCCTCGACGTCTGGTCGGAGATCCGAGACGACCTCGTTCCTCTCGTGGACCGCGCCCTGGCCGGTAAGCCCGTCCATATGGACGACATCACGCTGATGATGGAGCGGAAAGGATACAAGGAGGAGGCGCACTTCGCATTTTCCTATACACCCGTCCGTGATGACACGGGCGAGGTCACGGGCATCTTCTCTCCCTGTGTCGAGACCACCGGTCAGGTGCTGGCCGGGCGCAAGCTTGCGGCCGAGAGCGAGCGGCAACGGCGGCTTTTCCAACAGGCCCCGGGGTTCATCACGATCCTGAGCGGACCCGATCACCAGTTCGAATTCGTCAACGATGCCTATGCCCGCCTCTTCGGCCAGCGCGAGTTCCTCGGCAGAACCGCCCGTGAGGTGTTCCCGGACCTTGCGGGGCAAGGCTTCTACGAACTCCTGGATCAGGTCTACACCTCGGGCGAGCGCTTCATCGCCCACCGCATCCCCATTCAGTTGCGGCACAACCCTGATCAGCCATCAACCGAGCATATCCTCGACTTCATCTACGAACCGATCTGCGATGAGGCTGGCGCGGTCATCGGCATCTTCGTCGAAGGCCATGACGTCACAGCCCAAGTTCGGTCCGAGCAGGCCATCCAAGTGGGCAACGAGCGCATTCGGTTCCAGGCCCGCCTTCTCGATGCTGTCGACCAGGCGGTGATCGCCACCGACCTCGAGGGCAAGGTCATATTTTGGAACCGCTATGCCGAGCAGCTATACGGCTGGCCAGCCGACGAGGCGCTCGGGCGGCATGTTCTTGAGCTCACGTCAGGGTCTGACCCTGCCAAGGCCCAGCAGACCATGGCGCACCTGATCCAAGGGGGTGGATGGTCGGGCGAGTTCACTGGACGTCGCCGCGACGGCTCTACCTTCCCAGGGCACGTGACCGATGCTCCTGTCTATAATGAGCAGGGCCAACTCATCGGGATTGTCGGCATCTCCTACGACATGTCGGACCGAAAGCGTGCCGAGATGGCCCTGCGTGACAGCGAGGCTCGCCTTCGGATTGCCCAGGAAGCCGGCGGTATCGGCACCTATGAGTGGAACCTGGCCACTGGGGAACTCTGGGTCTCAGAGGTCATGCGGCGCCTGTGGGGCCTGCCCGCGGAAGGTCCGGTACCTCTTCGCATGGCCGTTGAGGTCATCCACCCGGAGGACCGGCACCTCGTACTGTCCCAGACGGACAAGCCGCTGGAGGAAGCAGTCAGCTACGTTGAGTACCGCATCGTTCGACCCGATACGGGCGAGATCCGCTGGATGGCTCGCCGGGGCGAGATCATCCGAGACGCGTCAGGCAAGCCGTCGCGAGTGATCGGTGCCTTCTACGACATCACCGAGCGGGTTCAGGCGGAGACAGCCCTGCGGGAGAGCGAGACCCGGCTCTCCACGCTGATGGACCACTTGCCGCTAGGTGTTGGGATCTTCGATCCGCAAGGCCGCGTGTTGGTCGGCAACCCGGTGCTCCGGCGTTTTGTGAGCGAGGCCATCCCGTCCGTGTCTGATCCTGAGGGGAGATGGCGCGCCTATGCTGCTGACGGACAGCCTCTGGGCCGCTCCGCGTATCCCGGCGCGCGAGCCCTGCGTGGCGAGACCGTGCTGCCGGGGGTCGAGTTTCTCCACCGGCGGGATAATGGAACCGAAGAGTGGGTTCGTGTGGGCGCAATCCCGCTTCGGGACGGCGCGGGTGAGGTCACGGGAGCTGTGACCCTGCTCCAGGACATCACCGAGGCCAAGCTGGCCGAAGTGGCTCTGCGGGCGAGCGAGGCGCATTTCCGGCACATGGCCGACAGCGCGCCGGCCCTGATCTGGATGACCGACCAGACCGGGCACCTCACCTTCGCCAACAAGCACTTCGGCCATATGTTCTGGCGTCCCGTCTCCGACATGCTCGGAGTCGGCTGGAAGCAGGTCGTCCATCCTGATGACGTACAGGCTTTCAAGATGGCTTTTCTCGAAGCATTCCGCGCCAGGCAGCCCTTCAAGGCGGAGGTGCGTATCCTGGACAAGGACGGTCAGGTGCGGTGGATCCGAACCGAGGGCGTGGCGCGTTTCGACGATACAGAACAGTTCCTCGGCTACACGGCGTGCGGGATCGACATCACGGACGTGAGGGTGGCCGAACAGCACCACAGGCTCCTCATCAATGAGCTGAACCACCGGGTGAAGAACACCCTGGCGACCGTGCAGTCCATTGCCAGTCAGACCCTGCGCAATGCCCCGACCACCGAGGCGGCCCGGGAGGCTTTCGAGAGCCGGATCTTCGCGCTGTCGCGCACCCATGACGTGCTCACCCGCGAGAACTGGGAGGGGGCGGAGATCCGCGAGATCGTGGCTCAGGCGCTTGAGCCCTATAAGGCTTATGGCGAGAGGCGCCTGCACTGGAGCGGACCCAAGGTTCGGTTGTCTCCCCAGATAGCGCTGGCGCTGGCCATGGCGCTTCAGGAGCTTGCGACCAACGCGGTCAAGTATGGAGCGCTCTCGAATGCTGAGGGTAAGTTGGACGTTTGCTGGTCCATCGACCGGCAGGTCACTCCGCCGCGTCTTCATCTGATCTGGGAGGAGAGCGGCGGTCCTCCCGTTCAGGTGCCCACCCGCCGCGGGTTCGGAACCCGGCTCATTGAGCGGAGCCTCGCCCAGGATCTCAGCGGTGAGGCGCGCATTCGGTTCGAGCCGACGGGTGTCGTGTGTACCATCGATGCGCCCTTTGTGTAGCATCCCTCGATAGACGGGTTCGCACAATTGGGATGAGCGAACGTACCCGCACCCCGCCCGGGTCCGCCGACGGCACGGTATGGTGTAGTGGTCGTTAGGGGTTCCTGTCAGAACATGTTACGGAAAGGCTTGCCGTCTGGGGAAACGCTCCCTGACCGGTCCCTTGGCGCTTTGACGGTCGTCCCGCCCGGACACTTCAGCCAGCGCCAGGATTGCTCTCATGCCAGAACATTCCCAAAGTCCTTGCCGTGTTCTCCTTGTGGAGGACGACGCTATCGTCGCGATGAGCCTACAGGACGATATGGAGGAGGCTGACTACACTGTCGCAGGACCGTTTGACACCGGTGCGGGTGCAATGGTCTGGCTTGAGAATGAAACGCCGGATCTTGCTATCCTTGATACCCGCCTAAAGGATGGCACCTGTAAGGCTCAGGCGGAGGAACTCGCGCGGCGCGGCGTAGGCTTCTCTGGTCCAGCCATTGGCAGGACAAACAGGAGCTTCGAGAGTTTATGGACGCTGTCTGGGTGAAGAAGCCTTCCACCCATATGGCCCTTCTTGGGGCGCTCATGAGCCTAAAGCTAGATCAAGCAAGCGCTTCAGGGAGAGGCACGATAGTATTGCGGGGTTCGATCTCAGCTATCTGGAACTCCCGGAATAACCGTCAAGCTACAATGTAGCCGCGTTTCGCTGGCCGTATGCGGTGGCGATCACTTGGGCGAAATCTTTCCGGATGTGGAACTGCTCAAACGCAAGCCACCAAAGCTGGCCGCCATGGCACTGGCAACAAGATCGCCCGAATTGCCTAGAAGCTAATGGCGACAGCAGCGGAGCGCACAGCCGGCCGAGGCTCGGCTTGCGGAACATCTCCGTTGGGATTGGGTTCTCATGGGCCTGCCGCTCAGGTGCGACGGGCTGTCTCAGGCTCCATAACCCCGGAGGAATTCCATAAACATCGGCTTGCTGCGTGTCTCCACCCTCGCCCTGGCGCTTCTCGCTGCCAGTCCCAGCCTCGTCCTCGCTCAAGGAACCACAGCCCCGGGCGGTGGAGTTAATACCACGCAGAACGATGATGGCACCGACTGCGGCTGGATCGGCCTGCTCGGGTTGGCCGGCCTCCTGGGGCGGCGCAATCGGAACACGACCGACACGACCACGACCCGTCGTTGATCAGGGCGGCGGGGCTAGGCCCCGCCTGTCCGGCGGAAGGATCGTCCGCGCGGCAGTCTGCTGAACGCACCAAACAGGGTCCTAGCTGCCACCTTGGAATCTCGCTCACCGGGACGGATTACCTACCGCAAAGAGGAGGTTCCGATGGCGCAGAACACCACTGTCGTGTGGGCACAATTCCCGTCCCACGAGGCCGCCGAGGCGATCAAGGGTCGTTTGACGGACAACGGCTTTGCCCGCAACAGCATTGAGATCTACCGGAACACCGACGGCTCCTGTGACCTGGCCATCCATACGAGCGGGAGGAACCTGGAACATGTGGAGAGCCTGCTGCATGCATCGGGGCCGGTGTACGCCTTCCGGCAGTTGAGATCGGGCGCCCTCAGGACGGCCGCTACCCACCCTCTGGTCATCGGCGGCAGCATCGCGCTCGCGGGTTTCGTTCTCTACAGCCTTCTTCCGCGCAACCGCGGCGCGACCGTTTCCTCGCTGCGGGAACTGCCGCGTACGCTGCGGCGGATGCCTGATGCCGCCGCGGAGGCCGCCAGGAAGGTCCCGGAGGCAGCCAGAGGGCTGGCCGATGCCGTGACGAACGCCATCGGCGACCGGGACTCCGATGCGGGCGCGGACAAGCAGCACTGATCGACGACCAGCCATCTCTCAAGCTGCATCCGTTCCGGGTGCCGCCCCACCACGAACCTAACGGCATGCTTCGCGTTGGCCCATTCTGAGGCTCGGCAGGAGATCGTCGTATGGAGGAGTTCATGGGCTTGGCGGACCGGGTACTTGGTCTCGGGCTGGAGAGCCGGGACATTGACCTTCTCCGAATGTGCCTGCGGGCTGTCATCGTGTACGTGGTCACGGTGGCCATCGTCCGGCTCGGCAAGAAGCGCTTCATGGGCCGCACCACCGCCTTTGACGTGATCCTCGGAATCATGCTGGGCTCCATCGTCAGCCGCGCCATCACCGGCAATGCGCCTTTCTTCCCTGCACTTGTGGCATCCGCCGTGCTGATGGCCATGCATTGGCTGTTCTCGGGCATTGCCCTGCACTGGCACGGCTTCGGACGAGCGATCAAGGGCAAGCCCGAACTCCTGGTGCGGGATGGCAAGGTGGACCAGGAGATGATGCGCCGGGTCCACATGACCGAGCACGACCTGTGGGAGGACCTGCGCGGCAAGAGCGTATCCGATCTCAAGCAGGTGGACGAGGCTCGCCTGGAGCGCAGCGGGAACCTGAGCGTCATCAAGGCCAAGCCGGAACCGAAGATCCTGGAGGTCAGGGTGGCCGAGGGCGTGCAGACCGTGCGCATCGAGCTCACAGGCTAATCTGTCCTACTCCTCCAGCCCCACCTGTGAAGGGCGCCACTTTCGGCTTGACCGGGAACTGTAACAGGCGCATCTGCCTTTTCCATTCGCACCCTGCTTTGCCAGGTTGCGGACCCACAGGAACCCTGAACCCCATGCCAAGCGACAGTCCCAGTCGATTGACCACGCCGTTGCCGGCCTGCGCGCACGCCTGATCGCTTGATCGGCTCACCCGCGACCGGCCTGCGACGGCTGGTCGGAACCGAGGTGAGCCATGACCCTTCTGAACCTGTGCCAACTCCGCACCCGTGTGCGCACCGAGCACGTGTCTTCCGGCGACTCCGGCGTGACGCTGATGCTGGTCCTCCTGCTCGGGCTCGTGTTCGCGCCCGTCGTCGGCTTGCATGCTGCGATCGTGGCCTTTGGCCCGCCGGCCGCGGCGGCATCCCCTGACAACCTCGTCCACCACACCACGCCGCCGAAGCCCACGCGCGGCTAGCCGTTCCTGCCTGAGGATCACCGATGATGAACTTTCACGGCCTGCGCCAGGGCCGTCTCGCGCGCCTAGCGCAGGATGGCACGACACCTCCTGCGCCATCCGACGTGCTATGGATCGACCTCTACGATCCCACGCACGCGGAGGAGATGGCCGTCGAGGCGCTGCTCGGGCTCCAGGTGCCGACCCGACAGGAGATGGCGGAGATCGAGGAATCAGCCCGCCTCTACCAGGAGCACGGCGCCCTGGTGATGACGGCCGTGATCATCAACGGCGTGGCCGAGGGCCGGCCCTCCCGCACTCAGGTCACCTTCGTGCTGACAAAGACCCACTTGGTCTCGGTGCGCTATGCTGACCCGGTGCCCTTCCGCACGTTCATGGCCAAGTGCCAGCGCCAGCCTGAAGCCCACACCACCAGCGACAGCCTTCTGGCCTCGCTCCTGGAGAGCATCGTCGAGCGCGCCGCCGACGTGCTCGAGATGGTGGCCGCCGACCTAAACGAGGTCTCGACCCGGCTCTTCATCGAGGATCACGGCCTGAAGCGGCGCAAGGCCAAGCGGGTCGAGGACGAGCTCCAGGTGCTGATCAAGCGGCTCGGGCGGAAGAACATGACAGTGGCAATCCTGCGGGAGAGCCTGCTGTCGATGTCGCGGCTCATTCCTTACGTGCGGCAGGGGGCAGAGGAGTGGCTGACCAACGGCAGCCCGGCCCGGCTGAAGCAGGTCGAGCGGGACCTGCGCTCGCTCTCGGCCTACGAGGGGCAGTTGTCGTCCGAGATCGTGTACCTGCATGAGGCGACGCTCGGCCTGATCAACCTCGACCAGAACCGCATCATTAAGGTGTTCTCGATTGCCGCCGTGCTGTTCCTGCCGCCAACCCTGGTGGGCACGATCTACGGCATGAACTTCGAGCACATGCCAGAGCTGGCCTGGGGCTACGGCTATGTCTTTGCCTTGGCACTGATGGTCCTGTCGGCGGTGGTGCCCTATCATTGGTTCAAGTGGAGGGGCTGGCTCTAGCCCTCACCCTCCGGCTGATCGCCAGGAGGGCTGCCATGCTCTACCCCGTCCGCGCGTTGCTGCTTGTTGTCCTTGGCTGGGCCGCAGCCTTCATCCCCACGATCCCTGCAAGTGCTGAGACGGAGGTGGATCTCGCGCTGGTGCTGGCGGTCGACGTCTCCCTCTCGATGGAGCCGGACGAGCAGAAACTCCAGCGGGAGGGCTTCGTCGACGCATTCCGCTCCCCCGAGGTGCACGAGGCCATCGGCCGGGGCATGCTGGGGCGCATTGCGGTGACGTACGTGGAATGGGCTGGATCCGGGTACCAGGAGGTGGTGGTCCCCTGGACCGTGATCGAGCACCCGGCCGACGGCCATGCCTTTGCGGCCCGCTTGGCTGGGAGCTCGATCCAGCGCTTCGGCTACACGTCGATCTCGGGCGCCATCGACTTCAGCCTCAGGCAGCTTCGTGTGAGCGGGGTCACGCCCGTGAGGCAGGTGATCGACATCTCAGGGGACGGCGCGAACAACCAGGGCCGCATCGTGACCGCGGCACGGGACGAGGCGGTTGCGCAGGGGATCACCATCAACGGGCTGCCGCTCATGCTGAAGCGGCCTGACGGCATGTGGGACATCGACAACCTGGACCTGTACTTCCGCGACTGCGTGATCGGCGGGCCGGGAGCCTTCATGATCCCGGTACGGGAGAGGCACCAGTTTGCCCAAGCCATCAAGACGAAGGTGGTCCGCGAGATCGCCGACTGGCGCCAGACCCAGCCTCTTGTTCAGCCAGCCCAAGCGGAGGAACGGGCCAACTGCCTGGCCGGGGAACTCCGGCGTCAGCAGCGCTCGGGGAGTTGACCATCGTCCTGAACTGCCGAGCGGTCGGGAACGGCGCACCCCGACCGACTGGCCTTTTCACCACGCTTACGGCGGCGGTATATGCATCATCTCTTCGATATGCTGCACGAGAGTGGCCCCTATGTAGGGCTTCGGCACAAAGTGCCCGTGGCCCGGTATCTCGTCGGGCTGCGGTCGGGCATAGCCGGAGGGAATTAGCAGCAGGACATGCGGCCAGAGCCGATGAACCTACTCGGGATGGTTGCCAGAAGGCCTAACGCAAGATTAGAACCCATGAATTTCTCGCATTCTTTGCGTTGAGAGGGGCAACGTCCGCTTGGGGTCAGGATCCGAGATTCCCTGCGTTTTCAGAACGTCCGGTTCGATGAGGATTGCTGCCTTCAAACTTAGGTTTCAGGCGTACTAATAGAAGGCGTTCCGGGTTTACGGGTGCAATTTCGCGAAGGATTCTCCGATTATCTACTATGGCGCAGGAAACGGTGTGCCCGCTTCCGCGGAAAGCGTTCCGGCTTTGATCCGCTCCGCGACCATGCCTTGCAAGCGCCAGAGATTCCGGTCACGGATCCCAAGCTCCTCAAGATGCGCCACCGTGTTGTGGAGATACTCCGCACAGGAGCCCCAATGGCCACAGGCCTTCGCCAGGATATCCGCCACCTGCCCCGGCGGCAGCTTGCCCATGTAGAAGCGGGACGGCCGATTCATCACGAAGGCAATGGCGTGCAGGGATCCCTGATCCGTCTCCACGGTGATCCAGCGTGGGATGTTGTTGGGCGGCTTCACAGTGATCTCGCGCCGGACCAGCTTGTGCAGTTGCCCTTCCAGATCGTCCGGCGGCAGCCTGAATGCGACGCCCTGGCACTGGCCACCACGGTCAAGCGACATCATCAGACCGGGCTGTTCCCTTGTGCCTCGGAACCGCTCGATCCGGAAGCAGAATGAACGGTGCCACCCCCGGGCTGTGCCCCGTCGCGCCTCCAGATAGTCCAACTCTGGCTTCCAGATCAGGGAGCCGTAGGCGAACAGCCACATGCTGGGGCCGCCGGGATGCGAGGCGACGAGATCCTGCACGAGGGCGTCGTAGTCTTCGTCGGTGTGGTAGGTCCATGTCGGGTCCGGGCCGGGATCCTCCAGATCGCGATGGACTTGAGCCACGTGCTCCGGCGTGAGCGCCATTCGACGAGTTCGCATCAGATCACCCCGCTGGAAATGGCTGCCACCGGTCGAGGGTACTTGCGGGTGGAGGGGCTGTCCCCCACGGGAAGACTGCCTCCCTCATTCGCAGGAGTCTCCTCATGAAGCGCCTGCACGGCCCAAGGTTAGGAAGTGGGTACTATGGTGCTATCCAGGTGCCGACCCATGACCCAGCCGTCTGCCGGAAGAAACAGCGCTGATGTCCTTCCGGGGAAAGGTCGAGCCACTCCAAACGTTGGAGTTCGACCGTCACCACACAGAAATTGCGGAAGGCCTGCTCAGTCCCGTCGCAGTGTTCCACTGTGCCGCTCACTGCGCGCGGTGAAGCGATTTCGGTCCCGGGGGCGTCCGGGGTCTGGAACAGCGCGAGCGTGTGAGGCCGGCACCTGTCCCAGATGGACTTCTTGTCCTCCGGCTGGTCGAGAATGACCGCCCGGCCCTCCAGCCTGACCTGGATCCCTGCTTGCGGATCGTAGCCTACGAGCGAGACCCGCGGTTCGCGCCGGATCTCGGCGATCTTCGGCGACCGGAGATCGGTCACGAAGGAAACGGTGGACCGCACCTCATCCGCCTGTCGCAGGACGACGGTGCGAACCCTCGGAGCGCCATCCATGCCAATGGTGGCCAACTGCATCGTCGTGAAGGGGGACCGCGACTGTGTCGCGGCCCCCAGGCTCTGCCAAAGTTCCTGATGGACGCTCGCGGTCATGGGAATCCCCCCTCTGCGGAACCCGCCTGCCAGTACCGTGCAGGTACAACTGGATCCTACTTCCTCATCGGGTCATACTGCCCGCGTCACGCCCCCGTCGACGCGAATGTTCTGTCCCGTGATGTAGCCCGCCTCCTCCGAGGCCAGGAACGCAATGGTCGCGGCGACTTCCTCGCTGGTGACGTAGCGCTTCATCGGCACACCGTCGCGGCGCTCCTCGGTGGCCGGCAGGCTATCGATCCAGCCCGGCAGCACGTTGTTCATCCGGACGTTGTCCGCCGCATACTGGTCGGCGAAGATCTTCGTGAAGGATGCCAAGCCAGCTCGGGCGACGGCGGAGGTCGGGAACATGGCACTCGGCTCGAAGGCCCAGGCGGTCGAGATGTTGATGATGGAGCCCGCTTTCTGCTGCACCATGATCGGGGCCACGAGGCGTGTCGGGCGGACCACGTTGAGGAAGTAGATGTCGATGCCCTTATGCCACTGCTCGTCGGTAATCTCGGGAATGGGCGCACGAGGACCGTGACCCGCGCTGTTGACCAGCACGTCGATCCGGCCCCACCTCTCCATGGCTTGATCTACGAGCCGCTTCAGGTCGTCGTTGGACTGGTTGGAACCCGTCACGCCGAGTCCGCCGAGCTCCTGGGCCAAGGCCTCACCCTTGCCGGAGGAGGACAGAACCGCGACCTTGAACCCGTCGGCCGCAAGCCTGCGGGCTGCGGCTGCGCCCATGCCGCCCGCGGTGATGAGTGATACTTTTTCTACTGACATTCCGCTCTCCATTTTCCGTTGGGGCAGCGGATCCAGCTACCTTCATGCTGCTACCTAACGGTGATATCAGGGACGAGCCGTCCGCACGAACCAGTTTTGCTCGCATCTTACAGTAGAAAATCTATCGCATGGCAGACAGCATCCGGCGCCTTCCCTCCCTCAACGCCCTTCGTGTATTCGAGGTCGTCACGCGGCACCTGAACTTCCGGCTTGCCGCCGAGGAACTCGGCGTCACCCAAGGCGCAGTCGCCCAGCAGGTGCGGGGCCTGGAGGCGGAGCTTGGGCTGAAGCTCTTTGAGCGGCATCCCCGCACCCTGGCCCTCACAGAGGCCGGCCGAAGCTATGTCGCCAACATCCGCCGCGCCTTCGAGCTGATCTCTGAAGCCACCGAGATGCTCAGACCGGAGCCACAGCACCTGACGATCAGCGTCACGCCGACCTTTGCTTCGAAATGGCTGATCCCGCGCCTCCCCGACCTCACCGCGTCCCATCCCAACATCGATCTCAGGATCGTGGCGAGCGACCGGATCTTCAACTTCCAGACCGATGCCGTGGACCTGGCTGTCCGCTACGGCCGGCCGCCCTTCGGGCCGGGGCTGAACGCTGATCTCCTCTTCGAGCAGGTGGTGGTGGCCGTCGGGAGCCCGCTCCTGATCGAGAAGCTGGGACGACTGGAAGAAGGCATAGATCTCATGCGCTACCCCCTCCTCCACGACGCCCATAATTTCTGGCCGCAGTTCCTCGACCGGGCGTTCCCGCAAGGCGCACTGGCTCCTACCAAGAACATCCGCTTCAACCAGACATCGCTGGCCATCGAGGCGGCAATCGCCGGTCAGGGATTGGCGCTTACAAGCCTCTTCTTCGTCGAGGACGATCTCGCCTCTGGACGCCTTGTCCGCCTGTTCGCCACGGAACTGCGGGTCGGATCGGATTTCTACATCGTTTCTCCCCGCAAGCCGCGACATGCCGGATCCGTGGCCGCGGTCAGGGCATGGCTTGCGCTCGCGGCTGGACAAGGTACTTGTGCAACGGCTCCCACCCGATAGCGAAATGCTGGCCTGTGACGATCGTTGGGCCCGCGTCGGTGGAAGTTCCGGGACGGGTCACTTAAGGAAATCGCGCGTACCTTGGGAATGTCTGCTGCTTCCCGCTCTTACGGACATTCCGCCTACTTCAGCCTTTTGCCAAGGGGCGTCATTCGCCAGAATTCGGTCTGGGAGCAGATACTTGCTTCGCCGCGGGACGCCACTCCATCGTTGGCGTCCCG
>NZ_JAEQMY010000259.1 GCF_016743775.1 Microvirga aerilata | reverse complement strand
CCAGCCCATAGCAGGCGCCCACAGGCGGAACCGCGCCGAGCGCACAGTCGGGGAAGACCTCCGCAGCTTCCGGCTCAGTGGCCAAGTGAATCTCATGCCCGAGCTCTGTCCTGAGATCGGACAGCTGAAGATGATGAGACGCGGGGAGAACGGCGAGCTTGTAGCGGCCCCCATCGTTGAGCACGACAGCTTTGGCCAGCCGGTCACTCGGAATGTGACCTGCGTGGGCGGACCCCAGCGCTGACAGGGTCGGTTCATGCGGCACAAGCTTGTACCGGATCCCTTGCTTGTCCATGTACTTTTGAAGTGTGGGTGCGATGGTCATGACGGACCTCCGATGGGGCAAGGAGTTCCCTGCACCACGAGGCATGTCCTGTTCGACCGACACCGCATGGCGCGGCTTCTTGGCAGCTGCATATTATACACCCCTGTGTCCCTGGTGCCAATCGAACTGCTGGTCTGGTGATCCGCCGTAGTGGCGAACTGGATCACCCCAGCCTAGTGCGCCATCAGGACCGGAACAGTGGTGTTCGACAGAATGTGGCTGGTGGCTCCGCCGAAGATGAACTGCCGCAACCGGCTCTGGGTGTAGGCGCCTTTGACCAGCAGATCGCACCCGAGCGACACAGCCGCCAACAGGATAGCCTCGCCAGCATGCCCGTGCGGGTTTGGGACGGTTTGGGTTTCCACCGGCAAGCCGTTGCGTGTGAGGGTGCGGCTGAGATCCTGCGTCGAGGGACCTGAGACGCCCCAGTCCTCAAAGTCGACCACCACGATCCGCTGCGCCTTGGCGAGCAGCGGCATCGCCAGGGCAACCGTGCGAGCCGTTTCCGTGCTCCGGTTCCAGGCAATCACCACGGTCGTGCCCAGAGTGGCAGGCGCGGTTGGTGGCACGAGCAGAACCGGGCGGCCGCTTTCGAACAGCGCCGCCTCGACCGTTGGCAGGCGCGGCTCATTGGGCTCATCACTCGGCCGTCCAAGCACGGTGATGTCGAAGGCTCGTCCATAGTGGCCGAGGAAGTCGTCCTCCGCCAGGTCGCCGCTATGCCAGCCAAAGCAAAGCTCTAAGGCTCCTGTTTCGGAACGGGGAACCCCTTGGGCCGTCATGAACGTCTCAAAGTGACGGCGGGACGCCTCGGCGCGCTCGCGGCGCACCGTAGGATCAAGGAACGGGATGTCACGGATGGCAAGGTCGGAGGCGATGTAGGATGGCAGGTTGGGCGTGATCGCCATGCCTTCCAGGTAGCCGTTCAGGGCTCGCCCGAGCAGCAGCGCCGTCTCCAGAACAGGCTGGATGAGACGATGCTCTTCCACCGGAACGAGGATCGACTTCATGGCTCACCTCCATACCGAATGACGGCTGCCCAGACGCTGAGAGGGATTATACTCTTTCGGCAGCGCCCTGTCGCTGACGGGCTCGCGCGACCCGCCTGACCTGATGCTACCAATCCGGTCCATATCTGTTGCCGCGGTTAACCTAAGTGGTCGGGCGGCTGGCGCAAAGACGTAGGCTCGATATGCTCGACTTCGGGCGGTTCCTCCTGAAACTCCGCTCCCTCCCAGCTTCTTACCGGCGAGCGAGCTTTTTCGTAGAGAAGGAAAGGCCA
>NZ_JAEQMY010000258.1 GCF_016743775.1 Microvirga aerilata | reverse complement strand
CCGACCCGCGGCTTGTCGAGGGGATCACCCGTGATGATGGCAGCCAAAGTGGAGCACAGGGCGCCGCCCCCTTCGGCCCCTACGACTACAGTGGCCAGCAGGCGCCGTTCTGGATGGACTATATCAGTGACACCGGTGACGGCTGGGATGCAACTTACACGGTTGCGTACCATGTCGCCCAGGACAATCTCATACTCTCCACCAGCAAGACGCAGGGCGATGGCACCAAGGAAGTTCAGACGGAGCGCGGGAGTATCCTGATCTTTGGAGGCGACGAGGTCTATCCAGCTGCCAGCTTGGAAGCTTACGAGACGCGCTTAATCTTGCCTTATGAGCATGCTTTTCCCAAACGAGACGCCACCGGGTCGCTGCGATCGAGCCCCCATGTGTTTGCCGTGCCCGGCAACCATGACTGGTATGACAGTCTGGTCTCGTTTACTCGCCTCTTCTGCTCCCGCGGCAGCTTTGCCGGCTGGGAGACCCCGCAGCAGCGGAGCTACTTTGCACTCAAGCTTCCGCAAGGCTGGTGGTTGATTGGAACGGATCTTCAGCTCGGCAATGACATTGATGGCCCCCAGCATGCCTTCTTTGAGCGGCTTGAAAAGCAGATTGGCCCGGATGAGAGCATTATCCTCTGCCATGCTGAGCCTAACTGGATTAACGAGAAGATCTATCCGGACGAGTATGCGTACCGGTCCATTCGTGAGCTTGAGGCTCTCTTTGGCGACAGAGTTAAACTCTTCTTGGCAGGCGATTATCACCATTATTCCCGCCACGAGAATGAAAGTGGCGTGCAGAAGATCGTTGCGGGCGGTGGCGGTGCCTTTCTTCACCTAACCCATGGGCACGACGATAGCGTACTGGAGGGTGATGAAGGGGAGCCCAACTTCCTCTGCCGGAGGAAGTTCCCGTCCCGTTGGCACTCCTGGTGGCTTGCTTGGACGAACCTGTTCCTTTTTCCAGTCCGCAATTGGCCGTTCGGCTTTGCGACGGCCCCGGCTTATACCGTCACAGCATCGGCCCTGATCACGCCTGACACCCAGGTGGGTTCAGCGGCCGATCTTCTGTCCCAAGTGGTTCAGCGGCTGTCCTGGGAGCCGTTCTCGCTGTTTTGGGTTGTCGCGGTAGCAACAGGCGTGGTGTTCTTCACCGACACCTCCAAGCTGTGGTACCGCTGGACAGCCGGGCTGATCCACGCTTTCTCCCATATTGCCGCCGCCGTTCTGCTGGGAGGGGCGATCGCGGCAACGCTCCAAGCTTGGTTGGTGGAGTTTGGGTCGGAGTGGCTTGCGTGGCAGCCTCCGCTGGCAGCACTCGCGACAGCTGTGGCAGGGTACATCGCAGGACCGCTGGTGTTGGCTCTTTACCTGACCTTGTCGTTGAATGTGTTCCGCCACCATAGGGACGATGCTTCAAGCGCTCTCAGGAGCCCGCATTACAAGAACTTCCTACGCCTTTGCATCGCTCCTTCAGGCGAGTTGACGATCTATCCCGTCGGAATACGGCGGGTTGCGAGCAAGTTCAGGCGATCCACTGGCTCAACGCGTTCGCGGCTTGAACCATCGAATGGGACTCGGCCGATCTTAATCGAAGATCCAGTCGTGATC
>NZ_JAEQMY010000257.1 GCF_016743775.1 Microvirga aerilata | reverse complement strand
CGCAGACCGTCAAAGCGCCAAGTGTACTCCTCAATCGCGCAACGCACCGGATCCCAACAACGTTCCGCTACCAAACATCTAGCACTACTTTGGCACCCCCATCATTGAACCAAGGGTAAAGCGAGCGTGACACATCGGACATCGCAGGCGCATGGCGTGCGCCAAATGATCAAGCAGCATGCGCCGGTTAGCCGGCAAGCTGGGTTGCGGTGGTGGTCCGCTGACTTTTCTTTTTTCCCCTGTGGCTGCCCGCAGGCGCACATGCTGCAGGAACAGATAGGCAATGAGCGTCAGCAGCGCATGCCGATGCAGGCCGCGCCATGACCGGCCCTCAAAGTGATCAAGCCCGAGCTCTTCCTTGAGCTGCTGGTGCGCCTGCTCGCACACCCACCGGGCTTTGATGAGAGAGGCCAACTGCTTCAGTGAGGCATTGGGCGGAAGGTTAGACAGGTAGTATTTGCGCTCCCCCGACGAGCGGTGCTCGCCTATCAGCCAGACCTCATCGCCCGGCAGATGCTGATTAGCATGCCCGCGCAGGTACACCGCCGGTCGGTCGGCGACCCGCACGCGAACAGCGGCGAACTTTGCCCGCAGCGGCCCCTTGGTGCCACGCCGCCAGGTAATCCGGCGCCATGATGCCTTAGCCAGCATGGCCTCGGCCGAAACCGCTTCGCCATCCGGAACCAGCGTCTTGCGGGGTCGTCCGCGCGTGGTGGTGGAGGCCACCATCTGCACATCCGCCGGATACACCTTCTGAATGCGCACGGTGCCCACGGCCCACAGCAGCCCCAGAGCCGAGAGCGCCTGCCGGAAAGGCGCGCTGATGCCGTAACCGGCATCGGCCAGAACGGCCCCAAAGCTCACCCTGGCTTGCATGACCCGCCGCAGTTCCGCCAATGCGATCTCCGGCTTGGAGCGTTCCGTCCAGAGCGCCTCAGGCACGCCGGCGTGTTGCAGGCGCTCGGGATCCTTGATCCAAGTCTCGGGCAGAAACAGCCGCAGCATGATGGGGACCGGCACCTCATCCTTGGCAAGCGTCAGCGAGACCAAGCTCTGGCAGTTGGCCTTCTTGCCCAGCACTCCGGCATATTGTGAGGTGACACCCACCGAATGCGTGCCTTTCTTGGGCAGGGCTGTATCGTCGATCACCAGAACAGCATCGGGGCCACCGACGAGCCGGTTGGCCTGAGCCAGCAGTTCGGCCTCGAGTGGCGCCTCGTCCCAGGGGCTGACCGCCACGAAGTGATGCAGTTGATCATAGTCGGCCGGCGCCACCCGCGCCGCCATCGGCTGCAGGCTCTTGCGCGCACCGGGCCCGATCAGACCGGCCACATAGAGCGGGCACATGCGCCGCCGGGCTGGATGACGAAGGGGCGTGAGGAAGGGTTCAAGCCAGGACTGAAGTTCGTGTTCCCACGCCACTGAGGTGCTCATGACAACCTCCTGCGCAAAACCCTTCAGAAAAAGAAATCGGCAAGGCTCGCCCAGATCCTCGTACCTGCCAAAGTAGTGCTAGAGACTGTTATGGACCTGTCTTGAGGTCATAGCCGTTGGGGCGGGATGACCTCTGCTCGCAAACCTTACCCTCCGATGTCTCCGATGAGGAATGGGCGCTGGTGGCGCCCTACCTGACGCTCCTGCCCGAAGAAGCGGGCCAGCG
>NZ_JAEQMY010000256.1 GCF_016743775.1 Microvirga aerilata | reverse complement strand
CCACTGGCTCAACGCGTTCGCGGCTTGAACCATCGAATGGGACTCGGCCGATCTTAATCGAAGATCCAGTCGTGATCTGCCCTTGATCAGAAGCCTGCTCCGTTCCGTTGCACCAGTCCGGGAATACCAACCAAAAGCTTCGAACTCGCGCACACTGCTAGCATAACCGACTTTGGTCCGTTTCTCCGCCCATCAACGGGATGGCTCAATTGGGGGATAGGAATGAGAAAAAGCAGCAAGGCCAAAACATGCAAACCGGCCTTTTTGAGCGACTCATCATCAGCCTCGGCTCTATTCCCGCAGAGACGAACGACAAACTCAGCCTCGATGGTGATCTGAGGCGCCCTAGCGTCATCGATGCAGCCGTCGTCCGGAGCAGGACCGGCCTCTCGCAAGCCGCGTTCGCCCGTTGCGTCGGCGTTGCGATCGGGACCATTCGGAACTGGGAGCAGGGCCGCCGAACACCTCAAGGGCCAGCACGGGCGCTGCTGGCGCGACTGGATCGCATCCCAAGGCTTGTCGAACAAACCCTTAAAACCTGAGCCCCCAATCGTCCCAACCCAGACCACCTAGGTTCTTTTCTCTCTGACAGGCCTTTCCTGAGTTGATGAACTATCAGGCAAGGTCATGGCCTGCGGAAGCGACGAGAGCCAATCGACGATCTTCTTCGCATCAAAACTCCGCTTCGCGCGTGCGCTTGCGCTTGCGAGCCGCTGCTCTTCGAGCCTCTGCTGGCGCTCGGCCCATTCATTCACCGCAGTGGCAACACGCTCGAAGTAAGCAGCCGGCGCACCAGCACCAGCAACAGCGTGACCGGTCACGCCGCGCCGCCGCCCCATCCAGACACCAAAGACCCGCTGCTCACTCCAGCCAATGAACCAAGCATCAGCATTGCCAGTCGAGGTTCCGGTCTTTCCGTAAGCTGCCCACCGCTTCAACTGCGCCGCGCGTCCGGTCCCATGCTCGACCACCTCACGTAGAACCTGCTGTGCTGGCTCGATACATTCCTCAGGGATGACCCTCTTGCGCAGGGGGGTGAGAAAGTCAGCTCGCACTTGGCCACGGCCGTCAACCACGGCCAGCACGCCCGATGGCTCAATCTGATAGCCGCCATTGGCCACGGCTGTGTAGGCTGCCGTCATGGCCATGACATTGCTCGAGTAGGAGCCGAGAATGAAACCGGCATCAACTGCAGGGCCAGGATCGATGCCTATGCGCCGGCTGACCTCAGCAACGGCGTCAGCCCCAATCTCCTGTGTCAGCCGCACAGCCGCGGCATTGCGCGATGAGGCAATCGCCTCCTTCAGCGTCGTCTGCCCTCGATAGCCCAGCTCGCCGTTCGCGGGCCAAGTCCCTCTGATCGGCTGGTCCATAACCCGGCTCTCTGGCATCCTGCCAGCCTCGCAGGCGGCAATCAGCAGCGGCAACTTGGCCGTTGAGCCGGCTTGGACGCGGGCTTTCACAGCATTGTTGAACTGCCGCTGAGACCAGTTCACGGAGCCGACCATAGCCTGCACCCGTCCATTGGGAGCCATCATCACCGCGCCGGCATCATACTGGGATGGGACAGCTCCATCCTTGACCAGCCTGCTGAGTTGTTGCTCCGCAATGTGCTGGGCGCGCGGGTTCAGGGTGACGAAGAAGCGAACCGTCTCTCCCGGCTGCACGTACTTGTCTCCCCAGGTTTCCACCACCCAC
>NZ_JAEQMY010000255.1 GCF_016743775.1 Microvirga aerilata | reverse complement strand
ACGAATGAAGCTTCTTGTGTGTGTGAAGCGGGTTGTGGACTACAACGTGAAGATCCGGGTGAAGCCGGACGGGTCGGGCGTGGAGCTGGCCAACATCAAGATGTCCATGAACCCCTTCGACGAGATCGCCGTCGAGGAGGCCGTGCGCCTCAAGGAGCAGGGCAAGGCCACCGAGATCGTCGCCGTCTCCATCGGCCCGCAACAGGCAGGCGAGACCATCCGCACCGCGCTCGCCATGGGGGCCGACCGGGGCATCCTGGTCAAGACCGACGCCACCGTCGAGCCGCTCGCCGTCGCCAAGATCCTGGCCAAGGTGGTCGAGCAGGAGAAGCCCGACCTCGTCATCCTGGGCAAGCAGGCCATCGACGACGACTCCAACCAGACCGGCCAGATGCTGGCAGCGCTCCTGGGCTGGCCGCAGGGCACCTTCGCGTTCAAGGTCGACTTGGGCGAGGGCACCATCGACGTCACCCGCGAGGTCGATGGCGGCCTGCAGACGGTCGGCCTCAAGCTCCCGGCCATCGTCACCACGGACCTGCGCCTCAACGAGCCGCGCTACGCGTCGCTCCCCAACATCATGAAAGCCAAGAAGAAGCCCCTCGACGAGACGAGCCCCGAGACGCTCGGCGTCGACGTGGCGCCCCGCCTGAAGGTGGTGAAGACCGCCGAGCCCGGCGGCCGCAAGGCCGGCGTGAAGGTGGGGTCCGTGGCCGAACTGGTCCAGAAGCTCAAGGTCGAAGCCGGCGTGCTCTAAGGGAGAACAAGAACAATGACCACATTGCTGTTTGCCGAGCACGACAACGCTCAGCTGAAGGACGCCACCCACAAGGCCCTGTCTGCCGCCACGGCGCTCGGCGCCCCCGTGCACGTGCTGGTGGCAGGCTCCAATGCCCGCGCGGCGGCCGAGGCCGCCTCCAAGCTCGCAGGCGTGGAGAAGGTGCTGCTCGCCGACGCCCCGGCCTACGAGCACCAGCTCGCCGAGCCCACGGCCGCCCTCATCGTGTCGCTGGCCGGCTCCTACGACGCCCTGGTGGCGCCTGCCACCAGCAAGGGCAAGAACGTCATGCCGCGCGTGGCGGCGCTGCTCGACGTGATGCAGGTCTCCGACATCATCAAGGTGGTGTCCCCCGACACCTTCGAGCGCCCGATCTATGCCGGCAACGCCATCCAGACGGTGCAGGCCACCGACGCCAAGAAGGTGATCACCGTGCGCACGGCGGCCTTCCCGGCGGCCGGCGAGGGGGGCTCCGCCGCCATCGAGACGGTGAATGCGGCCGAGGATTCGGGGCTTTCGAGCTTCAAGGGCGAGGAGATCGCCAAGTCCGAGCGGCCGGAGCTGACCTCGGCGCGGATCATCATCTCGGGCGGGCGCTCGCTCGGCTCGGCGGATGCCTTCAAGCAGTACATCGAGCCCATCGCCGACTCGCTGGGAGCCGCCATGGGCGCCTCGCGCGCTGCGGTGGATGCGGGCTATGCGCCCAACGACTGGCAGGTTGGCCAGACCGGCAAGGTGGTGGCGCCCGACCTCTACATCGCGGTGGGCATCTCGGGCGCCATTCAGCACCTGGCCGGCATGAAGGACTCCAAGGTGATCGTGGCGATCAACAAGGACGAGGAGGCGCCGATCTTCCAGGTGGCCGATTACGGCCTTGTGGGCGACCTCTTCACCATCCTCCCCGAACTGAAGGATGAGTTGACCAAAGGCGGTCAATAAGGTC
>NZ_JAEQMY010000254.1 GCF_016743775.1 Microvirga aerilata | reverse complement strand
GCTTCCACTGCACATGACTGGTTTTCGTAGAGCTCGACTCTTCGTTGCCCAGGTCGACCAATACGGCCCCATTCACGGATCAGACAGGCATCACCGAACAGGCTGGTCTCGATTGACAACACATAGTAGCGGGCCATGTTGCAGGTGGGGACACACCTGTCGAGGACCAGGTACTGGATCGTGTCGTCTGACATGTCTCCATGTTGCGTAGACTATGAGGCTAGGTCCAATCAAAGTCATGAATCCATTGCGCCGCAACGATTCACATCAGTGATGGGCTCTGCTGTGCAACCCTCTTTTCGGCAGGTGTGAAAGGTCATCGTGCCCTCCCCTATCAGGTTCTTCCGCGTGACACACTCGCTTACGACTTCGCCGTCATCATGGTGCTTGTCCAGCCGATCTGTAGCCGAAATCAAGGCCAGTTCCACAAACAGGTGGCAAGCTCATAAAAGATGGTCACGGCGGATCGAGGATCAGACCAAGTCCCCTATGACATCCTTCGTCTCCTCATGGCCAGGAGTTCGACGGCGAGGTCGATCTTGCCGGATTTCACCATGCGCGTGAGGGCGCGGAAATAGCCGCCCGGGTTCTTGATCCGGCTCTCCCCGCCGTTCTTGGCCACATCGTCCTCATAGAGCTGCAGGACGTAGATCACCGCAATCGCCGCCCTGACAGTGCCGATGTCTTCCACCGCCTCGGCCCAGGCGCTCTCGTGCGCCCCGAGGGAAGCCCGCAGGTAGCGGCCAGCTGAGACGATGTCGGCCAGATCCCGCACCGGCTGGCCGTAATCGCTGATGGTGGGGCAGGCCTCAAGGATCAATTCCGGTGATAGGTGCTCCGAGGCTTGTTCGGTTGAACGAACCGCCTCAGCTTTCTTCGGAAAGCCTTTGTTACAAGGTTCACTAGGAGATCCGTTGTTGTTATTAGTGTGCAGGACTCCGAGTCCGGCTTTGCCCACTTTATAGAAGACTTCCTCAACATCAGTTCTCAACAGCTGCCAGGCGTCCAGCAGATCGGCTGGCAGCGTAAGCCTGGACCGTGCTGGCGTGCGAGCCTGGAGCGCTTTCAGCCGCGTCTCGGCCTCGGAGCGATCCACATCCGGGAAATGCTCGGACAGGGCACTCAGGGCCTCCTCGGTGGCCCGGCGGCAAATGGTGACCTCGTCGAAGGCGCGCTTCTGCACCTCCCGGAGCTGCTTCTGCTCCATGAGCACCACCGCCCAGTCGCCCCGGCGGGCGTAGACCGGTGTCAGGTCGAACCCGAAGGCGTCCACCACCTGGCCAGCGAGATCCTTGACGGCGTAGCGCTTGCCGTTGGGCGAGTCCTTTGGCGCGATCAGCTGCAGGTCGACAAGCTGGCGCAGGATGCGCCGGATCGCCCGCTCGGTCAGGCCGGTGCGGCTCATGAGGTAGTCGTTGGATGGCCACACCAGCAGCCGTTCCCACTCCTGTTCACCCCAGCAGGCGACCAGCTCGGACAGCACCGCCCGCTGGGCTGGCCTCAGATCAAGCGCCTTGCTGGCCTCGCGAGCGGCGGCCGAGAGTTCCTTGCGTGTGACTGTGCGCCCGTCTTCAAGCGCAAGCTTCCTTGCGGCCAGAGCGGCATGTCTCAGCCGCCGGCCTCCTGACAATGCAAACTGCATCGTACCCTCCTCTGTGAGGGCAAAGCGGGAGCGTTCACCGAAACCGATGCTCTTGACATTCAGCTTGTCGGGATGGCATAAGGA
>NZ_JAEQMY010000253.1 GCF_016743775.1 Microvirga aerilata | reverse complement strand
CCCTGTAACGCGCCGACCGATTCGGCGCCAAGACCTTCAACAAACACGAAAACTATGGCTGAAACCGGTATGATGTTACGGCCAAGCTGACATGCCATGTTTCAGGGCTCTGTAGTCTGCTCACACTATTGCTTGACGAAGGGACACAGCCACATCTTCTTGCCGCTTTTAGCCTTTGCTTAGCGCCACCACCTCAGAACGAACGTCCGTTGCACGATTGCACGACAACTGGGAAGGACAGTGCCCCTCCCCCAGCAAGTAGGGTTTGAGGTAGTCCAGAGCCGGCACCCCGCCTGAACAAGAACCCAAGCTCGTGGAAGCTATACGGTTTCTAGGCTCATCTGAGCCGATCTCAATGTGCCGGTAAGTTATAGAGGGATATGGTGAGCGCGCTGGGACTCGCACCCAGGACCCTCTGATTAAAAGGCAGAGTGCCTCGCTGAAGCGTGCTCGGCAGCCGTTCAGTATCCCGGCAGGACCAGGATCTTCGAGTTCTTCGGCAGGGTCGCCCGTGACACGGTGATCGCTGCCGTGTTGCTGAACTCCACCGGAAAGTGCTCACGGGCAGAGGCAAGAAAGCGGTTGAGGGTTGAGGAGCCAAAGAAGTGCATCGGGATCATCAGCGGCGCATTGACTGATCGCAGCACCTCCATCATGTCGAAAGTTTCCATTGTGTAGCCGCCGTCCACTGGCACCAGTAGCACATCAATACGCCCAAGCTTCCTGAGATGCTCGGGTGAGAGGGTGTGATGAAGATGACCCAGATGGGCGATGCACAGCTGGGCGGTCTCAAACACGAAGATGGAGTTGCCGTCGTATTCCGTCGCCGCGCCATAGCTGCGGATGTTGGTCGAGACGTTGCGGATGCGCACATCCTGCACGGTCAGGTCGTGATAGGCAGGTCCACCGGCGGGGTTCCAGCCCTTGAGCACATGCTTGATCCCCGGATCCGGGCTATAGCTGAAGTGGGTGGAGTGCGCCTTGTTCATGGTTGCCACGTCAGGCGTGACGGGCGGACGCGTGCCGTCGCTGTAGTCGGTGGCAATCCGCACCCCTTGCGGCGTCTCGATCAGAAACGTGGCGTGACCAACAAACGTCAGCCCAACCTCATCCTGGCGCAAGGCAGCCCGTGAGAACAGAGTGTCTCGGGAGGCAATCAGGCCAGGGCAGCTTTCCGGCTCGGCAGCAGCCACAGGCGTGGTGAGGCTTAGACCAACAAAGACCGCGATCAAAACGGCGCCTCGAGCAAAGCTCAGCATCAATACCTCCAGTGCGTTGGGCCGGCGAAAGAGCAGGTGATCCCGAGGTCTGCAACGAAGCTCAAAGATGTAGGAGCAGCAATCTTTCTGTCCACGTGCGGAACACACACCGCCGATCAGCGCGTTGCCCTGGCACAGATCCACGGATAGGATGATCTATGTCCGATATGCCTGAACCGGATATTCCACCGCTGCCACCGTCGGAGAGCCCTGACCCTGAGCCGGCCTCCGATATACCGCCGCTCGACCCTCTTGACCCGCCAGAAGGTGAGGCGCCCGAGGGAGAGCCTCCGGCCATCCCGACCGATGTGCCGTTCATCCTACCTCCCGGGACGCAATAGACCAACCACAAGCAAGCTAGGCGCATGGGGATTGCGCCTCAGACAATGCCCCAGGCGCGGTAGCGGGTGCGTCCGGTGAGTTCCCGCGGCCGGGCGCCTCCGAGTTGTGCCAGCATCAGGTCGACGGCCTT
>NZ_JAEQMY010000252.1 GCF_016743775.1 Microvirga aerilata | reverse complement strand
TCCACAAGCTCCCCACCAGGGCGAACCACATACAAAGGACGCCGCGCAATCCAGCTCCGATCGAGCGGAAAGGTGCCGGTGAACCCACCCTCCTCGAACCTGAACAGCCCATGCACCGGGTAATGGTCTGATAGGTCCCAATAAGGGTATTCGAAGGCAAACTCCTTCCACTCCACGTCAGAGCGGAGGATCCGTACTTCGTTGCTCGCGGCGGCCGGTGCACGATGTGCCTTCGACCAAAGCACGTAGTCGAGCATCTCGCCGGGTTTCCCTCGCTCGGCGAGGCGATTGCTGAAAGGATCCCAGCTGAAAGGGTAGCCCACCTGTCCCGGCATTTCGGCATCGAGGATCTCGAGCATCCGTTGATATTCCTCGTGGGACGCGGCCTTGTCGACGTTGAGATCGCCAGCGATCAGAACCGGCTCGGTGGCGGGTATGTTTTGCGAATCGATGAAATGCTTCAGAATGCGAAACTGTCCTTCGCGCGCGTTGCGTTCGCTTGCTTCCGCCTGAGTGTGAGTTCCGAAAAGGTGATAGGTCCGAGTGCCTTTCGCGATTCGGGCGTAGACAACACCTTTGGCAGCTTGGCAGTCGATCCCTGCGCAGGTTGTGCCGTAGGGCTGCTGAGCTTCTGTGGCAATCGGCCAGCGGCTGACGATGATGACACCGCCATCCTGCCGCACGTCGGTGTCACGGCCGAGGATTTGTGTTTGATAAGGATACTCAGGACGCAGCCTCTCGAGCAGCGTATTTCGAACACCGTCGTCGAACGCTTCAGAGAACACGATCGCATCATAGCCGCGCAGCTGCGCGGGCAGCAGTGTTGCGCGAACCACTTGACCATTTCGCGCGATCGTCGTCGGTCGCATATATATGTTATAGGCGAGCACGCTAAACTGATCGTCGCCCCCTAGCGAGGGTGGGTAGGCGTATTGCAGGATGTATTCGACGTTGTCATCCGTTCCCGCAGCGAAGGCTCGATAAAGAACACGTACGGGGATGCCGTTGAACATCGCCGTCGCCACATGCGTTTCTCGGTCGTCGAACCAACGGTCCTCAAAACCGACCGCAGAGAAAGACTGCCACATGTGGCTGTTGACCGCTCGGCCAAGCAGTTGCTGGCGAAGACCGACGGCCTGGCCGTCCTTGCTCAAGCGCGTGACGAAGGTGAACCGCTGACCATTCGTAACATCTTGGTCGCGGTTGAAACTGAGAACCGTTTCGCGCCGACCAGGTAGGATCCGTGCAGCACCGATGCGCCAAGCGCGTGTATGCATATTGGCTGGTGCCAGGACGGTCGCGTTAAATTCAAATGGTGTATTGTTCTGGACAATGATGTCTGTGGCCGCGACCGCAAGGCACGCAGAGAGAACCTGAAAAGCGAAGCCGGCGACACCGAACGCTACGGCCGACCAGATAGCTCGCACATGGCTCAGCATACCTAGCAAGTACAACAACACACAGATAAAGTACCGGCCTGCGCTTACGTTCATCGCACACCGCCTGCATATCCATTGGGGTTACTTAATTGGATATAAAAGCAACAACTACAAGAAAAGAAAATATGCGGTATATTCTCAGAAAGCGCAAGGTCTCTAGAACAATCTACATTCTCTATTTTTTATTCATGATGTAGACAGTGGATCCCGACTGATATCAATGGAGATGATACACGATCGGAAGGTCTCCCGATGGCGTATATTGCCGTCTTAGTTAGTAAAAAGGTGCGTTGAGGTCTGCTAAAAGCTTTTCCAGGACTGTGGGAAGTTAGAGCCTGTCCGAGTGAAATTTGAATCCGAGCAATGACTTGTGATTCACTGGTTGGCGCCGATTTGCGGAGGCG
>NZ_JAEQMY010000251.1 GCF_016743775.1 Microvirga aerilata | reverse complement strand
CTAGCATGTGTCTGAAGGAGATCCTGCCCGAATGACGATCAAGAACGACACGCCTACCTTCGAGCCTGGTGCAACGGTCGTATACCCCAACCACGGAGTTGGCGTGATTACGGCGGTCGAAGAACAAGAGGTTGCTGGGTTCAAGCTTGAGCTCTTAGCGATCACCTTCGAAAAGGATCGTCTCACCGTTCGCATTCCCCTGGCGAAAGCCAAAAGCAGCGGCCTGAGAAAGCTGTCAGAACCTGATCTAGTGAAAGAGGCGCTCGAAATCCTCAGCACAAAGGCAAAGGCCAAGAAGGGAATGTGGAACCGGCGCTCGAATGACTTTCAGGAGCGCATGGCGACGGGCCAACTGACCGCAATGGCTGAGGTCCTGCGGGACCTGAACAGGGGGGCTGAGCAGCTAGATGCATCCTACAGTGAGCAGCAGATCTTCGAGAGCGCACTGGACTTCATGACCAGAGAGATCGCAGCGGCCAGCCAGGTGACTTCAACCGAAGCTCGCAAGCTGATAGAGCAGCACCTGGCTAACGCTCCTCATCTCAACAAGGCTACAGCGCAGACCGACGGGTCAGACGATGAAGCGGCTGCATAAGGCTCGATCCAGCGTTCTATGGCAAAGAACACTAAGCGGCGGGCAAGTGACTGTTCCCAACAATTTCAATCCGGGCATAATCCAACGGAACATTCAAGCCTAGGGCGAAGGTTGTTCGCGCACAATGGCAGGAGGGGTGTATCCAGAGCGGTAAAAGCGTACAGTCGGCCAACGAAGAGAAGCCGCTTAGCAGTAGTACATCTCTGCACGGGTGAGAGGCTGACGCATCAGACTCTCACCCATAAGCAGCAGCGTTGGTTGTGCGAGCCTGCTTCTTACCGCAGGATTGCTTTCACCTTTTCAGCGACACCGGTGCCGATGGCCTTGTGAGCCTCTGGGCTGAGATGAACACCATCGATGCCGTCCGTAGTCGTCAGCTTGCCCGCATCGAGGAAATCGGCTCCGGCCGCTTTTGCAATCGCCTCAAAGTAAGCTGGAAGCGCCTTCGTTTTTTCCACACCGCCGGCGAACCGTTCGGCACGCCCCTCAGGGAACAGCTTCCCAAGCGGGGGCGGAGCGAGGACTAGAACCTTGGGAGCGGGATACGATGTTCCAACCCCGCCTTTGGTTTGCGCCACAATGTCGATCAGCTTGCCCACCCCGAGCGCAATCCGAAATGGCGAGCGGTCAAACATCTTCTTCACATCATTGGTGCCGAGCATGATCACAACCAGATCAAGCGGCTGGTGCGTGGCCAGAGCCGAGGACAAGTAGGCAGATCCATCGAGACCGGCACCTGAGATGTGGGGCAACGTTGGATCAGGAACATCGGTTGTGCGGGCGCTCAGTCCTTCGTCGATGATCTCGTAGCCTGATCCGAGTGTTGCCTGCAGGACGCCAGGCCAGCGCACATCTTTTGGATAGCGCGTAGTCGAGCCGCTTTCGACCGGGATGAAGCCCCAGGTGTTGGAGTCGCCGTACACTAGGATGCGTTTGGCGGCCCCATCGGCCGCGTGCGCCAGGTTCCCGGCCAGTAATGCGACTGCCGTGAGCGCACCAGCGAGACTGCGTCGGGTGATAAACATGTAGGTTTCCTCCTTGTTGCCAACCATGGGTTCGGTCAGACAATCGATAGTTGAGCCTACCGAATGTGCGGCTGAACAGAGACTGCGCCTCATGGCAGAAATGCGAATAACACAATCGTACTTTTGGCCTACGCACACGGGGATGACGTACCTTCGAGAGCCTTAGTTACAGAACTGAGACAGCAGCTTAATTCCTGCACGGGTACAAAACTGACAGGCGGTGTAGCGTACCCTCGAAGTTCTCGACCTCGTCCTGGCCATGGAACGGCGGG
>NZ_JAEQMY010000250.1 GCF_016743775.1 Microvirga aerilata | reverse complement strand
GGCGTGATCAGGGCCTTGGAGCGCACATGCTCGGGCATCAGTTCGGCATGCTGCCGCAGGCGGTAACTTGAGCCCTCGATCTGGATCACCACCGCATGATGCAGAAGCCGATCCAGCAAGGCCGTGGCCACCACAGGATCGCCAAACACCTCGCCCCATTCGGCGAACCCGCGGTTCGAGGTCAGGATCATCGCTCCGCGCTCGTAGCGGGCATTGACCAGCTGGAAGAACAGATTGCCGCCGCCTGAGACCACCGGCAGGTACCCGATCTCGTCCACAATCAGCAGCGCGGGCCGGCAGAAGAACCGGATCCGCTCCGCCAGACGCCCTTCGCGCTCGGCACGGGCGAGCATGCCGATCAGATCCGCCAGCGTGCAGAAGTACACGCTCCGGCCGGCCTTGACCGCCTCCACCCCCAGAGCCGTGGCCAGGTGGCTCTTGCCAGTCCCCGGCGGGCCGAGGAAGTGCACCACCTCGCAGCGGCCAATGAAGCCCAACTGCGCCAGGGTGAGAATCCGGTCGCGGTCGAGCGAAGGCTGGAAGGTAAAGTCAAAGCCCGACAGCGTCTTGATCGTCGCCAGGCGCGCCATGCGCAGACCGGTCTTGATGCGGCTGTTCTCGCGCAGGGTCAGCTCCTCGGACAGCAGCGTGTCGATGGCCTCCAGCGCGCTGATCTCGCCCTGCTCGAGGCGGCGCACGATGGCATCGAGCGCCTCCAGGGCGCGCGGCATCTTCAGGCCGACCAGATCCTGGCGGATCCGCTCCAGGGTGGTGGGGGTGAGCTCAAGAGCGGCACTCATGCGCGGGTCTCCCGAGCCAGGTGGCGGGCGACCGCATCGTAGAATTCGAGCGAACGCTGCGCGACCACGTCGCCGGTGCGGCTGACCGGGGAAGCGTCCGATCCACGCCTGTGCCCCGTGGGCAGGCTCTTACGGTGTCCGGGCGCAACCCGGCGTTGATGGCGGCCCTCCAGCACCGGATGGGCGGCAATCAGCTCGCCCTCCTCGAAGATCCGGATCTCGTCGGCCAGGGTGTGCACCTCGACCACGCGTCGGCGGGTGGCATCGGGCACGCTGTAGAAGTTGCCGCCCACGCTGATCATGCCCTCGCGCGAGATCCGCCGCTCCAGGCGCAGCACCGACCGGAAGGGGGCCAGCGGCAGAGGCCGTAAGAAGGGCTTCTCCTCGGCGAAGGCTTCGGTGACGACGCGGCGTGTGGTGGCATGCACACGCGGATTGGCCACCGTGGAAAGCCAGTGCTGCAGCTGCCGGTTCAGGTCCTCGAGATTGCTGAAGGAGCGCGCTAGGAAGAAGTCCTCGCGGATGTAGCGGAACGGCCGCTCGACCTTGCCTTTTGTTTTGGCTCGGTACGGCCGGCAGGCTTTGGGATGGAAGCCGAAGTGGCGGGCCAGATCGATAAGGGCGCGGTTGTAGACGATACCGCCAGAACGGGCTTCGCCGGTGACCACGGCCTTCATGCGATCATAGAGCACCTCGTGCGGCACACCGCCCAGCGCCTCAAAGGCGGCCACATGGCAGCGCAGCAGGGTTGCCAGATCCTGGTGCAGGACGAAGCGGGCCCAGATCAGGCGGCTGTAGCCGAGCACCAGCGAGAACAGCCACACGATGCGCGGAGCGGTCGGTTCGTCGGTGAACACGACCTGGAACTGGGCGAAGTCGACCTGGGCCTGCGCGCCGGGCGGGGTTTCGAAGCGGACCTCGAAGGAGGATGGCGGTGCGGGGCGGATCTCGCGCAGGAAGTCTATGACAGCAGTGTAGCCGCCAGCATAACCGCGCTCCCTGATCTCGCGGAACAGGCGGCTTCCGGTCAGGCCCGGGAAGGTGCTTACGCGCTCGCGTAGATAATGGGTAAAGGGATCGATGACGGTCTGGCGCGGCTTGCG
>NZ_JAEQMY010000024.1 GCF_016743775.1 Microvirga aerilata | reverse complement strand
GGCTACACCCGTCATGGCAGCCTCCTGTGTCAGATCAGGAGATTATGAACCCATGCGCAGGAGGTGCAACTGTAGTGTTAGGGGAAGCATCTGAATTTTGCGGCCCGGATCCTCAGCGTAGCTTTGAACTCACGTCAGACACAAAAGAAGACGAGAGTTCCATGCAAACCGTCCGCGCTTCCAGCAGCTCCCAGCCCGCGCCCGCTCTCCTCCTGCGCGACATCTCCCTCCCGCGCAGGTCTCCAGATGCAGTCGCGCTAGGATTCACGCGCACAGTCGCGAAGGACGAGGAGATCTTCGCGGAGGGGGAGCGGCCAGCCTTCATCTACAAGGTGGTGTCCGGCGCAGTGCGAACCTTCAAGCTCCTGAGCGACGGACGGCGGCAGATCGACGCCTTTCATCTCCCAGGTGACATCTTCGGCATCGAGACCGGCGAGGAGCATCGCTTCACTGCCGAGGCGCTCGGAGATGCAACCATCGTCCTTTATCGCCGCTCCAGTTTCGGCGCACTGGCCCTGGATTGCGGAGAGTTGTCCCAGCAGATCGTGTCAGCGATGATGCGCTCGCTCGAGCAGGCGCAGAACCATATGCTGCTTCTTGGCCGCAAGAACGCATTGGAAAAAGTCGCAACGTTCCTGCTCGTTCTTGCGAAACGCATTTCCAAGGATGACCGGATCGACCTTCCGATGTCGCGTCTCGACATGGCCGACCACCTCGGTCTGACGATCGAAACGATCTCGCGCTCCCTGACCCAGTTGGAGCGCAAGGGGATCATCGACCTTCCCACACACCGACTGATCGTCCTGCGCGACAAGGAAGCCTTGGAGCGCCTGGATACCTAGCTTCCGAGAACCCAAGGACCAACGACACTACTCCGCCGCTTCGAGCATCGGGGTCTTATCGAACTCGGAACGGGCCTTGCGGCCGAAGCCGAGCTTGCGCGCCATGTCCTCCAGCAGCGTCAATGCGACCGGAACGACCACCAGCGTGAGAATCGTGGAGCTGATCAGCCCGCCGATGACCGCGTGAGCCATGCCGGCGCGCTGCGAGCCGCCCTCCCCCAGTCCCAACGCCATCGGGATCATGCCGAAGATCATCGCCAGCGTCGTCATAAGGATCGGACGCAGCCGCACCTCTGCCGCCTGCATGATCGCCGCTGAGCGCTCCATGCCGGCCTTGCGGGCCTGGTTGACGAAGTCGACCAGCAGGATCGCGTTCTTCACCACGAGACCCATCAGCATGATGAAGCCGATGGCCGACATCATGTTGAGCGTGGAGCCCCAGGCCAGAAGGCCGAGGAACACGCCCACCAGCGACAGCGGGAGCGAGGCCATGATGGCGAGCGGCTGCAGGAAGCTGCCGAACTGCGACGCCAGGATGATGTAGATGAACACCACGGCCAGGAGCAGCGCCGAGCCGGCATAGCCTGACGTCTCCTCGATGTTCTTCGCCGAGCCTCCGGACACGAACTGATATCCTGCCGGAAGCTTCACATCCTTGAGCGCAGCCCCGATCTCCCGGGTGACGTCACCGGCGGCGCGACCGCTGACATTCGCCGTGATCTGCACCTCGCGGGCAAGGTCGCGCCGGTTGATCTGAGACGGACCGACGCCCGGCTCCAGCCTCGCCACCTCGCGCAAGGCCACCATCCGCGGCGTGCCGTCCTCGTTCGTCAGCCTGCTGGCAATGTATAGGCGCGAAAGGTCTTCGCGCGACTCGCGCCCGGTCTCGGGCAAGCGCACATTCACATCGTAGTTCTCACCATTGGACGCCCGGAAGCTCGAAGCATCCTCACCGGACAACAGGGGCCTCAGCGTATCCGATACCTGCTGCAGGCTGATCCCGAGGTCGCTCGCAAGCTCCCGGTCGAGGCTGACGGCGATCGTCGGGCGGGCCGCCTTCAAGCTCGACTCCATGTCGACCACGCCAGGCACCTTCGCCATGATGGCTGCAGATTCCTGCGCGACCCGGGCGAGCTCGTCCAGGTTCGGTCCCTGGATCGAGACCTGAACCGGCTTGCCGTCGCCGACACCCGGCAGGCTGACGGCAAGAGCGATGCCGGGGATCGCCCTGAGACGTTCGCGCATAAGATCGACCAGCTCGGTGGCCGAGCGCGCACGCTCATGGATCGGCCTGAGGGTGATCGCGATGCTCGCCTCGTTCTTGCCGGCGGCCTGGCCGCTGTTGATGGCCGCATAGGTGAAATCCACCTCCGGGAATTCCTTGATGGCGGCCTCCGCCTGACGGGCCTTCGTTTCCGTGTACTCGAGCGACGATCCCACGGGAGCAGAGACCTTCACGGTCATCTCGCCCATATCGGCGGTCGGCACGAACTCGACGCCGATCATCGGCACGAGACCAAAGCTTCCCACGAAGATGCCGACCGCTGCCACCATCACCACCCAGCGCCGCCGCAGGCTGAAGCGCATGAGCGGACGATACACGGCGAGAATGCCCGCCGTCAGTCCATCCGACAGACGCGCCATCCAGCCGATGACGCCCCGCGGTTTCCGGCCGATCGACGGGTCATGCCACACGCTTGAGAGCATGGGATCCAGCGTGAACGACACAAACAGCGAAATCAGCACGGCCACCGAGACAGTGATGCCGAACTGAAAGAAGAACTTGCCGATGATGCCGCCCATGAAGGCCACAGGGGCGAACACGGCCACGATGGCAAGCGTCGTCGCCACCACGGCAAGACCGATCTCCTGCGTTCCCTTCAGCGCCGCCTCGAAGTGACCGGCCCCCATCTCCAGATGGCGGGCGATGTTCTCGCGAACCACGATGGCGTCGTCGATCAGGATGCCGATGGCAAGCGACAGCGCCATCAAGGTCATGCTGTTCAGGGTAAAGCCCATGAAGGCCAGCGCCCCGAAGGTGCCGATGACCGAGATCGGCAGCGTGAGGCCGGTGATCACGGTCGAGCGCCACGAGTGCAGGAACAGGAACACGATAGCCACCGTCAGAACGGCGCCTTCCAGCATCGTGCTGCGCACATTGTGGACCGAGCTGCGAATGCCCTTCGACGAGTCCTTGACCACCGACATCTCGACATCGGGCGGCAGGGAGCTCTTGAGTTCGCGCACCGCACGGAACACGCCGTCGGCCACCTCGATGGTGTTGGCGCCCTGCACCTTGACCACGTCCACGGCCAGCGCAGGCTTGCCGTTGAACAGGGCAAGGTTCGTCTTCTCCTCCTGACCGTCGATGACGTCGGCCACCTCCGACAGCCGAACCGGCGAGCCGCCACGCTGGGCGACGATGAAATTGCCGATCTCACGCGGCTCCTTCACGGAGCCTTCGATCTGCACAACCTTGTCCTCGCGCCCGCGGGTCACGTTGCCGGCAGGCAGATCCTGATTCTCCGAGCGGATCGTGGCCACCACCTGATCGACGCCGATGGCAAGCGCCTGCATGCGGTCGGGCTTCAGCCGCACCTCCACCTGACGCTTCACTCCGCCCACGATGGTGGCGCTGCCCACGCCACGAACGGTCTGGATGCGCTTGAGCACGACCTCGTCGGCAAGGGCCGTCAGCCCGCGAAGCGAACGCGAGGGCGACTCTAGCGCAACCGACACGATCGGCGCGCTGTCCGGATCGAAGCGGGTCACCGTCGGGTCGTTCACTTCGTCGCGCAACTGACCGCGGATGCCCGCCACCTTCTCGCGCACGTCCTGCACCGCAACAGCCGCCGGCGTGTCCAGTGTGAACTGGGCGATCACGATGGAGCGGCCCTCGACGGAGCGGGAGGTGAGCGTGTCGAGTCCGCTGATCGTGTTGATAGCATCCTCGATCTTGCGCGTGACATCGCTCTCCACAGCCTCGGGAGAGGCGCCTGGGTAAGATGCCGTCACGACGACCGTCGGGATGTCCACGTCGGGGAACTGATCGACGCCGAGGCGCTGGTAGGAGAACAGCCCAACCACGAGAATCGCCACCATCATCATGGTGGCGAAGACCGGGTTGTTGATGCTGATGCGTGTGAGGAACATCTTAACGACTGCCGATGCGAACCGGGGTGCCCGGCTCGAGTACAATGGATGGAGCGCTCACGATCGTGTCGCCTTCGGACAGGCCCGAGGCTACGGCGACCAAGGTGGCCGTGGCGTCCTTCGCCACCTCGACGGGCTGCCGGGCGACCCTGTCGCCGTCGAGTTTGAGAACGTATCTCTGGCTTTGGTCGCCCCGCACCGCCTCGGGCGGAACCGCAACCACGTTCCTGATCTCGCGCACGACAATGTCGCCCGATGCGAACATGCCGCCGCGCAGAACCTTGTCGCCGTTCTCAACCTGGATATAGACCGGGATCGAGCGCGATCCTGACTTCGTGGTGGGATTGATCCGTTCCACCCGGCCGGTGAACTCGCGTCCTTCAAGACCCGGCACCCGGAAAGCCGCCATTTGCCCGACCGCCACGAGAGCAATCTCGTTCGTCGGCACGGGGGCCTCGATCTCAAGCCGCGACAGGTCGATGAGGACGGCGAGCTTGCCGTCGACCGGCACCTTGTCGCCCGGGCTGACGGCGCGCTCGGACACGAAGCCGTCCATGGGGGCTCGCACGACGGCGTTTTCCAACGCCTTGCGCGCCAGATCGACCTGAGCCTGCATGGCGCGGACATTCGCCTGCGAGGTGCGGTACGCGCTCTCGACCTCGTCCACCGAAGCCTGAGCCGCGTAGCCCTTCTGCTGCAGGCTGAGCTTCATCGAGCGGTTCTTCTCCGCGAGAGCCAGCTGCGCCTTGGCGGATTCGAGGTTGGCCACGCGCTCGTTGAGCCAGGAGGTCAGATCCTCGGTGTCGAGGCGCACGAGAACATCGCCCTTCTTCACCGGCTGCCCCTCCTGCGCCAGAACCTCCGACACCTTTGCGGCAACCTCCGACTTCAGGGTCGTCTGGTCGACCGGGCGCAGGGTGCCGGCCAGTGGCACGGTGAAGCGCAGATCGGTCCTGCGGACAGTAAAGGTTTCGCTGCGGGCAAGCTCCGTCACGATCGGCGCGCTTGGCTGCACGACAGCCGCGGCCGTATCGTTTTTCAGGTAGCGCGCGCCTCCGGCTCCCATGGCGACGATGCCGATGGCAGCGAGCGCAACAGTTATTTTTTTCTTCACAGCATTGCCCCTATGGCAGGTCCGACCCGACCAGATCGCCGGTCGGTTGCTTGTGTTGCTTGGCTTGCGTGCGGCTCAGCTCGCTCAAGAAACCGGGAACGTTCTCGCGCAGGAAGGCAAGTTCGGCGCCTGCCATCACCATGCCCATGCGCACAAGGAACCGGTGGCCCGGGGGGTAGGCACCGGTGGCGGCCTCCGTCTCGGCCTTGATTTGCTCCAGCTCCGAAATCCGATGAGCCAAGACGTCGCGCAGCTTCTCTGGCGGGAGCAGATCGGCGAACATGAGAAGCGTGACCAATTCGGAGCGGATCTTATGCCGCCCCTCCGAGGCCTTGAGCGAGGCAGTCAGCGCCTCGCGCCCAAGCTCAAGCAAGGTATAAACGGTCTTGTTAGGCCGCCCTTCCTGGGGCACCACCTTTGCCGATACGAGCCCCTCCTGATCGAGGAGCTTCAAGGCCGCGTAAATCCCGCTCGGCGCGACATCCATGAAGCGCGAGAAAACCTCCTCGACCCGCTTCTTGATCTCGTACCCGGATGCGTCACCCATGGACAGAACGGCGAGGCAGAGCGTCTTGTTGTCCAAACTGTACTACTCCAATGTGGAGTATATATAGGTACTCTATCCACCTCCGTCAACGATCGAACGAACCGGCGAAAAGCAGGGTCTCTTTGAATATGGGAGGGACTGCAGAAGCCTCCAAGGCGAGGTTCGCCGGGATGCCATCGCTGAAGCTCCGCCGTGAACACCCCTCCAAGCAGAGAATGTCACGGCGGAGTTGTGACAAGTTGTTCAATGACTTATGAGACATGGCATTTGACAGGCGTACCACGGTTCATGTTCCGCTCCTTCCGCCATTTGGGTTCTGCATGGCTTTCCGGCCGAGCGGCCGTCCCTTTGCCGGGATCGTCAATTCAGCTAAGGCTCTTCAGCTTGGCTGCGGAGGTACCGGCGATCCCTGTCAGCGGCGAGAATGCACCTCGCCGCAACCCTGTGGCTGAGGTTCACGGCTTGCACGGTCAATCGCAAAATGGGCAGAGCTGCCGAAAGAGCACGTCATGATCCCCTGGGTTCTCATCGATACGGCGAAAGTTCCCGGCGACGGCACCGAGTTGCGCCTCAAGAGGCGTGGGGCCGAGTTCTCCATCATGTTGGGCAGCAACGAGTTGATGAACAGCCGCCTCAGCGGCTCCGAGGAGGCGCTGGCCAAGCTGTCCTGCTCGAGGATTCGGGACCGCCCGCGAGCGAGGGTCCTTATCGGCGGGCTGGGGATGGGCTTCACCCTTCGGGCCGCTCTTGCTGAACTGGGCTCCGATGCTCAGGTCACTGTGGCCGAACTCCTGCCCGCTGTGGTGGCCTGGGCCCGAGATCCCATGGCGGAAGTCTTTGGCGGCAGCCTGACGGATCCACGCGTCAGCATCCACGAGGGAGATGTCGGCGGGCTGATACGATCAGGCCGGTCTGCCTACGATGCTATTTTGCTCGACGTCGACAACGGGCCCGAGGGACTGACCCGCAAGTCCAATGACAGCCTTTACGACCTGGCAGGTCTCGGCGCCGCCCGGACGGCGCTGGCGCCTGGCGGCGTCTTGTCCGTGTGGTCGTCGGCCCCGAACAGGGCCTTTACCCAGCGCCTGCGCAAAACAGGTTTTCGCGTGGAAGAGGTCGGTGCGCGCGCCAACGGAGCACGCGGCGGCGCAAGGCACACGATCTGGATTGCCACCAAGCCAGGAGGCCCGCCTGCCTCCCGGGCGCAAAGCTAGGCACACAAGGCCACGGCGCTATGCGATAAGCTTCCTCGTGTCACTCACGCTGGCGGCGGCTGCACCGGCCAGGAGGGTGACATCGTTGGGCAGCGTCACGAGATCGAAGCCCCAGCTCACGGCCTTGGCCGCATAGGCCGGCGTTCCGCAATGGAGCCCGGCGCGGATGCCTACCTCGTGCGCCTTGGCAAGGATGGTCTGGATGGCGCTGACCATTTCCGGCTCCTCTCGGTCGAAGCCGGTTCGATACCGCTTTCCGGTAAGCCCCAGCGTCAGATCGGACGGACCTATGTAGACGCCGTCCAGGCCGGGGGTCGAGACGATCTCCTCGACCTGCTCAAACGCTTCCGCGGTTTCGATCATCGCAAGGCAGAGGATGTTCTCATCCGCCTTGGCACTGTAGTCGGATCCAGCCGAGAACCTCGCCCGGGTCGGTCCGAAGCTGCGGGTGCCGTCGGGCGGGTAGCGGACATAGGAGACCAGTTCGGCCGCTTGGGCACGGTTGTTGATCATGGGGCAGATCACCCCATAGGCTCCCGCATCCAGGGCCTTCATGATGGCCGCCGGATCCAGCCACGGAACACGCACGAGCGTTGCAACCTCGCTCGCGCGCAAGGCCTGCAGCATGCCGAGGGATGCTTGGTAGTCGATGACGCCATGCTGCAGATCGATCGTCATGGAGTCATAGCCCTGCTCGGCCATGATCTCGGCGGTGAATGCATTCGGGATCGACAGCCAGCCATTCAGGACCGGCTTTCCCTCTCTCCAAAGCGACTTGATCCTGTTCGGCTTCATCTTGCCCCCAATAGCTCGGCTGCGGCCACCCTGCGGCTTTAAGACTAGCGGCCGTTGGCCTGGCGCCAAGCCGCAAAGTCCATATTCGTCCTCTCATCCGTGGCCGGATAGAGCCCGAGGATGGAGCGGCCCTTCAGCACTTCCTCCGTGACGAAATCCTCGAATGCCGTCATCTCGACCGTCTCGTCCGCAATCTCGTCCGCCAGGTGCGCCGGGATCACGACCACGCCTTCTGCATCTCCCACGATCACATCGCCGGGAAACACGGGCGCGTCCCCGCAGCCGATCGGGACATTGATGTCGATGGCCTGGTGCAAGGTCAGGTTTGTCGGAGCCGAGGGGCGGTTGTGATAGGCCGGGATGCCCAGTGTCTCGATTTCCGGCGTGTCCCGGAAACCGCCATCGGTCACAACACCGGCAACGCCACGCACCATCAGGCGGGAGATCAGGATCGAGCCCGCCGATGCGGCCCGCGGATCCTTGCGGCTGTCCATGACGAGAACGGCTCCCGGGGGGCAAATCTCGACAGCCTTGCGCTGCGGGTGTTCGCGGTCGCGGAAGACGGTAAGCGGGTTCAGGTCCTCGCGAGCCGGCATGTAGCGCAGGGTGAAAGCCTCCCCCACCATGGGCCCCGCGCCTCGGTTGATGCGATGAACATCCTGGATCCACTGATTGCGCAGGCCGCGCTTGTAGAGCGCCGTCATCAGCGTTGGGGTGGCGACGGTTTTCAGCTTGTCGCGGGTCTCGGGCTTCAGTCCGGTCATCGGTTCGTCTCCTGAACTAGAAAATATCGGGCTCGGCCACCGGCGCGCCGTGGCTTGTCTCAAGGAAGTCGAAATCGCAGCCCTCATGAGCCTGGCGGATATGCCTCGTGAACATCCAGCCGTAGCCACGCTCGAAGCGGGGCTTGCGCTCGGGCAGGAGTGCGCGCCTCATCTCGAGCTCTTCCTCGGAGACCTCGAGGGTGATGCGACGCGCCGGAATGTCGACGCTGATGATGTCCCCCGTGCGCACGAGCGCGAGCGGCCCGCCCACATGCGCCTCCGGCGACACATGCAGAATGCACGCCCCATAGCTCGTGCCGCTCATGCGGGCATCCGACAGGCGCAGCATGTCGCGCACGCCCTGCCTCACAAGCTTCCGGGGTATCGGCAGCATGCCCCATTCCGGCATTCCGGGGCCGCCTTGCGGGCCGGCATTGCGCAGCACCAGGATGTGGTCCGCCGTTACGTCGAGATCGTCGTCGTCGATGGCAGCCTTCATGGAAGGATAATCGTCGAACACGAGGGCCGGGCCCGAATGCTGCCGCAGGCGCGGCTCGCAGGCGCTCGGCTTCATCACGCAGCCGTCCGGCGCGAGATTGCCCTTGAGAACCGCGAGCGCGCCCTCCTCGTAGATGGCGTTGTCGACCGTGCGAATGACGTCGTCGTTGTAGACCTCCGCTCGGGCGATGTTCTCGCCCAGGGTCTTGCCTGTCACCGTGACGCAGTCGAGGTGCAGATGACCGTGAATGCGCGTCATGAGGGCCGGCAGGCCGCCGGCGAAATAGAAATCCTCCATCAGGTAGGCCGCGCCGCTCGGACGCACGTTCGCAATCACCGGAACCTTGCGGCTGGCGATCTCGAAGTCGTCGAGGCCGACATCGTGCCCGGCCCGCCGGGCCATGGCGATGAGGTGGATCACCGCGTTGGTGGAGCAGCCCATCGCCATGGCGACCGCAATGGCGTTCTCGAAGGCGGCGCGGGTCTGGATCTTGTTGGGCGTGAGGTCTTCCCACACCATCTCGACCGCACGCCGGCCCGCTTGCGCGCACATGCGGATGTGGTTGACGTCAGCGGCCGGAATGGAAGAAGCCCCCGGCAACGTCATGCCGATGGACTCAGCAATGGCCGTCATGGTGCTGGCCGTGCCCATGGTCATGCAGTGGCCGTGGCTGCGGGCGATGCCGCCCTCGACCTCCACCCAGTCCTCCTTGGTGATGTTGCCGGCCCTGCGCTCGTCCCAGTACTTCCAGGCATCGGAGCCCGAGCCCAGGGTCTTGCCCTTCCAGTTGCCGCGCAGCATGGGACCGGCCGGGATGTAGATCGACGGCAGGTTGGCGCTCGTCGCGCCCAGGAGCAGGCCGGGCGTGGTCTTGTCGCAGCCGCCCATGAGAACGACCCCGTCCACCGGATGGGAGCGAATGAGCTCCTCCGTGTCCATCGCCAGCATGTTGCGGTAGAGCATGGTGGTGGGCTTGACGAAGTTTTCCGACAGCGAGATTGCCGGCAGTTCGATGGGGAAGCCCCCGGCCTGAAACACGCCGCGCTTCACGTCCTCCACACGCTGCTTGAAATGGGCGTGGCATGGGTTGATGTCGGACCACGTGTTGATGATCGCGATAACCGGGCGGCCGACCCAATCGTCCGGGGCATAGCCCATCTGCATGATGCGGGAGCGGTGACCGAACCCGCGCAGATCGTCGGGAGCGAACCACCGCGCACTTCGAAGGTCTTCCGGTTTTTTCGTCTTGGCTGTCATGGGACTCACGTCGCGCCTTTTGAAATCGAATTCTGAATAAGAAAGCCGGAGAAGGCTCAGCCCTCTTCCTGGAAGGCTTCCTCACGCTTGCGGCGCACGGCCGGAGCCAGCACCGTCACGAGCAGGATCAACGCAATGACCAGCATCGTTGCGCTGATCGGGCGGCTCAGGAAAACGGTCGCATCGCCCTTGGAGATCAGCATGGCCCTGCGGAGATGCTCCTCCATCATCGGACCGAGGATAAAGCCGAGCAGCATCGGGGCAGGTTCGCAGTCGAGCTTCCGGAAGACGTACCCGAGGAACCCGAAGATGGCCATCAGGTAGACGTCAAATGTTGCGTTGTTGAGGCTGAAGACGCCGATGGCGCAGAAGACCAGGATGGCCGGGTACAGGAAGTGATACGGCACCGAGATCATGCGCACCCAGAGCCCGATCAGCGGCAGGTTGAGAACGAGCAGGAACAGGTTGCCGATCCACATGGAGACGATGAGCCCCCAGAAGAGCACCGGCTGCTCGGTCATGACCGATGGCCCGGGCTGAATGCCCTGCATGATCATGGCGCCGATCATCAAGGCCATGACGGGGTTCGATGGTATGCCGAGCGTCAGCATGGGGATGAAGGAAGTCTGCGCGCCGGCATTGTTGGCCGATTCAGGACCGGCCACGCCCTCGATGGCTCCCTTGCCGAACTGCTCGGGATGGCGCGAGACCTTCTTCTCGAGCGTGTAGGCGGCAAAGGAGGCCAGCATGGCTCCGCCGCCGGGCAGGATGCCGAGCATGGAACCGAGGGCCGTTCCACGGAGCACGGGCGCGGCAATTCGCTTGAGGTCCTGCCTGGTCGGCATCAGCCCGGTCACGCTCTTCAGCATGACGGTGCGCGTGGATTCGTTCTCCAAGTTGCCGATGATTTCACCGAGGCCGAACACACCCATGGCGACGATGACGAAGCCGATGCCGTCCGCCATCTGCGGCAGGTCGAAGGTGAAGCGGGTCATGCCGGAATTCACATCGGTGCCGATCAATCCAAGGATCAGCCCGAGGATAATCATTCCGAAAGCATGCAGGAGCGAGCCATGGGCGAGCACGATGGAGGCCACGAGCCCGAGCACCATCAGGGAGAAGTATTCCGCAGGCCCGAACTTAAGCGCGAGGTCGGCGAGCGGCGGAGCGAAGATGGCCAGGAGAATCGTCGCGACCGTTCCGGCGAAGAACGACCCGATGGCGGCCGTTGCAAGCGCCTTCCCGGCCTTTCCCTGACGCGCCATCTGGTAGCCGTCGAGCGCGGTGACGACGCTCGATGATTCTCCCGGCAGGTTGACCAGGATGGCCGTCGTCGAGCCGCCATACTGAGCGCCGTAATAGATGCCCGCCAGCATGATGAGCGCCGACACCGGCGGCAACCCGAAGGTGACCGGCAGGAGCATCGCAATGGTCGCGACCGGCCCGAGACCTGGGAGAACGCCGATGGCGGTGCCGAGCAGCACGCCGATCATGCAATAGGCCAGGTTCCAGAAGGACAGGGCGGTTTCGAGGCCAAGCCAGAGATTTGCAACCGTTTCCATTGTGCCTGCCCCTACTCGCCGAACCAGGAGCCGAAGAGAGGCAGCGGCACGCCGAGACCTCTCACGAAGACGAGAACGCAGAACCCAACCAGCAGAACCAGACCGATGGAAGCCTTGAGATCGAGGCGGAAATGCTGGCTTGCGACGGCGCTCAAGAGAACGAGCCCGAGCAGCGCGACGATGAGACCTGCCGTCTGAAGGAGAAGCCCGAACAGAGCGGTGGCTCCAACGATGAGCCCCAAGGGCTTCCATGCGATCGCGCCGACCGCATCGCCGTCGCGCAGGAAGGAGCGCGCCACGGACAAGCAGCCGATGAGAACCAGAACCACGCTGAGAACCGTGGGAAAGTATCCGGCACCCATGCGTCCTGACGTACCCATCGGGTAATCGCGGCCGATCCAGAAGGCGGCCGTGCCGAAAGCAATGTAGAGAACGCCAGCCCAAAGATCTTTCTTCTGGAGCAACTGTGATCTCACAGGCGTTCTCCCGGTATAATCGTCATGAACGGTTTGCAGCCCCTGCCGGGCGAGCGGAAGGTCGGGGCGGCAACGTTAGGCGCCCCGACCAAAATCCTTACTGGTCGGCCGTGATCTTTCCGGTTTCGACCACGGTCTTCCAGCGGCTGATCTCCTGATTCAGGAATTCCGAGAACTGGCCGCTCGTGTTGGCAACAACCTCGAAGCCGATGTCGTTGAACTTGGTCTTCACATCAGGGGAGTTCAGGGCGGCGGTCAGCGACTGCTCGAGCTTGCCCTTTACATCGGCCGGAAGGCCCTTGGGTGCGGCAATCGCCTGCCATGAATAGACCTCGACCCCCTCCACGCCCGCCTCCTTCAGGGTCGGCGCATCCGGGAAGCTTTGGTTTCGCTTGTCGCTCGTGATGGCGAGAAGCTTCAGCTTGCCCGCCTTGATGTGGTTCGACACGGCGCCCAGGTTCTGGAACGACACATCGGCATGTCCGCCGATCAGGTCGGTGATGGCGGGAGCGCCGCCCTTGTAGGGCACGTGAACGCCCGTCGTGCCGGTTTTCTGCCAGAACAGGGCCGCCGTCAGATGGTCGGACGAGCCTGCCCCGGACGAGGCGAACGTGACCTTCTCCGGGTTCTTCTTCAGATAGGCGACCAGTTCCTGAACGTTGTTGGCCGGGAAACTGGGGTTGGCCACAAGAACGTTCGGGGTGCGCACGGCCACCGTGAGCAGATCGAAGTTCTTGGTCGGGTCGTAGGGAAGGCTCTTATAGAGCGCTGGATTGATGGCGTAGACGCCGATCGAGGCCACCATGAGCGTGTAGCCGTCGGGCTTTGCCTGAGCGACTTGGCCGGCGCCGAGGGAGCCGTTCGCGCCGGGCTTGTTCTCGACCACGATAGGCTGGCCGAGGCTTTCCTGCATCTTCTGGGTGGTCACCCGGGCCGTCGTGTCGGATGCGCCGCCGGCCGGGAACGGTACGATCACCGTGACGGGCTTCTCAGGGTATCCGGCGGCGTAGGACGGTGCATAGACCGCAGCGCTCAGGACAACGGCAGATAACAGCTTCAGCGCCTTCATGCGCTTCCTCCTATGGTTTTTGAAAGTGTTCGTTGTGCTCGTCTCTGCGGGCTTACGGCTGGCTATCCAGCATCGACAGGCACTTACTAAAACGCTAATGCATTAGTGCGTCAAGCCCTTTCCTCACCCAGGTTCGTGATGTAATGATGGCGCTTTATCGAAGCCGGATATGAAAAAGGGACGGGAGATGGATGCCTTGCCTGTAGCTGCGCTGCGCAACCGGGACCGTTCGCGCCACGCCGCGCCTCAGGTTTTCGAGCAGCTTCGGGAGATGATCACGTCCCTGACCCTGGCGCCCGGAACAGTGCTCAATCGCCTGACCTTGCAGCAGGAGTTCGGCCTCAGCTCCACCCCCATCCGGGACGCGCTCCTGCGCCTTCAGGACGACGGGCTTGTGGAGATCTTTCCTCAGCATGCCACCGTCGTCAGCCCGATCGATCTGACGCTTGCGCACCAAGCTCATTTCCTGCGCCGCTCTCTGGAGCTTGAGATCGTGCGCAGCCTGGCCTTGGCACCGGAGCCAAGGCTGATCGCAAGGCTCCAGGGTTTCCTGGCGCAGCAACAGGCTCTCATGGAGGCTGAGGACTTCGAGGCTTTTGCGGCAGCCGACCAGGCCTTTCATCAGCACCTTTACGAAGCGGCCCAGATGTATGACCTCTGGACCCTCGTGCGCAGCCGCAGCGGGCATATCGACCGCCTGCGTCGCCTCCACCTTCCAACCCCAGGCAAGGCTCAAGGCATCGTTCAGCATCACAGGCTGATCGTGCAGGCGATTGCCGACGGCGAACCCGAGGAAGCGCAGAGGCATCTTCGCGACCACCTCTCCGGCACATTGTCCCATGTGGACGAGATCCGAGCCAAGTATCCGGGCTACGTCAGGGGCTAGAACCTAAAGATACGTCACGCCAGCGAGGTCATGGGGGACGTTTACGACAGGGATGTCGAGATCCGGGACGTTCAGGGACGAAAGGTCTCGTTCTACTACGTCTGACAGCTGCTAAAGACCCCTCCTACGAGGCTTCCGCTTTTCCCTCAAACCCCTGGCGGCAGCGTTTCGGAGGACAGTCGCGTTTGGGACGCGAGGCGAATGGGAGCGTTCACGGCGCCATAGCCCCGATAGCTCCGCCGCTCCACGATTTCGAAGAAGAACCCGCCTTCCAGCGTTCTTGTGTAGACCTGGAAGTACTCCGCATCTCCCTCGCGGTCGTACAGGATGTTGCCGTTCCGCAGCCTTTCCATGCTCTCGGCCGGCAGATCCGCCCTTACCTCGAGATCATCGTAGTAGTTCTCAGGGATCGGCAGAAGCTCGACGCCGTTCGCCTTGAGGCGCTCCACTGTCGCGAAGATGTCATCGGTGGCCAGCGCGATGTGCTGGACTCCCGACCCGAAGAGCTCGCTCAGGAAGCGGGACGACAATGTGCGCTGGCTCTGGGAGGCGTTGAGGATCAGGCGAAGCGATCCGTTCCCGGTCTCGATGGCTTGGCTCTGCACCACCCCGCCCGGGTCGATCACCGTTTGAACCGGAGTCTTCCGCACATCCAGAAGCGATGTGTAGAACAGGAGCCAGGTGAGCATCTCCTCGTAGTGCATGGACTGGGAGACGTGATCGACGCTTGTCAGACCGGCCCCGGTGAAATCGTCCGCCCCGGTAGGCACGAAATCGACGTCCCAATGCCGGTCCAACCCGGTCCTTCGATCCACGAAGTACAGCAGGCTGCCGCCTAAGCCGCGAACGGCCGGGATGTTCATCTCGCCCGGCCCGACAGGCTGCTGAAAAGGCTGGTCCAGAAGCGTGTTGGCGCGGTTCACGACCCCGGGGGCGTCATCGACGCGCAGAGCCAAGGCGCAGACGGATGTTCCATGCGTGATGTTGAAGGAATGAGCAAAGCCCTCCTTGTCGGCGTTCACGACGATGTTGATGTCGCCCTGCCGCCAATGCGTTACGGCCTTGGAGCGGTGAACGCCTGCCTTGCTGAACCCAAGAGCGCTCAAGGTCAGCTCGAAGCCTGAGGCACTCCGCTCGTCGACCGCAAACTCGACGAACTCCACACCGGTGCACACAGCTTTGGATGGAAGAGCCTCCAGGTCAGGAACGGCTGCTCCCGCTCGCCGGCGAAGTTCGTCGAGCATGACAATGAGGGACCGCTGCCCGTCGATGGCGACGCTGCGCGCCGAGCCTGCCCGGAACCGATCGTTGAAAATCTCCAGGGACAGCAGCCCGTCGAAGCCCGTTGCATGAAGCGCGTCCATGAACTCATCGATGGGTAGGTCGCCCTGCCCTGGGAAGCAACGATAGTGCCGGCTCCAGGACAGGTAATCCATGTCGAGCTTCGGCGCATCCGCCATCTGCACCAGAAAGATCTTCTCCGGCGGAATGGAGCGGATCGCCGACAGGTCCGTTCCTCTGGCGAGCACATGGAAGGAATCGAGCACCAGCCCGACCGCCGGATGGTTCGCCCGCCGTACGACCTCCCAAGAGTCGCGATAGTCGTGAATGTGCCGCCCCCAGGAGAGAGCCTCGAACGCCACCCGCATGCCGCGCTTGGCGGCCCGCTCGCCGAGCTCGTGAAAATCGGCGGCTGCCCGCTCGATCCCGCCGAGAGAATCAGGCGAGACATTGCTGCATACCATCAGCAGGTCGCAGCCAAGTTCCTGCATGACGTCGAATTTGCGCTCGGCCCGGGCGAACACCTTCGATCGCTGCGGCTCGGGCATTCCCTCGAAATCGCGGAACGGCTGAAAGGTGATCGTTTTCAGCCCGAGCCCCTCGATCATCCGCCGCGCATCGGCGGGCGTGCCGTTGAAGGAGAGAAGATCGTTCTCGAAGATTTCGACGCCCTTGAATTGTGCAGCCGCAATGGCCTCTATTTTTTCCGCGAGGGTGCCGCTCAGGCAAACGGTGGCGATGGCGGTGCGCATGCTTGTTTCCATTTCCTCTCAAGGGGCCGGGAGAGCGTTGCCGTCGGGGTCCGCTCCTTCTCCGCTATTTGATCGTTCCCGTAGCCAGTGCATGCTCGACGCCGCCGACGACGTGGCGGGTCAGCACCTCGCAGGCACGTGCGGCATCCCGGCTCAAGGCGCATTCCAGAAGGAGGGCATGCTCCTGCGCAGCGATGTCCCCGCGATAGCTCAAGGCGATCATCTGGTAACGGAGGTATTTGTCGAAGACGGCCGCATGGTTATCGATGAGCATCTTCGACCCGCAGGCGGAGATGAGCGCCTGGTGGAACTGCCAGTCGTATCGCTTCCACTCCTCCGTGTGGCCTCTGTCGCCCTGGGCCATCCGGTCTTCCATCCTGGCCAGACGGTGGTGGGCGGCAACCACCCGCCCCTCCCATTCCATGTCGCCGGCCCGGAACGACTGCTCCAGCGCGCGGCACTCGAGCAGCTGCCGCAGAGCCGCGATCTCCCTCAGGTTGGCAATCGACACAGGGGCCACCTCGAACCCTTTCTGACCCTCGGCAACAACAAGCCGTTCGGAGTGGAGACGGTTGAGGATCTCCCGCAGCGTGCTGACGCTGGCCCCGTAATCCGCCTTCAGCCGGTCGAGCTTCAGCTTCTTGCCCGGCATCAGGCGGCCGAACACGATGTCGGACCGGATCTTCTGGTAAGCGCTTTCCCCGACAGTGGATGGCTGCGGAATTGCTTGCGCGTCGTCGGTCATTTCAGGGCACCGCTCTTCAGCGTGTAGGTCACGCATCCGTTCACATGTTGGGCGAGCACCTCGCAGGCCCTGCGGGCATCGCGGGCCAGTGCGCAGTCCAGCAGGATCCTGTGCTCCTCGGCCGCGATCTCGCCCCGGAACACGACCGCCACCATCTGGTAGCGCAGGTATTGGTCGAACACGCCGCCATAGAGATCGAGCAGGGTCTGCGAGCCGCAGGCCTCGATCAGGGCCTGGTGAAATTCACGGTCATAGCGTTTCCAGAGCTCCGTCTGCTCCTGATCGCCAGCGATCTTCCGCCGCTCCATGAAGGCCAGCTTGTGATGGGCGGCGACGACCCGGCTCTCCCATTCAAGGTCGCCGGCGGCAAAGGACAGGGGCAGCGCGTAGGTTTCCAGGAGCAGCCGCATGGCCGCCACATCCTCGAACCCGGCAGGCGAAACCGGCGCGACCCGGAAGCCGCGCTGCCCCTCCGCAATCACCAGCCCTTCCGATGACAGCCGGCTCAGGATCTCCCGCAGGGTGGGGACGCTCGCCCCGTAGCCGGTTGCGAGCTGGTCCAGCCGGAGCCGCGCCCCGGGCCCCAAACGGCCGAAAACGATATCGGCCCGAATCCGGTCGTAAGCACGATCTGCGATGGACGTTGCCAACAGCTCAATGCTCATTCCGCCACCGTTACCCCATGCAAAAGCGCGAAAGCGCCCCTTTGACCCTGGCGACACAGCCAGACAATATCAGTCTAAAGCCAAAATATCAGATGATATTAATAATGACTATTGATTTTATGATTATCAGGGCGGATAGTTCGGACCAAGACGCAGACGAGTGCGCGGCATCGTAAGGAGAGGAAACAATGGCGTTCGGTATCAATCGGCGGTTCCTGATCGCTGCGGGTGCAGCCCTTCTGGCCCTGGGATCGGGTGGTCCTGCCACCGCACAGGCCCCCGGCAATCTACGGTTCTCTGCAGTCTTCTCGGAGCAGGATATCCGGGCCGAGATGATGAGGCAGTTCAGCGAGAGCGTTAAGGCTCAGGGCTTCACGCTTCAGCCCTATTACGGCGGCACCCTGTTCAAGCAGGGCACCGAGTTGGTCGCCATGCAGCGCGGCAACCTCGAGATGGGCAACATCGCCCCGCAGGACATCTCCAACCAGATCCCGGAGTGGTCCATCGTCACCTCCGCCTATCTGTTCCGCGATGCCGACCATCTCAAGAAGGTCTTTGCCAGCGACGTGGGTCAGCAGCTCAAGAAGATGGCCTCGGACAAGCTCGGCATTCACATCCTGGGCCCCACCTATTTCGGCGCCCGGCATGTGGGCCTGAAGCCGAAGAAGAAGATCAACACGCCTGAGGATCTCGCCGGCATCAAGCTGCGCATGCCCGGCGGCGACGCCTGGCAGTTCCTGGGCCAGTCGCTCGGCGCAAATCCCACGCCCATGGCTTATGCCGAGGTCTATACCGGCCTACAGACGGGAGCCATCGACGGCCAGGACAACCCGCTGCCGAACGTGCAGAACATGAAGTTCTACGAGGTCATGTCCCAGGTCGCGCTGACCTCGCATCTCGTCGGCTTCGATCTTCTGGCCGTGTCCAACAAGGTCTGGAACGCCATGACGCCGGAGAAGCAGGCCGCCTTCCAGGCTGCCGCCGACAAGGCGATCGAGTGGAGCACGCAGGAGCACCTGAAGAAGGAGGCGGAACTCGCAAGCTTCTTCAAGGAGAAGGGCCTCGACGTCTACACGCCCGATCTCAAGGCCTTCCGCGAGTTCGCCCAGAAGAAGTATCTGGCCTCGGATCTGGCAAAGAGCTGGCAGCAGGGCATGCTGGAGAAGATCAACGCCATGTAGGCACTGCCTTGCGGCCGCCGGGCCCGATGCTCCGGCGGCCGTTTCGCTCATACCCGTTCAGCGCCTTCCCAGGAAGGAACGACTCCCATGACCGCATCGCTTAGGGCGACGGGCGCCTGGCTTGCGCGGCGCGCCGAGAATGTCGCGTCCGCCATGCTGGCCGCCATGTTCCTGGCATTTCTCCTGCAGATCGCGTTTCGGTACGTTCTCGGACTGCCGATCGGCTGGACCCACGAGGTGAGCGTCATCCTTTGGATCTGGCTTGTCCTCTGGGGGGCTTCGTTCGTGGTCAGCGAGCGCGAGGAGATCCGGTTCGACATCATCTACGGCTCCGTCGGCTCCGGAACCCGCAGGATCATGGCCATCGTCACCGCCGTGGCCCTGATCGCTCTTTACGCCATCTCGTTTCCGGCCGTTCTCGACTACATCACCTTCATGAAGGTGGAAAAGACCGGGTACCTCAAGATCCGGTTCGACTGGCTCTTCTCGATCTATATCGTCTTCATCATTGCCACGATCATCCGCTACATCTGGCTGGCATGGCAGGCCATGCGCGGCGTCGCCCCGGACGATTTCGATCCCACCAAGGCGAGTTCCGGCGTATGAACCTTGCAAGCCCCTTTTCCCTCGCGCTTGTTGCGATCACCGCCCTCGCTTTCCTCGGGCTGCCCATCGGCCATTCGATGATTGCCGGCTCGATCCTGTACCTGCTCCTTGCCGGGCAGGACATGGGAACCGCGGCCGAGCAGCTCCTCAACGGGATGTACTCCAACTACGTCATTCTTTCGGTGCCGCTCTTCATCCTGGCCGCCGAGTTCATGAACATCGGCAGCATGACCGACCGCCTCATGGCGTTCTGCAATGCGCTCGTGGGCCGCTTCCGCGGCGGGTTGGCTCACGTGAATATCCTGCAGAGCATCATCTTCGCCGGCATGTCCGGCTCGGCCATCGCCGATGCGGCGGGCACGGGGCGCATGATGCAGGCCATGATGACCCGCGACGGCCGTTACACGCCGAGCTACGCGGCCGCCGTCACGGCCGTGTCGTCCGTGATCGGGCCGATCATTCCGCCGTCGATCCCGATGGTGCTCTATGCGCTCGTCTCCGATGCCTCGATCGGCTTCCTCTTTCTGGGCGGCGTCGTTCCGGGCCTGCTGATGGCGTTGAGCCAGATGATCATTGTTGCCATGACGGCGCGTCGCAGGAATTTTCCTGTCGAGAAGCCGGTCCCCTTGCGCAAGCTGCCGCGGATCACCTGGGATGCCTTTCCGTCGCTCATGATGCCGGTGGTGCTCCTTGGCGGCATCTACAGCGGCGTGATGACCCCGACGGAAGCGGCTGCGGTCGCCGCCGCCTATGCGCTCGTCATTTCGGCGGGCCTTTATCGCAGCGTAAGCTGGGGCGACTTCTACCGCTCGCTGGCCATCAGTGCGCGGACGACGGCCTCCATCGGCATGCTGATCGCCGGAGCGCTCGTGTTCAACTATGTCGTGACGGTCGAGAACATCCCGGAATCGGTGAAGGCGCTGCTGGCAGGCTGGGATCTCTCACCGGTCGGCTTTCTTATCCTGGTCAACGTGCTTTTGCTGCTGCTTGGCTGCGTGCTCGAAGGAACGGCCATCCTGCTCATTGTCGTGCCGGTCTTCATCCCGACGGCGCAGGCGCTCGGCATCGACCTCGTGCATTTCGGCGTGGTGGTGGTCATCAACATCATGGTCGGGCTGATCACGCCGCCCTATGGGCTGCTCCTGTTCATCATGGCCAATATCTCCGGCGAGCCGCTGCGCGATATCATCCGCGACACCTTGCCGTTTCTTTTCGCGATGCTCGTTGCCCTCGCCATCCTGACCTTTGTGCCGGAAACGGTTCTCTGGCTGCCCAGGCTATTCGGCTACCAGGGATGAACGGGCTCAGTTTCAGGGAAGCATTGTGATGAGCAAGCCAGTCTACGTTCTCAACGGGCCCAACCTGAACCGGCTCGGAACCCGCGAGCCCGAGATCTACGGCCGGACCACCTTGGCCGAAGTCGAAGCCTTGTGCCGTGAGGCCGCGCCTCACAACGCGATCATCTTCCGGCAATCGAACCGTGAATACGAGCTCATCGACTGGATCCACGAGGCCATCGACGAGGGCGGCGGGATCATCATCAATCCGGCGGCCTTCACGTTCACCTCCATGGCCATCATGGATGCCCTGAAGATGTTTCCCGGCCCCATCATCGAGCTGCATATCTCGAACATTCACCGGCGCGAGCCGATCTACCATAAGTCCTATGTTTCCCCGGTTGCGACGTCGGTGATCGCAGGCCTCGGCACCGAGGGGTACCCGGTTGCCGTCAGGTCCATCCTGGGCATGATCGCCAAATCGCGGGCGGACGCCTGACACCATGACGAAAGTGCCGCTGCCCGAGAATACCAACAGCAGGGAAGATCAAGACCCATGGGCTTGGCCATCCGTACTCGTCGGGCTGGTGGGTGCCGGCATCCAAGCCTCCCGCACGCCGAAGCTCCATGAACGGGAGGGCGCCCGGCAGGGCTTGCGCTATGTCTACAAACTCATCGACCTCGAAGCGCTCGGCGTCGATGCGAGCGCACTACCAGAGATTCTGACGGCGGCTGAGCGCCTGGGCTTTGCGGGCCTCAACGTCACCCATCCCTGCAAGCAGGCCGTGATCCCATTTCTCGACGAGCTGTCGCCCGATGCGGCAGCGCTCGGGGCGGTGAATACCGTGGTGCTCAAGGATGGCAGACGGATCGGGCACAACACCGATTGGTGGGGCTTTGCCGAGAGCTTCCGGCGCGAGCTGTCGGACATGCGCCGCGACCGCGTCGTCCAATTCGGCGCCGGCGGAGCAGGCGCCGCCGTGGCCCATGCGCTCCTCACCCTCGGGACGGGCGAGGTGGTCATCGCCGACACGGATGAAGCCCGCGCCCGGACCCTTGCCGCAGCCCTCGGCGAGCGTTTCGGCCCAGGGCGCGCCTCCGTCGGCTCTTCACCTGGGGAAGCCTTGGCTGCGGCCGACGGAATGGTCAACACGACCCCCATCGGCATGGCGAAATACCCCGGCATGGTGGTTCCCGTCGAACTGCTTCGCCCGGAGATGTGGGTTGCCGATATCGTCTACTTCCCGCTGGAAACGGAACTGCTGCGCCAGGCGCGCGCGCGCGGCTGCCGCACCATGTCGGGCGGGGGCATGGCCGTCTTCCAGGCTGTTGGCGCCTTCCACCTGTTCACGGGAAAACAGCCTGATGCATCGAGGATGCTTCTCCACTTCGACGAGATGTAGAGCCTGAGCGGCCCCTGCATCGGCCGACACATGGGCACCGTGGACGCCCGCATCAGGGAATGGGGTTGGATGGACCCTGAGCGATGATCACGAAGATTGCCGAAAGCACTCCGGCGAGCAGCACGCCGCCCAGAAGAGCGGTACGAACCGGAATATGATAGCTCAACCAGGACAGGCGCAGCGCCTCCCTGTGCTCCTGCCGGACGGCTGCTTCGTCGGCATGGGTGAGCCTGAGAAGGGTTTCGACATCGTCCAGCAGGTTGAGCGTATCCTGGGACAGGTTCTGCTGCCGCCATGTCCGACGCTGCTCCCGGCTGGTCTTGAGCTTGACCGATCTTACCTTGATGCGCCCGGCATCCCTCACCTCCCGGCGAATGGAGTGAATGGCGAAAAGCATGAGGAGCGGCACGAGGACGATGATGCCGATGATGGCCCGGTCTGCAGGCGTCAGGGCCGAAAGAAAACCGCCCATCGAGGTTTCTCCTCAAGGTGTCAGTCGATTTGCCATTTAGAGTGTCCTCATGGGCTTTCTTGCGGCAGGCCGTGAAAACGGCGGCATCCTGCCAAGAACAGGGCGGCTTCCGATCCACAGGCGGGTCGAATTCAGGTTGATCGCGCGCTGCCGCGTCAGCGCAGGGCCACGACTGCGCCGGTTGCGTCGAGCTGGCACGCCACGCGCGACTGGCGGACCTGGCGTGCATTCGCCCGGGCGTAAATGACCCTTACCGAAATGGGAGCCGTGAGCCCTCCATCCTGCGTGCGGCTCGCCTGTCCGGCACTGGCTGCGTCCACCTGCACGGCCCCATAGGGGAGCGCTGCCGCCGCGATGGAGGCGCGGCAGGCCTGGACGAACCTGCCTGTGGGAGCGGCCTGCCGAAACGCGGGGTCCATGAAGCCGGCCGTGGCGGATCCTGATGCCTCCAGGCGGGGCATGAGGGAACGCGGCAGGCTCAAGGCGGCGCTGCCCCCTCTGATGCCGAGCGAGGCCGGAGCCGCTGTTACGGCTGCGGGTGCAGCAGCAGGCACAGCCCGCGCGCTTGCGGGCGCTGGCGCTGCCTGTGGGCTTGCGGCAGCCGGTGCGGGCCGCGAGGTTGCAGCGGCTGGCGCTGCCTGTGCGCCTGCAGCGGACGGTGCTGCCCGCGAGGCTGCGCTGCCTGCCGTGTCTGCTCTTCCAGGCGCCGATGTAGGGGCCGATGCAGGGGCCGACCCCGATGCTCCTCTGGATCGTTCGCTGGTGTTGCTGCTGTTCTGACTGCTTGTGCCGGCAGCGCCCCCGGCACCTCTGCCGGCGCTGCCGCCTCCCGACGTGTTGCCGCTGCTCCCTTTCCCTTGGCCGCCCCCGGCTCCCTGTCCGCTATCCCCCGTGCTTCCACCCCCCCTGCTGCTCCCGCTGCTTCCATTCCCTTGATTGCTGCCGCCTCCGGCCTTTCCACCACCGTTGCCTTGGTTGCCACCGCCGCTATTACCGCTGCTGCCCTGGCTGCCACTTCCGCTGTTACCGCTGCCCTGGCTGCCACCGCCGCCGCCAGTGCCGCCGCCTCTGTCGCCACCTTTGCCGCCGCCCCTGTCACCACCCTTGTCACCGCCCCCCTTGTCGCCACCGCCCTTGTCGCCACCACCCTTGTCGCCGCCGTTCCCGCCTCCCTTGTCTCCGCCGCCATTGCCATTCCCCTGACCGCCTCCACCATTGCCTCCGCCGCCCTTGGCCAGAAGGGGCTGAGCCGACAGCAGTGCGATGGCGACGATGGAAACGACTGATAGCCGTAGCATGGCTCCTCCTGATGGTTGCGGTCATCCCTGCATGGATGCAGGACCGGCTGGTTGTGGTTCGGGTGTTTCCAGGTGGCGTGGCGGAACTACCAAAGCCTGCTGTCGGGCAGCAGGGCTCTGGGCAGGCTGAGACCGCGCGGACCGGGCAAATCTCGAGCATCCTGCGCCAGCATGCGGGGTCGAGGGACCTTCTTGGAAACCTTGTCCGCCGATGACGTGCTTTGGGGGCGGGCTTCCCTCTCCAGCATGGTCACCCTGGCTGCCGCAGGCTCCGGTCGCTGCCGGGGGCTGCGGATCGAAGCCGTCGCGGCATCGTCCGCCGGCCGGGCCGGCGCTTTGGCTTTGGGAGGCGACGCCTGACGGGCTTTACGGCTCGTGGCATCCGGGTCCTTCACCGGCTGAGTGTCCCGTACCGGCCCCTTTCTTTCGTTCGACGGCGGCAATGACCGTGCCGGATTGGCCGGCAGCACGTTCATCCGGTCTGCGGGGGGTGAGATGGCGGCAACCTGATCCTGCTTCGGCTGGGGCAGGCTCTTGGCCTCTGCCCTCGCGGCCTCTTTCGAGGTGAGCGCGGCGAGCTGCCCTTGCATGGCCTCGATCTGCTTGTGCGCGAGAGTTGCCTTTGCCCTCTCGTTCTCGGCCGCCTTCTGGGCTTCGATCATCCCTGCCCTCAGGCTGGCAAGTTCCTCATGAGAGGCGGCCGCCCTCAGAAGCGCGTTGTTGGCGCGCTCCTTTTCCTCGATCGCCGCGCTGCGATACTCGGCCATCAGCGCCTCGTTCTCCTCGATACTGGCAAGCTGTCCCCGGAGGCCCAGGAGATCGCGCTGCGCCGCATCGGCGCGCTCCTTCTCCCGCTCCAAGGCCGCTTGGAGCGACAGAACCCTGATCTCCTCATCGGCAGGGGCATCCACAGGGCTCTCCGCTGGAAGCGGAGGCAAGTCCTGCCATTTGCCGGCCGGTGACGAGGGTGCGGCCGGCGCGCGAGCATGAGCTTCGCCGGCAACCGGGCGCGCATCCGTTACCGGCGGCAGGTGAACTTCCGTTGCGAGTCTGTCTCCTGCGAAACCGGGCAGCAGGTACGCCGTGGCACCGCCCACGACCAGAGCGCCAGCCATGCCCCACCGCCACGGACGGAAGAACGCAGACGAGGCCGTGCTTTCGCGATGGCCCGCACCGGAATTCCGAATCCTCTGCCAAACCATGGGAAATCCTTGGTCACTTCATAAAAGTTGCAGCAATGGCTGTTGCCCGCGTTGCGGAGCCATAACCAAATGAAAAGCCTGCAGCCTCGGATGCCGCAGATAAGCTGCAACCTATATCGACCTGTATTGTGGCTTTGCCGGGCACCCTTGATGGCAATTCAGGAGGATGATCCTTTTGAGAGGGTGGAGAGCGCAAAGCAAAGGCCCGGCGGAACGACGTCTGCCGGGCCTTTGCCGATGCGACCGCCTGGGACTAGCGCGCTTTTACGGCGGTGTCGGGAAAGTCGCTGAAGAGGCCATCGACGCCAAGAGCGTAGAACGCCTTGTATTCAGCCGCCGGATCGCCCTTGAAGGATGAGGCGAGGCGCTTGGGCTCGTTGCGGAAGGTCCAGGTGAAGACCTGGAGGCCTGCCGCGTGGGCGTCCTTCACGACGCTGGTCGCCGGTGCGAGAACGCGGTCCTGCTCATCGGCCTTTCCATCGCCGTTGAGATCGTCCGCCTTGCCGTCGCCGTTCTGATCCACCTGCTTGCTCGGAAGAATGTACGGCTTCCAGGGAGCCAGGATGTCGGCATAGCTCTTGACCTCGGCCAGCCCCTCCTTGGTCAGAAGGTCCTTGTAGGTGCGCTTGTCGCCGATGACCACGAAGTCGTAGGGCTGCGCATAGGGAGCGTTGAGAACGATGTTCCCATCCTTGTCCACGTCCTCGGCATCGAGCAGCTGCGCCAGCTTCACGTCGATCCTGGTGTTCAGATATTTCAGGTTGGCGACCTCGAAGCTCTGGATCACCACCGGGGACGAAGCCTCGGCCCAGCCCGCCTCCTTCAGAACGGTCACCAGCCGATCCTCGATGGGAAGGCCCAGTGCCGCATGGAACGTCGAGTGCTTGGTCTCGGGGGCGATCCCAACGGCCCGCCCACGCGCGCCTGCCTCTTTCTTCGCAAGGTCGATGACCTCCTGCAGGGTGGGAACCTGGTATTGGCCGTTCTTCGACTGGTCGCGGTCGGACATCGCCTGCTTGGCGCGAAGCTGCTTGATCTCGGCCAGGGTGAAGTCGCCGGCGAACCAGTCCGTGGTGTCCACTCCGTCCACCTTGCGGGTGGTTTTGCGCGATGCGAACTGGGGAAGGTCCGCCACATTGGTCGTGCCGCTGAGCATGGGCTCATGACGGGCGATCAGCACGCCGTCCTTCGTCACCACGAGATCCGGCTCGATGAAATCGGCGCCCATGTCGATGGCCATCTTGTAGGCCTCGAGGGTGTGCTCGGGAAGGTAGCCGCTGGCGCCGCGATGGGCGACCACGATCGTGCGCTCGCCTGTCAGGGTCTTCTCCTGCGCCAGGGCCGGCGCGATCAATCCGGACACGGAAGCGGCCAATGTTCCGAGAATTGCAAGATGCTTCATGTACATTCCTCCTAGAGCTGCCGCCTACCAGCGGTTCTGTGACGCTGTGATGACCGGACCGGCAGGAAACGGACCCACAAGCCTGACGTTCGGGCGCTCGTCTTCGCGGGCCCGGAGGGATGAAAGCACAATCCCCACCCAGGATCCAACGGGCCGGTGACGAGTTGTCCTCATCGTAACTTAACTGCAAGGTCCCACAGATGGCCGACCCGGCGCCACCCCCGCTCCCGCCTGCCTCGCCGCCGGCGGGCTCCTCGCTCCTGACGGCCGGCGGCGTGGTCCTGGCGATCGGCGGGCTTTATTTCGGCCGGGACATCTTCATTCCCTTCGCGGTCGGCATTCTCCTCAGCTTCGCGGTGACCCCGCTCGTCAATCGGCTTCGGCGGCTGAGGCTTCCGCGCATCGCTGCGGTGCTGATCGCCGTGACCCTGGCGTTCATCCTGATCGGAGGCCTCACCTACGTGGTCGGCCGCCAGCTCGTGCAGCTCGCCAACAACCTGCCGAGCTATCAGACCACCATTACGGAGAAAATCCGAGGCCTGCAGTCCTCCGCCCCGGGAGGCGGGGTCGTGGACAAGGTCACCACAACCATTCAGGACCTGAGCAAGGAAATCTCAGGAGCCGACAAGGCCACCGACAATGCGGCCAGGCAGGCTGGCGCGGCTCTTGGCTCCCCGGCTGCGCCGCAGGAGCCTGTGACGGTCAGGCTGGAGCGTCCGGAATCCCAGCCGCTCGAGATCATCCAAACCATCGTCGGCCCCCTTCTCGCACCGCTGGCCACCGCCGGCTTGATCATCATTTTCGTGATCTTCATTCTGCTCGAACAGGAGGATTTGCGAGATCGCTTCATCAAGCTGGCCGGTGCCGGCGATCTTCAGAAGAGCACGCAGGCGCTCAACGACGCAGCGGCGCGGGTCAGCCGCTACCTGCTGATGCAGCTCGTGGTGAACCTCACCTATGGGGTTCCGATCGGCATCGCCCTGTACTTCATCGGCATTCCCAATGCGGTGCTGTGGGGCTTGCTGGCGGCGGTGCTGCGCTTCGTGCCCTATCTGGGCCCCTTCCTGGCCGCGACCTTTCCCATCGCGCTTGCCTTCGCGGTCGACCCGGGCTGGTCGATGCTGCTGTGGGTCATCGGCCTGTTTCTTCTCGCCGAGCTCATCAGCAACAACGTCATCGAGCCTTGGCTCTACGGCTCCAGCACCGGCCTGTCCTCGCTTGCGATCATCATGGCGGCCATCTTCTGGACCACCTTGTGGGGACCGGTCGGGCTGTTTCTCGCCACGCCCCTGACGGTCTGCCTCGTGGTGATCGGCCGCTATGTGCCGCAGCTCGAATTCTTGGGTGTCCTCCTCGGCAGCGATCCCGTGCTGGCGCCGGAGGAGCGCCTGTACCAAAGGCTGCTCGCCGGCAATCTCGAAGAGGCCGTCGAGATCGCCGAGGATTACGTGGACGAGCACTCCTCCCGGGAGTTCTACGACCACGTGGCCATACCGGCCCTGCGCCTGGCGGAAAACGACCGTCAGCGCAGCACCACGGACACCAACTACCGCCGCCTCGTGGCAAGCACGGCCACATGCGTGGTGCGGGAGGTGGCGGACCACATTCAGGAGAAGGCATCGCGTTCCAAGAACGACGAAGGCGACGAGGGGTCCTATCCGGCGAATGCGGTGGAGGGAACTCCGGTCCTGTGCATCGCCGGCCGCACGGAACTCGACCGTGCAGCCGCCGAGATGCTCGCGCAGGTTCTGCAGGAAACCGGCATCGGAGCGCGCGTCCTGCCGCCGATCTCCATCAGCGAAGGCGCGTTGGGCCAGCTCGATCTGACCGGAGTGGAGGTTGTGTGCCTGTCCTATCTGCACCCTCAGCCCCAGGTGTTCGCCCGCTACATCTGCCGTCGTCTCCGGCGACGCGCACCCCACCTGAAGCTCGTGGTTTGCTGCTGGAACGCACCGCCTCACGCAGGCCAGGCCGAGGACATGACCCGGCAGATGGGGGCCGATGCGGCCATCGTGTCCCTGGAGAACTGCGTGAGCCAAGTGGAAGGCTGGGTGTCTCGCGACGGAAAGGCAGCGGAGAACGCGCCAGCCCTTTTGGACGAGGAGCACGAGCGGCTCTCCGCCCTTCAACGGCTGGGCCTCAACTCGGCTCATCATCCTCGCTTCGAAGCGGTGGCCCAGAGGGTGGCCCAATCCTTCGATGCGCCCATCGGGCTCGTTTCGCTGATCGACGAGGAGCACCAGCACATGCCCGGGGCAACCGGCCTCTCGGCGGATCTCAACGCCACCCGGCGCATGCCCAGGGAGGAGTCCATCTGCGGCCACGTCGTCGCGGCCGACGAGGTCGTGGTGGCGGAGGACGTGTCCAAGGATCCGCGGTTTGCCGACAACCCGCTCGTGCTCGAAAAAGGCATTCGCTTCTATGCCGGCGCGCCCCTGCGCACCTCCTCAGGCCTCACCATCGGCTCGCTATGCGTCATCGACACGGAGCCCAGGGAGTTCGCGGAAGAGGATCGCCGGCGCCTGCAGGACATGGCGGACGAGCTGATGTCGGATCTCGAGCATGAAGCTGGGCAAAGCCCGGCTCGCGAGGATCTCGCGCCGACGCAGGCCGCCGGCAGGGCCGGGCAATCGTGATGGCGACAGCTCAGACGCCTCCGCCCTCCAGCACCTCGATCAGGAGCTCGAAGGTGACGCAGACCGGGTTGTCGCCGTGAACGAGTTCGCCTGAGAAGATCGCTCCTTCCATGTCGACCACATCGATCACAAGCCGCGTCTGCAACCGGCCGCCTGCGGTCTCCACGATTCCGTTCCGGATCAGGACCTCGGTTGCATGGGACTCCACCCGGCTTCCATCCGTGAACCGGACGCCGTTCAGGCTGCCGATGCCATGGACTTTGGCCCGGCTGATCCCATGGCTCGAACAGATCCCCTCGATGGCCACGCCGATATCCTGGTTCGGGCGAACCTTCGCGAGCAGCGCGCGGGAGCCCGGCCTGCCGGCCCGGTATTCGGCGGCCTGAACCGGCTCGAAGAGGGTAAAGTTCGTCTCCCGGTCGGGCGTGCCCCGGAAGGTGGCCTCCCTCACTCCGATCCCATGAACGTCTATGGGCTCCGCCACCGTTGAGACCGGCCCGAGCATGTGGCCCATGCGCGGGCCGTCGGCGGTCTGCCAGATGCCATGGCAGTGGATGAACGGCTTTTCGTCCCGAATGCCCACGATGGCATCGGCGCGCAGGATCTCCACGCCTCCCGCGGGCTCGAACGTCGCGCTGTACCAGGCGGCATGATCCGCATCGGGAGAGGCGGCGGGCATCACATAGCGGAACGGCTCACAGCGGCCGCCCCGCAGGGAAACGAAACCGCCAGCGCAGCCCGAGGCGGCCAGCCCCCTGGCAATCGCCTCCTCGACGGCATCGCCGGGCTCCAGAGCAAAGCGGAGAGGAACCGGCGCGCCGAGGGCCGTCGTCACGCGCTCCGGGGCGGCAGGGCCTGGATGAAGGATATGACGCATGATCGATTCCTGCTTGCTCCGGCAAGGCGAACGAGCCGTTCAGTGGAACTCGGATACGGCGCAGCTCTGCCCGCCGTCCACCGGAAGGCACACGCCGGTGATGAACCGAGCCTCGTCCGAGGCCAGGAAGACAGCCGCATTGGCCACATCCCAGGCCGTTCCCATTCGGCCTAAAGGAACGGCCGCATTGCGCGCCGCCACCATCTCCTCCACCGAGGCGTACTGGCCCGAGATCTGCCGGTAGATCAGGGGCGTGTCGATGAGGCCCGGCATGATGCAGTTGGCCCGGATCCCCTGCCGGGCATACTGCATCGCGAGCGCCACGGTGGCCTGGTTCACGGCGGCCTTCGTGGCGTAGTAGGCGAAATAGGGATAGCCCGTCCACCGGATCGCCGCGAGCGAGGAGATGTTGACGATCGCGCCGCCGCCCTGCTGCAGCATGTGAGGGATGACGGCTTTGGCGGTGCGGTAGACCGGCCCGATGTTCAAGTCGAGCGCGGCGGCGAACTGCTCCTCGCTGAGCTCGACCGGGCCGCCCATATGGGTCACGCCGACATTGTTGTGCAGGATGTCGATGCGCCCGAACTGCGCGACGCTTTGCGCGACGGCCTGCTCGATCGAGGCGATCCCGGTCACGTCCGCCGCGATCGGGACGGCAAGGCCGCCCTCGCGCTCGATGATGGATGCCGTTTCGTCCGCGGCCGCCTGGTCGAGATCCACGCACGCCACCTGCGCGCCTTCGCGCGCATAGGCCACGGCGGCGGCCTTGCCGTTGCCCCAGCCGGGGCCCGAGGATCCGGCTCCGAAGACGATGGCCGCTTTGCCGCTCAGACGCCCGGCCATACGCTTCTCCGACATGCTCTGCTTCGAGGTGAGATCGCCATATCCGTCACGGTCATAGCCGTCACGGGGCGGCCTGCAGTCTTGCAGCCCGCCTCGTGACGCCCGGTATCGATCAGCTCAGGCTGCTGCCCACCGACTTCTCCAGGATGGCCCAGGCCTCGTCGCCGTACTTCTTCTTCCACTCCGCATAGAAGCCCGCTTTTCTGAGCGCCTCGCGGAAGGGTGCGGCATCGGGATCGTTGAACTGCATGCCCTTGGCGATGAGCTCGTCCTTGACGCCCGCGTTCAGCTTCGCCACATCCGCCCGCTCCGTGACGGCGGCGTCATTGAGGTGCTTGGCCACGATGGCCCGCAGATCCTCCGGCAGCCGCTCCCACGCACGGCGGTTCGCCAGGAACCAGAACCCATCCCACATGTGATTGGTCATGGAGACGTGCTTTTGCACCTCGAACAGCTTCGCCGTCGAGATGATGGCAAGCGGGTTCTCCTGCCCGTCGACCACCTTGGTCTGCAGGGCCGTGTAGACCTCCGCGAAGTTGATGCTGGCCGGGGCCGAGCCGAAGGCGGTGAACATGGAGGTCCAGAGCGGGCTCACCGGAACGCGGATCTTGAAGCCCTTCAGATCCTCGGGCTTCTCGATGGCCTTGTTCGAGCTGGTGATCTGGCGGAAGCCGTTGTCCCAGATCTTGTCCATCACCACCAGGTTGGCCTTCGTGATCTGGCCGCGAACATAGGCTCCGAGCTCCCCGTCCATGGCCTTCCAGACCGCGTCGTAGTTCGGGAAGGCGAAGCCGATGCCGCTGATGGAGGCGTTCGGCACGAGCGTGGACAGGATCAGAGGCGACAGGGTGAAGAACTCCACGCCGCCCGAGCGCACCTGGCTCAGCATGTCGGTGTCGGAGCCGAGCTGGTTGTTGGGGAAGATCTGGATCTCGACCCGACCATTGGTCTCCTGCTTGATCTTGTCCGCGGCTTCCCTGGCCCGCAGGTTCATCGGGTGCGTGACGGGCAGGTTGTTGGCGTATTTGTAGGTGAACTCGGCCGATTGAGCACGAGCCCCGAAGCCGGTGAGCACGGCGGCGGAGGCGGCGCCCTGCAGCATCGTGCGGCGTGAAATGATCATGTGTTTCTCCCTCGTCTTGTTATGTCGGATGGTTGGTACGCACGGTCTGAGCGTTACAGGAAGCTGGTTGAGATGGCCGGAATGGCCGCGATCAGCACGAGGCCGACCAGCAGGGCCAGGATGTAGGGCCAGATGGCCCCCATGGCTTCGTCGGGCGAAACGTTGCCGATCTTGCAGGCGATGTAGAACCCGATGCCGATGGGCGGCGCCATCAGGCCGATATTCATCGCGGTCACCACCACCATCGAGTAGTGGACATCGTTGATGCCGAGATTCTTGGCGATGGGAAACATGAGCGGGGCCATGAGGACGATCGCCGGCAGGCCTTCGAGCACGCAGCCCAGGATCAGGAAGATCAAGATGGTCGCGGCCATGAAGATCATCCAGCCGCCGGGCAGCCCGGTCATGAAGGCCGCAAGCTGCTGGGCAAAGCCCGTCTGGGTCAGCGCCCAGGCCATGGCGAGCGCCGTCCCCAGGATCAGCAAGATCGCGCCGCTGAGAGCGGCGGTCTCGACCAGCATGCCGTAGAACTTGCGCCAGCCGATGCCCCCGTAAAGGACGATGCCGATAACGAGGGCGTAGAGAACGGCGATGGTGGAGACTTCCGTGGCCGTGGCCACGCCGCCGCCGACGGCGCTTCGGATCAGGAACGGCAGCACCAGGGCGGGCGCGGCGATCAGCAGGGTGCGCCCGATGGCCTGGAGCGGGGCGCGGCGCACGTTGCGGAGGTTTTCTCCGGATGCCTTGATGCGCGCGAGCGCGGCCAGCACGGCCAGCAGGACCATGGCGACCACGAAGCCGCTCGTGAACAGCCCGGCGATGGAGACGCCGGCGACGGACCCCAGGACGATCAGCACGATGCTGGGCGGAACGGTATCGGCCATCGCGGCGCCGGTCGCCAGGAGAGCGATCATCTCCCTGGGCTGATGCCCGCGCCGCTTCATCTCGGGAAACAGGGCCGGCGCAACGGTCGCCATGTCGGAGACCTTCGAGCCGGAGATGCCTGAGACCAGGAACAGCGAGCCCAGCAGCACATAGGACATGCCGGCCCGCACATGGCCCAGAAGCGAGGCCAGGAAGTCCACGATGGCCTTGCCCATGCCGGTTGCATCCAGGATGCAGCCGAGGAACACGAAGATCGGCACCGAGAGCAGGATGATGCTGGACATGCCTTCGTCCATGCGCCCGATCATGACGAAGATCGGAACCCGCGTGCTGAAGGCCAGGAACGCCAGAGTGCCGATGCCGAAGCAGAAGGCGATCGGCACGCCCATGACGAGGCAGACCGCCACAAGGCCGACGAGAAAAATCAGAATGTTGATGTTGCCGAGCCGCAGGAGGGCCGGCGAGAGCAGCCAGAAGGCGCCCGCAATCGCTCCGATGAGCGCCGCCGCAACGGCGAGATCCCGAAGCGTCGATGTCTTCACCGCATAGGACAGGACCAGGCCCAGCATGGCGAACAAGCCGAAGGCTATGGCCGAGACGCGAAAGCTGTTGGGAATGTTCAGGGCGGGGGATGTGACGTACCACTCCTCCATCACATACTCGACGGCCGGCTGCAGCATGACGAGCAGGAACGCCGCCATGACCAGGAGCGACAGGGTGTTGATGAAGGCCTGAGCCCTCTTGGGGAACATGCCCGTGAAGATGGTGAGCCTGAGGTGCTCATTCCGGTCGATGGCGATGGCGGAGCCCAGCATCGCAAGCCACAGAAACGAGATCGACGCCACCTCGTCGATCCAGATCACCGGAACGGAAAACACATAGCGGGATGCAACGCCGGCCAGCAGCAAAACCATGATCAACGCAAGGAGAAGCGCGGACACGACCTCTATGGGCTTGATCAGGAAAGCGCCGACGCGGGGTGCGTCGACCGCTTCGGCGTTGGACAGGGGAGCGATCGTGTCGCTTACGGCAGCCATGTTGCTCTCCATGCTCCCGGTCACCGCATGCCGTTCGGGTGACGGCACCCAGCGTCCAAGGACGCCCGGAACCGTGCGCTGCGCGGCATTCCACGCTTTGCGGCATGGAGCCCGGATCGCGCGCATGGCGGGGGAAGCGGCCTCTCCTCAGGCGCAATGCTCATTCGGGCTCCTCCCGTTCCTCCTGACGCCGGCGACCAAGGCCGCCTGACAGGTCCACTTTATGGATCTCTTCTTTGTAACGGACGAACGGAAAGATACACGTCCGGCAAGTCATTGCAACATGGCGAGAAGCATTTTAAGTTCCATCCACGGACAGAGGCTTGGATCTTTGGTCCATCATATGGACCTCAATGGATCGGCAATATGGATGATGCTCAGTTCTCGACCGGCGACCTATCGGGGGCTCAAAGTGTGGACCGGGCCCTGCGGCTGCTGGCGCTGGTGGGGCGCGAAGCCGAGCGTGGCGCGCAGCTGAGCGACATCGTCGAGGAAAGCGGCCTGAACAAACCCACCGCGAGACGGCTGCTCCTCGCCCTGATGCGGGCGGGCTTGATCGAGCAGGAGACCAGGACGCGGCGCTACTATCTGGGCGAGGAGGCCTATGTGCTCGGCACCCTCGCGTCCCGCCGGCATGGGCTGCTCGAGCTGTCCCTGGAGAGCCTGCGCAACCTCTCGGAAGCCACCATGGACACAAGCTTCGTTTCCGCGCGGCGGGGCAACTATGCGGTGTGCCTGCATCGCGAGGAAGGAACCTATCCGGTTCGAACCCACGCCCTGCAAGCCGGCAACCAGCATCCTCTCGGCATCGGCGCCGGCTCGTTGGCGATGCTCGCAGCCCTCGACGACAGCGAGATCGAACGGGTGCTTGCCGCGAACAGGAAGGTGCTCGAAACCCAGTATGCCAGTTACTCCATGGACCAGATCCGGGACGACATCGCCCGGACGCGCGACCAGGGATACGCGCTCAATCCGGGGCGCATCTTCGCCGGATCCTGGGGCATCGGCGCTGCGATCATGTTTCCGGACGGACGGGTCGCAGGCGCGCTCAGCATCGCGGCGATCGACAGCCGCATGACCGCCGAGCGGCAGCCCGAACTGGCCCGCTGCATGCGGATCGAGGTCGACCGCATCGAGGGCAGCCTCCGCAAGATGTGGTCCTGACCGCGCAGCCTCCAATGTCATCGCACCTTGATCCCGGAACGGACCAAATGATCAGCAGCTCCCCTCCCCCGCATGGCGGCGTCGCACCGGCATCCACGCGGGTCATGAACCTTTCCCATTTCCTCCGCCAGGCGGCGCGGCGGCATGGGGCGGAAACAGGCTTCGTTTGGGGCGAGCGCACGTGGACATGGGCCGATCTCGACAGGCGCGTCGATGCCATGGCGGCGGCTCTTTCGGCTAAGGGAATCGGGAAGGGAGATCGTGTGCTGGTGCAGTCGAAGAACTGCAATCAGATGTTCGAATCGATGTTCGCCTGCTTCCGGCTCGGCGCCGTTTGGGTGCCGACGAATTTTCGCCAGACGCCGGGCGAGGTGACCTATCTGGCACAGGCGAGCGGCGCATCCGCCATGATCTGCCACAGCGACTTTCCGGAGCATGCGGAAGCCGTGCGCAGCGCCATCCCGGATCTGCGGTTCATCGTCTCGATCGGCCCTTCCGCGTTCGGTGAGGACTACGACGCGCTTGTGCGCCGGCATGAAGGCCAATCCGTTCCGACCGCAGTGGTGGACCGCGACAGCCCATGCTGGTTCTTCTTCACGTCGGGAACGACCGGGCGCCCGAAAGCCGCCGTCCTGACCCATGGCCAGATGGCTTTCGTGATCACCAACCATCTCTGCGACCTGATGCCGGGAACCACGCATGCCGACGCCTCCCTGGTCGTCGCCCCCCTCTCCCATGGGGCCGGCGTCCATCAGCTCGTGCAGGTGGCACGGGCGGCCAAGACCGTGCTGCTCTCGAGCGACCGCTTCGATCCCGATGAGGCCTGGAGCCTGGTCGAGCGCTGGCGCATCACGAACATGTTCACGGTGCCGACCATCGTGAAGCTGCTGACCGAGCACCCGTCGGTGGATGCCCATGACCACCTGTCCCTGCGCTACCTCATCTATGCGGGCGCTCCCATGTACCGGGAGGATCAGAAGCACGCGCTGAAAAAGCTGGGCAAGGTGCTCGTTCAGTATTTCGGCCTGGGGGAGGTCACCGGCAACATCACCGTGCTGCCGCCGGGCCTCCACGAGGCCGAGGACACCCCCGGCGTGAAAGCCGGAACCTGCGGGTATGAGCGAACCGGCATGCAGATCTCGATCCAGAACGATCGAGGGGACGAGGTTCCCCCGGGCACGACCGGCGAGATCTGCGTCTGCGGGCCGGCGGTCTTCGCAGGGTACTACAACAACCCGGAAGCCAACGAAAAGGCGTTTCGGGACGGCTGGTTCCGCACCGGCGATCTCGGGCACATGGACCAGGAGGGCTTTCTCTACATAACGGGCCGCGCCTCCGACATGTATATCTCGGGAGGCTCGAACATCTATCCGCGCGAGATCGAGGAGAAGATCCTCACGCATCCTGCCGTCGCGGAAGTCGCGGTTCTCGGCGTGCCCGACAGAACCTGGGGCGAGGCCGGCGTGGCCGTGTGCATCCTCCGGCCGGAGGCGGCGCTCGACGAGCAGGATCTCCTGGACTGGATGGACGGCAAGGTCGCCCGCTACAAACTGCCGAAACGCGTATTCTTCTGGGATGCGCTGCCGAAATCGGCCTATGGCAAGATCACCAAGAAGACCATTCGCGCGGAGCTCGAAGCCAGGGGATGCATTCCGTCCGAGCAATCCGCCGAGAGCTAGGCGGTTCGCGACGGATCGCAGCCGCGCGGCACTTTCCGTTGCGCAAGGCTCGTTAACCGGCCGTTAACCATGTTGGGCCGATGATGATCCGGCTGATCCGAACGCCGGATCGACACCTTCCCGAAAGCAAGCGGGGCGCGGATGTACCGCCCCGTTTGCTTTGGGATCAGGATCCCTGCCGCCGGAGACGTCCCGCTTTCAAGCCGGCGCCCGCAACCCTCGGTCAGCTCTCAAACAAGCACCACATACGCAACCGCCACGGCCGCGATGACGCCGACGAACGCGTAAGGGTACCAGGCGGGAAAGGGCTTGTCGTGACCGTTGAAGCTCAAGGGGATCTCCCGCGCATAGGAAGCTTTCCCTCCTGTGGCGGCGCAAAATGGTATTTTCGTGGAGGCCGGACAAAATCGTCGCCTGCGCGAACCCTTGAGGAAGGTTTCAGCAAGAAGATGGGCCTGCCTGAGCCGTCCTTTGGGGCATGGGGACTAAGAAAAAGTACCTTGAAGCCGTTTTAAAGAAGCGATTTCGGCACCGATCTCAAAGCCGTAGGGGCTGTTTTAGAACGCCTCTGATCTTCTCCTAACCTCTTGATCAATCTGAATTCTTTCAGATATTCCATGGGCACTGCCTTTGTGAGCCTGACAGGCTTCGGGCATTGGATCGAACCTGCTGACGATGTCTGTGACGGGCGCCTCCCGCGAGGCGCCAAGGCTGCTTGCCGCGGCCCGCAGGCGCTCGCCTGCACGAGGAGAACGACAAGATGGGCATCAGCGCATGGAATGAGCCCGGGTTTTCGGCAGGCCCCGTATTGGCCTGCCTGGCCCTGCTCCTGCCTTTCAGCGGCATGGCCCTGGCCCAGGCTCCCTCGCCGGCCGCGACGGCCCTGCGCATCGAGTTGAACAAGGTCGAAGCGGCCGGCGAGAGCTGCCGCACCTATTTCCTGATCGAGAACCAGAAGGGCGAGAGCTGGCGCTCCCTGAAGCTCGACCTGTTTGCCCTCGACACAGATGGCGTCGCGGCCAAGCGGCTGGCTGTCGAGGTCGGTCCGGTGCCGGGCCGCAAGACCCTCATCAAGCTCTTCGATTTTCCGGGACTGAACTGCTCCCGGCTCGGGCGTGTGCTCCTGAACGACGTCCTGGCCTGCGAAGGCGCGGCCGGCTCACGGGAGGACTGCCTGTCCGCCGTGGAGACCGCCTCCCGGATCGACGCCGTGTCCTTTGCGAAGTGAGGCCGATGCCATGAACGAGATCGCGTCCGCAGCTCCGCACGACCTGTCGTTTCTCGCCCTGTTCCTGCAGGCCGACCCAATCGTCAAGGGCGTCATGATCATGCTGGTCCTGGCCTCCTTGGGCTGCTGGACGGTGATCGTCGACAAGCTCCTGCGCATCGGGAGCATCCGCCGGCAGGCTCGCGCCTTCGAGACGGCCGCCCGCTCGGGCGACAAGCTTCACCCGCAGATGGCCGGAACCACGGGCCGGATCGTCGCGGCGGGCCATGAGGCTTGGCGCGACCAGGACGCATCCGAGAGCCGTGCCGAGCGCCGCGAGCGCATCGAGCGGGCCATGCGGGCCGCCCTTTCCGTCGACATGCGCCGGCTCCAGACCGGACTGCCCTTCCTGGCCACCACCGGATCGGCAGCGCCGTTCATCGGCCTCTTCGGCACGGTCTGGGGCATCATGAACTCCTTCTCGGCAATTGCGGCGAGCCAGGACACCAGCCTCTCGGTGGTTGCCCCCGGCATCGCCGAAGCGCTGTTCGCCACCGCCATCGGCCTCGTGGCCGCCATTCCGGCGGTGATCGCCTACAACAAGCTCACGACGGATCTGGGCCGTCTCCAGCAGTCCTTCGCGGCAGGCATCACGGCGCTGGGCGACCGCCTCGCCCGCGACCGCAAGGCCCATCTCCGGGCGGAGGCCGCCGAGTAATGGGAATGGGCCCGGTCCGTTCGCAGGAGGCCGACGACGAGTTCGCCGCCGCTCCCCTGTCGGAGATCAACGTCACGCCGCTTGTCGACGTCATGCTCGTGCTGCTCATCATCTTCATGGTGGCAGCGCCCCTCATGACCGTTGGCGTGCCCGTGCAGCTGCCGAAGACGGCGGCGCCGAAGGTGTCGCAGCCCAAGCAGCCGGTGGTGATCAGCATCGACCACAAGGGCCAGCCCTTTCTCGACAAGGAGGCTCTTTCCCCCGACGCCATAATGCCGCGCCTCAAGGAGCTCGTGAGCCAGGATCCCAACCAGGTCGTGCTGGTTCGCGGCGACAAGGCCGTTCCTTACGGGCGCATCGTCGAGATCATGGGGCAGATCAGCGCCGCCGGCTTCGGCAAGGTGTCCCTGATCGCGCAGGCCCCCGGCGGACCCGCGGTCCCCTAAAGCCCGCAGCGCAGCCGATGACCGTTCAGACCATCCGATCGCCGCAGGACCCGGGCCGTCTCGGGATCGCCTTCGTCACGGCGCTGTTCCTGCATGGAGCAGCCTTTGCGGCGCTGACCCTCTGGCCCCCGGGGGAGACCGTCGCTCCGCCGGGCGAGCAGGAGATCACCATCGACCTGGCTCCCGCCATGGAAGAGATCGCATCCGTGGCGCCGGCCGAAGTCTCCGCGCAGGCTGCTCCTCCCGTCGAGGAGGTCGAGGCTCGGCAAGCCGAAGAAGCGGAAGCGGTGCCCGCTGAGGCGCTGCCCGAGGCGCCCCCGGAGCCCGATGCCGTCGTGGCTCTTCCGCCGCCGGAGACAGTGGTGGCGAAGCCGCCCGAAGAGAAGCCCGCGCCCAAGCCCGCGAGGAAGCCGCCGCCGGCCAAGCCGGTGGAGCGCAAGCCCGAGCCGCACCGCACCGTCGCCGCACAGCAGCTTCCTCCATCGCAGGCACGTCAGGGGCAGGCCTCGGCCTCACGAGAGAATACGGGAGGCGCAGCCGCGTCCGCCGATCCGAATGCGCTCAACCGTTACGTGGCAAGCCTCGCATCCGCGCTGCGCAACCGCCTGCGCTATCCCGACATCGCACGCAGCCAGGGCGTTGGCGGCATCGCGACCTTGCGCTTCACGATGGACCGCTCAGGCCGGATCCTCAGCGCGTCCGTCGTTCGAAGCGCCGGCCACCCTGCCCTCGATCAGGCTGCTTTGGCAGCGGCCCGCCCCGGCTCCTCTCTTCCACCGGCACCAGCTTCGCTGCCACAGCAGCAGTTCACATTCTCGGTGCCCCTGCGCTTCGATCTGCGCTGATCATTCCCGGACATGCCAACTTGACGGGCCCGGTCCCCAGACTACCCTGTGCTTGCATCGGACGGCGATTGCACCCTGATGCAGGCCAGTGAAGCAGGGGCGAAGAGGCGCCATGAACACCCGCAAGTCCCTCTACCAGTTCGGCTACCGCCGCTGCGCGGATCAGGACCGCTCCTCCCCTGCGCGGCACCCGGTCGTTGTCGTCGGCGCAGGGCCCGTGGGCCTTTGCACCGCCATCGACCTGGCCCAGCGCGGCGTGCCGGTGGTCCTGCTCGACGATGCGGATCGGATCGGCGAGGGATCGCGCGGCATCTGCTATGCCAAGCGCACGCTCGAGATCCTCGACCGCTTGGGCGTTGCGGAGCCCTGTTTGGCGAAAGGCGTCACCTGGAAGCTCGGCAAGGTGTTTCAGCGCGACGACCTGCTCTACGCCTTCGACCTTCTGCCGGAAGACGGGCACAAGATGCCGGCCTTCATCAATCTCCAGCAATATTACCTGGAGCACGCGCTCGTGGAGCGCGCCGCCGCGCTGCCCAACCTCGAGATCCGCTGGCGCAACAAGGTCGTCGGCCTGAACCGCCGCAACGACGGCGTGACGCTCACCGTCGAGACGCCGGATGGCTCCTATGCGGTTGAAGCCGATTGGACCGTCGCTGCCGACGGCGCCCGTTCAGGGATACGCGGCATGCTGGGGTTGGCGTTCCAAGGCGAGGCGTTCGAGGACCGGTTCCTCATCGCCGACGTGAAGATGAAGGGCGATTTTCCGCCGGAGCGATGGTTCTGGTTCGACCCGCCCTTTCACGAGGGCCGCTCCGCCCTCCTGCACAAGCAGCCGGACGATGTCTGGCGCATCGACCTTCAGCTTGGTCCCGATGCGGACGCGAAGGCCGAGCAGGCGCCGGAGCGCGTGCTGCCGCGCCTGAGGCAGATGCTGGGGCACGACGATTTCGCGCTCGAATGGGTGTCGGTCTATACGTTCCAATGCCGCCGCCTGGAGCGCTTCGTGCACGGGCGGGTGGTCTTTGCCGGAGACGCGGCCCATCAGGTATCGCCCTTCGGCGCGCGAGGCGCGAATTCCGGCATTCAGGATGCGGACAACCTCGCCTGGAAGCTTGCCCGTATCGCCAGAGGTGAAGCATCGGAGAGCCTGATCGACAGCTACGACCTCGAACGCTCGACCGCGGCCGACGAGAATATCGGCCACTCGACCCGCTCGACGGATTTCATCGCACCCCGCTCTTCCCAGGAGCTTCGCTTCCGCGATGCGGCGCTTGCTCTTGCGCGCCATACGCCTTTTGCCAAGCGGATGGTGAACTCGGGCCGGCTGTCGCTGCCCTCCACCTACGAGACACCCCTGTCGACGCCCGATCGGGAAGCCTGGTCCGGCTCGGCCCATCTAGGCGCGCCCCTGCCCGATGCGCCGATGCGCGACCGCAGCGGACAACCGGTCTGGCTCCTTGAGGCTCTCAAGGGCGAGGAGACCGTTCTTCATGTGCCGAACGGACAGGAACCACCGGCAGGCCTGAACGTGCTCGTGATCGGCGAGGATCTCGTGGACGAGAGCGGCCTGTTCGCGCAGCGCTTCGATGCGGCCCCCGGCAGCACCTACCTGGTGCGCCCCGATCAGCATCTGGCGGCACGCTGGCGTTATGCAGATCCCGAGGCAATCCAAAGCGCATCCCGTCGCCTGCGGGGCCTTGCGGGAGTAACAGCATGAGCGCGTTGATCACCGACAGCCGGTTTCCCGATCCGGATCGCGCCTACCGCGCCCTCATCGACGCGCATCGCGGATTGTCGGACGAGAGGAGCGCCGCGCTCAACAGCCGTCTTGTGCTGATCCTTGCCAACCACATCGGCGATCAGGCCGTGCTGCAGGAGGCGCTGACTCTCGCCAAGCAAAGCATGGCGCAGCAGGAACCCGGTGCCGACTGATGGCGCAGGCTGCTCACGCGATGCCGAGATAGGCGGCCTTCACCTGCGGGGCCGCCAGAAGCGCCGAGCCCTCTCCGCTATAGGCGACCTTGCCGGTTTCCAGCACATAACCGCGATCAGTGATGGCCAGGGCCGCACTGGCATTCTGCTCGACGAGCAGCACCGTGATGCCGTCCTTGCGCAGCGACACGATGGCATCGAGAATCTGGTCGACGAGGAGCGGCGACAATCCCAGCGACGGCTCGTCGAGGAGCAGGAGCTTGGGCCGCCCCATGAGCGCCCGGCCGATGGCCAGCATCTGCTGCTGCCCGCCCGACAATCCTCCGGCCAGGAGATGGCGCTTCTCGGCCAGGATGGGGAACATGGCGAACACCCGGTCGCGGTCCCGGTCGATCTCCTTGTCGCGCCGCCTGTAAGCGCCGAGCCGCAGGTTGTCCTCGACGGTCAGAGGGCCGAACACCTGTCGGCCTTCCGGCGACTGCGTGATGCCGAGCTCGACTCTTCCGTGGGGCGCGAGGCGCTCGATGCGCTGTCCGTTGAAGCGGATCTCGCCGCCGGTGATCGGCTGAACGCCCGAGAGCGCGCGCAGCAGCGTGGTCTTTCCCGCGCCGTTGGAGCCGACGAGCGCCACCACCTCGCCTGCGCGCACTTCGAGGCTGACGCCTTTGAGCACCTCGATCCGCCCATAGGCGCTGCGCAGTCCTTCAACCTCAAGCACGGGCGGCCTCCCGTGCGCCATGATGGCCCAGATAGGCCTCCAGCACCTTGGGATCATCGCGCACCTCGCGCGGCGTTCCCTCGGCCAGAGGCCTGCCGCGCTCGAGAACCAGGATCCTGTCGGAAATCTTCATCACGAGCTTCATGTCATGCTCGACCAGAACGACCGCGACGCCCCGGTCGGCCACCTGCCGGATGAGGTGATCGATCTCCTCCGTTTCGACGGCGTTGCACCCGGCCGCCGGCTCGTCGAGAAGGAGAACGCGCGGCTCCGCCGCAAGCGCGCGGGCGATCTCCAGGCGCTTGCAGGCCCCGTAGGAGAGCGAGCCTGCCGGAACGTCGGCAAAGTCCTTCAGGCCGACCTCGGCAAGCAGGTCGAGAGCCGCAGCCCTCGTCTCCCGGTTCTGGCGCGTCACGGACGGCGTTCTGAACAGGGCCGGCAGAAGGCTGCACTTTTCCCGCAGGTGGCGTCCCACCATCACGTTCTCGCAGGCGGTCATGCGCTGGAAGATCTGGAGGTTCTGGAAGGTGCGCGACAACCCCCGCGCCGCGAGCTTGTGGGGCGCGAGGCCCGTCACGTCCTCGTCGGCCAGATGGATCGTGCCGCGGCTTGCCACGTACACTCCGGACACCACGTTGAAGAGCGTGGTCTTTCCGGCGCCGTTCGGGCCGATGATCGACAGGATCTGCCCTGAGCCCACCGAGAAGCTCACGCCGTCGACCGCCTTCACGCCGCCGAAGGAGATGCCCACATCCGTTGCCTTGAGGATCGTCATGACCGTGCCCTCCGGAACAGCAGGCCCGAGAGGCTCGGTACGATGCCGTTGCGCATGAAGATCATCGCCACGATGATGATGAGCCCGAGCAGCAGGTGCTCGTATTCGTGAAAGACCGTCAGCACCTGCGGCAGCGTCACCAGCACGGCGGCGCCCACGATGCTGCCCACCACGGAGCCGAGGCCGCCGAGGACCACGATGGTGACAAGCTCCACCGAGTGCAGGAAGCCCGCCTGATCGGGATTGATGAAGCCGTTCATGAAGGCAAGGGCCGAGCCCGCGAGGGAAGCATAGACGGCCGCGATCACGAAGGCTTGGAGCTTGAACCGGGCGACGTCGACCCCGACCACTTGGGCCGCCACCTCGCTGTCGTGAAGGGCGCGGAACGCTCGCCCGGTGGGCGTCTCGTCGAGATTGAGCGCGATCCATGTTCCCAGGAGCAGGAGCCCGCCGGTGACCCAGTACCAGGTGTCCGATCCGGCGACCCTCCAGCCGAACAGGGTCAGGCGTGCAACGGGCATGCCGTCCGGGCCGCCGGTCCAGCGGCTTTCCGTGGAGATGACGAGCGCCACCAGCACGCCGAGGCCCAGGGTGGCGATGGCGAGATAATGTCCCTTCAGCCGCAGGATCGGCCGCCCGACCAGATAAGCGAGAGCGGCGGAGAGCAGCGCACCGAGGAAAAGCGCGGCCCAGGGCGGCACCCCGAGATGCGCCGGCCCGATGGCCACCGCATAGGCGCCGATGCCGAAGAAGGCCGCATGGCCGAGGCTTACCTGCCCGGCCTGCCCCATCAGGATGTTGAGGCCGATGGCGGCAAGCGCCGAAACCCATACGAGCGACGCCACGCGGAAGTAATAGCTCGAGGGAAAGATCAGCGGGAGAGCCGCGATCATGGCTGCCAGAACGAGGAGCGTCAGTATGCGATGATTCACGAGAGCACGCATCCTCAAACCCTCTCCACCACGCGGCGTCCGAACAATCCCTGCGGGGCGGCGAACAGCACGATGAGAATGACCACGAACGCGAAGGCATCCTTGTAGGTGGAGCTGATATAGCCCGCGCCGAACGCCTCGAGCAGGCCGAGCAGAAGCCCGCCGACGACGGCGCCCACCGGATTGCCCATGCCGCCCAGCATGGCGGCCGCAAAGCCTTTCAGCGCAAGAAGCGTGCCCACGTCGTAGCTCGTCAGCGTGATCGGCGTCACCAGAATGCCCGCCACCGCGCCGATGGCCGCGGACCCGCCGAATGCGAGCGCCATGATCGTGGTCGTGTTGATGCCGACCAGGCGGGCCGCGAGGCGGTTCGCGGCCGTTGCCAGGACGGCCTTGCCGAGAAGCGTGTGCTCCAGAAACACATACAGCACCAGCACGACGACGGCCGCACCGCCGAGGACCCAGAAGCTCTGCGGCTGCACGGCTGCGCCAAGAATGTCGACCGGCGTGTCGCCTGTGAAGGCGGGCAGCTTGTGGAACTGCTTGTCGAACACGATGGTGGCGATGCCGCGCAGCAGGATCGATGCGCCGATGGTAATGATGATGAGCGTCACCGCCGATGCGCCGCGGGCAGGCTCGATGGCGAAGCGATGCAGCATGAGCCCGATGACGACGGCAACGCCTACGGCGATCAGGGCCGCGAGCGGCAGCGGCATGCCGGCCGCCGACGTAAAGACGGTCACCATGCCGCCGAGCATCACGAACTCGCCCTGCGCGAAGTTCACCACGCCCGAGGCGTTGTAGATCAGCGTGAAGCCCAGCGCGACCAGCGCGTAGACCGCTCCGACCGTCAGCCCGGAGATGAGGAACTGGAGGAACTCTGCCATGCTGCTGCCTTACGCCATTCAGGTTGCCGGACGGGAGGCTGGGGCCAGCCTCCCGTCCGGTCGATGTCAGCGAAAGATCAGCTGCCCGACTGAGCCAGGTTCCAGTCGCCGCCCTTGATCTCCAGCATGCGGAACGCCGAGAGATCGAGGCCGAGATGGTCGGTGGCCGACATGTTGACGATGCCGCCCGTGCCGACGAAGCCCTTGGTCTTCTCGATCTCGTCGCGGATCTTCTGCGGGTCCGTGGAGTTGGCGCGCTTCATGGCCTCCACCAGAATGAAGAGACCGTCATAGGCATGGCCGCCGAAGGTCGAGACCGGCTGCTTCGTGGCGCTCTCGTAGGCCTGCTTGTATTCCGTCACCACCTTCTTCTGCGGATCGCTTTCCGGCAGCTTGTCGCCGACGAGAAGCGCCGCCGCCGGCAAGCGGACGCCTTCGGCGGCAGGACCGGCCAGATCGATGAAGCTTTTTGATGCGACGCCGTGGCTCTGGTAGAACGGCGTTGCGGTCATGCCGAGCTGGGCATAGTTGCGGGTCACGATGGCCGGACCCTGGCCGAAGCCCGGATTGACCACCGCCTGCACGCCGGCCGTGTTCTTGATCTTCGTGAGCTGGGCCGTCATGTCGCTGTCGCGCGGGCCGTAGCTCTCGTCGATGAGGATCTGCATGCCGTAGTTGGGCGCGACCTTGACGCATTGCGCCCGCATGGAGGCGCCGAAGCCGTCCGTGCCCGAGATCATGCCGATCTTGGTGAGGTTTCGCTTCTTCAGGTCCTCGAAGATCTTCTCGCAGGCCATCTTGTCGGTGTGCGGGGTCTTGAACACGAACTTGCGCACGGGGTCGATCACCTCGATGGCGCCGGCCAGCGAGATGAACGGCACCTGGGCCTCCTCGAAGACCGGGATCATGGCCATGGTGCTGCCCGTCGTGGTGCCGCCCACCATGGCGATCACCTCGTCGTCCTCGATGAGGCGCGTGGCGAAGGTGCGGGCCTTGTTGGCATCGCCGCCGTCGTCATAGATCACGAGCTCGATCTTCTTGCCGGCAACGCCGCCCGCCGCGTTGATCTTGTCGACGTAAAGCCGCAACGTCTTGTCCTCGGGCTCGCCCAGGAACGACGACGGACCGGTGACCGAGAGCACCGAGCCGATCTTGACGGTGCCTTGCGCAAGGGCGCCGTGAGACAGGCCGACACTGAGCGCGCCTGCGGCCAGCATGAACTTGAGCGTCGTTTTCGATGTCATCCGTTTCCTCCTGGTTGGTTGTCGTTTGTTTTTCTTGATTGTTGCACAGTGAATCGGCCGCCGACGACCCTTCAGGTCATGGCGGTTCGAGCACAGTGGAATGGGAAAGCAGCGGTGGCGAGGCAGGGGTCGGCGCTGCGGCCATCGTGTGGGCGCACAGCCTGCGAGGCTTGGGTGAGCGTGTCCCGATGGTCTTCGAAAAATCCCATCTCATGCGGCTCCGTGCGAGCGGTGAATGCTCTCATTGACCCTTTGCTTCACATCAATATAATTGACCGAACGGTTGGTCAATAGTAAACAAGTCGCAAGCTCGGTGGCATGCCGCCGGCGCACAATCGGGAGGACCTCGTGGAGACCGATCTCATCCTCACGGACAGGCGAGAAGGCTATCGCGTCATCACCCTCAACCGGCCGGACCGTCTCAACTCCTTCAACGAGGCGATGCATGCGACCCTGATGACGGCGCTTCTCGATGCGGAGGCCGACAGCGATTGCCGGGCGCTGATCCTCACGGGCGCCGGGCGCGGCTTCTGCGCCGGCCAGGACCTGTCCGACCGGGTCTTCAGCCCGGGGCAGGCTCCCGATCTCTCCTCGACGTTGGAGCGGCTCTACAATCCTCTTGTGCGCAAGCTGCGCGCGTTGCGGATCCCCGTCATCGGCGCCGTCAACGGCGTGGCCGCGGGTGCCGGCGCCAACATCGCGCTCGCCTGCGACATCGTTCTGGCGGCGCGCTCGGCGAAGTTCATTCAGGCCTTCGCGAAACTCGGCCTCGTGCCCGATTCCGGAGGCACCTGGTTCTTGCCGCGGCTCGTCGGCCCGGCGCGCGCACGGGCGCTCGCCCTGCTCGCCGAGCCGGTCGCGGCCGAGCAGGCGGAGGCCTGGGGCATGATCTGGAAAGCGGTCGACGATGCTGCCCTAATGGACGAGGCGCATCGCTTGGCGGCTCACTTCGCGGCACAGCCCACGGTTGGACTTGGGCTCATCAAGCAGGCCCTCGACGCCTCGCAGACGAACGACCTCGACAGGCAGCTCGACCTGGAGCGCGACCTGCAAGGTCAAGCGGGCCGCACGCCCGACTACATGGAAGGCGTCACGGCCTTCTTCGAAAAGCGCCAGCCCAAGTTCACGGGAAAAGCCTGATGGACGCGCCCTCTTCCGCCATCGCCGCGCACGACACTGCACAAGCCTGCGCCCAGGCCATGTGGGCCGAGGATCAGGCGAGCCAGGGTCTCGGCATGGTGGTGGAGCGGGTGGCGCCCGGCGAGGCCGTTCTGTCCATGCCGGTCCGGCCCGACATGACGAACGGCCACGGCATCTGCCACGGCGGCTTCATCTTCACGCTGGCGGATTCGGCCTTCGCGTTCGCCTGCAACACCTACAACCAGCGCACCGTGGCGCAGCAATGCGCCGTGACGTTCCTGCAGCCCGGCCGCCGGGGAGACACGCTCACGGCGCATGCGGTGGAGCGCAACCGCTCCGGCCGCTCGGGCATCTACGACGTGACGGTTCGCAACGGCCAGGGCGAGGTCGTTGCCGAGTTCCGCGGCCATTCGCGCACGATCCCCGGAACGCTGCTCCCGTCAGGCGCGGACGAGACAGAACCAACAAGAAAATGATTGGGAGGTTTCCTTGAACCAGATTCCGCTCCGCAAGCTGTCCGAGCTTAAGCCGCAAGCCACAGCCCTCGACCGCCTCGAACTCGCATCCCGTGACGAGTTGGCCTCCTGGCAGCGCGAGCGCCTCGCCTGGTCCCTGCGCCACTCTTACGAGAACGTGCCGCACTACCGGGCGAAGTTCGACCAGGCGGGCGTTCACCCGGACGATTTCAAGGATCTCGCCGACCTCGCGAAATTTCCGTTCACCACCAAGGCGGACCTGCGCGACAACTATCCGTTCGGCATGTTCGCCGTGCCGCAAAATCAGGTCGCCCGCGTGCACGGCTCTTCGGGCACCACCGGCAAGCCCACCGTGGTCGGCTACACGAAGCGCGACATCGACACCTGGGCGGACGTGATGGCCCGCTCGATCCGGGCGAGCGGCGCGCGGCCGGGCATGAAGGTGCATGTGGCCTACGGCTACGGCCTCTTCACCGGCGGATTGGGCGCTCATTACGGCGCCGAGCGCCTCGGCTGCATGGTGATCCCCATGTCGGGCGGCATGACCGAGCGCCAGGTGCAGCTCATCCAGGATTTCCAACCCGACGTGATCATGGTCACGCCCTCCTACATGCTGGCGATCCTGGACGAGTTCCGCAAGCAGGGCCTCGACCCGCGCCAATCGTCGCTCAAAGTCGGCATCTTCGGCGCCGAGCCCTGGACCAACGCCATGCGGGCCGAGATCGAGGAGGCCTTCGACATCCATGCGGTGGACATCTACGGCCTGTCCGAGGTCATGGGTCCGGGGGTCGCCTGCGAGTGCATCGAAACCAAGGACGGTCTGCACATCTGGGAGGATCACTTCTATCCCGAGGTGATCCATCCGGTGACCGGCGAGGTGCTGCCGGACGGCGAGGAAGGCGAGCTCGTGTTCACGTCGCTCACCAAGGAGGCGATGCCCGTCATCCGCTACCGCACCCGCGACCTGACCCGGCTCATGCCCGGTACCGCGCGCACCATGCGACGCATGGAAAAGGTCACGGGCCGCACCGACGACATGATGATCATCCGGGGCGTGAACGTCTTCCCCACCCAGATCGAGGAAAAGCTCCTGCAGATCCCGGCCCTGTCGGGCCACTACCAGATCGTGCTGACCCGCGAAGGCCGCATGGACCAGATGGAGATCCGGGCCGAGATCAGGCCCGAGGCCGACTATCCGGAAACCCGCAAGGCCGCGTCCGACCGCCTGAGCCAGGCGATCAAGGATACCATCGGCATCACGGCTCAGGTAAACGTCCTCGACCCTGAAGGGATCGAGCGCTCGCTCGGCAAGGCGAAGCGCGTGATCGACCGCAGACCGAAAGAATAGAAAACCCCATGGCCCGCACCCGCGCCACCGACTACGACGACAAGCGCCGGGCGATCCTGGATCGCTCGGCCGAGCTGTTTGCAGCCCACGGCTACGACCGCGCCTCCATGAGCAAGATCGCGGAGGCCTGCGGCGTCTCGAAGGCGAACCTCTACCACTACTACCGGGACAAGGAGGAGCTGCTCTTCGACGTGATCCGCTTCCACCTGGAAGAGCTGCTCGACGTCGTGGAAGCAGCCGACCGGCCGGGCCTTGCCGCCGGGCCCCGCCTCAAGGAACTGGTCGCAGCCCTGCTCGAAGCCTATCGCGATGCCGACGCCCAGCACAATGTGCAGATCAACGGCCTGCGTCTGCTGCCCTCCGACAGGCAGACGGAACTCAAGGCGATGGAGCGCGAGCTGGTCAAGATCTTCTCCGACGCGGTGGCCGGCGTCGCGCCGCAGCTCAAGGGCACCAAGCTGCTCAAGCCCGTGACCATGTCGCTCTTCGGCATGATCAACTGGCACTATCTCTGGTTCAAGAGCACCGGAGACGTGACCCGCGCCGACTATGCCGAGCTTGTGGCGCAACTGATCGTGGACGGCACGCGCAATCTTCACGCGGAGCCCATCGCCCCAACACGGCGCGTGAAAGCGGCGGAGTAGTCTCGCCGGGGTTTTTAGCCTGCTTGCGTTCAAAATCGGCTCATGGAGCCGCGCCGCCTTTCCCCTCCCCGCAAGGGGGAGGAAGGCAGGCATTGCACCCTCATGAGCCAGGTTGGCGTGACGCGAGCGCCGGCACCGTGAGCCCGAACCCCTCGATCACCGGGTCAACGATGCCTTGCCAGCGGGCCAGGAGTTCTTCCCTGCCCTTCTGGCGCAACCCGTACTTCCGGTGCCGGTCGAAGTGATCCGACGCGCTGCTGCCGAAGGTGTCGGCCACGCGCGGATACCAGTAGTTCACAGAGGCCTGGGCGTCGGTCCTGTCGTGGCCCCTGTCGAGCGCCACCCGCAGGCCCTGCTGCCCAAGCTCCGCATGCTGCCTCTCGACGGGGAGTATGTCGGCAAGGGCATCGGCCAGGGGCTGATAGGAGCCGCGGGTCAGCTCGTCGAGCTGCACCACGGTCGCCTGCCCCATGAGGCAGTTCATCACCACCGCATCCACCCAACCGTTGATCGGGGAATGGAACACGTTGAGGCGCATGTCGCCGTCCATGCGGCGCGTGCCCAGATTAACGCTGCGGTCGAGGCGGGACGACCAGGGATGCGCGCCTACATACTGGCCTGTATTGGCGCCGAACTCCTCCATCAGCTTCAGCACCTGCCGCGCATGGTTGAATTTCTCGAAGACCATGCGCGTGGCCGTGATCCGCTCCTTCAGCCCCGGCGCCAGATTGATGCAATCGGCAAAACCCGAGGCGCCCGCCATCTCGGAATCGACGAAGATCGCCATGAGGCGCATGAGCTCCGCGCGATAGCGGGGCGTCACGTTGTCGGGTGCGCTCAAGCGCCCGCCGCCGGCCACGAAGCCCACGAGGCCATCTTCATCGACCATGGCGCACCTCCTCGATCACCTGTCGAAATCGACCAGGATCTTGTCCGTCACCGGGTAGCTCTGGCATGTCAGGATATAGCCCCGGGCGATCTCGTAATCCTCCAGGGCGAAGTTCGCGTCCATGTCGACCTCGCCCTCCACCAGCATGGCCCGGCAGGTGGAGCAGACGCCGCCCTTGCAGGCGTAAGGCAGCTCGATTCCTTCCTGGGTGGCCGCATCGAGCACCGACGCGGTGCCCTTCTCGAAGGACAGGGTGCGGGCGCGTCCGTCGATGACGATGGTGGCCTCGCAGAGATCCTTGTGGTTCCTGGCCTGCTCTTCTTCGGGCTTGCGCGGGCGGCGGCTTGGCGTGGATGTGGCAAACAGCTCGAACTTGATCTTGCGCTTGTCGAGGCCGTGTTCCTCAAGGCTTTTCGCAACGCCCAGCATCATGTCCTGCGGCCCGCAGATGAAGGCGACATCGATGGAGGAAGCGTCGATCCAGTGATCGAGAAGCTGATCGCACTTCTCCTTGGTCAGGCGGCCGTTGAAGAGGTCAATGTCCTGCTGCTCGCGGCTAAGAATATGGATGAGGCTGAAGCGCTCGAGATGCTCGTTCTTGAGATCCTCCAGCTCCTCGCGGAACATGATCGAGCTCGACGCGCGGTTGCCATAGAAGAGGGTGAAGGAGGATTGGGGCTCGGATAGAAGCGTCGTCTTGACGATGCTGATCAGCGGCGTGATTCCGCTGCCCGCCGCAAAGCCCACGAAGTGCCTTTTCTGCGTGCGATCGAGAGGCACGAAGAAGTTGCCCATCGGCGGCATGGCCTCGATCACATGGCCGGGGGCGAGCTGCTCGCTCACCCAGTTCGAGAACACGCCGCCCGCAATCTTCTTGATGCCGACCCGGAGCCTGCCCTCCATGGGCGCGGCGCAGATGGAATAGGACCGACGGACCTCGTCGCCGTCGATATTCGTGCGCAGGGTCAAGTACTGCCCCGGCGAGAAGCTGAACGCCTCCTTGTGCTCATCCGGCACGTCCAGCGTGAGGACGATGGCATCGCGGGTCTCGCGCCTGACGTCGGCAACGGTGACAGGGTAGAACTTTGTCATGGAGCGTCCGCTCGTTTCAAATGCACTTGAAGTAGTCGAAGGGCTCGAGGCAGCTGTCGCACCGGTACTGCGCCTTGCAAGGGGTCGAGCCGAACTCGCTGATGCGCGAGGTGCTCTCCGATTTGCAGCGCGGGCAGGAGATCGTCAGCGGCTTGCGCAGGAGGCGGTCGAAGACCGACGGGCCGCCCGCACTCTCGGCCGGCGGTGCGATGCCGTAAGCCTCGAGCTTGCGCCTGCCTGCCTCACTGATCCAGTCCGTGGTCCAAGGCGGCGAGAGCCTGCGCTCGACGCGCAAGCGATCAAGTCCCCTCGCCCGCAGCGCCGCTTCGATGTCGAGCGCGATGACGCCCGTTGCAGGGCAGCCCGAATAGGTGGGCGTGATCGCCACGACAAGCTCGTCGCCCGACCATTGCACATCGCGCACGATGCCGAGATCCATGACCGAGACGGCCGGAACCTCCGGGTCGGGAACCTCTTCCAGCCAGGCTCTGATCTGATCCAGATCCGGCCGCGTCAGGCTGCTCGTCATCGCCGCCACCTACCACGTTGCGTTGGGATAGGCCCGCTGCAGGAATTGGAGATCCGCCAGGATGTAGCCGAGATGCTCCGAGTGCATGCCCCGCTTGCCGCCCCGCTGCGCCCATCCGGGCTGCGGCAGGGTGAGCGTGGCTTCATCAGCTGTGGCCCGCATCAGGCCGAGCCACGGCTCGCGAAGCGACGAGAGATCGGGACCGATGCAGTCGCGCATCATGGCTTCGTCCACCTCGTCGGATTCGAACATCTCGCCCGTATACATCCAGAGATCGTCAACCGCCGCCTGCATGCGGCGATGGCTCTCTTCCGTGCCGTCGCCGAGGCGCAGGACCCAATCGCGGCTGCGCTCCAGGTGATAGGTGACCTCTTTCAGGCCCTTGGCGGCAATCTCGGCAATGCGCCCATCCTTCGCGCCCGTGAGCTCCCGCAGCAGCAGGTAATGCCAGGCATCGAAGTAGAACTGGCGCGCCATGGTGGCGGCGAAGTCGCCGTTCGGCTGCTCGACGAGCAGGAGATTGCGAAAGTCGCGGGCGTCGCGCAGATAGGCAAGCTTGTCGGCATCGCGCCCCTTGCCTTCGATCTCGCCCGCGAGATTGAGCCAGAGCTGCGTCTGCCCGATGAGGTCGAGCGCCACGTTGGACAGCGCCAAGTCTTCTTCCAGCGCCGGCGAATGCCCGCACCATTCCGACAGGCGGTGCCCGAGGATCAGCGTGTTGTCGCCCAGGCGCAGCAGATACTCGAAGAGCGCGTCCTGCCCGCTCATCACATGTGCCCCAGCTCTTCCGGGATCTCGTAGAAGGTTGGGTGCCGGTAGACCTTGCTGTTGGCCGGATCGAACAGCGGGCCCTTCTCGCTTGGCGAACTTGCCGCGATGTCGGAGGCGCGCACCACCCAGATGCTCACGCCCTCGTTGCGGCGGGTATAAACATCGCGCGCATTCATGATCGCCATCTCGGCATCGGGCGCATGCAGGCTGCCCACATGGCGGTGGGCAAGCCCATGCTGGCTGCGGATGAACACCTCCCAGAGAGGCCATTCCTTCTTGTCGGTCATCGTCGCTCTCCCGCTCACGCCGCCTTGGCCTTGGTGCGTGCCGCCTTCTTCGCCGCATAGGCGTCGGCGGCGTCGCGCACCCAGCGGCCTTCTTCATAGGCCTTCACCCGCGTGCGCAGCCGGTCGCGGTTGCAGGGGCCGTTGCCGGCGATCACCTGATAGAACTCGTCCCAGTTGACCTCGCCGAAATCGTAATGCCCGCGCTCGGCGTTCCACTTGAGATCGGGGTCGGGAACGGTGAGCCCGAGATACTCGGCCTGCGGCACCGTCTGGTCGACGAATTTCTGGCGCAGCTCGTCGTTCGAGTTGATCTTGATCTTCCAGCGCATGGACTGGGCGCTGTGAACCGACTCCGCATCGGAGGGGCCGAACATCATCAGCGACGGCCACCACCAGCGGTTCAGCGCATCCTGCGCCATCTGCTTCTGCTCGGGGGTGCCGCGGGCAAGCTTCGTCATCGCGTCGTAGCCTTGGCGCTGGTGGAAGCTCTCCTCCTTGCAGATGCGGATCATGGCGCGGGAATAGGGACCGTAGGAGCAGCGCTGCAGCGGCACCTGGTTCATGATCGCGGCACCGTCCACGAGCCAGCCGATGGCGCCGATATCGGCCCAGGTGAGCGTCGGATAATTGAAGATGCTCGAATACTTTGCCTTGCCGCTGTTGAGCTGCTCCATGAGCTCGTCGCGGCTCACGCCCAACGTCTCGGCGGCGCAGTAGAGATAAAGCCCGTGGCCCGCCTCGTCCTGCACCTTGGCGAGCAGGATGGCCTTGCGCTCCAGCGTCGGCGCACGGGTGATCCAGTTGCCCTCCGGCTGCATGCCGATGATCTCGGAATGGGCGTGCTGGGAGATCTGCCGGATCAAGGTCTTGCGATAGGCCTCCGGCATCCATTCCTTCGGCTCGATCTTGATGTCCTGGTCGACGCGGTCCTGGAAGGCGCGCTCCTCGGGGGACATCTCCTCCTTGGACTGGATATGGTCGACGCCCGTCTTCACCATCTGTGCGTACACGGCGCTTCTCCTTCAGCCTGCGTTGTGTCGTCCGGTTTCGTTGCTGTCGGGCAACGCCTGGAAGGCAGCAATTTCCCATGCGCCAAGTGCCAAGCATCGGGCAGCACGTCCCGATGACGGGCAGCCACCCAGCTAATATGTCACAAAAATCAGCTTATTCAAGATATTTTTGTAACGGATTGTCTAGCCGGCCTGCAACTCCGCGACTGGCCGGACTGACGCGAAGCGCTGCCGAAAGCCTTGATCCACGGGCGGAAGCGGGCCCCGATCGTTCTGCGCATGGCGGTCGACCCACCCCTCGGCGGCAGGCAGCAGCGTCTTATAGATCGTGCCGCACAGGGTGCGGGCGGCCGCTCCGGCCCAAGGGTCCGGCAGAAGCTGCTGGGGCAGCAGGGGATCCTTCAGAACGGCCCGGCGGTAGTCGTGGATCAGGAGAATGCGCACCAGCAGGGCATCCAGGCTGCTGAACCGGGCGCCCCCCTCGAGCGCCTTGAGGGTTCCCGCGTAGGTATCGATGAAGCGCTGGTAACGGCCCTCGATGCTCTCCAGAGGCCAGGCGCGTTCCGCCAGCCGCCGGGCGGTCGGCAGATCCGCCGGGGCGGCAGCAAGGCGCAGGACCCCCTCCTTGTCCTTCGAGGATGCCGCCGCAGCGATCAGGAGATCCGGCCCGAGGGTTCCGTACCCGGCCTCGGACAGTTCCGCCCGCAGGGCGCCCCGGTCCTGGCCGTTGTCGAGCAGAAGGAGGTCGAAGGAGCCGTGCCAGGCCGGGGACGGGTCGGCATAGATCCGCTGCGTCGCCTGGGCGAAGGCCTCCTGCCCCTTCTTCGTGAGCCGGTAATAGCTGTTGCGCCCCACCTTCCAGCGCTCGAACCAGCCCTCCGACACCAGGCGCGACAGGGCTGTCCTGACCAGGGTGTCGCTGATGCGAAAGGCCCGCATGACCTCGTGGAGGGAGGACAGGGACAGAACCCCGCCCCGTGGCACGACCGCGTCCCCGAAGACTGTCACGATCAGGGAGCCCGCCCGGATGGGCGTCCGCTCGTGAAACCGGTCCAAGAGGGATTCGACAAACGCGGCCATTCACGCCAACTCCGTTCCTTCAGGACCGTGGCGATCGTCGCCGCCGCCTCGGCCCATCGTCCCCTAACCTATCTATGGATCATGCGTCTCTGTCGACCCGAAGCCGCGGCAGGCGCGATCCCCAAAATTTCTTGACTAACCGACCGGTCGGTCAATAATGCATCCAAAAGGCGCAGCTCTGCCTCGAGCCGGCGCCGCCACCTCATTCCCAATGGTGTCCAGATGAGACTTGAGAGCTTCGTTCGCGGAAGTTGGATGTCCCCGGGTCAGGAGCTTGCGGAGGTTCGCAGCGCCGTGACGGGCGACGTGGTCGCCGAGGTCGCCAGCGGCGGTCTCGATATGGGCGATGTGCTGGCCTATGCCCGGCAGGTGGGCGGCCCCAACCTCCGGCGGCTGACCTTCCATCAGCGGGCAGAGCTTCTGAAAGCTCTTGCCATCTATCTGTCAGAGCGCAAGGAGCAGCTCTACAGGCTCTCCTACCAGACCGGCACCACCCGTTCCGACAACTTCATCGACGTGGACGGCGGCATCGGCACCCTCTTCGTTTACTCGTCCAAGGGCCGCCGCGAACTGCCCAACTCCACCTTCCTGCTCGACGGCGCCGTCGAGCCGCTCTCCAAGGGCGGCAGCTTCGTGGGCCAGCACGTGATGGCGCCCCTGGCCGGTGTCGCCGTCCACATCAACGCCTTCAACTTCCCCTGCTGGGGCCTGCTTGAGAAGCTCGCGCCCGCCATCCTGGCCGGGGTGCCCGTGGTCACGAAGCCGGCGACGATCACGTCCTACGTGGCCCATGCCCTGGTGCGCATGATCGCGGAATCCCGCATCCTGCCCGAGGGCGCGCTCCAGTGCATCGTCGGCTCCACGGGCGATCTCTTCGATCACCTCACCTGTCAGGACGTGGTGTCCTTCACGGGATCCGCGGACACCGCCCAGAAGCTGCAGCGGCACCCGGTGATTGCCCGCGAGTCCGTTCGCTTCATTGCGGAACGCGACTCCCTCAACGCCGCGATCCTGGCGCCGGATGCCGGGCCCGGCACGCCGGAATTCGATCTCTTCGTCAAGGAAGTCGCGAAGGAGATGACGGTCAAGGCGGGGCAGAAATGCACCGCCATCCGCCGTGCCATCGCGCCGAATGCCCATGTACCCGCCGTGATCGAGGCCCTGCGCGAGCGGCTGTCCAAAATCAAGGTGGGCAACCCGGAGCTTGAGAACGTCCGCATGGGCCCGGTCGTCGGCCTCGGCCAGCGCCGCGATGTGCTGGCCCAGGTGGCAAAGCTGCGGTCCGAGGCGGATATTGTCGTTGGAAATCCGGACGATTTCCCAGTCGAAGGCGCGGACCGCGAGCGCGGCGCCTTCATCCCCCCTCTCCTGCTCCATTGCCCAGACCCGATCCGCGCCACCAACGTGCACAGCGTCGAGGCTTTCGGCCCCGTCTGCACGGTGATGGGCTATGACGGACTTGAGCAGGCGATGGCGCTCGCCAATCGCGGCGACGGCAGCCTCGTCGCCTCCGTCTACACCTACGATCCCGGTGCCGCTTCCGACCTCGTCTTCGGCGTCGGCGCCTTCCACGGCCGCCTGGTGCTGATCGACCGGGATTGCGCCAAGGAGCAGACCGGCCACGGCTCGCCCATGCCGCACATGGTCCATGGCGGCCCCGGCCGCGCCGGCGGCGGCGAGGAGCTCGGCGGCATGCGCGGCGTGCATCATTACATGCAGCGCACCGCCCTGCAGGGCTCGCCCGCCATGCTCTCCCGCGTGACCAAGAGCTGGATCAAGGGCGCTCCCACAGTCGAGGAGGGGCGGCACCCCTTCCGCTACCACTTCGAGGACCTCGCGGTCGGGCAGACCTTCGTGTCGAAGGAGCGCACCATCACCCTGGAGGACATCGAGCATTTCGCCGAGTTCACCGGCGACACCTTCTACGCGCATATGAGCGAAGAGGACACGAAGGACCACCCGTTCTTCCCAGGCCGCGTCGCCCACGGCTACCTGCTGCTGTCCTTCGCGGCCGGCCTCTTCGTCGATCCGGATCTTGGACCGGTGCTCGCCAATTACGGGCTCGATTCCTTACGCTTCCTCAAGCCGGTGCAGCCGGGGGAGACCATCAAGGTTCGCCTCACGGCGAAATCGAAGTCGCCGCGCAACGAGCAGTACGGCGAGGTGCGCTGGGACGTTGAGATCACGACGGATCAGGGGGAAACGGTCGCGACCTATGAACTGCTCACGATGAACGCGGTGCGTTCGTCATGAAAGAACTCTGGCAGCACATGCCAGTTACCTTGACATAAGCCTGGTATGTCCTGCCACTTCACAGTTGGTATGACGTATCAGAAGAAAAATGACTGGGGGAGACATTGAGCACATTCGACCAAGACACTGCCGAGCAGATGCTGACCAGCGTCTTTGCCCCCTGGGTCCAGGATCTCGGCCTGTCCATCGAGAGCCTGAGCCCCGAGGGCGCCGTTCTGCGCATGCGGTTCTCGGAACGGCTCTGTCGGGACAACGGCGTGGTGTGCGGACAGGCTCTCATGAGCCTTGCCGACACCGCCATGGTGTTTGCCGTTTCCTCGGCAGGAGGCGCCTACAGGCCCATGACCACCGTCGATCAGACGATGCACTTTCTTCGTCCCGCAGTAAGCGCCGACGTGCTGGCGGACGCAAAGGTCGTCCGGCTCGGGCGCACGATGGCTTTCGGCAGCGTGACGCTCACGACCGTGAGCGACAGCCGGCCCGTCGCCATCGCGCAGCTCGCCTACGCACTGCTGCCTGAGAGCAAATAAAATAAGGCGCGCGGTTCAGAACGGCAGCGCAACACTGGTTTTGATCTCCTTTAGGATGACGTTGGTGCGCACGGTGCGAATGCCGGGCAGCCGGAACATGAATTCGTCGAGGAATTCGTTGTAGGCCTTCATGTCGCGCACGACGACGCGCAAGTGATAATCGGCATCGCCCGTGGTTGCGAAGCACTCCAGAACCTCGGCCCGCGCCGTTACACGGGACACGAATTCGTCCACGAACTTGGCGTCGTGCCGCTCCAGCGACACGTGCAGGATGGCGGAGGTGTTGAACCCCGCCCTCTCCCTGTCCACAAGCGCCGAATAACCCACGATCACGCCGGAATCCTCGAGCGCCCGCACGCGCCGCCAGCAGGCCGAGGTGGACATGCCGACATCGTCGGCGAGCTGCTGGTTCGTGGTGCGCCCCTCCCTTTGGAGCTGCACCAGGATATGCTCGTCCTGCTTCTCAAGCATGGCCCTGTTCTCTCCGGTATTTTCTACCGTTTATAGCGCCAGAACCCGGAACTTCTACCAAGAAGGAACCTTAACAAGGAACGAATAGGAAGCACCTACCAGCCGTTCAGGATTACACTGGTAGCCAACGAACAATGCTTCTGATCCCGGGAGGAAGCAGATGACAGATGCTCCGTCACTCGACGATTATCGGCTGTCCGACCGCTACGCCCGCGACACCGGCCGGGTGTTTCTGACCGGCACGCAGGCCATCGTGCGCATCGTGCTCGATCAGGCGAAGCGCGATCGGGCGGCGGGCTTGAACACGGCGGGCTTTGTCTCAGGCTATCGCGGTTCGCCGCTGGGCGGCGTCGATCTCGAATTCTGGCGCATCAAGGAGCAGCTGAAAGAGCGCCGCATCGAGTTTCTTCCCGCCGTCAACGAGGATCTCGCCGCAACCGCCGTTCTCGGCTCGCAGCAGGTGGAGACCGATCCGAACCGGCAGGTCGAGGGCGTCTTCGGCCTGTGGTACGGCAAGGGCCCGGGGGTCGACCGCTCGGGCGATGCGCTGAAGCACGGCAACGCCTATGGCTCCTCGCCGCATGGGGGCGTGCTGGTGGTGGCAGGCGACGACCATGGCTGCGTCTCCTCGTCGATGCCGCACCAGTCCGACGTCGCCTTCATGAGCTGGTTCATGCCGACGCTGCATCCGGCAAGCGTCGCCGAGTATCTCGAGTTCGGCGAATACGGTTATGCGCTGAGCCGCTTCTCCGGCATGTGGGTGGGCTTCAAGGCCGTGTCGGAAATCGTGGAATCGGGCGTCTCCGTCGAGCTGCGCGCGCCGCGCCAGTTCCGTGAGCCCGACTTCACGCCGCCTCCGGGAGGCCTGCATTATCGCTGGCCCGACCTGCCGGGTCCTCAGATCGAAGAGCGCATGGAGGCCAAGAAGCACGCGGTCTATGCCTTCGCCAAGGCCAACCCCATCGACCGGCGCATCTACGATATCCCGGACGCGTCCTATGGCATCGTCACCGCCGGCAAGGCGCATCTCGACCTGATGGAAGCCCTGCGTCTGATCGGCCTCGACGAGGCCGCCTGCCGCGCCCACGGGATCGACATCTACAAGGTCGGCATGGTGTGGCCGCTGCCGCTTCACGACGCCATGGAGTTCGTGAAGGGCAAGCGCGAGATCCTCGTGGTCGAGGAAAAGCGCGGCATCATCGAAAGCCAGTTCAAGGAGTATTTCTACGACTATCCCGGCTCCAAGCCCGAGCGCATGGTCGGCAAGCACGACGAGACCGGCGCCCGGCTCATTCCCTGGACGGGGGAGCTCTCGCCGCGCTTCCTCGCCGGCGTTCTGGCCAAGCGCCTCGACCCGATCTTCCCCGATCTCAACCTCGCCCGGCGCGTGGACGCATTGAACCCCGATCCGGAGCGCCTGATCACGGTGCCGGGCGCGACGCGCACGCCCTATTTCTGCTCCGGCTGCCCGCACAACACCTCGACCAAAGTGCCCGAGGGTTCCAAGGCGCTCGCCGGCATCGGCTGCCACTTCATGGCGAGCTGGATGGACCGGGAGACGTCGTCCCTGATCCAGATGGGGGGCGAGGGCGTCAACTGGGCCGCCTCGTCCAAGTTCACGGGGCAAGGCCACATCTTCCAGAATCTTGGCGAAGGCACCTATTACCACTCGGGCTCCATGGCGATCCGGCAGGCTATCGCTGCAGGCGCCAACATCACCTACAAAATCCTGTTCAACGACGCGGTCGCCATGACCGGCGGTCAGCCGGTGGATGGACCGGTCAGCGTCTATGCCATTGCCCACAGCGTCCGCGCGGAGGGTGTATCACGGATTGCGCTTGTGTCGGACGATCCGGACAAGTTCATCCCTGCGGATCTGCCCAAAGGCGTGACCATCCATCCGCGCGAGGATCTCGACGGCGTGCAGAAGGAGCTGCGGGACATCCCAGGCGTCACCGTGCTGATCTATGAGCAGACCTGCGCCACCGAGAAGCGGCGCCGCCGCAAGCGCGGCCAGATGGAGGACCCGAAGCGGTTCGCCTATATCAACGATCTCGTCTGCGAAGGCTGCGGCGATTGCTCGGTTGCCTCGAACTGCCTCAGCGTCGAGCCGAAGGAGACGCCGTTCGGCCGCAAGCGCAAGATCAACCTGTCCACCTGCAACAAGGACTTCTCCTGCCTCGACGGCTTCTGTCCCAGCTTCGTCACGGTGGAAGGCGCCAAGCGCAGGACCAAGACATCCAACGGCGTCGACGCGGTCTCGCGGGCAGCAACCCTGCCCGGTCCATCCCTTCCGGGTCTCGAGCGCCCCTTCGACCTGCTGGTGACGGGCGTCGGCGGAACCGGCGTCGTCACCATCGGGGCCCTCATCAGCATGGCGGCCCACCTGGAAGGGCGCGGCGTGTCGGTGCTGGATTTCACCGGCTTTGCCCAGAAGTTCGGACCGGTCCTGAGCTTCATCCGCCTTGCCGAAAGCCCCGATGAGCTTCATCAGGTTCGCATCGATCAGGGCGCTGCCGACGCGCTCATCGGCTGCGATGTGGTCGTCAGCTCCTCGCCGAAGGCATCGGGCACCTATCGGGCGGGCACGCGAGCGGTGATCAACACCGCGGAGATGCTGACGGGCGATGTGGTGCGCTTCCGCGACGCCGATCTTGCCGGCAAGGCGCGCCTGCGCTCCATCGAGCGGGTGCTGGGTGCCGGCAACCTTGCGACGTTCGATGCCAATGCCCTTGCCGAGAAGCTGCTTGGCGACACCGTCTACGCCAATGTGATGATGCTGGGCTTCGCCTGGCAGCAGGGGCTCGTTCCGGTTTCTCTCGAAGCGCTGTCACGGGCGATCGAGCTCAACGGCGTGTCCGTCGAGGCCAACAAGCAGGCATTCGCCTGGGGGCGGCTGCTCAACGCCGACCGGGACTTCGTGCGCGAGACGACGGATGACAGGGCGGAGGAGCCGGAAACCCTCGACCAGGTGATCGCACGGCGAGTAGCGTTCCTCACCGCCTACCAGAACGCCGCCTATGCGTCCCGCTACGAGGCAACGGTTTCCCGCGTTCGCAAGGCCGAGCAGGCTTTGGGATCCGAGACCCTGACCGACGCGGTCGCCCGCTCCCTGTTCAAGCTGATGTCCTACAAGGACGAGTACGAGGTGGCGCGCCTGCATATGGAAACCGGCTTCCTCGATGAGCTGCAGCGGGAGTTCGAGGGAGACTTCACGGTGAAGTATCACCTGGCGCCGCCGCTCCTGCCCGGAAAGAGCGATGCGCGAGGCCGCCCGCGAAAGCGTTCCTTCGGCCCCTGGATCCAGATGCCGATGCGGATCCTGGCCCGCCTGAAGGTTCTGCGCAACACGCCGTTCGATGTCTTCGGCTATACGGCCGAGCGGCGGATGGAACAGGCCCTGATCGGCTGGTACGAGGAGCAGGTTGCGCTCATCCTCCGCAACCTCGATGCCCGGCGCTTCGATGTTCTCCTGGCCATTGCCAGGGCCCCCATGGAGATCCGGGGCTACGGTCCGGTCAAGGACGCCGCTGTCGTCAAGGTGAAGTCGGAGGTCGAGGGCCTGGTGGAGCGCCTTCGCACGGAGACCGCCGTGCTCGACACCCGCCGGCCTGAAGCTCTTCGAGCGTAGGTCACGGCCCGAAACATTCGATGGGGTTCAGCGTGCCTGGCCGGGAAGTCACCGGCAGGGTTCAGGTCTCCGGCGTCAGGCTGCCGTTCGCCCTCGTGGCCATGACCTCCTGAAGCGCTGCCACCAACGCGGCCGGGCGGACCGGCTTGTGAAGGAAAGAGGTGTCGGGCGGAAGGTCCCCGGGGCCGGGGCCGGTCTTGCCGGAAATCACGAGCACTCCCACCTCGGGCCAGCCCTGCCGAACCAGCCGGGCGAACTCGAAGCCGTCGATGGAACCCGGCATGTTGACGTCCGTGAGAACGGCGGAGATATCGGGTCTTGCCTTCAGCAGCTCGAAGGCTTCATCGGCATCCTGCGCCTCGACAACCCAGAACTCCGCCTCTCGAAGGATGTCGACCTGGGTCAGGCGGACAAGCGGCTCGTCCTCGACAAGGAGAACGACAGGTTGCTTCAGAATTCTTCGATGGGGCTTCATTCTCCAGAAACGAGGCCGCTCGGATCCGGTTCCCTCCCGTCGCAGAAGCGTGAGGTTACGGCAGGAAGCTCCGCCCTCGGGGGCCATCGTTCGTGGATCGTCAGGAGCGGCCTGCTTTTGCGGCGAGCTGCCTTATGCGATCAACGACATCTTGTGATGGGTAGGGCTTCTTCAAGAGCGGGCCGGCCTCGCAAAGGGTTGCGGCAATGTCAGCGGAGCGCTCGGCCCCAGACGTGAGGATGACCTGGATTCCCGGCATATTGGACCGAACCCAGCGGGCCAGCCCGAAACCGTCCATTTCTCCCTGCATCTCGACATCGCTGAACACCACATCGACCGAGACATCCGGCGCCTGAAGGATCGCCATGGCTTCCTCGGCGCTCACGGCCTCATGGACCCTGTAGCCGCACTCGCGCAGATAGTCCGCGATCACCAGACGGATCAGAACCTCGTCCTCGACCACAAGCACGGTCTGAGGCGGGGCGTCCTGTCTGGGGGTGATATGTGTCGAAAAGGTGCTCACGCAAAGCTAACCGCCGAGCTTTTGCCTTGGTTCCCGATCTCATTCGTCAGGAGGCGTCGGCCAGTTGAGGCAGCGGGCGACGAGGTCGAAAACCTGGGGCGGGTGGTACGGCTTGCGGATCAGGTGGCCGAGGCTCTCCCATTCCGGATCGGCCAGGGCCCCATCTTCGCTCAAAGCGAGGATGACCTGCATCGGCGCCCTCCGGCCCTGGACGAGGCGCGCGATGTCCAACCCGCTCCCACCCCCTGAGAGATCGACCGCGATCAACAGGAGATCGATCCGGACGGTTTCGAGAACCGTAAGGGCCTCGGGAGCCGAACCGGCCTCCAGCACCTTGAAGCCTCGGGACCTTAGCTCGTCGCTGACGAGGCAGCGGGCCAAGGCCTCGTCTTCAACGATGAGGATGGTGGGCGGTGTCCGGCGTGGAAGAACCGTGACGGATGCGGCGCTCATTCTTGTCCCTTACGCGGTACAACACGCCACAAACGCGCTTCCGTCCCGGGGGTTCTCCTCATTCCTGAGCCGGATTGTCACCCGGCCCGGCTAGCCGGATCAAGCGGAACCGTATATCAATTGCCACGTTAGTCCTGTACCTTTCTAGATATTGTGTTGCCCCAGTGTCTCATCAGCAATCCCTAGGTGTCGTTCTGTTAGTGGAAGACGAACCGCTGGTGCGACTGGTGGTGGCCGACATCCTCATGGAAGCAAATTTCCACGTCATCGAAGCCTCAGGCGCGGAAGAGGCCCTGAAGGTCCTCAGGGCGATGGTCAGGGTGGACGTGATGCTCTCCGACGTGGAGATGCCCCCCGGCATCAATGGCTATGAACTGGCCAGGCAGGTCCATGAATCCTGGCCCGGCACCGAAATCCTGATCACGTCAGGGCGGGAATGGCCCCGAGGGGACGACCTGCCCCCAGGAGCAGCCTTCCTGGCAAAGCCCTGTCCTAACGCAACGTTAGTCTCTCATGTGCAGGCGGCGGTCAGGAGGGCTCAGGCAGCCCGAAACATGACCGCGCAGCAGGACAGGCCGGATACGGCTTCTTCCGAGACCGCAGCCCCGATTCCCAAGACCGCCTGATCCCGACCGAAGCGGCGAATGGCCGGGAGCCTCCCGGACCGGTTTTGCTGAACTGAACCTCAAGCGGACGGGCGCGTGTGTCACCGCCTGTCCGCTTGAGGGCATATGGTCGACGCCCGAGGCAGCGCAGCGGCGGGCACGGGAAGACCGCGTCCGCCCTTCCCACGCCAGGCGCTGGAGCTGTTTCCATTGCCATGGAAACAGCTCTCTTCTTGGCGGGGCCGCATTTTCAGGTGAACCGGATCCACTTCACCTGACAATGTTTTAGGCTGCCCGGACCCCTTGCAGGAAGCCCTCGACCTCGCGGCTCAGGGCGGATGAGTTGCTGGCAAGCTCGCCGGCTGCCGCCAGCACCTGGGATGCCGCCGAGCCCGCATGCGTTGCCGCGCCTTGGACTTGGACGATGCTCTCGCTCACGTCCTGCGTTCCCCGCGCCGCTTCGCTGACGTTGCGGGCGATCTCCTGGGTGGCAGCCTGCTGCTCTTCGACAGCCGCCGCAACGCTCGTCGCGATCTGGTGCACCTCCTCGATGGTTAGGCCGATGTCCCGGATGGCTTCGACCGCACCCTTCGTGGACTGCTGGATCTGATTGACATGGGCACTGATGTCTTCGGTGGCGCGCGACGTCTGATTGGCGAGTTCCTTCACCTCGGCGGCGACGACGGCGAAGCCCTTGCCGGCCTCTCCGGCCCTGGCGGCCTCGATGGTCGCATTCAGCGCCAGCAGGTTCGTCTGGCTCGCAATCGTGTTGATGAGGGCCACAACGTCGCCGATCTTCTGAGCGCCGTCGGCGAGGGTCTCCACCAGCTCATTGGTCTTGCGCGCGTTGCTGACGGCTCGGGCGGCCGCAACGGATGTTTGAGACACCTGTACCCCGATCTCGTTCGACGACGCGGCCAGCTGTTCGGCGGCAGCAGCAACCGCCTGAACGTTGCTGGAGGTCTGCTCCGCTGCTGCGGCCACGGAGTTCGACTGTTGGTTGGTTTGCTGGGCGGTGCTGGCCATCGCGCGCGCCGTCGCTTCCATCTCCTGGGCGGCGACCGACAGATGCTGAACCAAGCCGCCGACGCTGCCTTCGAAGCTCTGGGCAAGCCTCATCATATCGATCTTGCGCTGCTCGGCGGTCTGCTTCTCGGCTTCGGCCTGGGCATGCCGAAGCTGCTCCGCCTCCTGCATGGCGAGAGCGAAAACCTGCGTCGCCTTCCAGATGTCGCCGATTTCATCCTTGCTGGGGCGGACTTGCGGGAGGTTGTAGTCCCCGGACGCCAACCTCTGGATCGCCGCCGTGAGGCCGTTGAGGGGGCGAGCAATCTGCCTGTGGCCGACGAGCCAGCCGATCAGCAGCGCCATGAAGGTGCCTCCCAGGGCGAGCGAGATAAGCAGCGTCAGGCGCTGGTTGTAGAGCTCCGTCGCGCGGCGCTCGACAGCCGCGATTTCCTCGCTGCCTTTTTTCGTGAGAGCATCGATGCTGACCTGAAACGTCTTTCTGTTCGCGCGGTTGGCCTCGGTATTGCCCTGCGCGTTCGCTGCTTCGGGTGAGATCTCCGCGCCGAGACGGGCCGTCTCCGCCCTGAACGTTTTGAACTCGGCAGCGTCCTTTGCCACCGCGTTGAACAGCGTTCGGCTGTCGGCCGTAACCAGCGGCTCCCATTCGTTCAGGAGCACGTCGATTTCTTTCAAGGTCGAGAGCAGTCCGTCGCCGAACTTGCGCGCGTCGCTGGTGCTCTTCGACGCGTAAATGCCTCGCGCTTCCATGACGACATGCGTCACCAGCCGGTTCAGGCGCTCGCCGTAGAGGGCACGGGTCGCCGCAGATTTCACGTCCTCGACAGCCACATTATAGGCCCGCAGGGTGCTGATGCCGATGGCAGCCGTCAGTACGGCCACAAACCCCAATGCGGCAACGAGTACAAAAATTTTGGCTCTAATCTTCATGAAATTCTCCAACGCAAGCATCACCGCAATGTCCGCAAGCGACCGGGGACAATAGACTTGGGATGCTTGTGTGGGGCTTGCCCGCCGGAAAGCCGCTTTCAGCCAACTTCCTCTACGTTCAGTGACATTTTATTAAGAGCCTGTCCGAGTGAAATTTGAATCCGAGCAATGACTTGTGATTCACTGGTTGGCGCCGATTTGCGGAGGCGCCC
>NZ_JAEQMY010000249.1 GCF_016743775.1 Microvirga aerilata | reverse complement strand
CAGTTTGACCCAGTGCGGACCATCTGCTGATGCCGCATTCCGGATCGCCTCGTTTTGCGATTGACGCATACATGGGCGGCTTTCGCGTCGAGCAGGGAAATAGGAACTGCATGATCTGTGCGCCCTCGCACGCTCTGCATCGGCGCTGGGGGCTAACCTATCCTGATTAGTCATCATGTTCCTTGAAGGTCTTCTCCTTTGCGGTGAGGTCGAGATGGCGTCTCAGAGCCGGCCGTTGCGCGCGTGGCACTATGCTCAAGCCTCCATCATCAGTTGCGGGCTCCTGGTGACAGGTGCCAGCCAAGTGATGGAGGGGCGATTGCCACTCTCAGCTGCCTGTCGGGCCTGGAACAGCCACGTCGCTGACTTGATCGATCAGCACAGGACGGCTCGTGAACTGAATGATGATCAACTTAGCGAATTCGTCCGGCTCTTCTATGAAGCCCAGAGCGCCTGCTCAGCCCTGCGCTTCGACGAGGGACTGGCCATCTATGAGGCCATTCCCATCGGCCCGGTCGCGAGCCGCCCCCTTCGCTAGACGGGCAAGTGCCGTTCCATGAACGACCCTCGGGGAGGTTCTCACTTCCAGCCTAAAACGTCTTAGCAGCAAGCCCTGCCCGGAAGGGACAAGGCCTGCTGGAAGCGATTGAGCAGAAGTTCGCCTCTCCAGCATCACCCACGAGAGCGGGTGCGGATCATAAATGTGTCAAAGCCATACTCGGCTACCTGGAACCAGAGGTACTCCTCGTTCCGGAATTCGCGCAGGCTGTCATACATCTTCTTGAAGTCAGCGTTTTTGGCCGAGATCTCGTCATAGATTTCGTTGGCTGCTTTGTAGGCCGCCTCCAGGATTTCCAGCGAAAAGGGGCGCAGTTGCGCACCAGCACCAATCAGCCGCCGCAGGGCCGCGGGATTGCGAGCATCATACTTGGCCAGCATGTCCATACCGGCGCGAGCAGCGGCGTCCTCAAGCACCGCCTTGTAGTGCTTGGGCAGTTCCTCCCATTTTGCCTTCGTGAAGTAGAAGTGGACCGCCGGTCCACCCTCCCAGAACCCAGGGTAGTAGTAGAAGGGAGCAACCTTCGCGAAGCCGAGCTTCTCATCATCATACGGCCCGACCCACTCGGCTGCATCAATGGTGCCGCGCTCCAGAGCTGGGTAGATCTCACCACCGGCAATCTGCTGCGGCACAGCTCCCAGCTTAGCCATAACTTGACCTGCGATCCCGGCCACCCGGAACTTGAGGCCCTGCAGGTCCTGAACTGTCCTGATCTCCTTGCGGAACCAGCCGCCCATCTGAGTACCTGTGTTGCCACCGGGGATGGCATGAACGTTGTACTTGGCCAGAAACTGGTTCACGAGGTCATTGCCGCCCGCCTGGTAGAGCCACGCGTTCTTCTGGCGCGCATTGAGAGCAAAGGGCATGTCGGAGAAGACCGCAAAGGCCGGATCTTTGCCCAGGAAGTAGTAGCCAGGGCCGTGGATCATCTCGACTGTGCCATTGCTGACAGCGTCAAAGGCCTGGAACGTGCCCACGATCTCGCCCGCCGCGAAGGGTTGGATCTGGAACTTGCCATCGGTTGCTTCAGACACGTACCGAGCGAGGCTTTCACTGGCACCATAGAGGGTGTCCAAGGATTTGGGGAAAGTCGACGACAGTCGCCAGCGGACCTCCGGCATGGACTGGGCGATAGCAGGCTTGGCTAGGGCCCCTGCGGCAAGACCGGTTGCCGCGACAGAGAGAAACTGACGGCGTTTCATGTTTTTCCTCCCGACGCCGCCATTCTTAGGCGGCTCAATCAGGAAATCACCCGTTTGGGCGTGGGACAATGGGAAGCGAGGTCAAGCGCGCCGGCTTGCTCTTGCTAAAAAGAGTTATTGCGCTGCCCCTGGAAGCGCTCACGCGATGA
>NZ_JAEQMY010000248.1 GCF_016743775.1 Microvirga aerilata | reverse complement strand
TCTACGACGTGCCGTCCGAGTGGACCCACCGCGCCTATTTGGATGAGGCAGGCTACCAGGCCAAGTACGAGGCTTCCGTCAAGGATCCGGAGGCCTTCTGGGCCGAGGAAGCCAAGCGCATCCACTGGTTCAAGCAGCCGACCCGGATCAAGAACACCAATTTCGGCCCCGAGAACGTGGCGATCCGCTGGTTCGAGGATGGGGTCACCAACGTGGCCTATAACTGCGTCGACCGGCATCTCCACACCCGGGGCGATCAGGTCGCCATCATCTGGGAAGGCGACGACCCGTCGGAATCCAAGACGATCACCTACCGCGAGCTCTCCGCCCAGGTGAACCGCATGGCCAACATCATGCGCAACCGCGGCGTGGAAAAGGGCGACCGCGTTACGATCTACATGCCGATGATCCCGGAAGCCGCCTACGCCATGCTGGCCTGCGCTCGCTTAGGCGCCATCCACTCCGTGGTGTTCGGCGGTTTCTCGCCCGATTCGCTTGCAAGCCGCATCCAGGACGCCAAGTCCGCCTTCATCGTGACCGCAGACGAGGGCCTGCGCGGCGGCCGCAAGGTGCCGCTCAAGGTGAACGTGGACGCGGCCCTCGAGCGCGTCGGCCCCGGCGTCGTCGACCACGTGCTGGTGGTGCGCCGCACGGGTTCGGCGGTCGACATGGTGCCGGGCCGCGACGTCTATTACGACGAAGCCGCCAGCATGGTGTCGGACGAGTGCCCCTACGAGGAGATGAATGCGGAGGATCCGCTGTTCATCCTCTACACCTCGGGCTCCACGGGCACGCCCAAGGGCGTGCTGCACACCACCGGCGGCTATCTCGTCTATGCGGCGATGACCCATCAATACGTCTTCGACTACCATGACGGGGACGTTTACTGGTGCACCGCCGACGTGGGCTGGGTGACGGGCCACTCCTACATCCTCTACGGACCCTTGGCCAACGGCGCCACGACGCTCATGTTCGAGGGCGTGCCCACCTATCCGTCCATCTCCCGCTTCTGGGAGGTGATCGACAAGCACAACGTGAACATCTTCTACACCGCCCCGACCGCCATCCGTTCGCTCATGCAGGCGGGTGAGGAGCCGGTGAAGAAAACCGCCCGCAAGTCCCTGCGTCTCCTGGGCTCGGTGGGCGAGCCGATCAATCCGGAGGCCTGGGAATGGTACCACCGGGTGGTGGGCGACGGCCGCTGCCCCATCGTCGACACCTGGTGGCAGACGGAGACCGGCGGGATCCTGATCACGCCGCTGCCCGGCGCCACCAAGCTGAAGCCAGGTTCTGCTACCCGTCCGTTCTTCGGCGTGAAGCCGCAGGTGGTGGATGCGGACGGCAAGGTGCTGGAGGGCGCGACGGAGGGCAATCTCGTGATCGCCGATTCCTGGCCCGGCCAGATGCGCACGGTCTATGGCGACCATGAGCGCTTCGTGCAAACCTACTTCTCCACCTATCCGGGCAAGTATTTCACCGGCGACGGCTGCCGGCGCGATGCGGACGGCTATTACTGGATCACCGGCCGCGTGGACGACGTGATCAACGTGTCCGGCCACCGCATGGGCACGGCGGAGGTGGAATCGGCGCTGGTCGCGCACCCGAAGGTGTCCGAGGCCGCCGTGGTGGGCTATCCGCACGACATCAAGGGCCAGGGCATCTACGCCTATGTGACCCTGATGGCCGGCGAGGAGCCGTCCGAGGACCTGCGCAAGGAGCTCGTCATCTGGGTGCGCAAGGAGATCGGACCGATCGCCTCGCCGGACCTGATCCAGTTCGCGCCGAGCCTGCCCAAGACCCGCTCGGGCAAGATCATGCGCCGGATCCTGCGCAAGATCGCCGAGGACGAGTTCGGCTCGCTCGGCGACACCTCGACGCTCGCCGACCCCACCGTGGTCGACGACCTGATCACCAA
>NZ_JAEQMY010000247.1 GCF_016743775.1 Microvirga aerilata | reverse complement strand
ACCATCACCGCAAAGGATGCCCGAGGCTGGATCAGGCATGCCGGCTATGCCGTACACTGATCCACAATTCGCTTTAGGCTCGGCATTTTGGTAGCGTCAGCAAATAAAATTACATTTCGCTTCGCTCTCACGAATGACAATTGGGAGCGAGGGTGAGCACACACGTAATGCCATCTCCGCTCCCCTCCGCTGCAACACGCCTATTGCCTACTTTTTAGGCTTGGTCATTACTGCCGACCATTTAATCATTCTCAGAGCCCCGCTTCGGGATTTCATGCCTTGAACAAGGAACAAGGAACATGGCTCATGGCCCGTATTGCCAAGAAGGCTACTCAGGATGGCACCTTCACGGTCTATGTTGGAGAAATACCTCTTGCGTGGGGGCTTACCAGCACAGCCGCTGACATTCTGATTGAGAGACTGTTCAGCCGTTGATGTGGTTGCGGGGCAGATCCGAATGGACCAGCACCCCACTCTCCCAACCCAGCACGAAGGCTTCTTTGGCCTTCGCATCTTCCAAGCCCCTCACATCCCACCGTAAAGGGTTTTTCTGTGGCCACGCTGAAACTGCATTCGGAGCCACCTGTTTGACGAGGGAAGGCATGTCTCGCATCCGGCCTTCACCGGGGCAGGAGGCCTCCTCACCCAATGGCAAGGCGGGTGGGGAGGCTCCTCTGGGATCCAGCAAATTATCTTAGGGCGCTCGCGCGTGTACCGGGGCCGCCCGTTCTCGATAAAACCAATCGTGTACTGGTGAGCACGGTGCGGCGGTCGGTTATGTATTCGGCCACAAAAGAAAAAGCCGCGCCCAGTCTTTTGACTGATGTCGCGGCCTTGTACCCGCATCTGCCCCCACGGATCAGGAAGTTGATCTTGTTAAACTTGTCGTTTTTGAAAATGTCTTGATCAACACTTGCCTTCTTAGCTGGTTCCTGAGCAGACGATACTCGGTTTTTTGACCTAGGCCATCTGGCTTAACACGAGTGCGCCCAAGCCTCGGACCCTGGCTGAAAAAGTTCACTCCCATTGGAACCAAGGTGTCGCGAGGGCGTTGATACGCACCTCCGGCCCCATTCTGCCCCCACGGGCCGGCACCTTCGAAGCGCTCCCTTGTGGGGCGCTTTTTCTTTGTCGGCTTCGTTCGAGCTAATGCTTCGCGTGCGGGCTCGCTTTGCCAAGTCCAAGCAGCCGCTCTGTGGCATCGGCAACGAACAGGTGCCAATAGGTATCCACTTCCCGCTCAATGGCCGCTTGGCGCTGTTCCTGGCTCATCCTGATCCGAAACCAGGGCGTGGCCTCAATCCGCTCGCGCAACAGGGCTCGAGCCGTGGACTCAATGAGATTGTCGCCCGCACCCGTCATCAAGTTCCCTCGTGAATCAGCAATGCGAAGGCAGGATAACCCGGCTGTTCTCGGGCAAGTCTCGTTTCCTGTGGAGGAATCAGCAGCCCGTTTCTGCCGTGTGGGAGTTCCCCCCAGATTGCTCCCCTTCGCGGCTCATCGGCATGGCCTTGCTCGCTGGCACCGCGTTGACGCGCACCGGGAAAAACTCACAAAACCCAGGTTGCGCAGGGGGGCCGTATTATCCAGTCCCCTGGAGGGTCGGGACGCTGGGCGTATTTGCCAACGCCAGTTCCATACCTCAAGAATGGCATGAATCCCGCCACCTTGAGCAACGGCAAGCGGCTATAGCTCGATAGCAAGCGGGTTAAGTCTTGTTGAGTATTCGCTGGCCTGCTCGGACGTCCTGCGAGGTCCGTTTTACTGCATAGGGGCGGCCGCGTTCCATAAGTCGGACGGAAGACTTCGCGAAAACGCAAATTCGCTTTCCATAAAGGCGCTTATCAGAATTCCGCGGCCTCATTTATGCCCGCACGGCGCTCTCACTCAATGATCTCATCGGCTTGGGCGAGAAGAGTGGGCGGAACTTCCAAGCCCAACGCCTTAGCCGTCTTGAGATTGATGATAAGCTCGAA
>NZ_JAEQMY010000246.1 GCF_016743775.1 Microvirga aerilata | reverse complement strand
CGCTCGGGTATCTCACACCCGAACAAGCTGAGCGAAAAGCGAGTTAACCCGGTGTCCAAGTAGTCGGGGGAAGATCAGTTGTTCGACTGGTCGGCTTCGAGGATGGGTTCAATCCCCTTGATGCTCTGAGCGCAACGCCTTTTGGCGCTGTTCTGGATCTCGGGGACAACAACATCCTGTTTGTCGGCCGCTTGGCCACCGTGTTTGGTGCTAACGATTTTGTGCTCTGAAACGTGCGAGGCGCATGCCTTGCATTGAGTACCGGACAGGAAAGCCCAACAAGCCTTGGTGAAAGCACCTGAGGCTTGCAGTAGCGAGGCGTGGGGATAGGGCAATGCCTCCATTCCCACTTTTACATATCTATGCTTTGATTAACCCCTGATCTCAGTGGTCCGAAATGGCACCCTAAAGGGCCACGATTTCGCACAACACCCGGTATGGGACAGATGCTTGAGGTTATGGCAAAGCGGCAGCGGGGGCGATAGGACCTGTGAGGCTAATCTGCGCATGGCCATGCATCACGCAAAGCAGTAGCAGCAGCATCTACAAAATTCTCATGCATTAGCTTTGGATTGTTTCCCATATGATCAACAACAATCATCATGGCTTGTGATACGTTTGATCCTTCAGGGGTACAAAATCGCACCTGATTTGGAAGACGGTCCGAGTAGTACATTAGTGTGCTTACAATTTGGCTGCAAAGAGCTTGTATAAATAGCTTCTCATCAGTTTTATGAACTAAGGTTTTGCAGCTATCATACATGTAAATCTCACTGGAAGTATTCGTTTGAGCCAGTGCCGGTAGCGGCAGGAGAAACGGAAAAGCAGCAACAAAATATTGGCTTTTCATGGAAGTCTCATACCTGTTCTATAGAAACTTAGCCACAATGTGGCTGGCTATCTTAGGGTCACAGTGCCGGTCGGAGTTGATCCTCAGCTGCAAGGCGCTCTTGGCCGGCCTGATTGGCTTTGATGTGGTACTGACGCACACCGTTCTCGAGCAAGAGAGCGTCTACCACCTGCCAAACTGTCCCCTCTGTGCAGTTGCCAGGGATAGTAAGGGTAAAGAAACCGAGATCATGAGATCCGGCCTTGGGGTTGAACACTACTCGATCACCAACCCTGAACGGCGGGATCATCCATCTCGCTCCATTCACACCAGCGAGTGTAACATAGGTTGATCAAAAGGCTGGGGTTATCTTGGGGTAGTTCAAGCGGGAGCCTTGTTTCGGACATGCTCTATGGCGTTAGGTGCTTTTTCGGATACCGCCCAGTATGGAACAGATGCTTGAGGTGGTAGCGGGGCTATAGGGATCTGTGAGGAAACCACCTCAGAAACTGGTTGCGAAAACCAGTTCGCCGTTTTCGTCGGTGATCACGAAAGTCCGGCTTCTCTGGATCTGCTGATCAAAGACCTCAGACCAGATGGCCCAGGTCAGTTCTCGATCCTCGCGCTCCGCGACCTCGGGCAATTCCAACCCTGTTGTGTTCCAGGCCAGCTGGTCTTGGCTGAGGGTATGAACGAAGTAGCGAGGCATTCAGGTGTCCTCCGCTCTGTGAACCTCAATCAGCCTCATAGGCCAGGGCGTTGGGCTGGTCCTAGATGGTGTCAGGCTCAATGGGCTGCTCTGACTTCTGCAGGGCCATGAGGATGCTCACGGCAAGCACCAGAGCACTGGCTCCCAAGGGCGTCCCGGAAAGTGCCATGACAGCCCCATAGGACCACAGCATGCCGAGGGTTATTGCCCCCCCAACTACGCCAACGAACGCTAACAGGATGCTCATGGAACGGTTCTCCATTCCATGCCTGCATACCAGAGGCTGATTACTGCTTTGTGACGCTTTCCAGAGGGCAAACGGCCAGCCGCAGCTTCGCATACCCTCAGCGTGGACCTCGTGATCAGCGGCAGAGACGATAAGCTTTCTATCACTACTTTGGCACCTTCATCAGTGAGCCAAGCGTGAAGCGGGCCCGACAGAACGGACATCGCAGACGCATG
>NZ_JAEQMY010000245.1 GCF_016743775.1 Microvirga aerilata | reverse complement strand
TTCACGGACAGGGTCGAGCCCGTGATGAAGCCGGCCTCGTCCGCCGCCAGGTAGAGCACGCTGCGGGCGATCTCCTCCGCCTCGCCAAGACGGCCCACCGGGATCAGCGGCAGGATCTTCGATTTGAGAACCTCTTCGGGAACCGCCTTGACCATCTCGGTGGCGATGTAGCCCGGTGCGATCACGTTGACGGTGACGCCCTTGTTGGCGTTCTCCTGGGCCAGCGCCTTGGCGAAGCCGATCACGCCGGCTTTGGCCGCCGAATAGTTCGACTGCCCCATCTGGCCCTTCTGGCCGTTGATGGACGAGATGATGATGATGCGGCCGAAACTGCGCGACCGCATGCCGTCGATGACCGGGCGGGTGCAGGTGAACATGGAATCGAGGTTGGTGCGGATGACGGCCGACCATTGATCGAAGGTCATCTTGTGGAACATGCCGTCGCGGGTGATGCCCGCGTTGTTCACCAGGATGTCCACCGGACCGAGCTCCGCTTCGACGGCTCTGATGCCGGCCTCGCACGCAGCCGCATCGGACACGTCGAACTTGAACACCGGAATGCCGGTCTCTCCCTTGAACTGGTTTGCGGCTTCATCGTTGCCGCCGTAGTTGGCTGCAACCGTGTAGCCTGCCTGCTTCAAGGCCGTTGAAATCGCGGCGCCGATGCCGCGAGTGCCGCCAGTGACCAATGCGACGCGCGCCATGCTGTTTCCTTCCCAGGATCGTTTCCGTGCGGATCTCTTGAGGATCCATCTGATGTGAGGCTGCCTGAATCAGGCAGCCTCACATCATAGCTTAGGATATGTGGCGCAACCGGGAAGGGTGAAGCGCCAGAATTTCCTCAACGGCGCTGCTGAAGTTTTCAGCGCTCGAGGCAGCTCTTACCGTTCGAGGCACATGGCGACGCCCATGCCGCCGCCGATGCACAGGGTGGCAAGACCCTTTTTGGCGTCGCGACGCCCCATCTCGTGCAACAGGGTCACGAGCACGCGGGCACCCGAGGCGCCAATGGGATGGCCGATGGCGATGGCGCCGCCGTTGACGTTCACGATGGATGGATCCCAGCCCATGTCCTTGTTCACCGCAAGCGCCTGGGCCGCGAAGGCCTCGTTGGCTTCCACGAGCTCGAGGTCCTGAACCTTCCAGCCGGCCTTCTCGAGCGCCTTGCGCGAGGCCGGGATCGGGCCCGTTCCCATGATGGCCGGATCGACGCCTGCGGTCGCCCAGGAGGCGATACGGGCAAGCGGCGTCAGGCCGCGCTTCTGGGCTTCCGCTTCGGTCATCAGCACCAGGGCTGCCGCGCCGTCATTGATGCCCGAGGCATTGCCGGCCGTGACCGTGCCGTCCTTCGAGAAGGCGGGCCTGAGCTTGGCCAGCGCCTCGACGGTGGTGCCGGCGCGGATATACTCGTCCTGCTCCACGACGGTGTCGCCCTTGCGGGACGAGATCGTCACGGGCGCGATCTCGTCCTTGAACCGGCCTTCCTTCTGGGCGGCTTCGGCCTTGTTCTGGGACGCGGTGGCGAACTGGTCCTGCTCCTCGCGGGTGAGCTGCCAGCGCTGGGCTACGTTCTCGGCGGTGTTGCCCATCGGGTAGCCGTGGAAGGCATCGACCAGGCCGTCCTTCATCATGGTGTCGACGAGCTTGAAGTCGCCCATCTTGGCGCCGCTGCGCATATAAGCCGCGTGGGGAGCCTGGGACATGGATTCCTGGCCGCCTGCCACGATGATGTTGGCGTCGCCGTTGGCGATCTGCTGCATGCCGATGGCCACCGTGCGCAGGCCCGAGCCGCAGAGCTGATTGAGAGCCCAGGCGGTCTTTTCCTGCGGCACGCCCGCCGCCATGGCGGCTTGCCGGGCCGGGTTCTGGCCCTGGGCTGCGGTGAGGATCTGGCCGAGGATCACCTCGTCCACCTCGGAGCCGTCGACCTTGGCACGCTCGAGAGCGGCCTTGATGGCGATGGCGCCCAGATCGTGAGCGGGGGTGTTGCCGAAGGCTCCGTTGAACGAGCCGACGGGGGTCCGCGCCGCTCCGACGATGACGATG
>NZ_JAEQMY010000244.1 GCF_016743775.1 Microvirga aerilata | reverse complement strand
GTTCTTAGCTGCCAGGGCTTTGGTCATCAGTTGATATCTCAAGCCGTTCCATCGACACCCATCCCACACATGTCCTGAGAATTGGGGCTAAATAGGCGCGGGTCCCCTGAATCTCCACGACCCGGCATGGGTATGCCCGTTGGTCCTCCGGAGGACGGTAGATTATGGTCGCACCAGGTTGAGCATCACTGATCGGGTTTCGGCGGAAGGTAGCCGGGGTTCCGTCCCTCCGCGCATCCGGTACCTGAGAGGTATCTCCTCCACCCGTCCTGAGATGATCCAGGGCGGCAATGACCACACAGGCTTGTTCACGGTACTGGTCCGTCAACACTCGCGTGAGGGGGGCCTGCACACGTGCTGGATACCAGGAGGGGCCACTGCTCCTGGCCAGTTCCTCGGCAACGACCGCAATCTCCTCGTCTGTCATGGCGCGTAGCCCTGCGGCGGATGGAGCAGCCTACTGGCATGTCTGGCGGACGCGCTCTTGCAGGATCGCGAGTTGCTGGATGTAAGGCTCGCGTCGCTCGCGATGGTGTTCTCTGAGTTTCTCCAGCACCCGTATCTTGAGGTTCATATCTGTTGTGCGGGTACTGATCGTGTCTCGCTCGCGCTCATATTCGAAGTCAATGTCAGCCAAGGTTGCCAGGAGTGACTGGAGCAAGGGCTGAAGCTCAGGGGAATACATCCTCGGCAACGATGCCTGCTGAGCAGAGTGTGCAGGACGCGGTTTGTTCTCAGCCATCGGTTTCCTCTTGGTATCTTGTTGATTTGCAGAAAGGATGCTGCGGAAGGCATGATGTGTCTGTTCGGGATCGAACAGAAGGGGTGATTTTTGTTAACTTATGTTAGAGCAGCGCCGCCATGCAGCCGTCTTACTGCCACGCTTCCGCCAGAGGCTACCTTTCGCTAACCGAAACAAGCTTAGATATAGGTATGGGGTAGCAGACGCTCATAGCTGCGGCGGATTCTGCCGTAGCACTCGCAGGCGACTTCTTCGAGGCCAGCCCGGTCTGTCACAACAATGCTGCCTCTGCCCTGGCTGATCACCCCTACACTCTGGAGTGTACGCAAGACAATGCTGACACTGGGACGCTGAACGCCCAGCATCTCGGCCAGCAACTCGTGGGTGAGTGGAAGGGTGTTCTGATCCACCCGGTCTTGTGTGCTCAGAAGCCAGCGACAGCAGCGAGCTTCAACCGTGTGAACAGCGTTGCAGGTTACGGTCTGAAACGTCTGGGCGAGCAGCGCCTCGGTAAAGCGATGCAGCAGCACTCGAAAGCGTGGGCACACATTGACCGCCTCGCGCACCCACTCGATGTCTACCTGTGAGGCGCTGCCAGGAATATGGACAATGTAGCGTCCGAAGGACTCACGGGTGAACAGGGCGCTGATCAGACCGAACACCGCCTCACGCCCGAACACTGCCACCTCAACCGAGCCCCCATCCTCCAGGAGGTTGAGCAGTGACACGACCGCATCGTGAGGAAAGTAGGTATAGCGAATGGTGTCACCCGCCTCATAGAGCACCTGACCTTTGAGTAGGTCCACGATTTCCAGGTGCGGTTCGAGATAAGCAAAGTCCTCGGGCTCCAGCGCAGCCAGAAGTCTGTTGGCTCGGTGATCTCTCGAACTTAGCTGTGTCATCACGCACCGCCCCAAGCTCGGCGACCGGCACCTGACGCCATGCTCCCGTTTACAGGCGGTTGTTTCCGCTTCTCACCAGCCCCAGTAGGTCGGCACCTTGTAGTGGTCATGCAGGTCTTGCTCGCGTCTGCGATCCCACCAATCCTTCTCGTCCCCGGAAACCACCGGAGCACCGCTTAGCTCCTCTTGTGTGATGTCGGTGCGGAAGCCGCCAAGCTGGGTGTCGTAGTTAAGCTTCTCCCATGGGATTGTGTGCTCGTGACTGCCAAACCCGAGAAAGCCACCAAAGGACATCACCGCGTACACCACCCGCCCACTTACCTTCTCGATGATCAGATGGTGGATCGTGCCGACGTGCTTGCCTTGCGGACTGTAGACCGGGGTTCCCTCAACCCGGTTGCTCTCAATCAGGGGATGGACGGAGGTGGTTGTACCGGATGTCTG
>NZ_JAEQMY010000243.1 GCF_016743775.1 Microvirga aerilata | reverse complement strand
AACACCGGCGCCAGCACCAGCAACTTCAAGTTCGTGCCTTGGGACGACGTGGCAGAACTCGGCGGGCTGATCCCCAACACCGATGGAACGGCACCGCCTTCGATCACCGCAACGGTGGTGAAGGTGACTCAGACGACCACCACCTCATACAAGAACGTGGATGCAGCAGGATATGGCAGCGGCGATCCCTCGGGCTTGGCCTATCTTCCAGGTTTGCAGAGGCTGCTCATTGCGGACTCAGAGCACGATGAGAGCCCTTATTCCAGCGCCATCAACATGTTTGGCGTCCAACCTGACGGAACGGTCACCGGATCCTACAGCCTGACAGGGTTCACCCAGGAGCCGAGCGGCTTAGCGTACAATTCCAGCAATGGTTATCTTTACATCGCAGATGATCGCCTGAATGAGGTCTTCTGGGTCGATCCTGCCAATCCATCGGTCGAGAAGGGGCAATTTGACACCGGACACTATGGTCTGACCGATACAGAGGACCTGAAGTTCGATCCAGCCACAGGGAACATGTTCATCCTGGATGGCCTTGAGAAGAAACTATTCGAACTCACAGCCCAGGGGGCACTTGTGAAATCAATGGCCCTGCCGTCCGTGATGACAGATGCTGAGGCGTTGGCCTACGACCCCACCCACGAAGTGTTCTTTGTCGCCTCCGGCGCCAGCCCAGACATTTGGGGGATGGATCGCAACGGTAAGATCCTGGCCACCATCAGCACTTTGGGTTCGAGCAGCTATCTGAACCCGATCAGCGGAGCCAAACCTGTGCCCAAGGGCTTAGAACTGGCGCCAAGCAGCAATCCGAACGATGGAAGCCGCATGAGCCTGTTCATCGCGGACTACGGCGTCGATCAGAAGAATGATGGTCGGTTGTTTGAGGTGGACCTGGGGTCCGGCTGGCTCATCACCTAAAGGCAGGTTCTCAGTTCACGTTCGAATTCACGGATCCCATTCGATCATGGGGCTGTCGAAGCGCCGGCCCCGTGGTCGTTGTGAATGTCAAAAACAATCATTCTGGAGTCGAGGTGCGGATCGAGCAGATCGAAGGCCCGTTGGCAGAACGTTCCAAAAGGGGCAGAGGGGCGCTGGTCAAGGCTGTTGGTGCCAGGCGCGAGGGCAACGCGTTGATCGGGTAAGCGGCGCGGCCTCTTTAATTGGAGTGGTCGTGGTTGTGTCGCTTATGACGGAAGCCGGGAGAGCGCGGATGTACCGCCTCCCGGCTTTTTCATGGGGAGCAGATCCCCAATACGTCTTCGGAAATCCGTGAACGATTGTCTCAGGTGTGAAGAAGTGGCTTCCATCCGCGGATTTGCCGGTCGGAGCAAAAGCGCGGGGGATCTCCGAAGATCTGCCAGTAGCCGACGCCTGCCTCAGGGTTGATGGTCCAAAAGCCCACAGGCTCCGGCAGGCTTGGAGGAGCCTCGTCTTGAGCCATCCAGAGGATCACAGGCGTGCCGTCGTGCGGAGCGGTGCTCACCGCAGACCAGCCGCCCCTCATGCTCATGACTGACATGGTTGATGGACCTCACAAGGACTATCAACGACACGCGGCAACCTTTGTTCTCGGTCTTAAATTAAGCGTTCGAGGCGTCATCGTAGCGCACAGGGCAGTGGACGAAAGTACGAGAGTAAGTTGCACAATGCTGATAGAAGCCGCGTCCCGGTTCCCTTTCTGCCCCCTGCGGATCCAACCCTTTGAGCGCCCCTCTCCAGAGTGGGCGCTCTTTTTTGACCCTCTCGGTACACCAATCCCCTCGGCAACAGCCATTCCACCACGGAGTCAGCATATGGACTGGCGTGACCTTCGTCGTCTGGCACGAACCTTCGGCCTCTCCAAGCTTGTGGAGATCACAGGCATTCCCAAGGACCGGATTCACCAGTGGCAGCGAAAGGGAGCCTGGCCGCTGGAGCCGCTCGGCCGGGGGAAGGTGCGGAAATACGATACTTTCGACGCGGTTCGGGCCAGGGTCATCCAGGAGTTCTCAGATGCCGGCCTTCCGATCTCCGGAAAGGGTGAGGATCTATCACTACTTTGGCACCTTCATCAGTGAGCCAAGCGTGAAGCGGGCCCGACAGAACGGACATCGCAGACGCATG
>NZ_JAEQMY010000242.1 GCF_016743775.1 Microvirga aerilata | reverse complement strand
TGCATCCAATGATGCTGCTGCTGTGTAGTGTCTGTTCAGGGTGAATGCTGGTTTCTTCTTTGTCTCGCGGGCGGCTGTTCTAAAGCCACGGCCACGCTACCCCCTGAAGCTCACTTGCTACCAACCATGGGAGTCGTCGATGACTGAGCAAAACCATACGGGACACGGCGGATTGTCTTCTGGCGCAGCCAGCGGATCGCACAGTTCGCTGGACCTGAACAGCGCCAACCTCAATGCCGCTCTTCAGGCCTTTGCCGATGCAGACCGCGTGTTCTTCGCGGACCTGAACGAGCTCAACAACTCCGAAGCCGAGGGCGGGGCTCTGCTCCTGCTCAAGGGCAATCGACTCACCGTCATCACGGCCGCAAGGGGCGTCGAGGCCGGCCAGATCCACCCGCAGCACATTCACGGGTTCGCGGATGGAAGCAACGCGACCGTGCCGACCCTGGCTCAGGATGATGACCGGGACGGGTTCATCGAGCTGGCGGAGGGTCTGGACACCTATGGTCCTGTTCTTCTCAACCTCACGTCCCCTCCTGGGCCTGAGGCCTCAGGCTTCCCTAAGCCCGCCGGCACCTCGTTCGTGTTCTCCCAAACCTACGACCTGTCCGATGCGCGGAATGGGGAACTCGCAAAGCTCTTGGACGACGTTTCGCTCAACAGGCGAGAGATCGTCCTGCACGGCAAGTCGGTTCTCGGAGGGCACGGCCAAGGTACGATCGGCGAGGTAGATGGCACGGCCGGCTACAAGCTCGTGCTGCCGATTGCCTCCGGTGAGATCCGGGAGCTCTCCTACAACAGCGCCCTTGCGCTGTTTCAGGATGCGGTCTCCCTCCAAGTTCGCAAGGCCGTTGTTGGAGATGGCGGAAACGATGTGCTTCGCGGCACGGGGAATGGCGACAACCTCCAAGGCCGCGGTGGCCACGACGATCTGTACGGCCGAGGGGGCGACGACTACCTGAACGGCGGCTCAGGCCGCGACGAGCTGTACGGCGGCTCCGGCGACGACTACCTCGATGGCGGCTCGGGCCATGACGAGCTGTTCGGCAACTCCGGCAAGGATCATCTTGTCGGCGGGTCGGGCAATGACGAGCTGTCCGGCGGATCGGGTCATGATCACCTCTTCGGCGGCACGGGCAACGACCGGGCGTTCTTCAATGTCTCGACCGATGGCTCGGATATCGTCAACCTCGGCTCCGGCTCCGACACGGTCAGCGTCACCGCTTCCTCGGCGCGGCAGGTTCGTCTCACCTTTACGAGCGCCGAGGTGGGCAATGGAACGGCGACCGATGCCGGTACGATGACCAACCAGGATGGCGGCCTCGCGGTTCGCCTCCAGTCCGAGAGCGGCTCCGGCGATCTCGTGGGCGCCATCAGCCGTTTCGACGATGAAGGCATCACGTTCGATGCGGCGAGGTCCGGATTGACCTTCGACGTCCGCGATCTCGTCTCGGGCGCAGCCCGCGGCGACCAGTTCGACGTTGTCAGCCTCGGCACCAGAGGCGCCGACAATCTCAGGGCCGTTCAGTCGGGTGACGCCTATTACTTCAACGGCGGCCTGGGCAATGATCGGGTGACGGGCGGCAGAGACGCTGACTTCCTGGTGGGCGGTGCCGGCAACGACAGCCTCAGCGGCGGCCGCGACGACGACACATTCATCGGCGGCGGCGGAAATGACGTGCTCACCGGTGGAACGGGCGATGACGTTTTTATCTTCAACGCTCCTCTCGATCCGGCGGGCAACGTCGACAGGATCCAGGACTTCCGCGCCAGTGACGATACGTTGCGGCTCGACAACGCCGTGTTCGCCGGGCTGACCGACGGCGCTCTCAGCGCCACCGCCTTCGCGCTCACGAGCGCCGCCGCGGAGGCCGACGATCGGATCGTCTACGATCAGAGCACGGGCAACCTGTTCTTCGATGCCGATGGTGGGACTCGGGACAACCAGACGCTGTTCGCAACCCTGACCAACAGGGCCAGCATCACGGCAAACGACTTCTTCGTGATCTAGCCGCCTCGCGACCAGCAAGGGCACCCCGGCCTTTTGGTCGGGGTGCCGCTATCTGGCGCCAGCCTTGTTGCCGGTTCGCATCATCGCTGCCGCCCGCGCGACACACCAGCCTCACCCTGCTTCTTCCTCA
>NZ_JAEQMY010000241.1 GCF_016743775.1 Microvirga aerilata | reverse complement strand
AGCCGCTTGCCGCGGGTGACCCCCGTGTAGAGCAGGTTGCGGGCCAGCATCGTGAAGTGCTGCGTGACGACAGGAATAATGACGGCGGGATACTCGGACCCCTGCGACTTGTGGATCGTCGTTGCATAAGCGGGCACCAGAGTGTCAAGTTCGCCGAACGGATAGGACACCTCCCGCCCATCGAAGGAGGCGATCAGCGCCCCTTCCTCGTCATCAATCCGCACAACTGTCCCAAGGTCACCATTGAAGACCTCCCTGTCATAGTCATTCTGGGTTTCCATGACCCGGTCTCCCGGCGAGAAGCGCCAGCCAAACCGCTCCACCTTGGATGAAGGATTGGGATTGAGCACTTCTTGGAGCTGGATGTTGAGGTTACGAGCGCCGAGCACCCCCCGGTTCATGGGGCAGAGCACCTGAACATCCTTCATCGGATCAAGCCCGAACCGGCGTGGCATGCGCTCCTTGATCATCTGGATGATCTTCGGCACACCCTCCTCGGGATCGTTGATCTCCACGAAGTAGAAGTCGCTGTCCTCTCCAGCCGTCGGCGGCTCTGGCATCTGGCCCTTGTTGATCCGGTGGGCATTCACCACGATCCGGCTTTCTGCTGCCTGACGAAAGACCTCAGTCAGACGAGCCACCGGAATGCGCTCGGAAGCAATGATGTCGGCCAGCACCTGTCCCGATCCGACCGAAGGTAACTGATCCACGTCTCCGACCAGCAGCAGACCGGCATGAGTGGGGATAGCCTTGGTCAGGGCGTTCATCAGCGGCACGTCCACCATGGAGGTCTCGTCCACCACCAGCAGATCGCAGTCGAGTGGGTTCTCCTCATTGCGTGAGAAGCCGCCGTGCTTCGGGTCGATCTCCAGCAGGCGGTGGATGGTCTTGGCCTCAATCCCGGTCTGCTCGGTCATCCGTTTGGCCGCTCGCCCCGTGGGAGCGGCCAGGGCAACCTGGACGCCCTTGGCAACCAACACGCGCAGAATGGTGTCGAGAAGGGTTGTCTTGCCAACACCAGGACCACCGGTCACTACGGCCATCTTGGAGCCAAGCACCAGCTTGAGAGCCTCACGCTGCGAGGCCGCCAGGGTCTTGCCTGTGCGGCCTTCAACCCACGGAATGGCCTTGTCGATGTCGATCTCAGGCCAGGGCAGTGAACCAGACGCCCGTTCGATCAGCCGAGACGCAATGGCTTGCTCGGACAGATGCAGACCCTTGAGAAAGAGACAGGTCTCGTCACCGATGGTGTCCGAGATGATCTCTCCTTTGGCAAGTTCCTCGACAATGGCTGTGCGGATCAGGATTGCATCCACTTCGAGCAACTGCTCGGCCAACCGGGTGAGAGCCTCGACCGGCAAGGCGCAGTGGCCCTCGTCGGTGGCAGTCTGAAGGGCAAACGAGATACCGGCCCTGATGCGCTGGGGGGCTGTCTTCTCCATCCCGAGCTTGGCCGCGATGGCATCCGCCGTCTTGAAGCCGATGCCGCGCACGTCCTTGGCCAGCCGATACGGGTCCTCGGTCATGACCTGGATGGCCTCATAGCCATAGGTCTTGAAGATGCGGACCGCTCTCGCTGTGCCAACCCCATGGGCATGCAGGAAGATCATGATCTCCCGCACCGCCTTCTGCTCGGCCCAGCCCGAGACGATGCGGGAGGCCCGCATCGGCCCAATTCCAGAAACCTCGGTGAGACGCTCGGGCTTGGCCTCGATGATCTCGAAGGTATCGACCCCAAAGGCAGCGACGATGCGCTTGGCCATGGCAGGGCCGATGCCGCGCATCTGTCCGGAGGCAAGATATTTCTCGATCCCCTCGGCCCCGGTCGGTGGTGTCGTCTTGAGGACCTCAGCCTTGAACTGCAGACCATGGGTGCGGTCGCTGATCCAAATGCCACTGGCGGTGATCCACTCCCCGGCAGAGACAGAAGGGGTATGGCCAACCACCGTCACAAGGTCACGCTTGCCTCGCGTGTGGACCTTGAGAACAGCAAATCCGTTCTCCGCATTGTGGAAGGTGACGCGCTCCACAGAACCCGCGAGGGTCTCGAGGACCGGCCTCTGATCAACTTGTGCGGGTCGAAACATCTGGTTCATGGTGCCTGCCGAGACGATCTCTCAGCCTCTCCGACTGTAACAATGGATGGCACCGCTGACGAGGATGCTCTCCTT
>NZ_JAEQMY010000240.1 GCF_016743775.1 Microvirga aerilata | reverse complement strand
CTTTAGGCTTAGAGATCCTCAAGCTGTTCCAGTCTACTAGCGACTGTTGAACGATCGTCGCGCCGTTTCTGCCTTAGTATCAAAGCGTTGCCATGGAAAGATCGGAGCCCCAATCTTGTCAATAATTTACAGGTTTACTCCTGCTGCCTTGTAAAGTTTTACACCCCAACCTTAACTTGGCTTTCCGGCTCTGAACGGACCCGTTACTTCCTCGTTCAACCTTTACAGAACGAGGAGCACGACCGTGGGTTACCAAGATCAGATCACACAGGCGCAGATACTCATCGAAGGCCAGAGCACCTGGAACGGCATCAATCCCGAGTCTGTTGCCCGCATGCGCCTGCAGAACCGTTTCCAGTCCGGCCTCGACATTGCGCGCTACACCGCCAGGATGATGCGGGAAGACATGGCCGCCTATGATGCCGATCCCTCGCTCTACACCCAGTCGCTGGGCTGCTGGCACGGCTTCATCGGCCAGCAGAAGATGATCGCGATCAAGAAGCACTTCGGCTCCACCAGGCGTCGCTATCTGTATCTCTCCGGCTGGATGGTGGCCGCCCTGCGCTCGGAGTTTGGCCCGCTGCCTGATCAGTCTATGCACGAGAAGACCAGCGTTCCCGCGCTGATTGAGGAACTCTACACCTTCCTGCGCCAAGCCGACGCCCGCGAACTGGGACTTCTGTTCCGCGACCTCGATACCGCGCGTAACAGCGGCAACACGATCAAGGAACGAGAAATTCAAAGCGCCATTGACAATTACCAGACGCACATCGTCCCGATCGTCGCCGACATCGATGCGGGCTTCGGCAACGCGGAGGCGACCTACCTGCTGGCCAAGAAGATGATCGAGGCCGGCGCCTGCTGCCTCCAGATCGAGAACCAGGTCTCGGACGAGAAGCAATGTGGCCACCAGGACGGAAAGGTTACCGTTCCACACGAGGACTTCCTCGCCAAGATCCGCGCCATCCGCTACGCCTTCCTTGAGCTTGGCGTTGATGACGGCCTGATCGTGGCGCGCACCGACTCGCTGGGTGCCGGCCTCACCAAGCAGATTGCGTTCAGCCAAAGGCCTGGCGATATCGGCGATCTCTACAATGGCTTCCTTGATTGCGAGGAGATCACGCCCGAGAACTGCACAAACGGCGACGTGGTGATCAACCGCAATGGCAAGCTGCTGCGCCCGAAGCGGCTGCCGAGCAACCTGTTCCAGTTCCGTCCCGGCACGGGCGAGGACCGCTGCGTGCTCGACTGCATCACCGCGCTGCAGAACGGCGCGGACTTGCTGTGGATTGAAACTGAGAAGCCGCATGTGGAGCAGATCGCCGGCATGGTCGACCGCATCCGCGAGGTGATCCCGAACGCAAAGCTGGTCTACAACAACTCGCCGTCATTCAACTGGACCCTCAACTTCCGCCAGCAGGTCTACGATGGATGGGAGAAGGCTGGCAAGGACGTGTCGCAGTATGACCGCGCCAAGCTGATGAGCGTGGACTATGACGAGACGGAACTAGCCCGGGACGCTGACGAGCGCATCCGCACCTTCCAAGCCGATGGAGCCAGGCGCGCCGGCATTTTCCACCACCTGATTACGCTGCCGACCTATCATACGGCAGCGCTCTCCACTGACAACCTCGCCAAGGAGTACTTCGGCAGCGAGGGTATGCTCGGCTACGTGCGCAACGTTCAGCGTCAGGAGATCCGCCAGGGTATCGCCTGCGTGAGGCATCAGAACATGGCAGGCTCCGACATCGGTGACGATCACAAGGAATACTTTGCCGGCGAAGCCGCCCTCAAGGCAGGCGGTACCCACAACACCATGAACCAGTTCGGTTAGAGCTGCGTGTCGAAGCTCAACAACGCTGAGGCTGCAGCGAGCCTCCCTATTAGCAGGAGTGAGATCAATGACCTTATCTGACAAGCCGCACCTGAAGAGCCGATTTGACGAGGCTGCCAGCTCCCTGTCGCCTGAGCAGGACTCAGCCATCCGTATCCTTGCCAACGAGTTGCATAGGGTGAACGAGGCTGTGATGAACTGCGTCAACCGTGGCCTCTCAATAGAGTTGCAGAGGGTCAAGCGCTTCCACTCTGAGCAAGGATATTGGGGCGATATGATCGTGCCAATCATCGTTAAGCAAAGTGACAAGCAGGGCTAAGTGGATTGCAGCGTGAAGTGATAT
>NZ_JAEQMY010000023.1 GCF_016743775.1 Microvirga aerilata | reverse complement strand
GCCGTCATGCCGGGATTGTCCGGATTGTCGAACCAGAGGCGCGAGCGCAGCTGATCGGGTGTGCGACGGTGAGGCCTATCAGCCATTCTTCATATCCTTCTTTGCAATCCAAACTCAATTGAGCTTTGAAGTCCGCCAAGGACGCAAACTACTGGGCAGGCCCACTAGCCCATTGCATTCATCAGCCGTTTATCCGTTGGGGCGCGGAGACGCACCCTCATAGGCGGCCTCCAGGATCGTGCGATAATCCGCCTCGCTGGCCGGGCGCGGATTGGTCGCGGAAGAGTGATCCTCCACGGCGCTTTTGGCGATTGCCGCAAAGCAGTCCTGGGGAACTCCCATCTCCGCCAAGGTGGATGGCATGTCGAGCCGCGCATTGAGACCGCGGACGTAATCCGCAAGGCTTGCCCCCACCTCCAAGCCAAGCCTCTGGCGGATCGTCTCGTACTTCGCTTCAGAATGGCTCCCGTTGAACTCGAGCACGTAAGGCAGCAGCACCGCGTTCAATGTGCCGTGGTGCAGTGAAACCTGCTTCAACCCACCCAGCGGATGAGAAAGTGCGTGAACGGCGCCCAAGCCTTTCTGGAACGTTAGGCCGCCTTCCAGCGCCGCCATAAGCATCTCGCGCCGCGCTTCACGGTCGCTGCCTTGAGCCACAGCTCGTTCGATGTTGTTTAAAGCCCGGACCAAGCCGTCGAGCGCGATGGCTTCAGCCGGTGGGTTGAAGCGTGGGCTCAGGAAGGTCTCGATGCAGTGCGTGATGGCGTCCATGCCTGTGGCGGCCGTCAGCATCGGCGGCAGACCCATCGTGAGTTCTGGATCGCAGACGGCCCGCTTAGGTATTAGGTGGGGAGAGATGAATCCGAGCTTGCGGCCATCCTTGAGGGTGATCAGCGCCGCGCGGCCAACCTCGCTGCCCGTACCGGCTGTGGTGGGAATAGCGATCAGCGGAGCGACCGCCGAGTTGATCTTCGGGATGCCGCCCAGGATGGCCGCATACTGTTCCAAAGGTCCCTCATGGCTTGACAGAAGGGCTACGCCCTTTGCTAGATCGATTGGGGAGCCCCCTCCGATGGCGATCAGGCCGTCGCAACCATTGGACCGGTACAGTTCGAGGGCTGCCAGAACTGCAGCCTCGGTAGGGTTCGGGGGCGTGTCGGTAAAGACTGGAACATTTTGCCCTCCTGGCAGAAGTTCCTTGAGGCGGTCAACGAGACCAACACGCGCGATGCCGGCATCAGCCACGATCAACGGAGCCTTGATGCCAAGTTCGCGCAGATCGTCCTTCAGCCCAGCCAAGGCGCCGAAGTCGAACCGGATGGTGGTCAAGTATGAGATTAAAGACATGTTGTTACCTCCCGTCTTTTTTGTTTTCGAAGTCGAGCTAGCGTGACGCGCTTGCCTTGCCGATGTAGGCCAGACTGAATTCCGACCGGCAGGATCCTCACCTAGCACCAGCCGCCGTCCACGACGAAGGTCTGGTTGGTGCACATCCTGCTGTCCTCAGCCGCAAGCCAGAGCGCCATGCGGGCAATGTCGGCCGGATAGACCTTCGACTTGAGGCATTGCTTCTGCTCGATCTCCTTCTCGGCTTCGGGAGTGACCCAGAGATCCAGCTGCCTCTGAGTCATGACCCAGCCCGGAATGATGCAGTTAACGCGAACGTCGTGGGGCCCAAGATCGCGCGCCAAGCCTCTTGTCAGCCCCTCGACTCCTGCTTTCGCTGTCACATAGACAGGCATGCCGCCCATACCGATGCGCCAGCTCAATGAGCCGAAATTGATGATGGATCCCTTCCGCTTCCGGATCATGCCAGGGGCAACGGCCTGGGCGGCGAAGAACTGATGACGCAGGTTCACAGCAATCCGGTCATCCCAATACTCAACCGTGACATCCTCGATCTGGTGCCTCTCGTCGTGAGCCGCATTGTTCAGGAGAATGTCGACATCTCCCACGGAACCCGTGAATTGGCGGATGCTGTCCTTCACGGCCTCGATATCGCGCAGATCCGTCTCGAAGAAAGTCGGCCTTGCGTGCCCAGCGTCGGCAACCTTGGCGACGACAGCTTCCGCAGCCGGCCTGTTGATGTCGATGAAACCCACCTTCGCACCCTGTGCGCAGAATTCCTCCACGTGGGAGGCTCCGATGCCGGATCCACCTCCTGTGATCAGAACGACTTTGTCACGCAAACTCGGGTAGATGGCGAAATTTGACATTGTTCATCCTCGTCGATTGTTACAAGCGTTGTTAGTCTTAGACGGCTCTGGGTCTACACGATGACCAAGGGGTAAGTCTTAGTTGCAGAGGATAGCGGCCTCGAACCATGACATCCCCCATTCCCCTGCCTGCCGCTCACCAGCGCTGGTGCACGTAAGGCCGGATCAGGCGATCATAGATGAACTTGGCGGTGTCCATCTGTTCAGCCGACAGCACAGGCAATTCGGCGGCCCTGGCGTTCGAGACGGCCTGCTCCGGGTTGCGGGCTCCCGGAATGACTACAGAAACAGCCTCGTGCATCAAAATCCAGCGAAGTGCGAAGTGCGCCATGGACACGTCGCCTACGACAGCACGCAGTTCCTCGACAGCCTGAAGGCCGACATCGAATGGGACGCCCGAGAACGTCTCACCGATATCAAAGGCCTCGCCGTTGCGGTTGAAGGCTCGATGATCGTCGGCCGCGAACTGGCTGTCGGCCCGCAGCTTGCCTGTGAGCAGTCCGCTGGCCAAAGGCACCCGAGCGATGACCGCCACCTGGCGCTCCTGGGCCAGCTTGAAGAACAGCTCGGCCGGACGCTGGCGGAAGATGTTGTAGATGATCTGGACGCTGACGATCGGGTACTCGAGGGCCTTGATCGCCTCCTCGACCTTCTCGACGCTCACTCCATAATGCTTCAGCTTGCCAGCTTGAACCATTCGGTTCAGCGCCTCGAACACCTCTGGACGATAGTAGATTTCCGTCGGAGGACAATGCAGCTGCACCAGATCGAGCGAGTCGGTCTGGAGCCGATCAAGGGAGGCTTCTACGAATCGAGTGAGCGCCTCGGCCGTATAGCCTTCGGCGACATGGGGAGTGAGCCCTCGCCCCGCTTTGGTGGCGACAATGACGTCGCTGCCCCCACGCTGCTTCAGCACCCGCGATATCAGTCGCTCCGAACGTCCAGCCCCGTAGACATCGGCGGTATCGAGAAAATTGACGCCGGAGTCGAGGGCCGCGTGCAGAGTGGCTTCGGCATCCTGCTCCGATACGTTCCCCCAGCTGCCGCCGATGGCCCATGCACCAAAGCCGATCTCTCCGGCCTGCCAGCCGGTCCTTCCAAACGAGCGCTTGTTCAATGTCAGGTATCCCCGTTGTTATATCCGGTGGAGCAGATAGCCTCCTGCTCCACCCTCTGAACCTTGGCTGTCAATCAGACCCAGCCGCCATCCACCACATATTGCTGATTGGTGCATGCCGAGGCTTCGTCGGATGCGAGGAAAACCGTGAACTTCGCGATTTCCTCGGGCATGAGCTTCCGCTTGAGGCACTGACGCCTCATCAACTCTTCCATGGTTTCGGGCGTCAGCCAATTATCGAGTTGGCGCTGCATCATGATCCAGCCCGGCGCAATGGCATTCACCCGGATGTTATAGGGGCCATAGTCACGGGCGAGCGAACGGGTCAACCCGAGCACGGCCGACTTGGCGGCCGTATAGGCTGCCATTCCGCCCTGCCCGATCATCCATGAGAATGACCCGAAATTGACGATAACGCCTTCATTGGCAGCCTGCATGTCCGGTAGAACGGCTTGGGCCGCGAAAAACTGATGCTTCAGATTTACGGCGAAACGTTCATCCCAGTACTCGGGCGTGACCTCCGGAGTGGCATGGCGCTCGTCATGCGCAGCATTATTGACGAGGACCTGAACAGGACCCAGCGCCTCGCTTACGCGTCCGACAGCCGCGCGTAGGGCCCCGGTATCGGTTAGGTCCGCGTACTCGAATCGAACGCTGAGGCCTCGGTCAGTTAACTCTCGAGCCAGCTTCTCCGATGGCTCACGGGCGATGTCGATGAAGGCAACCCGGCACTTCTGCTCCGCGAAGCGGCGCACGATCGCCTCGCCGATGCCCGTTCCCCCGCCAGTGACGAGAACTACCTTTCCTTCCAAATCAGTGTAGATCGCAGTCATGTCTTTTCCCTTCTGGGCGGTCCGAGCTCGAATGCATGTGCCAGCTGGGGCACCGGTGCGAAAAGGAGCGGGAGAACGTCTCCCGCTCCTGACTTGTCCGTTTCCAGCTCTAGAACGTTTTTGCCCCATTCAAAGGGAGCATGATCGCATAAAGCGAGGTCGTGCCGCAGATGTAGAGACGGTTGCGCTTTACGCCACCGAACACCACGTTGGCCACTGCTTCGGGCACGAGGATCTTTCCAAGAAGGGTCCCGTCCGGATCGTAGCAGTGCACCCCGTCGCCCGCGCTTGTCCAGATTCTCCCCGCCTCATCGAGGCGCATTCCGTCGAACAGTCCTGCAGTCGAGGTGGCGAAGACCTTACCGCCCGACAGGCGCCCATTGTCGGCTACGTCGAACACCCGAATGTGCCGCGGACCATCTTTGACGTGGGTTGCGCCCGTATCCGCCACATAGAGACGCCGCTCATCCGGAGAAAACGCGATTCCGTTCGGGCGTACGAAGTCGTCTGCGACGATCTTGATTTCACCGCTGTGTGGATCTACCCGATAGACGTTGCAGGCCCCGATCTCGCTTTCAGCCTTGTGGCCTTCATAATCCGAATCAATGCCATAGGCTGGGTCGGTGAACCAGATCGCCCCGTCCGACTGCACCACCGCATCGTTAGGGCTGTTCAGACGTTTGCCTTGGTAATGGCTAGCGGTCACCGTGATCGTTCCGTCGTGCTCGGTGCGGCTGACGCGCCTGTTGCCATGCTCGCAGCTGATGAGACGTCCCTGACGGTCCACCGTGTTGCCGTTGGAATACCCAGCCGGATTGCGGAAGACGCTCACTGCGCCCGAGGTCTCGTCGTAACGCAGCATCCGGTCATTGGGGATATCGCTCCAGATGAGATAACGGCCCGCCGGAAAATAAGCGGGGCCCTCAGCCCAACGGCAGCCCTCGTAGAGCTTCTCAAGGCGCGCCGTGGGTATGACCAGACGCTGGAACCGTTCGTCTAGAGTGATGATGACGTCTGTTCTCATGGCACTTCCCAGATTTTAGGCGGCTGACTGCCACCCATGCTGTCATTACAGAATGAACGGGCGGTCTGCTCAAACCGCAGCGCCCGCCGCTCCTTCCTTGGCAAGATTGCGTGCCTCGGCGCTTGCCATAGCAAGCTGCCTTTGACGGCGGCGTTGAAGCTGCTGATCGGCCAGAACACCGAGCAGGATCACCGCGCCCATCACGGCGAAGTTTAGTGAGCTCGGGATGCCCAGCATGTTCACCAGGTTCTGCAGAACCTGGAGAAGCACTGTGCCAAGGACGATCCCGATAATGGAGCCCTCACCGCCTCGAAGCGAACACCCGCCGAGAACAGCCGCCGCAATTGCATAGAGCTCGTAGAAGTTGCCATGCGCGGACGGGGAAACCGATTGGGTATAAAAGACGAAGAATACAGACGAGAGACCAGCCAGCGTTCCGGCAATGACATACGCCCCAGTAATCACCGCCTTCGTGGGGATTCCGGAGAACCGAGCTGCCTCCTCGTTCTTACCGACAGCGAAAAGGTAGCGTCCATACACAGACCTGTGCAGTACCACGCCCATGATCGTGGCGACGATCAGCAGAAAGATGAAGGTGTGAGGAATGTTGTAGGTCCGTCCCGACATGAGCCATTCGAGCGTCTCATAGCTGTCCCCATAGCCAAAGCCCTGAGTTGAATCGGCCGTGTACCATCGGGCGATGCCCCGATACAGTAGCAGACCGCACAAGGTGACCACGAAAGGCTGCATCTTGAGGCGGGTTACGAGGAGGCCGTGAATGCCCCCCAGAGCAACTCCTCCGAGGATGGCGACGACCAACGCGAGGGGCCATACGATTTCGTGGTTGACGAGCATATCCAGGAAGAAGATCCCCAGGAGCGCAAACATGGACCCGACGGACAGTTCAATACCGCCGGTAATGATCACGAGGCCCACGCCAATGGAGATCAGCCCAAATAGACCGATCTGGTTGGCAAGGTTCATGAGGTTGACCTGGGACACGAACTGCGGGTTGATCGCAGCCGTAAGGGCTCCGATCACCAGGATCAAAATCAAAAGGCCGAGCTCTTTCTTAAGCATAGGCGACCAATTCCTCTTTGCTCGGGTTACCCACCGCGAGCGTTAAGATGTTATGTTCGGAAAACTGCGGCCTCTCAAGCTGGCCGCTAATGTCGCCCTCATGCATGACAGCGATGCGGTCGCTCACTCCGATGACCTCCTCCATGTCGCTGGAGATCATGAGGATCGCCACGCCGGCATCGGCTAGATCACGCATGAGAGCATAAATCTCGCTCTTGGCACCTACGTCGATGCCGCGAGTCGGCTCATCCAAAATGATCAGCTTCGGGCGCATGGAAAGCCACTTGGCCAGGACGACTTTCTGCTGGTTCCCTCCAGAAAGAGTCACGGCCTCGGTTGCTATCGAGGGAGCCTTGATGGCCAATGCGCGAAGCTGCTCCTTCGCGACCCCCTCCTCACGCGAAACATCTATGAGCATGGCTGTGGAGAACCGCTTGAGATCAGGGAGCGTAATGTTCTCGGCAATGGACATGTCGAGAAGAAGACCAGATTTTTTCCTATCTTCGGGCGCGAGATAAATCCCATGAGCAATGGCATCTCGCGGCGACCCGATTGTAAGACGTTCACCATCAAGGAGAATTCGGCCGCTTGGTGCGGGCTCCACGCCGAAAATCGTCTGGGCCAGGGACGTCCGGCCGGCTCCGACAAGACCGGCAAGGCCCAGAATCTCGCCTCGGCGGACATGCAAGGAAACCTTTCGCTCTGGAAAAGCTGTGGTGACGAGATCGTGCAGTTCCAGCCCACCCGGCCGAACCCCGACATTGGGGGGAACATAGATTGACTTGAGATCCCGTCCGATCATCAGCCGCACCATCGCGCCATGCGTGATTTCGTCCTTCGCGAGTTCGCCGACCTGCCGGCCGTCGCGAAGGACGACGACACGGTCGGCGCACTGCTGCACTTCACTTAGCCTGTGCGAAATATAGATGATGCTGACGCCCGCGGCCTTGAGGTCCGCGATGACCCGTAGAAGATTCTCGGTTTCGGTTAGCGTCAGGCTGGATGTGGGCTCATCCATGATGATGATGCGCGACTCCATGGAGAGCGCTTTGGCGATTTCCACCATCTGGCGCTGAGCGATCGATAGCTCCTCGACTGAGTCCTCGGGCGTGAAGTCGACACCGAGTTGCATTAAAATCGGCTTCACGCGCTCGTGCAGGGCCGCATTGTCGATCAGGTTGAGAAAGCCGCCCTTGCGGGGCTCGCGACCGATATAGATGTTTGAAGCAACGTCGAGGTTCTCGAAGAGATTGAGTTCCTGGTGAACAAACGCAATGCCAGCGTGGGCGGCATCCTTGACGGTCAGCTCCAACCTTGAAACGCCGTCGATCACGATTGAGCCGGACGAGGGCGACACCACCCCGCCAAGGATCTTCATCAAGGTCGACTTGCCGGCGCCGTTCTCACCAATGAGGCCGACGACCTCGCCTTTCTTGACTGAGAGGTTGACACCGCGAAGAGCCTTTACGCCCGGATAGGTCTTTGTGATCGAGCGTAGCTCCAGAAGCGTATCCGACATGCACAAGCCTCATTCGCACGCAAAGCATCTCGCGCCCTGTGACGATTCCGAACGGAGGAAAAGGAAGGGTCCGGCACATCGGCGCCGGACCCATGAGCCGCTACTTCTTGAGCAGCTCTCTGACCTCTGCAGCGAAGTCCTTGACGTTCGACTTGTCGATCACCTTTGTCGGAATGATCTTCTGCTTGTTCTCCGGGATGAACGACTTGTCGCCTTCCAGGTACTTGGCGAGATAGATCATGGACTGGTAGCCGAACTCGTACGGCTGCTGAACCACAGTCGCGTCGATCACGCCCTCGGAGATGCCCTTGAGGGTCTGCTGGTCTTCGTCGAAGCCGACGATCTTGACCTTGCTTTCCTTGCCGGCAGCCTTCACGGCGTTATAGATCTGCGGGGTGTTGTAAGCCCACAGGCCAACGAGGAGGTCGATGTTCGGATACTTCGTCAGCGTATCCTCGACGTTCGCCTTGGCCTTTGCCTGATCGCCGCCATCCGTGCGGACGTCGATGATTTCGATCTTCGAGCCGGCGATGACTTCTTTGATGCCCTGCAGACGCTCCCGAGCGTTCGCGGCATCCATAGTGCCGACGAACACCATCGCCTTGCCGCCGTTCGGCAGCGCCTTCATCATCTGCTCGCCGGCCTGACGGCCCGCAGCCACGTTGTCCGTTCCGATGTAGAGCAGACGGTTCGATTTGGGGGCGTCGGCATCCTGCGTGAACAGGGCGGCCTTTGAGGCCACCTGGTTCAGGATATCAGTGGAGTTGTCGGGGTTGACAGGGCTGATCGAGACACCCGAGACACCCTTTGCGAGCAGGTCTTCCAAAATGCGCTTCTGCGCGGCAGCCGACATCTCGCCCGGGATATAGAACTCGATGTTGTACTTCGGGAGCTCCTTCTGCGCCTTCTCGGTGCCGCGCCTGGCGATCTGCCAGAAATCGGCGGGAACGTTGACCACGAAGGCCAAAGTCTTCTTGTCCTGGGCGAAAGACGCCTGGGGCATCATGGCGCCGGCCATCGCGGCTGCAGCCATGGCAATCAGGGCTCTTCTACTTGTGATCATAGCGTTTCCTCGTCTGCGAATTTGTATTGTCTTGAGCCTTGCTGCTCAATTCGTTTGCGTCACCGCCGGGCATTCGACTTCAGGTTTCGAGCGAAACCTCGACCCGCGCCGCAAGCTGATTTCAGAACATAAACTTACCTTAAGTCAACCAGTAATAATCATGATCTTAAGGCGTATTCGCAAGTACGCATGCGTACTTGCGAAACTTCTTTACGTCGGATGCCGCACAAGCAGTCGGATCAGCCGAAAGACGATCAATCCAGGGCAGCTTCGATTTGGACGGGCTTACATCCGCAATTCCTGAGGTCGTTGCGGCACTCGTCGGGCGAGAACGCATCGATCAGTTCACCGATGGCGGTCCAGGCGGCCTCCTCTGTGCGTGCGCCCGCTTTGCGCAGAAGTGCCTTGAGCTTTGGAACGAGCCGCCCGATCGGGTTGAGCTCCATACGCAGAGGAATGAGGATTAGGCTTCATCCTTTGCTAATACCGTTGAAATCGGCAACGACGTCGGACAGCATCGGCACATAGTCCTCGCCTCGGCCCATATTGACTGCCAAGGCAAAGCTGTTGCGGGCAGCAGCCCCGACCGGATTGACCAATCCGACAGCATTGGCGAATGAGTTCAGATAGGTCAGGTCCTTCAGAGCGTTGTGGAGCGTGAACTTATGCGCATTCCGGTCGCGCTCGAGGACATATTTGAAGAAAGTCTGGTAGAAGCCGCAATCCATCCGCCCGCCACGGATGACGCTGTCGAACGTCTGTGCCGACAGCCCTGCCCTCGCACCAAGGGCCAGCACTTCGGAGTACAGAGCCGCGTAGCCCAGGGACAGGAAGTTGTTGAGAAGCTTCATGGTGTGAGCGGTTCCGGTCGGGCCGGTATGCACAACCTTTCCGGCGAACGCCTTGAGGACAGGCTCAACCCGGTCGATCACGCCGGGCTCGCCACCCACCATCACGTCGAGCGTACCGGCCTTGGCGTCTGCCGGCGTCCGGCTCAGGGGCGCGTCGATCAGGGTAATGCCCAACGAGGCCAGTTGCTCAGCAAGAGGCACCGTTACGGACGGGTCGGAGGTCGAGCAATCAACGATAAGCAGGGGCTTGCCCGCCGCCGCCAACCCGTCAGGCCCCTGGATCACGGCCTGAACCTGGGGCGAACCGGTGACGCAGAGGATGACGATGTCCGACTGCTCGGCAAGTTCGCGCGGCGTTGCAGCCTCGCTTGCCCCCCGGCTCTTGAGATCCTCCACCGCATCCCGGCTTCGATGCGCCATGACCGTCAGCGGCCAACCCTTGTCGACCAGGTTTCCGGCCATGCCATGGCCCATGAGGCCTACGCCGATAAAGCCGATTCTTTCTTTGATCATAAACTTCACTTTCCGATCGTTCTGTTGAGGTCTGGCTGCGGAGCCCCCTCCTCACGCGGGGACGGGAGCGGCTGGGCTCAGCAATCCTTCACTCCTCAGATCGCTCCACAAGCTTGACGGGATCGGTTTGGTCATGGACGCGACGTTCTTCCAGATGTGTTCCGGCTGCTCGGCGCCAAGAACCACAGACGAAACGGCTGGGTGACCGAGGCTGAACTGGAGCGCCGCATCGCTCAGTTGAACATCGTGAGCACGGCAGACCCGCTCGATCCGAGCCACCCTTTCAAGAACGTCCGGGGGAGCAATCTTGTAATTGTACTTCGCGCCGGACACAGCACCCGTGGCCAGGATTCCCGAATTGAAGACCCCGCCTAACATCACGCCAATGCCCTTCTCCAGCGCCAAGGGCAGGAACTCCTCCAAGGCGGGTTGCTCCAGGAGCGAATAGCGCCCGGCCAGCAGCATCGCGTCGAAGTCACCGGCCTTCGCGAACCGGACGCAGATATCGGCCTCGTTCACGCCGATGCCGATTACCTTCACGGCTCCTTCCGAGCGCAGCCGCTCAAGCGCACGATAGGCGCCTTTCATCGCTTCGCTGAAGCGCGTTTCGAGAGCATCCGCTCCATGGGTGAAAACATCCACGTCGTGAATAAGCGCCACATCGATCCTGTTGGTGCTCATCCTGAGAAGCGACTGCTCGAACGAACGCATAGTCCCGTCATAGGAGTAGTCGATATCGGCCTTGTGGGGCAGTCCGCCAGCGAATCCCGGAGCCTCCGCGCCTTCAGCAACAGCCGTTCCGCCGGGGCTTCTCGGATCCATGTGGCGCCCCACCTTCGTCGAAAGCACGACCCGGTCCCGTCCGACCATCCGCAGCGCCGTACCGCAGCGATGCTCTGCCAGCCCATTTCCATAATGAGGGGATGTGTCGAGAAGAGTCAGCCCTGCCCGCAAGCCGCTGGCTATCGTCTCGATAGCGACCTGTTCGTCCAGTTTGGTGAAAAGGTCACCGAGTGGCGCGGTGCCGAGCCCCAGTACCGATACCTGAAGACCGGTGCGGCCAAGCGGGCGGGTAGGGATGTCCATCTGATTGCTCCATGAATGAATAGTCATGAATGAATAGGATTGTCACGTGCGACATGGATCGGGAAGAATGTCTGGCCGTTCGCGAGCAGACATCTATACAAAACGCTGACGCCGGACGATCTGCCATGCTGGCCTTTCCAAGCCCCTCGCGAGCGCCATCTCAGCAGAGGAAAGCCAATTACTGCAGAATCGACTTGACCTTCTCCGCAACGCTGGCATCGATCACCTTATGGGCATCCAGTCTGAGGCCAGACGCCCTTCTTGTTGACGAGACCAGGCGACGTCCTACGCCGCCGTCGGCACCGCTATTGGCCTGCTCCATTGGCGGCCATGCGGGTCTGGGCGTTACGCCATGCCACGTATTCCTCCCGCACCTCCTCGGTTAGCGGATAATATTTCCGCAGGTCGCCGCCCTGGGAGAGGCGATAGCGGGCGAACTCCTCCCATTCGGCATGCTCGCTCGCCATCTCGATGAGCTTCGGCGCGAGTGCGACAGGGACGACTACCACGCCGTCGTCATCAGCGACAACAATGTCGCCTGGCATAACCAGAACGTTGCCGCAGGCGACTGGAACATTGACCGCGAATGGGATCAGGTCCGTTTGGGCATGATAGTTCGGCGTCACACCTTTCACCCAGATCCCGAGATCCAGCTCCTTGGCCTTGGCAGAGTCCCGGATGCAGCCATCGACCACGATACCAGCCCCGCCTCTGCCGGCGAAGAATGTCAGCATCATCTCCCCGAAGATGCCGCTCGCCATATTCCCGCGCGCGTCAACGATAACCATATCGCCCGCCTGGGCCGGGTAGAGCACGTGCCGATGCAACTGCAGTTCGGGGTTTTCGTATTCGTTGGTTCCGTAGAGGTCCTCGCGCTTCGGCATGCACTGCAAGGTCAGCGCAGGACCGGCAACAGATTTCCCTTGCTTGAGGGGTAGAGGACCGCGAATCTGCGGGTCGCGAATGCCCATCAGGTTAAGCTCGCTGCTCGCAGTGGCTGTTCCGATCTTCGCCAGTGCGTCCGAAAGCTCGCGCGGAGGCCGCACAATATCTTTGATCTGAGGGATGGGTTGCACTCTGAAATCCTCGCGTTGGGAAGTGATTGGCAATGAGCTGATGGCGGGCCGTCCCGTCACGACGCCGCTCTGTTCGCAACAGGCTCAATCCGCTGGCCGCTTTGGCTGTCGAGATATGGATTCGTTCGAGATCGGGCGCGATGGCAACACGATTCTCCGACGACAACGCAACGCGTTCGCGGAAAAGCGTCACGACGTTCTGGCCGGCGAGCGGCACTGCTCCGTAGATCTTGCGCACGTTGCGGATGGTTACCATACCCATGATGCTCCTCCACGCCCTACTTGAGACTAATCGTCCCACCGTGGCGATTTAGCCGGATTGATCCGCCGTTCGCCACGGTTGAGCGCCCGGATCTGCTCCATCTCGTCGCCGGAGAGGCGCACATCGACGGATCGCCTGTTCTCACGCAGGTTGATGGCATTGGAGGAAGCCGGAATGACGGCATGGCCTTCTGCTATCAGGAAAGCGAGAGCGATTGCAGCCGGGGTGACCCCATGATGCTTTGCAATGCCCGCCAACACAGGGTCGGATCTCACATCCCCTTGGGCAAGAGGCTGGTACGCCGTGAGAGGAAGGCCGATCGAACGCGCATAGTTCGATATCCGCGGCGCCTGCAGATAAGGGTGAATTTCCACCTGGTTGGTGACGATTGCCCCCTCCCCGAGAAGGCTCCGTGTCTGCTCCAACAGTGCGATCGGGAAGTTCGAGACGCCGATGAAGCGGGTACGACCAAGATCCTGCGCTCTCTTGAGCTCAGTCATGTAGTCTTCGAAGGGAACCGCATTGTTCTGGGACGGCCAGTGGATGAGAAGCAGATCGATATGGTCGAGGCCGAGTGCCTCCAGGCTCGTTTCGACACTTGGCATGAAGCTCGCCTTGTCGAGCTTCGTGTCGGCAACCTTCGTCGTGATGAAGACCTGTTCTCTGGGCAGCCCGGACCGGCGAAAAGCATCTCCGACAGGCACCTCGGAATTGTAGCTCTGGGCCGTATCAATATGCCTGTAGCCGATATCGAAAGCCGCTAGGATGCTCGCCATCCCGGTATCTCCAGTTCTTCCGAATGTCCCCAGACCGATGGCCGGGATGGGGTTTGCAATGCTTGTCATGAGCTGCTCCTCAGCCTTTAGTGGCGCCGGCGGTCAGACCGCCCACGAACAGTCGCTGCATCGACATAAACAAAAGCGCGATCGGCAGCGTCATGACCACGGATGCCGCCATGACCGCGCCCCAGTCCGTGTTGAACTCCGTCGAGAATTCCGCCAGCCCGATCGGCAGCGTCTTGACCGACGAGTCGCTGGCGAAGCACAGCGCGAAGATGAACTCGTTCCAAGTGGTAACGAACGAGTACACAACCACTGCCACGATTCCAGGCGTCGACAGAGGGATCGTGATCCGGAACAGCACGCCCACGCGGGAGGCGCCGTCGATGATTGCCGCCTCGTCGAGTTCGACAGGGAGGGCCTTGAAGTAGCTGGTAAGCATCCATACCGAGAGCGGCAGTGTGATGATCATGTAGACTAAAATCAGTCCCCAGTAGGTGTTCACCAGCCCCAGCACACGCAGCGTCACGAACAGCGGCACGATGATGGCTGCGGTGGGCAGCAGCTGGCCGACGAGCACAAAGGCCTGGAAAAGCGACTTGCCTTTGAAGTCGAACCGGGCAAACCCGTAGGACGCAAACACAGCCAGGCACAGCGCAAGCACGGTGGATCCGACCGAGATGATCACACTGTTGAGAAAGTAACGTGGGATGTTCGACTCAAACAGAACCTTGTAGTAATTGTCCAACGTAGGCGCCGTTGGCCACCAGATCGGGGGGATGGTATAGAGCTCGCGCAGGGTCTTGATGGACGAGAGACTCATCCACCAGAAAGGAAAGAGGCAGATCACCACCAGCAGGATGCAGCCGACAACGATGAAGAGAGCGCCAGGTCCGGTCCGTTCCAGCTTGGCACTTTTTTTCCGGGACGATGACGTGTTTTCCGCTGCAGCAGCCTGCTTAGGCGGCAGCACGTGAGCATTCATGGTCATCGCGCCTCTCCCGGGGCTGCGGCGAGTGCCTTGATGTAGAAGAACACAATCAGGATCGCGACGGCGAAGAACATCACGGACAGGGCGGCGGCTTGATTGAATTGCACGTTCTCGAAGGCGATGCGGAAAATTTGGATCGGCGTGATCAAGGTGCTGTTGGCCGGGCCGCCGCGAGTGATGGCATAAATGATGGTGATGGCGTTGAGCCCCCAGATCACCAGAAGCAGTGTCACGGCAACCAGGACCGGCCGCACCTGCGGCAGCATGATATAGCGCACCTCCTCCCAGAAGTTGGCACCGTCGACACGGGCAGCCTCATAGAGTTCCTTGGGAATCGACTGGAGGCCGGCCAGCACCATGATGGCCACGAAGGGAAAAAGCTTCCAAACATTGATGGCGATGAGGACCGGCATAACGGTGTCGCGGTTGGTAAGCCACCCGATGGGCTGCTCAATCAGGCCGGACGTGGTCATCATGTAGTTGATGATGCCGAACTCGGTGTGGAACATCCACGCAAACGTGGTTGCCGCGACGATGCTGGGGATGACCCAGGGAATGAGGGCGACCGAGCGCATGACGGAGCGGCCGGGAAAGCGCTGATTGAGCAGGATTGCCGTTGCGGTTCCGAGCAGGACCTGGAAGACGATGGAGCCGCCGACCCAATAGAGCGTATTCCAGAAAGCCTGGGGTGTGGCGCGGGAGCGGAGAACGGTGGCGAAGTTCTTGAGGCCGACGAAATTCGACTGGCTGTCCGTTACACTGAGCAGACCTGTATAGGCAACAGGATACGCAATCAGCATTGCCAGGACCACCAATGCAGGCAGAATAAACCAATAGCCTGTCGATTGACGAGACATGTGACCGTCCTCGAAGAGCGGAAAGTGGTTTCCAGCGGCGTTACGCCGCTGGATCCTGGAGCTCGGGCTCGTGGGAATTAGTCGCCGAGCAGGGACTGAATATCGTCGGCCGCGTTGTCCATTGCCTCCTGCGGCTCCTCGTTGCCGAGCATGATGCCTTGGATGTTGCTGAAGTAGGCCTGCGTGATCTGGACCCAATTTTTATGGCTTGGTGCAGGGCGTCCATAAGGCAGCATTGCCTTGAATCCTGCAAGGATCGGATCATCAAAGCGAGGCAGCTTCATCGACGAAATTCGAGCCGGGAACGTATCCGTGAAATAGCCCTGGTTCTCCGACGTGTTCAGGAACTGCATGAACTTCTTAGCTTCTGCCGGATTTTTAGCGCTCTTCGGGACGATGAAGCTCCAGCCGCCCAGAATGGCTGCCGTATCCTTGCCGCTCGGATGGGGAATTTGCATCACGCCGATGTCGATCTTTGGATTTTCCTTTTTGATCGAGGCAAGGTCGAATTGACCGGCCTGGTACATGGAAACCTTCTCAGCAATGAAGAGGCGTCGATTGGCAATGCCATCGTTCTCCAGTGTCGATGTCGGAGAAATCTTTTTCTTGTAGAAGTCCGTATAGAACTTCACCGCTTCCACAGCCTCGGGCTTGTTGACGAGAGCCGTCTTGGCATCCTTCGAGATGATGTCTGCGCCATTCATCCAAATGAAAGGCAGTGACCGGAAGATCGTGTTGCCGACCTCGCCTCCGCCCGTGATCGCAAAGCCGAACCGTCCCTCACGGGTCAGGGCTGTCGCGGCCTTCACGAACTCGTCCCAGGTCTGCGGCGGCTTCTCAGGGTCGAGCCCCGCCTCCTTAAAGTGGCCTTTGTTGTAGACCACCGCGAGCGTTTCGATGCGGTAGGGGATTGCCCAGAGCTTCCCATTCCAGGTGACGTAATCAAGCGCGGCGGGAACATAATCGCTGCGGTCCTGCAGCGTGTCATCGAGCGGTATGACGAGGTTGTTCTGGGCATAGCCGTTCACCCACCCGTGCTGCACCTCGATGATGTCCGGCGCAGCACCCGATTGCAGCGTGGTCAGGACGCGCTGTGGCAACCCGTCTGACGTTGTCACCTCGATCTTGATCTTGGTATCCGGGTTCGCCTTCATGAACTTTTCGGCCAGGTCGCGGGCCCGCGCCTCACCCCAATTGGGCGTCCACCACACCACGTCGCCGGCAAGGCAGCTGCCAGCCGAGAGCGCCAGCATGGAAGCTGCTAGAACAACAATGGAACGCTTTGATCTCGTCATTCTCATTCCTCCCTTTAGGAGCCGACCTTGCATCATTCTGCGGATGCGGTGACGACCTGAGTCGTTCAGTTGATCGGCGTTTTTACTGTTCATATTTGAACTATGCCAATTCATTTCAATAAAAGTTATCGATGAAATATAATTGATGTCAACCGACTATCTGGAATTACTTCGCTGATGCGCTCAGAGAGTTCAATGATACCGACAAGCACAAAGGAGCCGAGCCCGGCTCTGCGCTCATGAGTATGTCCGGCCTTCGGTTCGCCCATCTTCGAACGTGTTGACGACTTGCCCCTTGCACAGCGTCAGCCTGCACTCCAATGTGGTTGCCGCTTCCCTGCTTGCACCGAGAGAGTCGTAGAGCCGGACGGGATCATGCCGGACGTGGAACACGGCCAGATCCGCCTCCCCTCCAAGCTCGATCCTGCCAAGATCTGGCCGGTTGAGAATGTCAGCCGGAGAGCAGGTCGTAAGCCTGAGCACTTGCTCCAGGGAAAAGCCAAGCGCCATGAACTTGGCCATGACATGCGGGAGATCAATGACCACCCCGTCGATGTTGTGTGCATGAATATCCGTGCTTATAGCATCCGGCAGCAAACCCTGGTCGATGGCCGCCTTTGCAATCTCGAATGAGAAGCTTGCGCCACCATGTCCCACATCCATCTTGACGCCACGGGCAATAGCCTCGCGAACGGACGGTCGCAAGCGCATGCGCTCGTCGAGAACGCAGCCACCGATCGATGGATTGTAGATATGGGTCAGAATATCGCCCTCCTTGAGATAAGGGAGCACCTCGTCTATTCTGGGCGGAGCGGTTCCGACATGAATTATTAGCGGCACTTCAAGGATATCCGCCGCCTCGCGCGCAAGCGGCAGCACGATAGGGCCGTTCGCGCCGCAGGCATTGTTGCTTGCCCTCAGCTTCACTCCGGCTATCACGGACCCGAATTCCGCCTTGATGCGGCGCAGCGCACGAAGATCGGCGAACCGCCAATCGTATAGCTCCCCAACATCGATGCTCAAGTTCCCTGCCTGTGTGAGGCCAATGTAAGACAGGTTGACGAAGGGGATGATCCGCAACCGGCTCAGCTTGATCACGTGGTGGAAGAACCCTTCGAAGGTTGCCGCTCCGCAAGAGCCGCAGTCGACCCATGTTGTTACGCCGCTAAGGGGGCCGATCTTGTCTGCATTTACGCCGAGCAAAGTGCCGCCCCAATAGGCATGGGTATGCATATCGACCAAGCCCGGCACGACGAGAGCGCCAGTCGCGTCGACAACGTGGTGTCCGCTGGCGTCGATATGGGGAGCGAGACCTACTATCCTGCCGTCCGCTATCGCGACATCCACGATCTCATCGCGCCGGGAAGAGGGATCGAGAAGGCGCCCGTTCTTTATCAGCAACCTCTCACTCATCACCACCCCCAGAGGCTTACCGGTTCATCAACAGCCCAGGCCTTTTAGAAGTCTCTATCCTCAAAACGTCTTTGCACCGGTGGCAATTCCCCGCGTGTTGATGGTCCCATCGAACAGCGGTACGTCATGGTCTTCATATGGAAACCGCGCGCACGCCTCCTCGATCAGCTCGACACCAAGGCCCGGAGCCGTGGGCGCGAGGATGTATCCATCCTCGAACTGCAGGGTCTCACGCACCAGCTCCTTGCGCCATGGAACATCTACGGAGACTGTCTCAAAGACCGAGAAGTTCGGGATGGCGGCCGACGTGTGGAGCGTCATGGCATTCATCACAGGTCCCACCGGGTTATGTGGCGCAACCGGGATCAGATGGCTGTGCGCCAGATGAGCGATCCGTTTCGTCTCGCCAAGGCCGCCGACATGGGAGACATCAGGCTGAAGGATGTCGACAGCTTTCTTGTTCAGGGCCTCAATGAACCGGGAAGGTTCGAACCAGCGCTCGCCGGCCGCAATTGGAATCGGGCTGCTTGCACGGACTTCCGCCAGCGCATCGATGCTTTCAGGTGGAGTCGGCTCCTCGATCCAAGTCAGATCATAACGTTCGAGAGCCTTGCACATGGCGATTGCCGTGGGGACGTTCAGCCGCCCATGAACGTCGAGCATCAGGTTAACATCAGGCCCGACAGCATCGCGCACCGCCTCCACGATCTCGATCGTCGTCCGGCGCTGCTGCCGGTCCATTTCCAAATCGGCGGCCCCGAAGGGGTCCCACTTCAGGGCCCGATATCCCATGGCAATGGCATTGCGGGCGTTGGCGGCGTACTGCTCGGGCGTCTCCGAGCCGAAGAACCAGTGGTTCGCATAGCACGCCACCCGATCCCGGAACTTGCCTCCAAGAAGCTCAAAGACCGGTACGTCGAGAGCTTTTCCCTTGATATCCAGAAGAGCCGCCTCGATCGCCCCCAAAGCCGTGCGGAAGACCGCGCCTGTGCGCCAGTAGCTGTCGCGGTGGAGTTGCTCAATGATGGCGTCCACCGCAAACGGATCGCGCCCCACAAGGACGCGTTCCAGTTCCTCCAGAGCGGCAACAACGGTCTTGGTCTTCCACTCTAATGTGGCCTCCCCGATCCCCTCAATGCCTTCATCAGTATAGAGCTTAACGAACACGAAATTCGTGCGCGAGGCATTTGCGACGAACACCTTCTGTGCCACAATTTTCATCTAAGCTCCCTCCAGGCCGATCAGCCGCGCGTTTCCTGGTGCCACTTACGAATGTGCTCTGCAGAGACGTTTCGTGGGCTGATCCGAACCGATCAGCCCGCCACATGATGTCCCAAAGGACGGTCAGCCGAGGAGCAGGAGAAATGCCCCTCAAGCCACACGGTGGGCGACGTTGGCCGAGATGCCCTATGCCTGCTTCAGCCGCTGGATGGCTGCCGCCTGCATGCTGTCCAGCCCCATCTGCATGAGTTCGATCCGGTGGCCGTCAGGGTCCTCGATCCAGGCCTGCCAGTTACCGTCGGCTCCCATGGTCTTAGGACGGATCAACGGAACGCCACTTGCCTCGAGTTCACGCATCGTCTGATCGATGTCGGGAACGGACAGGCACATGTGGTTATAGCCGACAGCCTCGCGCTCCGCGGCACGTTCGCCCTCGCCCTCCGGGAAAACTTCCAAGAACTGGTCGTCCGTTATTCGAAGGTAGACGAGCCACAACCGCCCATCGCGGTCTAGGTGCATCATTTCCGTGAATCCGAGCTTGTTCGTGTAGAAATCAAGCGTGCGCGCGATGTCCTTCACACGGATGGCGACATGGGCGATTGACGACACCGTCAGCATGACAGCACCAACCCGGCCAGCATGCCTCGCACTCGGATCCTAAGTGCGGCTCCGCTCTCAAGCCTCATGTCCGCGTCCTCCCTCATGAGTCCGTCCGTCCGGCAATTTGTTCAAATATGAACTTTTGCTGTTCATTTATTTATGGTACCGGTCGACAAATACTTGTCAATAGCGAACCGGAAGAACGATGAGCGAAATCGCGCAGGACACAGAAAACAGACATACGATCCCTGCTATTGATCGCATGATGGAGGTTCTGGAGGCCCTTGAGCACGGCAACAGCACCGGCCTGACGATCCGGGATCTGACCGATCTTCTCAATCTGCCCCGAACAGCCGTCTACCGCATTCTCAACACCCTGCAACGCCATGACATGGTGCATCGGGACAAGGTAGGGGCGTACAGTCTCGGCCGCAGGCTATTGACCCTGGCGTCTCACGTTGCGTCCCGGGCGAGCGATTTCGATATCGCGGCGTTCAGCCAGCCTTTTTTGGACAGGCTCTCGGCTGACCTCGGCGAGGGCGTCAAGCTGAGCGTCATCGACGAAGAAGGGATCGTCGTGGTCGCCGCCTCGCAAGGGCGGCGGGAGTACGCGCTGACAGTGAAGCCGGGCCAGCGCATGCCAACCCACGCGAGTGCGGCCAGCAAGCTTCTGCTGTCATATGTCGAGCCGCAGGACCTGGACCAGTGGTTGGCCGATCCGCTCCCCACCTATACCGGCAGGACTATCACCAATCCGAAGCGTTTTCGCGCTGAGTTGGCGCGGATCAAGCGTCTTGGCTGGGCACAGGACAAAGGTGAGAGCGCCCCCAGCATTCATGCCTTCGCGGCTCCAGTCTTTTTCAAGACCGGTAGGCTGGCGGCTGCCGTCAGCGTGCCCTTCCTGGCGGGTGCGGATTCGAGCCGGATGGAAGAGATTCGCATGGCCGCCATCGATACCGGGCGTGCCATTTCGGATGCGATGCCGACCTAGCCCGGAGGAGAAGGGAATGAAGATCGTCGATCTCAAGTGCGCCATCATTGGCAAGAGCCCAGTCGTGCGGATCGTTACGGACGAAGGTATCTCGGGCTATGCCCAGGCCGAGACATGGAAACATTACCTGAAGCCGCACATCCTTGCCCTGCGCGAGGCGCTGATTGGCGAGGATCCCACCCTCGTCGAGCGGGTCATGCTCAAGATCAGGCAGCGTGGGGGGTTCAAGCCATGGGGGGCAGCGGTCAGCGCCGTCGAGATGGCTCTGTGGGACTTGGCTGGCAAGGCCGCGGGCCTGCCTGTTCACAAGCTGCTCGGCGGCAAGGTCCGCGACAAGGTGCGTGTCTACAATGGCTCGATCCGCTTCCCTCTCGCGGGCCACAGACCAGAAGATTATGCGGACGATATGCGCAAGATGATGGCGCTCCCCGAGGGGTTCACCATTTTCAAGCAGCCGATCGGCTTTCACTCCTCGATGAAGCGGGAAGTACCGGACTTCTATTACGGTGAACCAAACGTCAGCCCTTTCCATGGCGCTCTCGACCGCGGACCTGTGACGGAGAAAGGTCTCCGCCACTTGGTGGACTGCGTCGCTGCCATGAAGGAGGTGACGGGAAACAACGTGGGCTTGGCGCTCGATTGCGGCCCGGGCTGGATGCTTGGTGATGCCCTTCGGCTCGCCAGAATGCTCGAGCCATTCAACCTCCTCTGGATCGAAGACGTACTATCGGGTGACTATACGCCCTGGGTCAATGCGGGCGTCTACCGCGAGCTGACCCGCGCCTCCATCACCCCGATACACACAGGGGAGCAGATCTATCTGCGGCAGAACTTCAAGGAACTCATCGAAACCCATGCTGTGCATGTGATTGGGCCAGACCCCGCCGATGTCGGGGGCATTGCCGAACTGAAATGGATCGCCGAATTCGCCGACCTGCATGGCATCACGATCGCCCCTCATGGCATCGCGAACGGCCTTCTGGGTCTCGCGGCCTTGATCCAGGTGAGCGCAACGCTACCCAGCAACTTCATCGCCTTCGAGTACACAACCGCGGATCCGCCATGGTGGAGCGAAATCGTGGAAGGGCTCCCCAACCCAATCGTCCAGAACGGCATGATCGAGGTTCACGACCGGCCCGGCATGGGAGTCGAGCTCATCCCTGAACGGGCGAAGGAATACCTGTCCGAAGATGACCGTGCCTTCTTCTCATAAGTCCCTCATTGGCCATTCCTCGCGGCCCCGACAGGGTATTGTCAGGTTAACGCGGTGGCGGCCACCGAGAGCCATACATGAGGGATAAACCCGATTCGTCATTCCCGCTACGCCCGCCACCCCTTCGCGGCCGAGGCGATCAGCCATGCTGTCTGGCTGTACTTTCGGCTCCCGCTCAGCCTCCGGGCGTTGGAGGAGATTCTGGCCACCCGCGGGATTGATGTAAGCCATAAAACCTTGCGGCAGCGGGCGCTGAGGTTCGGCCACGCCAATCGAAAACTCAGCTTTGGTTGTTAGCTTTGCGCTCCTGCCAAACGCTGAGGAGCCAAGATGATCGCTTGGTTCAATGCTTCAATCATACTCCGCTCGTCAGCCTTTCCCGTTCCGGCGATGTCGAAAGCGGTGCCATGATCCACAGAGGTGCGTATGACAGGCAGGCCAACGGTAACATTCACGCCAGCCTCAATCCCTAGGACCTTGACAGGACCATGGCCCTGATCGTGGTACATTGCGACCACGAGATCAAAGTCACCACGCTGAGCCCGGAAGAACAAGGTATCGGCAGGAAGCGGTCCTTCCACATTGATGCCGCGCGCCTGAAGCGCCTGTACGGCGGGCACGATCTTTTCCTCCTCCTCGCCATGGCCGAACAACCCGTGTTCGCCTGCATGAGGATTGATGCCGCACACGCCAATGCGCGGGCTGTCGATGCCTGAACGCACCAGAGCCTCCTGGCCTCTCAGGACCGTGCGCTCGACCAAGCCGGGTTCAATCTTCGCAATGGCGTCGATGAGACCAATATGAGTGGTGACGTGAATGACGCGCAGCTTCGGCGTCATTAACATCATCGAGACCTCTGGCGTATGTGTCAGCGTGGCCAAGATCTCGGTGTGGCCTGGAAAGATGTGTCCACCTGCGTGCAGAGCCTCTTTATTCAGCGGAGCAGTGCAAATAGCATCGGCCTCGTTCGCTGAGGCCAGTTCGACCGCCCGCTCGATGTATCGGAACGCACCGTCGCCAGCGACTGAAGATAGTTCCCCCCAGGGAAGATCCGCAGGGATCAGATCGAGGTCGATGCAGTCAACTGCCCCGAACTCAAACGCAGCCTCCTGTGGACCCGCGACCGGCTGAACACTGTGTGTGGAACCGATAATCTCACCTGCTCTTCGGAGGCGCTTCGCATCGCCAATCACCAGAGGCTTGCAGCGCTCGTATACATCACGGTGGATAAGCATTTTCATGATGATTTCGGGGCCTACGCCTGCCGCATCACCCATCGTGATCGCTATGATTGGCCGTTTCATACCCGAACTCCCTGGCGCCAAACGCCGGTTTACCCGCCCGAGGCAGGGATTAAATGATCACTCGTACCGCCGCGCAGCGCCGCATGGCAACGTATCAGCGTCGTAGAGTCGCCAAACGCCCCAGCCTTGGTAATTACGGGGATAGCGATCTCGCCGATGGATAATCCAACCGGAACGCCAGGCTCTATTTCGCCCAGCATCCTCAACCCGGATATGCCAGCCTTGACCAGAATGGCTCGTGCCGTCTCCCCGCCTGTTACCACGAGACCGCCAACCTGAGACAGGTAGGGAGCGATCAAATCGGCGAGGGCCGTCGCAAGCTGCGGCCCCTCCGAGAAGTCAATTTCCTTATTTCCGATCATTACTGCGGCATCCGAGCCGCAAGCCAGGGCATCAATGAGCACTTGGATATCTGCTCTTACCTGGCTTGGACCAGTGTCCAATCGCAGGTTGGAGGAAGGGATAACCAAGCAGGAGACGTCTGCAGCCTGCGCCAAAGCGTCGAACTGCATATGCGACGCTCCAGACGCACTGCCGACCACGACGAGGACAGGTTTCTCCACCCCATCTCGCGTGGGTGGGGATAAAGATGTTGTCTTGGCTTCCCCTGCCCTGACGAGTGCCCGCATCAGGCCAGCGGAGCCTACCCACAAGGGCTTCTCAGGCAGGGCGAGGGTTGCTGCCGCAACTGTGAGCAGGTCGACTTCCGTTTGCGCGTCGCACACCACAGCACTGCACCCGGCATCCAGCCAGTTTAGAAGCTTCGTCTGGAGCGCTTCCGAACCCAGTGCCACCTGCTCGTGACTGGCTAACTCAACCTTGAGCCCTGCTTGCGTCAGAAGCATGCGCAGATCGGCAGGCCCGGTTAAGCCGGCTTGCTTCCAAACCTCAGTATCCTCAAGTGGCGTTCCGTTGACGAACACATGACCGTCGATCGTCGCCCGCCCCGCCTCCGGAAAGGCGGGCGCCACGATGGCAAGAGGCGCACGCCCCAGAACCTTTGCTGCCGCTTGGCGGATATGAACCATGTCATCAGCCCAGTGACCGCGCAGGGTGGAGTCTATCTTCTGGTAGAGGATCCGGGTGCCTTTTTCATAGAGCCACTCGGTCGCTGCGACAATAGCGGCTCCCGCTTCCCTCGGCTCCATGGCGCGGGAGTTCACATCGACCGAAACTGCGGTCGCGTTATCTGTATCCGCCTCAGGATCAATGATGACGACCGTCCGGGCGCCGACGCTGACGCAGGCAATAGCGCAATCCGCGGCACCCGAGAGATCGTCAGCAATAATGAGGATTTCGATCATCAGCGGTCCTCCTTTAGGCAGATCGTTCCACCTGTTGGTTGCTTCTTGGCCGTCGGCGTCCAACTGAGGTCACCGACACCTCCCACGCCTGGGGCTCGGGCATGGCACCTGGCGAAACAGCGGTGCTTTGGACACGCGTTGCCCACCGATGTGTGACGAGAGGAACGGGGATCGCAATTACTATGACGCTGATCTGAATGCCCATGCCAACCTTAGTCACCAAGATGGCGGCGCCCTTCTGCAGAACATAAGGTGTCGAGCAGATGTCAATGGTGGGGTCCATGCAGATCCAAAACATCATGGGGATTGACAGGGAGCCCTTGAATAACGCACCTGTGAAGGAGTCAAAGTAATCCCCGGCTCGAAGCGCGAAGGTGGCGAACGTCGCGCAGTTAGCACGAGCGATACCATCATATCTCCTGACCCCGTTCTATCGCACGGTTGATCCCAATCTGCGCGATGGTAGAGACCTCAAGCGAATACACCTTGGCTTAGATAGCCGAATATTTTAACGCGTGGATTAGTCCAGTCGGTATCTAAGAGCAGCAAATATATTTCGACCTTGGCTTTCTTAGTCCAGACCATCACTTGGTAGCCGGGTGCGGTCCTCGACGGTCGCCTAGTTCCACGGTCAGAATGTCAGCTAATGGATGCACCGACCGTGCTTACCGGCCTTTCCTTCATCGGAAGCGTGCCCCGAGCGAGGATCTGATCCATGTCTGCGGCTCTGAGCGGAATGAGCTAGGCACAAGGTCCGATGAGAGTCAGGCAGTGAAGTTCGCCGACCTTTTCGAATGTCTGGATTGGTGAGAACTGCTGCCCTGAGCTTAGGTCTCGGATGTGCCAGGAAGAAAGAGTACCGAAACTGTGGGCGGAGAAGAGAAGGTGCCGGTAACCTGGTTGCGGCCGCGATCGCACTGCGCACTGCGCACTGCCGTCTTACTTTTTCCCATTTTGGGGAACTCTGGGTCATAGGCGTAGACCAGTCTGCTCGTCGAAGAGATGCACCAGCCTCGGATCGGGCGTGACGCTGATCTGCTGACCTGGCTTTGCATCGACGCGTTCGCGAAACACGCCCACTACATCCGTGCCGCCCAGCTTAGCGAACACCTGCGTCTCCGATCCCGTCGGCTCAACCACGCCGACTTCCGCCGGCAGGCCGTTGGTATCGTCGAGAATGAAATGCTCTGGCCGGATGCCGTAGACGACGGGCTGCCCATTGGAGGCCGCTGGCGCATTGGCCACTGGCAGGGAGAGCCCGCCAGCCGTGACGAAGCGGCCGCCCTGTAGGTGTCCCTTAAGGAAGTTCATGGCCGGCGAGCCGATGAAGCCTGCCACAAAGAGGTTGGCCGGTCGATCATAGAGTTCGAGCGGGGCGCCGGCCGGCGATCATGCGCAAGAGGGTGGATTTGCCGCAGCCGGACGGCCCAACCAAGATGACGAACTCACCATCCCGAATGTCGACTGAGACGCCATGGATCACCTGAGCCGCCCCGTAGGCCTTCTTCACATTCTGGATTTCGACAGATGCCATATCGATGTCTTTCCTTGGTTATGTTCGTTGATGCGACAAGCCTGAAAGTTCTCTGTCCTCATCCTTTGACCGACCCCGCCATCAATCCCGCAACAATATGCTTTTGTGCCGCGAAGAACATGATGATCGCCGGTAGGATCGTCAGCGTGATAAACGCCAGGATCAGGTTCCAATCGGTGGAGTACTCTCCCTGGTAGACCATGATCCCGAGCGGCCATGGATAGAGCGTGTCACGATTCAGCACGACCAACGGAAGCAGGTAGTTGTTCCAGCTGTGAACGAAGACGATAACGGCTACCGTTGCAAGGATGGGGCGTGACAAGGGCAGTATCACATACCAGAAGAAACGGAAGTAGCCGCATCCGTCGATCACAGCCGCCTCGAAGAGGTCTTTCGGAATCTGGCGGAAATAGTTTCGGAACAGGAGGATGCTCATCGCCAAGCCGAAGGCGACCTGGGGCAGCACCACACCCCAATACGTATCCAGAAGGCCAAGATCGCGGATCTTGATGAAGAGGGGCAGGATAGCGGTCGCGGCAGGGAACATCAACCCAAGAAGCAGGTAGTTCAGGAGGAACGTCGCGCCGAAGAAGCGAACATGCACGAACACGAAAGCTGCCATGGCGGCAGCGGTAACCGTCAGGATGACGGTGAGCACCGCGATGATCAGAGAGTTTCCCATCAACTGCCAGTAACGACTGCTGGACAGAATTTCCCAGTAGTTGATCCACTCCCATTGACTCGGCAATCCAAACGGATTGACCCGAAGCTCGCCGAGCGACTTGAAGCCGCCGAGGGCCGTGGCGATCAGCGGGATCAACACGCCTCCGGCAACGATAAAGAGAATGGCGTATCGAAGGACCGGAGCGATGGTGACCGGTGTATCGTAGCGAGCGACGGTGCTAGTCATGACGCATGAGGACCCGTTTATAGCCGAAGGCGAAGACGACGCAGATCAGGAATAGAACCACCCCGACCGCACTGCCGAAGCCGATCCTCATTCGGGTAACACCATAGCTGTAGAGATAGGTGACCATAGTCTGGGTGCTGTCCGAAGGCCCTCCCTTGGTCAGGGGCATAATGAGATCGAACAGCTGAATCGATCCGAGGATGGCGAAGAAGACGGAGAGGCGAATGGTCGATCCAAGGAGCGGCACCGTGATCCGCCTAAAGATCTGCCAGCCTGTTGCGCCGTCGATATGTGCGGCCTCGTACAGGCTGCGGTCGATCTGCTGGAGGCCCGCAATGTACAGCATCATGTGGAAGCCGAAATACTTCCAGACCACGACTACCATGATGGCGTAGATGGCGATATCAGGTTCGGCGAGCACGTGAGGCGGTGTCGCTCCAAACAACTCCCACAGCTTTGCGAGAAGCCCATACTCGCCGTCGTAGACAAAGCGCCAGATGAGACCTGCGGCGACCTCCGCCAGAATGTAGGGCAGGAAGAAGATGAGCCTGAAGGTCGCTGTCCCTCGCACTCGGTCGGCGAGGAGGATAGCCATTCCTAAGGCAAGCGGGAGCTGGATGGCCAGCGACACCACAATGATGAGAAAATTATTTGTCAGAGCAATGCGAAAGGCCCGGTTCGCGAACAGAAGCTCGAAATTCCGCCATCCGACGAAGTCTGTGGGCGCCCCATAACCGTTCCAGCTGTAGAAGCTGTACCAAGCGGCCTCCCCCATCGGGAGCGCCACGAATAGGGTGAAGAGGAAAAGGGCTGGTGGCAGGAACAGCAGCACCATGGCGCTTGTCCCGCCTATGGCCGCCGATGACGCGCGCAACCAGGATGGTGCCTGGAAAACGGTTCTGGTCACCCCACCTGTGACGCTTGTTGCCACAGTTCCCCTCCCTTTTTGTCTTGCAAGGAAGAGCGGCGTGACCGCTCTTCCGGGAGAAGTCGGACTATTGGGCGAGTTCCCAGGCCTGCTGGACAGCCTCAGCCGCTTCAACGGGTTTCATCCGTCCGGCAGCGAGATCGGCCGAGATGTCGTTGACCACGGCGCCGACCGATGGGCCAAGCATCTGGTCGTAATAGAGCTGGTGGTACTTTGACTTGGCGACGTTTTCTGCAAGCTGGCGCAGGATCGAGTGCTTGATCGCATCCTGCGTGCCAACCACTACGGGGATGTAGAAACCGCGCTCTGCAGCCTGGCGTTGGTTTTCCGCCTCGGAGAAAAACTTCAGGAAGTCGGCCGCCTCCTTCGGCGATCCCTTTGTCACCAGCCAGCCATTCAAACCGCCCAAGGTATCGCCCGGGTCACCCTTGCCGCCCGCAACTGTCGGGAAGGGGAACCACCCCAGCTTGTCGTCGGGAATGCCCACCTTGTCTGCTGCATTGGCCTTCATGGTGTTGAGGAGGCCGTTCAGCATGAGCATCATGGCGCCTTTGCCATCGCCGAATTGGCCTGCCGATTGAGGATAGGTCGCTCCGAGGAAGCCGGCCTGGAATGGCTTGAGGTCCGCCAATAGCTTGAACACCTCGCCTGCCCGGACGAAGGTGGCATCGGCAAAGCCCTTGCCCTCGCCGCGCAGGGCTGCCTCGAAGGCCTCCTTGCCGCCAATGCGCATAGCCAGATGCGACCAATAGAAGTGAACCGGCCATTTGTCGGCTCCCCCTGCGATGATCGGCGTAATGCCGGCGGCCTGCAGCTTCTTGACGGCCCCGAGCAGGTCATCCCAAGTCTTGATCGTCGACGCGTCCTGTCCGGCTTTGGCGAACAGGTCCTTGTTGTAGAAGAACCCGACTTGGGCCGTGTGCATCGGCACGCCATAAACCTTGTCGTTGATGGTGTAGGCCTGGACGGCCGCCGGAACGAAGCGGGCCTTCCAGGGAGCGTCCATGACGGGCGTCAGGTCCTCGATCACCCCCGCCTTGACTTGGTCGCGTAGGACACCGCCTGCCCAGCTGTATATAATATTCGGCCTATCGGATGATTGCAGAAGCGTGGTCAGCTTTTTCTTGTAGGCCTCGTTTTCCAGATACTGGACCTCCACTTTTACACCCGCATGAGAGGCCTCGTAGCGGCGGGCGATGTCATTCCAAAAGCCGGTGACCTGAGCGTTCTGCTCGACGTGAAGCATTCTGACGGTCACGTCAGCGAATGCCGCAGTCATTCCAGAAAATGAGGCCGTGATCGCGCAAGCAGCCGCTAGCATCAGCTTTGTAACGCGCATTGCTGTTCTCCTCGGTGTTTCCTCTGCCGGGCATTCGCCCTTTATTTTGGCTTATTGATTAAATCGTGCGCCGCAGATACGGGCTTGTCAAGCAGCTGTTGGGTTTGTGTCTCGAAACTCCGAGCGTTTGTCGATTGACAGAGTGCAGGGCAGAGTAATTAAATGCGGCTTCCGGATTAATATTGTCTTCCGACCGGCAGGCAGTTCTGCAATGAAAACAGCCGATCCTGAGTTGATGCGTGCCATCAACCGCTTCCACGTCATGGATGCCATCCGCCGTTCGGGATCGATTTCGCGCGTGGAGATCTCTGAGCAAACCGAGCTGAGCCCCACAACCGTTTCGGCAATTACGGCGGCCCTCCTCGAGGACGGCCTGGTCATCCCGCGCCAGGTCGCTCCTGCCCCTGACCAAGTGCGCGGACGACCGCGCATCATGCTCGAGCTCAACCCGGCTGCGGCCTCGGTCTGCGGCGCGAAGCTGGCCCCCAACAAGATCACCATTGCGATCACCAACTTCCAGGCGGACGTCCTTGGCACGGTATCGATCCCGATTAGGGTCGACCGACAACCCGCCACGGTCATCCTGGATCTCGTGGAGGACGGCGTTCGCTCATGCATCGAGGCGGCGGGCTTGCAGGTCGAGGACATCAACAGCCTCTGCCTCGGCGTGCCGGGAATCGTCGAGCGCGCCTCCGGCATCTGCCGTTACAGTCCAATTTTCTCGGAGCGCAATCTCAAGCTTGGCCTCGACCTCCAAGAGCGCCTGAAGGTGCCGACGACGGTCGAGAGTGACGTCAACCTGATCACCCTCGCCGAGCAATGGTTCGGTCACGGCAGGGACCTCAGCGACTTCCTAGTCGTCTCCATTGAGCATACGATCGGACTTGGCATCGTTCACGCGGGCGAGCTCTTCCGTGGGGCGAACGGACTTAGCCCGGACCTGGGCGACCTGATCGTGTCGCCCATCGGCAGCATCGGGAACGGGTCCCGCCCGGGGCGCCTCTCCGGGATCGCGTCGACCACTGCGATCCTGTCGGCAGCGGCTGTTCTTGCCCGTGGAACGCCGCAGGAGAAGCTCCTTCGCGGGACGCGTGGCATGGAGCATGCTGTGTCGCTCGCCCAAGCCGGTGACGAGCGGATCTCAGAGATTTTCGAAGAGGCCGGACGCGCCCTAGGAATCGCGATCGCAAACCTGATCACGCTGTTCGCGCCACCGAAGGTCATTCTCGCCGGGTCGGCTCTCCAGGCGGGAGATCTCCTCCTCAAGCCCTTGCGTGATGCGGTCCAGGCCGGAACGCCCGAAACAATCTCCGGTGTCACCGAGATCGTGGTCCACGAGTCCAGCGACGATACCTGGGCCCGTGGCGCCGCAGCCCTGACCTTGCGCGATCTCTATGGTGCCCCCTGGGGAACGACCGGACCAGCCAAGAAGCGCTAATGCCAATCTCAATCATGCAAGGGAGTGAATATGGAACGCTTGGGCATCGGCATCATCGGATGCGGAAATATCAGCGAGGCCTATCTCAAGGCCGCGTCAAAGTTTCCGATCCTTGACATCAAGGGGATCGCTGACATCCTGCCAGAGGCAGCCGAGGCACGTGCAGCCCAATTCGGGTTGCGGGCAATGTCGGTAGACGAGATGCTCGCGGATCCGTTGATCCAGATCGTGGTCAATCTCACGATCCCTGCCGCCCACGTGGAGGTCGGCCTGAAAGCCCTCGCTGCCGGCAAGCATGCCTATTCTGAAAAGCCCCTTGGCCTTACGACCGCCGAGGCGCGGCCTCTCCTGCAAATGGCCAAGGAGCGAGGGCTACGCGTCGGCTGTGCGCCTGACACATTCCTCGGTGGATCACACCAAACGTGCCGCAAGCTCATCGACGAGGGAGCGATCGGCCGCCCCCTAGCTGGCAGCGCGTTCTTCATGTGCCCCGGCCATGAGCGCTGGCATCCCAATCCGGCCTTCTATTACGCCAAAGGTGGCGGGCCGATGTTGGACATGGGGCCCTACTACATCACAGCTCTTGTGAACCTGATTGGCCCTGTTGCCAGGGTGGCGGGCATTACATCCCGCACCAGGTCCGAACGCGAGATCACGAGCGAGCCGTTGAAGGGCACGATGATTCCTGTAGAGGTGGCAACGCACGTGGCAGGGACGCTTGAGTTCGTCTCTGGCGCGGTCGTGTCGGTCGCTATGAGCTTTGATGTCCCCCGGCACCGCCATAGGCCAATCTAGCTGTACGGGACTGCGGGCAGCCTGAGCGCTCCGGATCCCAACCGGTTCTTCGGCGCCATCGAGCTCGCCACCGCGGCAAAGGAGTGGACTGAACAGCCGACCGAGCATCCATACGCGAGCGGGAACTACCGGATCATTGGTGTCGCCGATATGGCCCATGCCATCCGATCTGGGCGCCCTCACCGCGCGTCGGGCGAGCTCGCTTTTCATGCTCTCGAGGTTATGGAAGCCTTCCAGGTGTCCTCGGATCGAGGAACCCACGTCAGCATCGAATCGCGACCTGAACGGCCGGCCATGCTGCCGACGAAGCTTCAGTTCGGCTCGCTGGACTAGAAACCAAAGGAAAACTGGGAGGTGCGACAATGCGCGAGGCACTGATTGTATGGGGCGGCTGGAGCGGGCACGAGCCGGAGCAGTGCGCCTCCATCATTGCCGGCATGCTGGAGGAGGAGGACTTCAGGGTCTATGTCGAGAACTCGACCGAGGCGTTTGCCGACCCCGCTCTATCCGACATGAGCCTGGTGGTTCCTATCTATACCATGTCGAAGATCGAGAAGGAGGAGCTGAGCAATCTCACGGCGGCCGTCCGTGGTGGTGTCGGCCTTGCCGGCTATCATGGTGGTATGTGCGACGCGTTCCGCGAGGCGGTTGAGTATCAATTCATGTGCGGCGGCCAATGGGTAGCCCATCCCGGCAACATCATCGACTACCGCGTGAACGTCACCCGCCCCGACGATCCAGTCATGCAGGGCATCCGCGACTTCGACTACCATTCCGAGCAGTACTACATGCACATTGACCCCTCAAACGAGGTGTTGGCGACGACGACGTTCTCCGGCGAGCATGCCTACTGGACCAAGGATGTAGTGATGCCGGTCGTGTGGAAGCGTCGCTACGGCGAGGGGCGGGTCTTCTACAGCTCCCTCGGGCATGTGGCGAAAGAGTTCGAGATCCCAGAGATGCGCACCATCCTGAGGCGGGGCATGCTCTGGGCTGCGCGTTGAATACCAAGTTAAAGAGGTAACGATCGGGCCGGCATAAACTTACGACACCTAAGCCGGCTCGCGGCGTGCCAAACATCCCGAGTTAGAAGAACAAGGAATTTGCGCTGTAGCTCGGTTTTTGCTGGGTAGACGCCCTTCAACGGCCTCGCTGTGCCAGAGTGGAGGTGTGGATTACACTCAAGGGAGGCGTCCATGTGCGAGGTGAGCATAATTGGACTGGATCTGGCGAAGAACGTCTTCCAGGCACACGGAGCGGATGCGTCCGGGGCGGTCAATCTCCGCAAGAGGCTGCAGCGACACCAAGTCCTCGGGCTCTTCTCGTCCCAGCCACCTTGCACGTGGCTATGGAGGCCCGCGGCAGCGCACGCCACTAGGCCCGTGAGATCGGCCGGCTCGGGCATGCCGTTCGGCTGATTCCACCGGCTTACGTGAAGCCGTTTGTGAAACGCCAGAAGAACGATGCGGCCGATGCTGAGGCGATCTGCGAGGCAGCCGGGCGCCCAACGATGCGCTTTGTAGCGCCCAAGAGCGAGCCGGCTCAGGCCGCCCTCGTGTTCCGGGCGCGCGATCTCCTGGTGCGGCAACGGGCTCAAATCATCGATGCACTTCGAAGCCACCTAACCGAGTTCGGGCTCGTGGTCGCAAGAGGGCCAGCTTACGTTCCGTAATACCCGTTCATGGAATTCCTGACGCAGTGAGATACGGGTAGGCCGTCAATGTTGTGAGACGGCCTGTCTCGTCGAGGAGCCGGTTCCAGGCGCGGCAGACCGCATCCAACACGGCTTCATAATCGTTGAGCATACGAAGCGAGAGATAGCGCTCACGCAGGTAGAGCCAGACCCGCTCCACCGGGTTCAGCGCGGGTGACGCCGGCGGCAAGGGCAGCAGCGTGATCGTCTCTGGCACGTGCAAGGCCCGCGCGTCGTGCCAGCCGGCCTAATCCAGCACGAGCACCGCATGCACACCGGGTTCGAGCTGCCGGGCAAACTGCTCCAGAAAGATCGTCATGGCGTCGGCATTCACCCGCGGCAGAGCCAACGCGAAGGTCTCGTCCGTGCCGGGACGACAGGCGGCAAACAGATACAGGCTCTCAAAGCGCTGATCGACTACACCGGGTGGACTCACCCCACGCTCATACCAGACGCGCGTAGTCCGGCCCTTCTGGCCAAAGCGCGCCTCGTCCTAGCACCAGAGTTGAAGACGCGCCTCAGGGTGCTCGGTCGCGAGGGCCTGCAGTTCTGACGGGAGTTTCTTTTTTGAACGCCGTTTGCGCGGCCGGATTGCCCTTCGGGTGCGAGGGCCGGGTCTTCTGGCGCGACAGGTTCGGCCGCTTGAGCAGGCACGAGCCCCCATTCGCTGTAATGAACGCCATAGGTCCGCTCGACATGCTCGCACAGGTCGACCAAGCGCCAGGCGCTCACCCCATCGCGCTCGGGCTCAGGCCCGCGCAGGATGTGGGCCTTGAGCGCAGCTTGCTGACCGGAAGCGAGCTGCTCCGGGCGACCGGAGCGATGCCGGTCATGCAGAGCGTCAGGTCCCTCAGCATTGAAGCGCTGGATCGCATCGTGCAGGGCCTGACTTTCCATGCCGGCCAGTCGCGCGGCCTCGGCCCGGGTCATGCCCTCCAGCGCATTGGCAATGGCCAGCAACCGCAGGCTGGCCCGGGTGTCCCTCTCACGCAGATCGAATGGCGCGTAGTCCTGACGGATCGGGAGCCCGGCCATGGTGGTCTCCTGCAAACTGCGCCCCTGCCATCAGGGAATCATGCCAGGCACAGCAATGCAAATCCGAGTCAGCAATCCTCTGGATGGGTATAACTCATGCAGGCTGTCGAAGAAGGGGCAGAGCCGATCCCCGAGATCGCCTAACCGATCCTCCAGATGGTGGTCGAGATGCTTCATTGACTGAACGAGCAGATTGCCCGGCTCGATCATAAGATTGCTCAGCGCGCCAAGGAGAACGAGGCGGCACGCCGACTGACGACCAGCAGCGTCCATCCGAAGGAGATAGGCTGCACCCCTACCCTACCGCGGAATAGCTCGAGGCGTCAGCATTGACGTGACAATGCCTAACTGTTCATCGATTTAAGCAATCGATCATCCGATGTTTAACATCGGATGATCTTGTCAGTTAAAGTTAGTCATGTCAGACTGCGGCAGTTACGCTGACAAAGATCGGCGAACTGGGAGGATGCAGCTATGCGGGTGGTCTGGTCCAAGCGCCACAGGCGCACGCAATTGATAGCGCGCGCTTGATGATGCGTGCGAACGCCAAGCCTGGGAAAATCGACCGAGTTGTTTCGACACTCGGTAGAGCGATTGCCAATGGGGACTACGACGCTGGCAGTGTACTGCCACGGGAGCAAGACCTTGAGGTACGTCTCAGTGCCGGACGCGGTGTTGTTCGCGAAGCCGTGAAAATCCTTGCTACAAAGGGATTGGTTACGGTCGGTCCTAGGCACGGCACCCGCGTCCAAGCACGTCAGAACTGGAATTTCCTCGATCGCGAAGTTCTGGCCTGGCTCGGGGAGAGTCAGCAGGACCATAGCCTCCTCTTAGCTCTTGAGGAGACACGAAGAATTATAGAGCCCGCAGCGGCGGCGCTCGCCGCCGAGCGTGCGACGGCGGCTGAGCGGCAAACCATCAAGGACGCCTATGCTACGATGGCGAAGTACTCGGACGATCTAGCCGTGGCGACTCAAGCTGATCGCGTATTCCACCTCGCTATTCTCGACGCCACGCACAATCCGGTTCTTGGGAGTTTCCGCAGCGGCCTCGAGGCCATCCTACACACAGTCTTTGCCGTCGCCATGCCAGGTCTCGCACCGAACCTGCCGAACCACAAGGCAGTGCTCGATGCGATCGAGCGTGGGGACGCTCACAACGCCCGCGCTGCAATGGAGCTGTTACTCGACCGCACCCACAGTTTCCTCACTGAGACTTTCCGCCTTGCAACTACAGATGTGGAGGTAGCAGGATGACCTTTACCACTGTTTTTAAAATCAGTGTGCTCCAGAAGCCCACAAGTGGGAGCACCGGTCCGAAGGAAGCAAAAGAGCCCACAGGCGGAGGATTGTCTAGGAGTCGCGACTCCGCGCCCCCTCACTACCAGATTGAGCGGATCCACTTCGCCAAACCTGCGAGCAACAGGTGTCCAGTTCTTCCAGTAGGGTGTGTGCAAGGCCTTGGCACCGTCACAACGGAGATGACCACCTGTTGTGTGAACGACACGACCGTAGCGGCGGGCAACACGTTTGCCGCGTCCTTTATGGTCAAAATGATCTCTGCGCCGTCAACCTCATTCAGGGGATCCGATGAGCGACCACGTTGAGCCTATCGCTTTCATCGCAGGACCAAAGAGGGTTTGGCTATACGTAAGACAAGCGGCCGCCTTCATTGCCCCGCTTGTTTTGCTTCTATTGGCGTGGCCGGCAATCGTTACTATCTTCGATGTAAGTCCGCGGGTTTTTCCTGGTGTCCAGGCGGTGCTTGGTGCTGCCGCGGACGGGCTTCGCGATGGCACACTCTTAGCCCATGTCGCGACAAGCCTTGGCCGCGTGGCCCTTGGGACCGTGCTCGCTGTCGCTGCCGCTGTTCCGCTCGGCGTTGCAATGGGCGTCAATTCAGGTGTCTCGGCCTTACTCACTCCGCTGTTTCGTTTCTTCTCAGTTCTTGCTGGAATCGCCTGGATTCCGATTGCAACACTTTGGTTCGGGTACGGCTTCGGGGCGATCACATTTGTGATCTTCAACGCTGTTTTCTTCATCGTCGCATACAATACTCTGCTCGGCGTATCAGCGATCCCGCCGCGGCTGCGCCACGCTGCGGCCTCGCTTGGCGCCGGTCGAGTCGCCATGCTGACGGAGGTTCTTCTCCCCGGTGCTCTTCCCAATATTGTGACAGGCGTTCGAACCGGCCTTGGCTTTGCGTGGCGTGGCCTGATTGCAGCAGAGATGATCGCGACCGATGTCGGCCTCGGCTATATGCTGTTCGTCGCTCGTGATTTCTACCGCACTGAGGTGATCGTGCTTGGAATGATCATCATTGGTATCATCTGGCTTTTCATCGACCGGCTTCTTCTCGCCCCACTTGAAAGAGCGACGATCGAACGCTGGGGACTGGTACAGCGCACATGAGTCAACTCGGACAAGTTTTAGAGCAATACGGCCGCTGGGCAGCGCGTTGGCCAACGATCGCGGCTCTCGTGCCCTTCCTTCCAATCGTGGCACTCTGGTGGGGCGTGGCAGCAGCCGAGGTTTTCCCGCGGGCCTTTTTTCCCGGCCCCTTGGAGGTGGTAAACGGCTTCGCCGTGCTTACCTACAAAGGAATTCTTCCAGCCTATCTTGAGGACAGCATCGGACGTCTTGCGCTCGGTGCTGCTTGTGGGATTGCGATCGGAGTTCCGCTCGGATTGCTAGTCGGCCTGAACCGCGCTGCTCATACAGCCCTATGGCCACTCGTGCTCTTCTTTCAGGCGATTGGCGACATTGCTTGGCTCCCCCTTCTCCTGATCTGGTTCGGCTTTGGTCTTACGACAATGACATTCGTTATTGTCTATACGGTGATCTTTCCCGTCGTGTTCAACACTGCACTCGGAGTTCGGTCTATTGCACCAGAACTCGTTCGCGCAGCGCTGTCGCTAGGAGCATCCCGCATAGCGGTTCTCCGCGAGGTAATCCTGCCGGGTGCCCTCCCCAACATCATGACCGGGCTGCGGAACGGCCTCGGTTACGGTTGGCGAGCATTGATCGCCGCCGAAATCATCGTTGGGACGAGCGGGATCGGATTTATGATGTTCGATGCGAGGCGAGCCGGGTCGGCAGTCGAAATCGTGATAGGGATGATCGTCCTTGGTCTTCTCTGGTACGTCGTTGATGCCTGGATCCTCGCACCGATCGAGAGAGCTACAGGCCAGCGCTGGGGACTCATCGCAAGGTCCTGATGCACGGTTCCCCGTGAGAAGGCGACCTTAATAGCCGGAGGAGACGCATGAAGGGTCTGACGCTTCGAAACTTGCACAAGACGTACTTTGACCTGAACATGGGATCAAGGGTTACGGCCGTGCAGGACGTCTCGCTCCATATTCGTGAGGGCGAGTTCGTCGCAGTCGTCGGTCCCTCAGGCTGCGGCAAAAGCACAATCCTCAACATGGTCGCCGGCTTTCTGCCAGCAACTAAGGGCGAAGTTCTCGTGGGAGACCGTCCCGTGAAGGGTCCAGGTCCAGATCGGGGCGTCGTATTCCAGAACTTCGCTCTGTTCCCTTGGAAGACGGTCATCGATAACGTGGGCTTCGGGCTCAAGATGCGAGGCATTCCTAAGCCGGAGCGTGATCGCATCGCACGCGAGTTTCTCGCCTTGGCAGGGCTCACGAACGCAGCCGACCGTTACCCTAATGAACTCTCTGGCGGCATGCAGCAGCGCGTTGGCGTTGTGCGGGCGCTGGCAAACGAACCTGACGTTCTTCTGATGGACGAGCCTTTCGCGAGTGTCGATGCCCAGACGCGAATGACGTTGCAAGAAGAGTTGACTCGCATCTGGCAAGAGCGGCGCCATACAGTCCTCTTCATCACCCATGATGTGGGCGAGGCCGTGTTCCTCGCCGACAGGGTCATTGTCTTGTCCAAGGGGCAAGTGCTTCGCGAGATCGACATACCGATATCTCGTCCGCGGGCCTGGGACACAGTGTCAGAACAAGATGATTTTAAGCGCCTCTCATCGGAGGTTCTTCAGATGGTGCGCTCTGCATGAGACTGCTGAAATTAATGCTGAGTTCCGGGCGAGGCCGTGTTGTGGTCAGCGTCTTCACGCTCTACCTCGGCTGGCAACTCTGGTTGGTCCTGGCAGCTCCCATGAAAGTAGCCAGCGAACTTCGTACAGACGGGCCGCGCGTGAATGTATTGGTGACACTCTCTTTTCCGCCGGAACGGTTTCACGTGCTGGCCTTGCAGCGCTTCGGCCGGGTATCCGGGACCGAGAGCAACTCCGTCGAAGTACGGGGGGTAAGACAACAAGATCTTAATGCCGTCGCGAGGCCCTATTGGGTTCGAGACGTTGCTCCAATGGAAGAGGGAGGATGATGATGAACAGACGTGAATGGTTAGGCGCAGCTCTTGCAACTGTTGCGCTCGCTACATCCCGCGCAAATGCGCAGGACATGATTAAGATTAAGGCCGGAATGGTCAGTGCGATCGACCAGATTGGCTTACCGATCGCCCTCGAACGTGGCTTCTTCGAGAAGTATGGCCTCGATGTTGAAATCGTACGTCCGTACGCGACGGGTGTCGACGCGCTGAATGCCCTCCAAGCCGGGGAGAGCCAGATTGTTCAGGTCGGCGTACCGATGATCGGGGCGGTTCTTCGTGGGATGGATCTCGTAGCTCTCGCAAACTATAGCGGTAATGCCGCAAAGGCCGGCTCGGACACTACTATGGCGCTCATTGCTAGTGAGGCGTCCGGAATCCGAAAGGGCGATCTGTCGAGCCTCAAGGGGAAGAGAATTGCCGCCTCGTTCGGCACAATCAACCACCTTTACGCTCTAGCACTCCTGGAGAAGGCAGGGCTAACTCCCGCGGAGGTCACGCTCATCAATACGCCTCCGCCGGATATGACAGTTGCGCTGCTGTCCAAGGGTATCGATGCATTCGCTGCCTGGGATCCCTGGCCGATCGTTGCTTTGCGTGATGTACCGGGCGCAGTGGAGATCGTGCGTGGCGGCGACGTCATCTCGTATTTGGGGTTCAACGTGGCAACACGTGAGTGGGCGACCAAGAACGGGGATACTATCGTCAAGTTTCTGGCAGGACTCTCGGAGGCCGACCAGTGGATGCGAAAGAACCCGAAGCGGGCCGCACAGGTTGCGACGCGTTGGGTCCCTGGCCTCAAGCAAGAGGTTGCGGAAGCAGCGATGGAGTTCAACATCCAGCAGGCTGATCGGCGCCTCTCCGCAAACAACTACCGAGCGCTCTGGAGTGCGCAAGATCGTTTGCACCGTCTTGGCTTCCTGAAGGAGACATTTGACGTCAACAAGCATATCGAGTCTTCATACATACTAAAAGTTATGGCGGATCACCCAGATCTGTTCTCAGATCTCCCACCAATCCCAGCAGACGTCGCAATCAAGCCTGGATACGTGTTCAAGTCTTGAGAATGATAGGACAACCTTTCTCGACGAGGACAAATAAGAACCCCTACAAGAAAAGGGACTTTCGCCCATTCGACATTTAGCAAGCGAGCCGACCATTCGGCTTGCAAATTACAAGGAGGAGAAGACGCCATGAAATCGTACAAAGGAATGCTTGCAAAAAGGCTAAGACTGGTGCTCGCCGGATGCGCCATGGCGCTGACCGCCGTAACAAGCGCAGCGGCTGCGTGGCCGGAACGCCCTGTCACGGTGGTCGTCCCCTTTGCTGCTGGCGGAGGCACCGACGCCACTGCGCGCATATTGGCTAGCTTGCTTCAAAGGGAGCTTGGTCAGCCGTTCAACGTGGTGAACCGTCCGGGAGGCAACGGGCTGGTTGGCCACACCGCGGTCGCGCAGGCCGAGCCCAATGGATACACCATCGGCATCGCGACGACCGAGTTGGGATCCTATAAGCCGATGGGCCTTGCGGATCTCACCCCAACGGCAAGCTACACGCCGATTGCGCTCTACAATTTCGATCCGGCTGCGGTGCATGTCCCGGCCGAGTCCAAGTTCAAGGACCTGCCGAGTCTCCTTCAGGCACTGAAGAGCGGTGAAAGGGTCCGTATTTCCACTGGCGGCCCTCTTGGCGGGTCATGGCATTCGGCTTTCAGCCTTCTGCTCCTCAAGCAAGGGATCAATCCGGCAACCGTCGCCTTCGTTCCGTCAAACGGGGCGGCTCCGGGACTTCAGGAGATGATCTCAGGAGGTGTTGATGCCACCGCATCGTCGCTGCCGGAGGCAAAGCCCCTGGTCGACGCAGGCAAAGTGCGATCCCTGGCAGTTGTGGGGCTCCAACGTCTTACAACGTTTCCAAATGTGCCGACCACGAAGGAGGCCGTTGGAACCGAGGTCACCGGTGGTGCGTGGCGCGCCATCATGGCTCCGAAAGGGACACCGAACGACGTTCGTGACCGCCTAGTCGGCGCCGTGGAAAAGATCGTGGCCACCGAGGAGTTCAAGAAGTTCATGAATGATCGCGGCTTCGGTATCTCGTGGGCCAAAGGACGCGATCTCGATACGTTCCTCGCGGAGAACGAGAAGTCCCTGGGTGATACGCTGAAGGCTGTAGGCTTGGCCAAGTGACAGCTCGAGCTGCAGCCGGGCGAGGGCTCGGCTGCAGCTCGGTGTTTCGAGTTCGAGCCAATGGGGATCCTTTTATGAAAATCCACGACAGCCTAATCGGATTGGGGTTCCTGATCCTTGCAATCGCCACCTTCCTGAGTTCGCAAGGACTCGCACCTGCACCGGGGCAGCCGGTCGGGCCGGCTCTCTTCCCGACCATTATATCCATCGTTCTGGCGATAGCGAGCGTCGCCCTGATCGTGCGCTCTCTCAAAGCTTCGGGCCCCCGCACATGGATCAGCGCCTCGCAGGACCTGTTACGTCCACGCGTGCTTATGGGTTTCCTGCTTGTTCCGATCTCCGTTATTTTCTACCTGCTGGCATCAGGTAGCCTTGGCTTCATTTTCTGCTCGGTCATAATCCTGCTTGCACTGTTCCTAGTATTTGGCGTTCGCTGGCTTACGGCTACTTCCGCTTCCGTGCTGGTCTCGCTCGCGATTTTCTTCCTTTTCGAGCGGCTTCTCGCGGTCCCCCTGCCTCGCGGCTTTCTCGAGTCGATCGTCTAAGGATCAGCGATGTTCTTTGATGTACTCAGCCGGATCACGGACCCCACAACCCTGATCGCCATCGCGGCGTCAGCAGTCTTTGGCGTCTTCATGGGAGCAGTGCCCGGATTGACCGCCACCATGGCTACGGCGCTCCTGGTGCCGATCACATTTTTCCTTCCTCCGATTCCAGCCATCGCGACGATGGTCACGGCAACAGCGATTGCTATTTTCGCGGGGGATATCCCCGGCTGCCTGCTGCGCATGCCCGGCACTCCTGCATCGGCGGCTTACACCGACGAAACCTATCAAATGACCAGGCGGGGAGAGGCCGAACTGGCTTTGGGGGCGAGCCTGATGTCCTCGGCCTTCGGCGGCCTGTTCGGCACAGCGGTTCTGATTGCGGGAGCGCCGATCCTCGCTGAGTTCGCCACGCGCTTCTCGTCCGTGGAGTATTTCTGGCTGGTCGTTCTCGGGCTTACGTGTACCGTCGGCATCGGGTCGGCGGATCCGATCAAGGGGATTATCGCCCTGTCATTCGGGCTCCTTGTTTCAATGGTCGGTCTCAACAATCCGGCCGGTACGCCACGTTTTACCTTCGGACAGACTGCTCTTTTCGACGGTGTCTCGCTCATTCCAATGATGGTCGGCATGTTCGCCCTGTCGGAGATCCTGCGTTTTGCCGCAAGCGGGACAAGGTCCCTGGACAAAGTCGCCACTCCTTCGGGAAGCATTCTTCGCGGCGTTGGAGCCATGTTCCTGAAATATCCCGTGCAGATCCTTCGTGGCTCTATGCTGGGGACCTTGATTGGGGCACTTCCCGGGGCCGGAGCGGATATTGCCGCCTGGATGTCCTACGGCATTAGCAGGCGCTACTCGCGCGAACAGGAGAAGTTCGGCACGGGCCATGTTGAGGGCGTGCTGGAGGCCGGCGCCTCGAACAACTCGGCATTGGCTGGAGCATGGGTTCCGGCACTCGTATTCGGCATCCCTGGCGACTCGATTACGGCTATCGTTATCGGCGTTCTGTTCATGAAGAACTTGAACCCCGGACCGCAGCTTTTCACGAGTGACCCCGTATCGATCTACTCGATTTTCGCACTGTTCGTGATCGCCAACATCATCATGATCCCCTTGGGACTGCTAGCCATTCGCCTGTTCAGCCGGCTTATGCGGGTTCCACGACAGGTCATCATGCCGTGTATTTTGATCTTCTGCATCGTTGGCAGCTACGCCGTAAACAACAGTCTCTTCGACGTGGGGTTGATGCTGGGCTTCGGTGTTCTTGCCTTCGTGCTGGAGGAATCCGGCTTTCCGGGCTCCCCCGCGATCCTCGGTGTAATCTTGGGCTCGATGCTTGAAAATTATTTCGTGACGACGATGATCAGTTCGGGTGGCGACCTAACAGCGCTGGTGAGCAGACCCATAGCGGCAACTCTCGCTATCATTGTCGTTCTCATATGGTCCGTGCCACTGCTCCTGAGGCTGAGTACTCGCCCTAAGCCTATCAACTCAGCCGGGCACTGACGATTGGAAAGGAAGCATCGTGACCTCCCATGCAGAATTGTACAATGCGGCGGAACTCAGGGCCCATGCTACGGCTCTCCTCGGTGCGGCCGGGCTTGACCCCGATAAGGCCATAACGGTTGCAGAAGTGCTCGTCGAAGGTGACCTCCTCGGGCACACGACGCATGGTCTTGCTCTGCTCCCAGGCTATCTCGGTGAAATAGCCAACGGCACGATGACCCGGTCCGGTGAATTCACCGTGCTCAACGAGCGACCTGCCACCGCCGTTTGGGACGGGAATAAGCTGCCAGGCCCCTGGCTCACTCGGCAGGCCTGCGACGAGGCGGCACGGAGAGCTGCCGTTTTCGGTACCGGGACGGTCGTGATCCGCCGTTCCCACCACATAGCCTGTCTTGCGGCCTATCTCGAGCGCATTACGTCGGGTGGGCTGATCGTCATGATCCAAAGCTCCGATCCGGCTGTTGCAGCCGTTGCCCCGCATGGGGGCACACGGCCGGTATTTACGCCAAACCCGTTGGCCATCGGCATTCCGGCCGGAGGGGACCCCATCCTGGTCGATGTTTCGATGTCGATCACGACAGTCGGGCTTGCGCGGCGATTGCAGAAGAGCGGTGGGCGCACTCCGCATCCTTGGCTGCTTGACGGCCACGGGGACGCCACAGACGATCCATCGGTCCTCGACGGTGAGCCCCCAGGATCCCTGATGCTACTCGGTGGCATCGAGGCTGGCCACAAAGGCTTCGGCCTTGCTTTGATGATCGAGACTTTAACGAGCGGCCTTGGCGGATATGGGCGGGCTGATGCGCCAAATGGGTGGGGAGCCTCCGTATTCATCCAAGTGCTTGATCCGGCTGCATTCGGCGGCACTTTGGCTTTCCAGCGGGAGGTCGATCATCTTGTAGAGGCCTGTATTTCAGGCCCGTCGCGGGACCCGTCGAACCCGATAAGAATGCCAGGACATAGCGCTCTCGCTCGCAAGCGGCGCGCTTTGGCCGAGGGTGTCGCTCTGCATCCGGTGATCAAGGAAACCCTTGCCCCGTGGTCCGAACGGCTTGGGGTTGGGTGGCCGTCACCGGTGAAGCGCTCCGAAAGCAAGTGATCGGGTCGCTGTCTGCCCCGGCAGCAGATGTCACGCTCTCCATGCCCGCGCCACTCCATTCAAGAAGCCTCCAATATCGGTAATTAGGATGATCGTAGACGCATTTGCTCCACTGCTGTTTGAAGGCCGAGCCATTCTGGTTACCGGAGGGACGAGCGGCATCGGGCTTGCCTGTGCAAAGGCTTTTCGAGACTTGGGTGCCGAAGTTACTGCAACCGGCGCGACAAACGCCGAGCGAGGTCGGGCGTCGGAAGAAGAGAGCAATGCAGGCATTTCGTTTGTGGTCCTCGACGTCCGCGACGCCGCCGCAATCGATAAATTGCTCAAGCCGATGGATCGCTTGCACGCGTTGGTCAACGCAGCAGGGGTGATCCGCCGCGACGTCGAGCATGAGCCGGATGTCTTTGCTGACGTAATTGACATCAACCTGAACGGGACCATGCGGGTATGCTCGGCTGCGAGATCGAAGCTGCGCGAAGCCCACGGTTCTGTCGTGAACGTTGCCTCGATGCTCACCTTCTTTGGCGGTCCTCGGGTCCCTGCCTACAGCGCCTCGAAAGGCGGCATCGGTCAGCTGACGAAAAGTCTTGCCGCCGCCTGGGCGGCCGATGGCATCCGGGTAAACGCTGTTGCGCCCGGCTGGATCGCCACGCCGCTTACGCAAGCACTTCAGGACGATCCGGAGCGCAGCCGCCCCATTCTGTCCCGGACGCCAATGGGTCGCTGGGGCACCCCCGAGGAAGTCGCCGGCGGTGTGGTCTTCCTGGCTTCCCCAGCGGCCCGCTTCGTGACGGGTGCCATCCTAGTCATCGACGGTGGCTACCTGACTATGTGAATTTAACGTATCCCACTGGAGCAGATCCAATGTCCAAACCAGACACCACACCCGTGAATGACAAGTGGGTGCCCTACAAGCATCCGCAACCAAAGGACTCCCCGCCAGAACTCGTGATCCCCAACGCCATCCCGACGGACGAGCGGATCTGGGTGCCTGTAGAGGAAAACGTGTGGTTCCGTCCGCTGCTTCTTGCCGCTTCGCGCGGTTACTGGATGAACCTGCTGCGCGTGCGGAAGTCGGGCGTGCTCTCGCGCCACCGCCATCCCCAGCCGGTGCACGCTTTCGTGCTGAAGGGGGAATGGCGCTACCTGGAACATGACTGGGTCGCAACCGAGGGATCCTACGCCTACGAGGCTCCCGGGGAAACGCATACGCTCGTCGTTGATCCGCACGTTGAGGAGATGATCACGCTATTTCAGGTGAATGGAGCGATGATCTACGTCGACCCTGACGGCAAGGCGACCGGATTCGATGACGTCTTCACCCGGATCGAGAAATGCCGGGCGCATTATGCCAACAATGGTCTTGGGGCTGACTACGTCGATCAATTCGTTCGGTAGAGCGTGAAGGAGCGTGCCATGGACCTCGGAATTCGGGGCAAGAGCGCACTGGTGTGCGCAGGCAGCAAAGGATTGGGAAAAGGATGTGCACTGGCATTGGCGCGCGAGGGGGTGAACATCACCATTACGGCCCGCACTGAAGCAGGGCTTCAAGTGACGGCCGATGAGATCCGCGAAGCGGCACCAGACATCATCGTCACCGCGGTTGCTGGTGACATCACAACTCCTGAAGGGCGTCAGGCGGCTCTCGCGGCCTGCCCAAAACCCGACATCCTGATCAACAACGCCGGTGGCCCACCTCCGGGCGACTTTCGGGACTGGGCCCGGGAGGACTGGATCAAGGCGCTGGATGCGAACATGCTCACCCCTATCGAGTTGATCAAGGCAACTGTCGACGGAATGATGGAGCGTGGGTACGGGCGGATTGTGAACATCACCTCTAGTGCGGTGAAAGCGCCGATCGATATCCTTGGCCTCTCGAATGGAGCGCGTTCGGGTCTTACTGGGTTCATTGCAGGCCTTTCGCGAAAGACGATTGCTCGTGGTGTCACGATCAACAACCTGCTCCCGGGACCATTCGATACCGACCGCCTACGCAGCAATGCTTCCGTGCAGGCTGCGCAAAACGGCCGGACGCTTGATCAACAGCTCAAGATCATGGCCGAGGCCAATCCAGCAAGGCGCTTGGGTGCTCCGGAGGAATTTGGTGCAGCTTGCGCGTTTCTCTGCAGCACGCATGCCGGTTTCATTACCGGTCAGAACTGGCTATTGGATGGCGGCGCCTATTCTGGCACATTCTGAGCTCTAGGAACTCCTCCTTTGCGTAGAGTTCGGAGCGGTTCTTAAGCAAGGCACACGAATTCCGGCATTCCGGCGTGAAATTGGCATCCGAGCCATCTTTACTCCGATCAATCGGAAGGTGCCAAGGAAAGGTGTGTATCGCTTGGGAGATTGGAAAACAGAGCGGCATGGACCGGCGCAAACTGACTACTCACGTAAGGGCTTCGACAGCATGCTGACGCGCACGCTGGTGGCGGCCCGCACGCGGCTGGTGCGGATCACAACCGAGCTCTCCAACCAGATCCGCGGCCTCATGAAGACGTTCGGCCTGATTGTTCCCGCCGGCAAGGGCAGCACGTTCGAGACGAATGTCCGCAGTCTGCTGGTCGACCAGGATGGGCTCGCTGCCATCGTATTGCCGATGCTGGAGGCGTGGCGCAGCCTGCGTATCCGCGCGGCGGAACTCGGACGTCAGCTCTTGGCTGGCGCTCGCCAAAGCCAGGCCTGTCGCATTCTCATGTCGATCCCTGGGGTCGGGGCAATCACCGCGACATCGTTTGCGACCGCCATTGAGGATCCAGACAACTTCAAAAGGTCCCGCTCGGTCGGTGCCTGGCTAGGCCTGACCACCAGGCGTTACCAATCCGGTGAGGTCGACTATGACGGCCATATCTCCCGCCGGGGCGATCGCCATGTGCGGGGGCTCCTGTTTGAGGCCGCAACCGTCATCCTGACCCGCAGCTCGGCCGAGAGTAGCCTGCGGCGATGGGGCCTCAAACTGCGGGAGCGGGTCGGCTTCAAGCGCGCTGCCGTTGCTGTGGCGAGGAAACTCGCTGTTATCATGCATGCGATGCTAAAGACCGGCACCTTCTTCGACAGGAGCGTGGGAGCAGCCGCTTGATGGTTTGAGGATCGCGTTCAGGCTCTGAACGCGCTGAGACGTCCCTGCCGGGACGTGGGCCGAGCCATTCCGCTTGATGGGATGCACCGCTGATCCAGCCGAGTGCGTCGTCCACATAGGAAGGCTCCTCCCGCGAAGCTCCATCATGCGGCGACTGCTGTTGACCGCGAAGACGACCCTGCACCCGGCACACCCCCCTGGCGCGCCCACAATCCGCTTGGGCTGAGTTCCCCTAAGTACCGGCTCGACCCTGAAACCAGGGTCGAGCCGGTAAGCTCGTGAAAAACTACTTGCAAAACGGCCCGCGATTAGACGACCCCATTAGATCCACACGATCTAGGTTAGAGTCCATTACCAGATGACCTGGTGAAATCTGACGGTAGCGGCGCTTCGGCGGTGCATAGTCCAGTGGCCTGAGAGGGCTGACAATCTCCTCATTGGCAATGCTTCTTTTTCGTTGCCGTTGGGTTGGATCCGCTACTGGCACTGCCGACAGCAATTTCCGTGTGTAAGGATGCTGGGGATTGTTGAAAATCGCAGCCCGTGGCCCAATCTCGACAATTTCCCCCAGATACATAACAGCCACCCGATGGCTAATGCGTTCCACAACGCCCATATCGTGGGAGATGAATAAGTATGACAGCTTCAGCCGCTCCTGAAGCTCCATCATCAAATTGACGACTTGGGCCTTCACCGAGACGTCCAAGGCCGAAACCGATTCGTCTGCTACAATGAGCCGAGGCTCAACGGCAAGCGCCCTAGCGATGCAGATACGCTGGCGTTGACCGCCCGAAAACTCGTAAGGATAACGTCCCGCCATGTCCGGAAGGAGACCGACCCGTTTCAGGAGTTCGCCGACCTTGGCGTACGCCTCAGCCGAATCTGCCAACTTGTTGACGAGCATCGGCTCGGCGATGGCTTCGCCAGCAGTCATTCGAGGATTGAGGCTGGCATAGGGATCCTGGAAGATCATCTGGATCCCTTTACGCTTTTCCCGCAAGGCGCGGCCATCAAGAGCGAGCAGGTCAGCTTGGTTCAAGAGGATGGATCCGCTCTTTGCGGTCGTAAGTCTCATAATACAACGCCCGGTCGTCGTCTTTCCGCATCCCGACTCGCCCACAAGCGCCAGCGTCTCTCCCGGTCTGACATCGAAACTAACGTTTTCGACGGCGTGAATACGTCCGCTGGGGCCACGTAGAAAGCCGCCCGGCATGTCGAAGCGAGCGACAAGACTCTTCACCTCAAGCACGGGCCTATCTTCTTCGTTGACCGTGTTTGCCCTCCGCTCAGGTTCTTTGGCAACGCCAGTGATGCGATCGACTGTCGGAAAGCGAGTCGGCTGATCGATGCCGTGGAGGGAACCAAGTTTCGGCACCGCTGCAAGCAGTGACCGCGTGTATGCGTGCTTCGGATCACTGAAGATTTCGGCAGTCGCGCCTGCTTCTACCGTTTCTCCGTCGTACATTACGACAGTCCTGTCGGCAATCTCGGCGACCACTCCCATATCGTGAGTGATGAAGAGAACGGCCATGCCCTCCTCTTCTTGGAGCGTTTTGATAAGATCGAGGATCTGAGCCTGTATTGTCACATCGAGCGCGGTCGTTGGCTCGTCGGCGATCAGGAGCTTTGGCCGACAGGCCAGAGCCATCGCGATCATCACACGCTGCCGCATACCGCCCGAAAAACCATGCGGGTATTCGTTGATACGGGTGCGTGCGGAGGGGATGCGAACCCGTTCAAGCAGTCGAACGGTCTCGCTCTCAGCCTCGCGCTGGGATATGCCCCGATGGAGCGTAAGCGCCTCGGATATTTGAGATCCGATCGTCAATACGGGATTGAGCGATGTCATCGGCTCTTGAAAGATCATGGCGATTTCGTTGCCGCGTATGTGCCGCATCCGTGCTGGGGATAGTTTCAGTAATTCGGTAGACTCCAGCTTAATGCTTCCTCCTATCCTGCTCCTGTCGGGAGGGGTGAGCCCCATGATCGAGAGCGCGGTGACGCTCTTGCCGGACCCGGACTCACCGACAACCGCCAGCGTCTCCTTAGGTGCGATTGAAAACGATACATTACGGACGACGGACTTCCAGCCGCCATTTGTCAGAAACGATGTCGTCAGGTTTGAAACTGATAGGACCGGTTGGGTCATCCTTGCGTCTCCTCCCAGAGAACGAATTCAAACTTCAGCGGGCTGCGGCATGCCCAGACTGGATCTGGCGTGCTGCATGATATCAAGCAGCTCATCGAACGCGCTTTGCAGGTGGATGCGGCTGGTTTCCCTTGCATCCGACTTCGATCCGCGCTTGTAGGCGGCAATCAGTCTGTTGTGTTCTTCGATGGCCCGGGAGCGGTGAGGGCCGACAAAGCCATACCGTCTCCTCAGCTCCTGTGTCAGCAGATGATGACGGGCCAAAATCTGCTCAGCCTGGATGTTGACGCGGACCGTGGCCATCGTCTGATGGAATTTGATGTTGCTTTGGATGATATCTTCGTTCACCCCGGTTGACACTGCATGCTCGTATTCCTGTTCGGCGGCCACCATGCGAGCGATGTCATCATCCGTGGCGAGGGCCGCGCGTTCCCCCTCAATGTAGGGGATCAGTCCCAGGCGGACCTCGTAGATGTCACGGAGGAACGCGGGGGTGACTGCGCACACGACCGCCCCTCGTTTGGGATGAATGACCACCAGTCCTTCGGCTGCCAAGGCCAGGAGGGCTTCGCGTACCGGTGCAAGGCTGAGGCCATAGTGCTGGGCCAACTCGATCGTTGTCAGACGCTGGCCATCGGACAGGCGATCGTAGACGATATCTTGCCTTATGTCTGACGCAACGCGCACGTAATTCGGGATGCCGAAATTGGCTCTTGAATTCCTTGATCGCTCGTTGCCTGCGTTAAGGGTAGCCATTTAGCTCTCATCTGGTTTCAGTCGCGCGATTCTGGATCGAGAACGTCGCGAACGGCATCTCCGACCATGTTGAAGGCAAGCACGCAAAGCGTAACCACAAATCCCGCCGCGATAACTGCCGAAGGGTTTACCAGCATTTCCGTCAAGCCGTCGCGGATGATGTTGCCCCAACTCGCCGCCGGTGGCTGCGTACCGAGGCCGAGAAAGCTCAGGCTTGCCTCAATTCGTATTGCGGTGGCGACCCAAAGGGTTGCCACGACGATGAGCGGGCCGGATATGTTCGGCAAAATCTGCTTGCGAAGTATGCGGAACCATGTCTGACCGGAGGCGACGGACGCATCAATGTAGGGTTCAGCCATGATCGACATCGTCGAAGCGCGGGCGACCCTGATAAATCGCGGCAGGAAGGCAAACGAGATCGCCACGATCAGATTGGTGAAGCCCGGCCCGAGCGCGGCGGAGATCATGATCCCTAGCAACAGCGACGGAAAGGCCATCAGAACGTCGCTGATCCTGCTGACGACGCGGTCCACCCAGCCACCGAAGTATCCGGCCAGCATCCCGATAATCGTCCCTGCCACGCCCGCAAGAAGCGGCGCAAGGACTCCGAGCGCCAATGAGGGCCGTGCGCCGTAGATCGTTCGGGAAAGAATGTCCCGGCCGTAGCGATCGGTCCCGAACCAATATTGCGCGCTTGGGCCTTGGCTCATCGCCAGGTAGTTCTGCTTCACTGGATCACGAGGTGCGATCCAAGGGGCAAATATCGCCATCAGGAAGAAGGCGCCGATCACGAACAGGCATGCAACCGTAATAGGGTTCCTGACCAGTATCGACCACGCGCCAAGACGGTCGGCTCGCGTCTGCTCGGGAGCTTCTACCGCTATACTCTCATTTCCAGCTATCATTTGGAGACCCTCCTCAGCCTCGGGTCGATCAAGACGTAGATCAGATCCATGGCAATGTTCACGAGGACGACGAAGAGTGCGAACACAAGCAGGCCAGCCTGGACCATGGGATAGTCGCGAGAATTGATCCCATTGATCAGCACGCTACCGACACCCGGCCGGGCAAAAATCAGCTCGATGGCGATCGATCCGGAAAGCATCGTGAGGATATAGATGCCGAACCCGGTGACAACGGGGATCAGAGCGTTACGAAGGGCGTGCTTGTAAATGACCCAGTGTTCGTCAACGCCCTTCGCACGCGCGGTCCTGATGTAGTCGCGCCTCAGCACTTCCAGCAGCGCCGACCGCGTGAGCCGGCTTGTGAAGGCCGCCATCACCAATCCGAGCGTCAAGGCCGGCAGGACCAGATGCTCCATCCGATCGGCAAAACCGACGCCTCCGCCCATCACCGGAAATAAGTCGAGCTTCAGCCCGAAAATGATCAGGATCAGTGCGCCGAGGAAGAAGTCAGGAACGCAGAAGCCGGCGAGCGCGATGACACGCGCGCTGTAATCGGCAGCCGACCCCCGCCTCGTCGCGGATAAGACGCCCATTGGCACTCCGATGATCATGCCCACGAGCATCGCGGCAACCGTCAGCTCGACCGTGTAAGGGAGATTGGCGAGTAGCATCGCGGCAATGCTTTCGCCGGTTATCATCGAGGTTCCAAAGTTGAGGGTCACGATATCGCGTAGGAATGTCAGGTACTGAAGCCATAGCGGGGCGTCGAGACCCATCCGGGCGCGAAAAGCGGCCAGTTGTTCGGGGGTCGCGTACTCTCCAAGAGCTGCCACGGCGGGATCGCCAGGCAAGATGCGCATGGCAACGAAAACGAGGCTTACCACCATGATGATCGTGATGGCCGAATCCACAACACGATTGAATAGCATTGTATTGTCTCACCTTTGGATCAGGTAGTTGAGTGGCGCCGATCCATGAAACCAGCGCCACTCAAGGCATATCGATCAGGCAGTGAACTTCGCGTTGCCGAGGCGATATCGGGCGTATCCCGCCTTGACGTCAAAGCCGAGGTTGACCTTCGGGCTGCGCGCATAGACGAATGACAACGTGCATATCGTGAACGCAGGCATGTCCTGAAGGATCTTGAGCTCCGCTTCCCGGATGATGCCCTGGCGTTTCGCCAGGTTCCCTTCGGCGAGTGCACGGTCGAGGAGATCGTCAACGCCCGGTCCGCCGATAGCACCGTAGTGGCTGTAGTTCTGATCACCGCTCCCGTCGGGCTTAACCTCCGCGGCGCTGCGATAGTAGGTGACGGGTATCTGTGTCGAGACAGGTGCAAATGTGGAGGATTGCAGGACAACGGCGTTTACGTCCTTGTCCTTCTCGGCATGATAAGTCGTGTGGTCGATCGTTCGAATGGTCATGTCAACCCCGATCTGGCGCCACATGTCCTGTACCATCAGCATGATCGACGCGTAGTCCTCGCGCTGCGTCATGATGATCTCGAATTTCAAGCGGCTGTGGCCGGCTTCGGCAAGCAGGGCCTTGGCCTTTTCAGGATTGTAGTTGTAACGCAACTCCTCGGGCAGCTCGCCTTCCTTGAAGCCACCGGGAAAGTCAGGTGGATTGATGCCCCATGACGGACCGGCAATCCCACCGAACGCCGCAATGAGGACATCCCGGTTGATGCCGTACCGAAGGGCTTTGCGGACACGAATGTCATCAAACGGCTTCTTGCTCATGTTGAAGAAGAACGTCTTGATGCTGCCCGGACGCGTCTGGTCGATGATAACATCCGGCTTCTGCTGCTTCAACTGCTGAACCCAGCCGGGAAGTCGCGCGCCCTCGATGATATCGAGGTCACCTTTGAGAAGTGCCAGGGTTCGCGCAGTCGGATCGGACATGTAGCGAAACTCGACCGTCTCGATCTCCGGCTTCTTGCCGTAATAGTCCTTGAACGCCTTGAGCGTAACCGCCCCACCGGAGACCGGGCCTGCCAGCTCGTATGGTCCCGTTCCGATCGGGTTGCGCGCGTACTGCTCCATCGACATCGTCCCGGCGACACTCTTGGGGATGATGGACCCTATGATGGAGATCAGGCCGGAAGCGTGGAAATTCGGGTTCGGCTGCTTGAGGTTGAATTTTATTCGATACTTGTCGACAATCTCGACATTGTCGAGATCAGTGATGTAAACGCGCTGCGTCGAGCTGTTTGCGCGGTCCATGATGCTGTCATAGGTATACTTGACGTCTTCAGACGTCAGCTCGCCGGCATTCTTGTGGAACTTGACACCTTCTTTCAGCTTAACGGTCCAGCTTTTGCTGTCAGGCGATACTTCCCAGGACTCGGCAAGTTCCTTGATTACATCCTCATAGTCGAGATCGAATGTCCCGTAAGGCGGATCGAGCAATGAGTCGTAGATTTGCCGCTGGACGAAGTTGTCCGCATTCTGCACGCTTTTGCGCGGGTCCAACGAATTGACGTTGGTTGCCGACATGCCAATGCGAAGGGGTCTTTGGGATTGTGCGCCAGCACCTCCCGGAAGACCCATTACGACTGCTCCAGCCACGCCGCTCATCAAGAGTTGCCGTCTGTTCATTTTGCTCATGTGCTTCCTCCCAAAAATCACCTGTTAGAAACTGTCGACGTGAGTTGGCTCTCACTTCTTTTGTCAGCCATCCAATCGATGTTCATACACCTCGAGCGTTTGTTTCTCGATGAAGCCCCAATCGTATTGGACGCCCAGACCCGGACCTTCAGGCACGGCCACGCAGCCGTCCTTGCCGATGGCATCAAGAGCGTCGCTATACCCGCATGTGTAGAAATCCCCGGTGAAGCATCCTCGGCTTGGGCCGACCATGGACACTTCGTAGAAGTTGCTGTTCCGGATCGCTGACATGCATGCCCGCTGCGCCGGGCCGGGGGCATGCAGCTCGACATCGAGCCCGAGCGCCTCTGCAAGATGGGCGATCTTCATCACCCCGGTTATTCCCATATCGAAGTCCGGATCGGCACGGACAAAATCGGTCGCTTCCGCTATCAGAAGATTAGCCATGGCCTCGAGCCCTCGGACGTGCTCGCCGATGAGGAGAGGGGTCTTCAGCATCTGCTTCAGTTTACGATGGGCATGGTTCGAAAGACCGCCGTCGCTGTACGGGTCTTCGTACCAGTAGAAATTTGCCTCGTCACAGGCGCGGCCCACCAACAAGGCGTCTGCAAACGTGCGCAGATGGCAACCAGGATCCAGCATGAGCGCCATGCGGTCCCCCACCCGTTTTCCAAGCATCAGGACGTTGTCGGCTTCGCGGCGGGGATTGTCGTCCTTCCACCCATGAACCTTGAAAGCGCGGTAGCCGAGCTCGTAGCACTCCTCGGCGAATTCGGAGTAGTGCTCAGGCGTGTCGAGTCCGCCGCCTTCTCCGCCGTGCCAGGTGCTTGCATAGGCTGGCAACCGCCCCCGGCTGCCACCGAGCAATTCGCTCACCGACAGCCCCACGCGCTTTCCCGCAAGGTCCCAGAGTGCATTATCAAAAACGCCGACACCCATCCGGTCCGTCTTGCGGAGGTCTCTTTTGATGTTTTCGTAAAACAGTTCGCGCTCGAGGGCGCCATAGCCTATGAGGGCCTTGGCCGTTAGCCGTGCCTGTCCGAACATCGTGTCGTTACCGCCGATATACTCTCCCCGGCTGCCGTCCTTCGTGTCGATCCTCACGGCAAGACGAGTGCGGTTCGAGACGGCGCCCGGAAGGTCGATGCCGTGTTTCACGTTCTCCATTCTGTAGGAGAATATCCGCAACTCAACGCGTTCAATGACTGTTCCCCGCTTAGGCGCTTCCCGTCTGTTGCTCATCTGTGCTTCTTGTCCTCCCGTGCATACGACTTGCGTTGATCCATGGGCAGATGAGGGTCGACTGCCCGTTCTAGGACCGATCAACTTGAATTGCCCGACGTCGAAATTCCTCCAGGTCGACCTCCAGGCCGATACCTGGCAAGTCTCGAACTTGAAAATGGCCAGCGATTGGGCGCAGTGGATCTCTGAATATCCGTTGCTGCCGGTCTGTCGGGTCATTCAGTTCCGCTGGAAACGGCAGGTCCGGCTGCGCCGCGAGAAATTGCAGATTGGCGGCGTGACCGATCCCCGGCTGGGTCTGATGCGGCACGAGATCACATCCGTGCGCTGCCGCAAGGGCGGCGCACTCCGCGAGTCCGGTGAATCCGCCCATCTTGATAATGTCAGGCTGAAGAATGCCGATACCGGCGTTAATGAGGCCAAGGAGATCCTGGAGTGTGTAGCTTTGTTCACCGGCTGCGATTGCTATCCTGAGCTTCCTGGACAGAAACTCGAAACTTGATAGATCGAGATGGTCCACCGGCTCTTCGAACCAGATGTAGCCGAGGTCGCCGAGCGTTTCGCCTGCCCGGTACGCCGCGTTGCGGGAATAGCCATTGCTCGCATCGAAGGCTAGGGGGAAGTCGTCTCCGACGATCTTGCGCACGAGGCTTGCTTTCTTGAGATCAGTCTTGACGTCCAAGTCGCGCTGGTGGCGGGGGTGCTCCATCCTTATCTTCACCATTGTCGGAGCATATTTCATGCCAGCCTCAACAATGGCCTTAACTTCGTCGACCGGCTTCGGACCGAGACCACCGATCGACAGATAGAATGGCACGGCTTTCCGCGCGGCGCCACCAAGCAACTGGTGCACGGGTTGCCCCAACTGCTTCCCCTTAAGATCCCAAAGGGCAATGTCGATGGCGGCCAGTGCTGATGAGACAATGCCCTGCGGGCCAAGTTTAGCGTAGTTCCGGGAGAGGGTGCGATGGATGAGCCCGGCGTTAAGTGGATCCTTGCCAATCAATGACGCGGCAATCTTTTGGACAAATCCAATCGCAGGTAGGCCGTCCATCACAGGGGAGACCTCCCCGATCCCTATCCGGCCTTCGTCGTCCTTGATGAACAGCCAAGCGCTGGCGGCCGGGAAGTAGTCCTTGTCATCCCATGGAACATGGTAGCAGGAAATTTCTTCTATCATGACCATCTCCGACTGTCGATTATCGATAATCGATTTTTACAGAAACTGCAAGCCCCGGATGGGGATGTCACATTAACTGAGTATAGCCGTTAAAGAGACCTACGAGGCTGGCTTTTGCACCGGCCAAGTCGCTGATTTTCCTCGACACGCGATTTTTCGTTGACGAGTACAGAGCAGTATTCGCCGTTAATGTGACATCGCCCTCATGTCGCAGTGCATTCGAGAATCCGCGCACTGCAAACTTACTCGCTGAATAGGCGGTCTGCCCGGGAGGTGCAATGTTGCCGTAGATGCTCGACAGGTTGACAATGCAGGCATCGTCGCTCGCCCTCAAAGCGGGAAGGAAGGCCCGCGTCAGGCGCACCACGCCCCAGAAGTTAATCTCGAACAGCCACTCGAAATCCTCTTCGCTCACCTGCTCAAAGGTGCCACCAAGGGCCACACCAGCATTGTTGATCAGGAGGTCGACACCGAGATGTGTGGCTTGCACAATCTCGGGAAAGGCAGCAACGGCGTCTCGATCGGCTACGTCGAGGTGGTGGTGGGTCACGCGCAACCCGGGCTTGGCGATCAGCGCTAGCGTTTCTGCCAGCCCAGCATCGTTGATGTCTGCCAGAGCGAGATGGCAACCGCGCCGTGCCAGCGAGACCGCGATAGCGCGGCCGATGCCGCCGGCCGCTCCCGTCACCACTGCTGTCCTGCCCTTCAGTTCCATTTTGCGAGCCATGCCGCCGCTCCCGGTTTATGCCATCCGTCTATCACAACCAGGAGGTCCAAACTCCAGCGTACCGTCGGCAACCCTTCCAAACCTCAAGGCGGCCATGTCGAGGGCGTAGTTCTGATACAGCCGCCAGGGCCTCCGGGATCCCTGCTTGGGCAGGATTGCGGCAGCCCTTTGAATATATCCCGAGGTGAGGGGGATCGCAGGCTCCTCGACAACATCGTCCCGGCGACGCGGCACGCACCAGGCGTAGCCGTTGTGATCCATATAGTTGAGCAGACGACAGACATAGGCTGAGGTGAGTTCGCACTTCAGCGTCCAGGAGGCGTTGGTGTAGCCGATGGCACAGGCCAGGTTCGGTATGTCGCTGAACATCATGCCCTTGTAGAGAAGGGTCTTCGAGGGATTGACCGGTACGTCATCGACAGTGATCACCATGCCGCCCAGCAACTTGACCTTCAGCCCAGCGGCGGTCACGATGATATCGGCTGTAAGCTCCTCCCCCGAGCGAAGCTGCAGGCCGGTTTCGGTGAAAGCCTCGATGTCGTCGGTGACAATCGACACAGTTCCGGAGCGGATCGCCTGAAACAGATCGGCATCCGGGATCAGGCACAGGCGCTGGTCCCATGGATTGTACGTAGGGGTGAAGTGCCTGCCCACGTCGTAGTCCGGGCCGAGCTCCTGTTGTACGGCCTTTGTGATCTGTTGCCTCATACGCTCGGGGCTCACCCGCGCGAGGTTGTAGAAGAACATGCTTACGAGCACGTTCTTCCAACGCGCAAGGCCGTGGGACAGCCTTTCGGGCAGCCACCTGTGGAGCCAGTTGGCAACAGCATCCTGAGCGGGGAGAGAAACGACGTAGGTTGGCGAGCGCTGCAGCACGGTGACATGAGCGGCTGTTGCAGCCATGGCTGGGGCGAGCGTTACGGCTGTCGCGCCACTCCCGATGATGACCACCCGGCGGCCCTCGTAGTCCAGATTGCCCGGCCAGTGCTGCGGGTGCACGATGGGCCCATTGAAACGATTCATGCCAGGCCAGCCCGGCAGGTAACCTTCGCCGTAGTCGTAGTAGCCGCAGCAGATGTAGAGGAAACTGCAGGTGTAGCGGAGAGCCTGCTTCTCGGGCCCGACCTCCGCCACTATGGTCCATTGTGCGTCGGAAGAGGACCAAACGCTGCGTATGACGCGATGGCCAAACCGGATCTTGCGATCGATGCCATGCTCTTCGGCAGTGTCCCGAATGTACTGGAGGATAGACGGACCGTCAGTGATTGCTTTCTCGTGGCGCCAAGGCCGAAAGCTGTAGCCCAAAGTGTACATGTCCGAGTCCGAGCGAACGCCAGGGTAGCGGAACAAATCCCAGGTTCCACCGCTCTCCTCCCGAGCTTCCAGGACAGCAAAGGTCTTGGTCGGGCAACGGGTCTGCAGGTAATACGCGGCACCGATGCCGGAGAGCCCAGCTCCAACAATGAGCATGTCAAAATGTTGATCCCGCTGGTGTTCGATTGTGTCCTGCATTATGGCGTCTACACCCCCTGCCCCGCTGAGCCGATCCATCCCGAGTAAACTGTTCCTCTAACTCTACGTTTGTATGGCCGAACAGGCGTGACCCGATAACTTCCGTGACAAAGAGGACAGGGGTGGTGGCATTTGCTACCCAATTGCGGGCTGACTAGTTGTCCGGCTCGAAGATGATCCCGCTCTACGCCCAGAGAATTTAGGTCACCGCGAAGCTCACGGTGCGCTGCCGCGGGCGATGCTGGGCGGCGCTTCTGGCAAGGTTACGCCAGTGACCCTACCTCGTAGTCGGGGAGTGAGGTGATTGGGATCTTCGGAGCACTGAAGAGCCCAGACGCATGGGACGGGAGCAGAGGTCTGGGTGCACTTCCGGGAATCGTCCTTTCAGAGTATCGCTCTAGCTTTATCAGCAACGGGTGGTTCCTGAGAGGGAGCTCAAGATGTTCAACCTGACGCGGGGGCTCGCAGCCCTGCTGGTGACTGTAGGGATTCTGGTCTCAGGAACATGGAGCGCCCGTGCCGAGACGGAGGTCGATTTGGCCCTGGTGCTGGCGGTCGACGTGTCTCTGTCCATGGAGCCGGATGAGCAGGAACTCCAGCGGCAGGGCTTCGTGGAGGCGTTCCGCTCGCCCGAGGTGCACGAGGCCATCGGCAAGGGCATGCTGGGGCGCATCGCGGTGGTGTACGTTGAATGGGCTGGGGCCGGGTACCAGCAGGTTGTTGTGCCCTGGACCGTGATTGAGCACCCGGCCGACAGCCATGCCTTTGCGGCTCGTCTGTCGGGGAGCACCATTCAGCGTTTCGGTTATACGTCCATCTCCGGCGCCATTGATTTCAGTCTCTGGCAGTTGCGTGTGAGTGGCGTAGAGCCTGTGAGGCAGGTGATCGACATCTCGGGCGATGGCGCCAACAACCAGGGGCGCATGGTGACCGCAGCCAGAGACGAGGCGGTGGCGCAGGGGATCACCATCAACGGTCTGCCGCTCATGCTGAAGCGGCCTGACGGCGCATGGGACATCGACAACCTCGACCTGTACTTCCACGACTGCGTGATCGGAGGGCCGGGCGCCTTCATGATCCCGGTGCGGGAGAAGGCGCAGTTCGCAGGGGCGATCCGGATGAAGGTCGTGCGCGAGATTGCCGAGAGGCCGCAGATCCAATCCCTTGTTCAGCCGACTCAGGCGGACGCACGGGCCAACTGCCTGGCCGGGGAACTCCGGCAACGGCAGCGGTTGGGGAACTGAATGTCTGCGTGAGTCGCCGAGGGGCAATGCCTGCCTGCGCCACCCTGCTCACGGGTGCAGCATGGGCATCAGTTCGTGAATGTGCCGGACGAAGGCGGCCAGGCTTGGGGATGAACTGCCCGTGGTCCAGGATCTCGTCAGGATGCATTCGGGCATAGCCTGAGCAAATCAGCAGCGACACATGCGGCCAGCGCTGATGAACTTGCTCAGCCAAGACTACCCCGTCCATCATGCCTGGTAGCCGGACCATCGCAGCCCGCCCACCGCGGTCCTGGAGGCACTCAAACGCCGCCTCCGCGCTCTCGACCTCCACAACGTCCACTTCGGTTTCCTCCAGCAGGGGTCAGCCTAGCCGCAGAAATGCGGCCCTATGCCTTTGCCGCGCCCAAAGTGTCGGCCATGGTGGCGCCGCGCCCACCCATCGGCTTCTCGGGTCCTTCCGTGGTGTCCTTTGCCGTCTGGTGCTCCATCTCGGCGTTGATCTCAGCCCCGAGCAGCACAACGATGCTCGAGATCCAGATCCACGTCATGAAGCCAATGACGGCCCCTAGCGAGCCATAGGTCTCGTTGTAGCTGCCGAAGTTGGCCACATACCAGGAGAACAGCATCGACACGACAAGCCACAGCACGGCCGCAACAATGCCGCCTGACGTGACCCACTTCCACTCGGCCTTGTCACGGCTCGGGCCGTAGCGGTACAGCACGGCCAACCCGGCAATCACCACAGCAAGCAGAACCGGCCAGCGAGCGATGGCGAGCAGCCATTCGACACCGCTGCCGAGGCCGACGACATCCAGCACGACGGGCAGGACCACGATGCCGGCCAGGGCGAGGAGCAGGAAACCGACGGCCGCCAGCGTGAAGGTGAGCGACCCGAGGTTCAGCTTCACGAAGCTGCGCTTCTCCTCCTCGTCATAGACGATGTTGAGCGCGTCGAAGATTGCCTTCATGCCCGCGTTGGCGCTCCACAGCGACACGGCCAGGCCGATAATGAAGCTGAGACCGAGGGTCCCCTCGCCCGCTGAGGCAATGCGGACCACCTGCTCGCGGATGATGTCGAGGGCGCCGCCCGGGAGAACGCCGGAGAGTGCCGTCAGGTGATCCTGGATCGTAGCTGGATCAGCAAACAGGCCGTAGACAGACATCAGGGCGCCCAGCGCCGGAAACAGAGCCAAAAGGGCGTAGTAGGTCACGCCCGCGGCCACTGACATGAGACGGTCCTGGCCAAATTCCTCATACGTGCGCCACAGGATGTCCTTCCATCCCTTGGCCGAGATCTCAACCGGTGTGGCTGCCTCACGTCCACGCCCCGGCTCTGAGGCTGTGGCTTCCGGCGCATGCTGGCTTGGGTCCTGTGCTCGGCCTTGCCGGTCGGTCTGCGGCATGTGATTGGGTTTCCGGGCTCGCACCCTCGCAGTCGCCGTGCTCCCGCCGGCCACGAGTCGGACTAGGACCATCCCAGCCGCAGCAGCCAGCAGCGTGGATGTCATGGACGAAGCGGGGTGGCTGTGCGGATCCTGGGACGGAGGCGTTGCAATGGGCATGACGGATGTCGAACTCTGAGGCAGCGAACTGGCGAGGTAGGCTTGGCCGTTAGGGTAACCGCAACCTTGTGAGGTATGTTCCATTGTGGCCTGCTCCAGCTCTCGCCGCGGATGCTTCCCCAGCAGCAGGAATGCTCCTGGGCTGTTGGTGAGTGCAAAGCGCAAGTGCAGACCTGAATGGACCGACTGTCAGTGCGGTATCCGTTGGAACGTCGGGTGAAGCGACACGGTTGTTTCGGCATCGCGAGCCACCCAGAAGGGCCGCGCTCAAGGACGAGGAACACACGCCATGACTCACCGCTTCGGGATTGGCCAGCTTGTGCGGCCAAAGGAACGCCTTCTTGAGAACACCGGGATCTATGAGATCCTGCGTGTTCTGCCCTCCGGACCGGACGGTGAACCACTCTACCGGATCAAGGCAGCAACGGGGCCAGTCCAACGCGTTGTACGTGAAGCTGACCTCGTGCCTGCATCGGCTTCCGCGCAACGGACGGGGTGAACGGGGCGGATTACATCAAGGCGGGTTACTCACCTGTACCCCCTGCCAAGACCCCGGTTGTGGAGCACCACGGCTTACGCCTGCCGGACGGACCCTGCCTAAAATAGCCTCTACCTGCTTGTTGGAACAAAGCTCTCGTGTTGCTCTGGTCGGATGGCCCAGCCTCTGGACACCTTCGCCGCAGTCCTGCGTTGATCAGGCATGCAGTACATCTGTGATGCTCCAGGCTCGAAGACCTGGTTTCGGATCGAGACTGAAGGTGAAGCCGCGCTCGAGTCGGATGTGATGGGCCATGTGGTGGAGAAGCACTTCCGCCAAGCGTGGGAAGCCGCAACGAGCACCTACCGCTCATCCTCCAGCTCATTTGTTGAGCAGAACATTGGCCTCAAGGCCCACGTTCAGCGTGTCATGCCTCTGTTCCTGACGTTGCGCAGTGCGGAGGGAGCAGCCCTCGTGACAGCTATGCTGCCGCCAGCCAGGCGCTATGACCCGGCTTTCAGGATCATCCTTGTGGGTCCTGAGAACCGGGATCCCTACCCTGAGCATGCGGAGGCCATTCGCAAGCTAGGGGAGCACTTCGGCCTCACCCTCGAGCGCGCCCGGTGCTACCCCTATGCTGGAATGGCTCCATCCCGAAAGTAAGTTCTCCGCCACAAGCGTCCTCCTGCCGTTGAGAACACAAGTTGGAGGCTATCGGCGTTAGAAGGATCCGCCATGCTGCGGGCTCACGCACTCTCGTCGAGAACCTTGCGCACTGTAGCCGGCGACAGTCCAAAGTGCTTGCCACCTGATTGGGTGCCACCCCGGCCAGAAGGGCTGCCCACACGGCCTTGCGCTGCCCCTCGTGCAGCACCGATGAGGCCTTGCCAGATTTTGAGGGCTTGTTCTGGCGTTTGGGGCTTGAAATCAGATGCTTGAGTGACAGGCTGTCCTGTTTTGCCGCCTCCTCCAGCTCCGGCCGGGTCCCCCTGCCCTTCTTTAGTCGGCGCTGCACTTCCTCAAGGACGCGACCGAGCTGCTGGGCTAGTTGTGCGTCAGACACGCTGACAAGCTCCGGCGACTTGGCCGAACCGGAAGTCAGTTCGGACGAAGGTGTCGGGATGGTCAGGGTGTACTCGAACAGGTCGAGAGTGCGGGGCGAAAATCCCTTGGATGGCATGCAGTTTATATGGGGACTCGGCCACCCGTATCCAAGCAGATCTGGTATATTGGGGACCTTCAGGAGGCGCGAGATGGCGCGTGCTCAACTCTCTGGAAACCGAAGTCCTGCTGGCCCGGCGCGATCGGGAGATCTGCATTGAAACGGCAGACTGCTTGGTTTCCAGCGGCATCAAGGTCATTGAGGTCGCCAACATCGACGAGGCTCTCAGCTGCCTTAAATGCCGCAGCGACATCCAATTACAGAAATCGACATGCCCGGCTGGCCTTAGTGGGCTCGACCTCGCAGACTTTGAAGTGCCCCCTCCAACCCGGTGAAATCACAAGCGCGAAGCATTCGCTCATGTTACAGTAGGCACAGTTGCGTTCTTCATTCTCAATTGTCCAACATACCAAGCGAGCTCAGGCTTCATGGCTCGGGTGCTCTGACAAGTGGCAGCAATCCAGTCGGAAACTCTCGGATTGAAGGTGAAGCGAGATGAACCTGAACAGCCTCAGCACCCTCGTCTGTGCTGCCGTCATGACCCTTCTGCTGGGTGAGTTTCTCCCAATGGAACGCACCTCAGGGCTCTTCACCCCTGCCGCGGCACAACCGGCGGATCAGCCCCTCACCACGGCCGCTCCCATCCAGCTCCCGTCGAACGTCGTCCCTGAACACTACGACATCTTTGTGAGACCGGATGCCGGGAGCCTAAGGTTCGATGGCTCTGTGCGGATTACCGTCTCGGTGCGCGAGCCCACCTCCGCGATCGTGCTGAATGCCGCTGACCTGCAGCTGAAGCGTGCTGTGCTGAGATCAAGCCCGGAGCAGCTCGCCGCTATCGCGCTGCATCCCGAGCAGCAAACCGCCACTCTGACATTTGGCCAAACGATCGAGCCTGGGACCTATGAGGTTGCAATCGACTACGAGGGAAGGATCAGCGAGAACGCTGACGGCCTGTTTGTGGCAAAGTACGGCTCGCCAGAGGCTCCCAAGCGGATGCTTGCAACCCAGTTCGAGCCGGTCAGTGCCCGCCGCTTCGTGCCCTGCTGGGACGAGCCCGCTCGCAAAGCCACCTTCTCCCTCTCGGTGGCCGTTCCCAAGGGTGAGGTCGCAGTCTCAAACATGCCCGTGGAGGAGATTGCCGAACTGGACGGGGAACGGCACAGGGTCCGGTTTCAACGAAGCCCTAAGATGTCGTCTTATCTGCTGTTCCTGGGGATGGGAGATCTGGAGCGTCTCGAGAGAACAGTCGGCTCCACAAAGCTTGCTGTTGTTGCCCGCAAGGGCAGCGCATCTAAAGGTCAGTTCGCTCTCGACAGTGCCGAACAGCTGCTCGGGTACTTCAACGGGTACTTTGGCGTGCCCTATCCCCTGCCCAAGCTTGACATGATTGCGGTTCCTGGTGGCGGCGGCTTTTCGGCCATGGAGAACTGGGGCGCCATTCTCTACTTCGAGAACGCCCTCTTGGTGGACCCTGCCCTGTCGCCGGAATCCGCGCGGCAACGCGTCTTTGTGGTCGTCGCCCACGAGATGGCGCACCAGTGGTTCGGCAATCTGGTGACCATGCAATGGTGGGATGATCTCTGGCTCAATGAAGGCTTTGCCTCCTGGATGGAGAACAAAGCCACCGATCGCTTCCATCCCGAGTGGATGATGTGGCTCCAATCTGAGTCTGGTCGGCAGAGAGCCATGCGGCAGGATGCAAAACGCACCACCCACCCTGTCATACAGCCGGTGATCAGGGGGGATCAGGCAACCCAGTCGTTTGATGAGATCACCTATCGCAAGGGGCAGGCGGTCATCCGCATGCTTGAGAGCTATCTTGGGCCCGAGGCCTTCCGGCGCGGTATCCGGAGCTACATGCAACGCTACCCCTACCAGAACGCCATCACGGACGACCTGTGGGCCGAACTGGAGAAGGCCGCCGGTCAGCCGGTCAAGCCGATCGCGGATGACTTCACGCGCCAGCCCGGGGTTCCCCTCATCTCGGTCCAGGACGTCAAAGCGGCAGGATCCCAGACAACGATCACTCTCAGGCAGGAGCGCTTTGGGGTGGATGACAGCGCACGCGATCTGCTCGTGTGGCGCACTCCGGTCTCTGCTGCCGCTATTGGCGTTGGAATGCTGCCTGCCGCCCAGGTGATTGCAGGCCCCTCCCCCAGCTTCATCTCTGTCCCTGGAGCGCTACCGATCAAGATCAACGTTGGTCAAACCGCCTACTACCGCAGCCACTATCCCCAGGAGGCGTTTCTTGCGCTGGCAGAGCGCTTCAGCCTGCTGTTACCGGCTGACCAGCTGGGACTACTTTATGACAGCTGGGCTCTGGGTGAGGCAGGGCTCACGCCCCTTACAGATTATCTCGCGTTGATCCGGAAAGCTCCGCCTGATGCTGACTCAGCGGTGTGGCGGCAGATTATTGAGACCTTGATGTCCATTGACCGGCTCTACGCGCGGCAGGCCGAGCAGACTACATTTCGCGCTTTCGCACGCACCACCTTGGCGCCGCTCTTGGCGCAGGTTGGCTGGGATACAAGGCCTAAGGAGCCTGACATCAGGGCTATCCTGCGTGAGGATCTTCTGAACGCCCTGGGGCAGTTCGGGGAGCCTGCTGTGATGGCAGAGGCCCGCCGTCGCTTCGATGCCTTCGTGGCCGATCCAAAAAGCCTGCCTGCGGCAATCCGGTTGCCAACGTTGAGAGTGGCGGCCCTTTCCGCCGATCCGGTTCTGTACGGGACCATGCACGAGCTTGCGACCAAGGCTGCCGACCCTCTTGAGAAGGATCAACTCTTTGGTGCGCTCGCCTTGGCCGAGGATCCCGCCCTGGCCCGTCGCACGCTTGAGATCGCCCTGAGCAATGAGCCCTCAAGGGCAACAGGCCTGCGCATGATCATGAGGGTGGCCACTGGCAATCCGGATCTGGCTTGGCAATTTGCCCTCGAGCATCTGGATGCCCTCAACGCCCGGCTTGATGCACTCCAGCGCTATGACTTTGTGCCTTCTCTCGCAGCGCAGTCCACGACCCCGCACCGCCTTGGGGAGCTTCGACGCTTTATTGATGAGAACGTACCGGCAGAGTTCCGCCAATCGGCTGAGCGGCTTTATGCCGATCTAAACTTCCGCCTGGAGGTGAAAACGGAGCGCCTGCCACAGATCACCCAGTGGCTTGCCGCGCAAGGCATCGTTCCCCAAGCTGCACAGGTCCCGCGCCAATGAGAGTCACCATGTGCACTAAAGCATGACCAGCAGAAGATCCAATCTCACTTGATCGCGAGGCGTTCCGATGAAAGCCGGCCATAGCATAAAGACGCCTCCTTTTGAGCAGCTTTTACGGTATCGCGATAATCTTGAGATCCGAACAGTTCTTTGCGGTCGAGCGCTAGTCGTGGCGGCCGCATCTTGTTAACTGATCAGTTCGAAGTGCTTATCTGATGATCATGATGCGCTATGGGTAAATCCCGACTTGCACTTCTTGCCGTCTCTGCAATTCCGATCTGGTTGTACTTCCAGCTCTTTCGGGAGATGCTGATTGATGACACTCTCATCACGCTCCAGTACGCCCGGACGCTGCGGGATTACGGCGTTTGGGGCTTCTTTCCATGGGAAGTGACAAACACAGCAACCTCGCCGCTCAATGTGATCCTGACCGCAGCCATAGGCTTTGGCGTACACGACCTTGTTCAAGCAGCCTTAACCCTCGCGACCCTGGAAGCAGTAGCCCTCCTTGTTCTCCTCCTGCTTCTTTCGAAGCACATTACGTCCAGCTCTGCCTTTGGTGCGTTCGCTTTTCTTGCTGTTGTCGGTAATCCGCTTCTTCTATCAACGATTGGCCTTGAGCCCCTGCTCTACATCACACTGTTGGTCGCCTGTGTCTTTGCATTCCTGACTCAACACTATACCTCCGTTGCCATCCTCTCAGCCCTGCTGACACTGACGCGCCCCGATGGGGTTCTGCTGTTCCCGATTATGATGATCGCTGCCCTGCTCCGCTATCAGGCTTCAGAGAATTTGCGGCCAGGTCAGCCTCGGGAGGAAGCTACCCCCAGGTGGCGTGCACAACTCAGGCTCATAGCCCGACTGGGTCTTGTGTATGCTCTCTGCTTAGCTCCGTGGTACATATTCTCCTGGATTCACCTGGGGTCAATTGTTCCAAGTACGTTTGGGATCAAGCTGAGCCAGAGCGGCACATGGGGCGGCTTCAACTTCGCCCATGGTGCCCTGCTGTACTTCCTCCGGTATCCGCAGGAGACCCTGTTTTCCCTCCTGCTGATGCCTTTTGCTGTTCTTTGCCTCAAGCTTGAAAACAGGCAGGCCGTGCTTGCTGCGGCGCTGCTCTGTGCCTTTAGCGCCACTTACTTTGCTGCCTATGCGGCCTTGGGAGTGCCGCCCTACCACTGGTACTTCGTTCCGGTCGTGATCCCGGGTGTGATACTTGGTGTCCTCGGCCTCCTCACTGCAGCCGAGCAGCTGAATGCTGCACGCCATAGTCTCATCAGAAGCACTGCGGTGATCTTGTCACCCGCTGCGGTAGTGTTTGGCCTGATTTATCTCTTTGGGCGAGGAGATTTGCTGACGCAGCCGCCAATCCACACGAATTGGGCTACGCATCAGCAGTATCGCGAGATCGGCTTATGGCTGCACAGCCATGTGGAGCCTGATGCTAATGTCCGGGTCTATGGGGGTGATAAGCAAGTCTCTGGCGAGATCGGCACCATGGCGTTTTACGCTGAGCGACGCTTGGCGGATGTTTTCAGTTGTCGCCTTGCAAACCACCGAATCTTGGAGGAGGCCAGAACCCTGAGGGGCCTGCAAGGGGCTCTCATGCGCGCAAACTTCTTTTGGCTGCGCGCCGACACAGCTTGCGTCCTGGCGAAGTATGAGCTGCACATGGGCAGCCGTGCTGGTCCACCCACAGGCGTCTTGCCTGATGTCCTGAAGTGGTGGGAGATCAACACTCACTGGGTTCCCGAGGGTCGAGTAGTACTCACACGGTCCGAGACGCCCAACGTAACTGGCTCTGAAACAGCTCCATTGCAGAAGAGCTCTCCGTAACCACACATGTCAGCTGCTGGCATCAAGACAGATTTCTTCAACTTTGCGATCGCTGAGTCGTCTCATGGGATCGTGGCCCTGGCTGAGTAAGTGACGCGTCCATCCTAAAGGGCAGCGGCCTCTGGGTCCGTGTCCCCTTCGCTCCGCATGCAATCATTGCTACGACTAAGGTCAGCTGCGGGCCTTGAGGAGTGCCGTGCGATGCGACTGGGCGCCCATGCGGAAACTTTCCTGGAGCGGCTCGCCTTCCGGCTGAACCTCGGCCCGAAGCCGCTGGCCTATACTCAGGCCGCATTTCAGTTTGCCCGGATCATCATGGCGGCCTCCAAGGCGGGCCTGTTTGAGGCCCTGCACGATGGCGGGCGCACGGACTAGGAGATCGCGGCCGCGCGCAGCATAGACCCTCAAGCGACCGAGAAGGTGCTCGACGCGCTTCTGGTTCATAGGAGCCGGGCTGCTGACATCAAGACCACCCGGGGCAAGGAATTGACGGCCAATCAAGTCATGCGTGTGCTGGACAGGGCTGGCGCAGGGGCACGAGGTGGGTTGGGCTTCAATCCTATCCCAGCGACTTCACGTTATAGATTGCCGCTAGAAAGCTGACACTCACCCTTCATGTGCTTCGCGATGGCCGACATGACACTGCCCAGAGAGACGAAATTGGCAGCCTCCATTCCGGCCAGCCTGGAGTTACCGTCCGCTTGGATGGTGAACAGCGACGGGGAGACTTCAGTAATGGTTCCAAGAGGGCGCCTGAGCCTGTCGCTCAACATCCAAGTGCCTGGTTTGAACTCCGCAGGTGTCACGACCACATCCACGGCGGCTTCTCCGTCAAGGCAGGATAATTCTTGCGTCATGACGTAAGCTGTCAAGCCATGTCTCGCCGGCTACCGTGGGGCATGAAAAAGCTTCGTCGGGATTGGATTGAACGGGGCTGAAGTCTACGGAGGCGGTCAAAAGGTTGAGGGTGAGGGCTTGCCTCCGCACCGATATAGCTCCCAGTTGCTGGAGTAGGTTGTATCGGTCTTCTCTGCCCTAATGACTATAGCTCCCGAAGGATTGCATTGGACCGAGCGATGTCGCCGTCCCGGTCGCACACGTAGACTGCCCCACTCCGCTCACTTGTGACAAAGCGGTTCTGCGCTGGGCAGTTCGCAACCTCGATGGCAACAATGCCGAGCAGAAAAACTACGCTATACCAAATCACCAACCTGACGAAGGCATATAGAACAAGCTCAAGGTAGCGCATCACGCAAGCCAGGGTATCCGACCAAGCTCTCCGCAGTCCCGCACCAGCATCATACTACGGGTTGGGTCTTCCAGAGCAGCTCGCAGGCACATCTTAACAGAGTGTAAGCTCCACTGCTCTATTCCATGCTCATTCCGCATGGCAGAGGCGATCACTTTCAGGTCGAGCGACTCAAGGTTGGCCTTGATGCGGTTTATGGCTGGTACGAACGCAATGCCGAACTGGCTGGCTGCGTGCTGCGGGATGTCGAATATCATCCGCTGACGAAGAAGATCGTTGGGCTGTGGTTCGGACCATCCATGGCGGCCTATCAGGATCCATCATTGCCTCCCTTGCTGGCTGGTGCCTACATGTCTGGGCTATCTATGGCTGAGTACGGGTTCCTAGCCCCCTCAGTGCCGGTGGGGATGCGGGTGCTGCTGGTAGTGCTGCCGGAGCAGGTCCTTGCCATAGTCGTTTCCATTTGGGGTCCGGACGATGCTGTGGATGTGCTGCCGCGTCGGTTTTCCCCGCTCCACGCCCGGCATGTTGATGTGCGGCTGGTGGTCGAACTCAATGAGGACCACGGGGCTCTGGACCCGATAGTAAAAGACGCTGTCGGCTGTCGTTTCCCCGATCCAGGCAAAGTGCGTCGCATCCAGATGCTGACGAACCTCGTCCATTTTCACTTGGGCATGCCCATCGCGCAGGTTCGCAACATGCTCCTGGATCAGGTCCAGCAGGGTGTCCTGTTGTGCGGCCGATAGATCTGCTGCACGGATGCCGGCATAGTCGAGGACTACGTTGTCCTTGAACGCCTCGGCCACATTGTTCTGGCCCCGTTTCGACGTTTGAAGGACAGCGTGCTTTCGCTGGTCATCGTTAAAAGCATTGATCAGCGCCAGCCCCTTTGCCTGCTCCCGCTGCAGCACGGCTGTTCCTCGGTACTTTCCGGAGGTCGCGGTGACCGGCTCGGAGCCCATGAAGGTCGGGGTCATAACCACCTGATCGCCCATGACGAAGTAGTTGATGATGAGGTGGTGCCCGTCGAGCTGCCATCCCCATGGCTCGGAGGCATGCGGCTCGCCCATTAGCGTAATCCAGTAGCGTCCTTCGCCATACTCCTCGAAGTTGTTACCGTTGAGTTCCCCAAGGGTATGGTTCAGGCGCATGATGTCCTGCGATTGCTGAAGTCCCTTAGCACTGAGTGAGGCTCGCAACAGGTCTATGGCCACTTGGCGCTGGGCCTCGCTCATCTCAGAAAGGCTGACACCTTGGCGCACATAGAAGTGCTGGTTCATCCACTTGCGCCATTCATCATCGTTCACCGGGAACAAGGTCTTGGCGCGCTGGTCAGGAGAGAGGACGGCTAGGAAGGCTGACGCAGCCTGCCGCACGGGCTCGGTGGAAACGCCGCTCGAGCGGACGGCAAACAGGCTTGGAATGATCTGACCGTCTCTGGTAACGCCCTTGAATGTCTCTGCCAGGCCCCGAGCCTCCGCCTCCTGCGACATGCGCCGGAACCGCTCGGCCCGCTCTGAGGCCGTGCCTTGGGACTGGGCGGCTGGACTTCCCATCACGGCTAGGATCAGGAGGCCCCCAAGCAGGATGGGCTTGGTTGAAAGGCGGGATTCAGATGAGATTTTCATGAGCTCTCAATCCCTAGTACGCACGCCAAGGTTGGTGCATCGCGAGGGATCAGGCAAATGAACAATTGTTGATGTTCAAGGATCTGCTCGGCGCCACCGCCACCGCGCCTCCTCAGTTCATTGGTCCAAACCTGGGGCGCGGGAGGAGAGGCCGAGCTGGAACTGTGAGCACAAGCTCCGATAGTAGATGACATCAGAAATGAACAAAAGCATGTGAACGGAAGCGGCAGCATTCCAAGCAATCGTCAGACATCAGCCTCAGCGCCCCGCCGACTGTGTCAGGTAGCCTCGCTCGTGCGTTAGCCGGATAACGCCACAGTTTGGGGAGGGGCTCGTGGTCGGTCGGGCACACCATTCAGCCCCTACGACGAGCGCACGATGGAATTGAGGAGCCCCCCTCCTGACCCCATTCGTTTGCCTCCGCACCGGACTGTGCGGAGACATGGACCGCGGAAGCCAACCCCGATCCGGATCTCCACCACCACGTGGCGGCTGATCCTGTTCGGCCTAGCCGCCCTGCTGGTGCTGATCCTATGGGCTGTGCCCGTCGTACCTGCCGTGGCTCTCGCCGGCTTCGCAGTGGCCCTGGTGCTGTCCTTCCCGGTCCACCTGTTCGCCCAGTACGTTCCGCGCGGCTTGGCCATTCTGCTCTCGTTCCTGATCCTGCTTGCTGTGCTGCTCTTGCTCGCCTACATCCTCCTGCCCCTGATCGTATCCCAAGCGGGCGCCCTCGTGGCGGCCCTGCCCAACCTAGCACTACAGTTGCACCTCCTGCGCATGGGTTCATAATCTCCTGATCTGACACAGGAGGCTGCCATGACGGGTGTA
>NZ_JAEQMY010000239.1 GCF_016743775.1 Microvirga aerilata | reverse complement strand
GCAAAGGACCAAGCGGCCATTCACGACACTGATACTTCGTTCATCCCTCTGCCCGATCACCTCAGGACGAACGATGAGGTAGTGGCTTGGTTGACCAAGGATCTACCGAAGCTCACAGAGGGGCTGACCAGATCAAAGTAGCCGTGGCAGGTCCATCATGTCTGGCAAGAAGGCTGTAGCCACATAGACCACCAGCACTACAACTGGGGATGGGAGAATAAGGTACAGTAGCACTACGAGCACATGGTTGAGCAGTCTCATGGCGGGACACCCCCATACCAGCGCGTGGAGACGTGCTAGGAAACTGGTGTTTGAAGCGGCATAGCCTTGGCCAAGCCTGAATAGTCTGATGTTCGATCATTCGGTCTATGGACCATCTGCTCGAGCGTGGAGCAGCAGACCTTCTCAAGGCGCCTGCAATTTCTAGGTATGACTCGTAGTGGACCTACAAGCATTACTGACGCCTACAAGTGGTGAGCGCAATCCCGCCTCTTGTTGTCCCAGTCGGGAACTCCACCCGAATGGCAGTCAGCACGGCAGCATGTGTTCTCCGGCACAGCCGGACGGCGTACAAAAGCTTATCGATCGACCATGAGCATGAAGCCGCCTCGCACCCTCATCGGGACATAGCGGAACTCCTGACAGGCCAGAACCGACGATGAGCAAGAGCACCCGATCCCCTGCCCCCTCCTTCAACTTGAACCCCGCAGAGTGGGGCGCCGTTGCCGTCCTGATGGCGTTCCTGGTCCTGTGGTTTGGTTCAGCCTTCGCCTGACCCTGCCTGATCGGGACGGACCCATCTGTAATAGAGACGGGCTGTATGCTAACCATTTCGGAAGAGCTTGGGTCGAGAATAGCCAGATTGTCGCCTTTGAGACGAAGGGAAAAGGCTATGGCAAAGAATACGATCTGCCTGTGGTACGACAAGGACGCTGAGGCTGCTGCGCGCTTCTACTCCGACACGTTTCCAGATAGCGCTGTTCTTGCCGTCCACCGTGCCCCCGGTGACTACCCGGCCAGTAAGGAGGGTGACGTATTGACGGTTGAATTCACCGTTGCGGGCGTTGCCTGTCTCGGCCTCAACGGAGGGTCCGTGTTCAAGCACAATGACGCCTTCTCGTTTCAGATCGCCACCGATGATCAGGTTGAGACCGACCGCTACTGGAATGCCATCGTGGGTAACGGCGGCCAGGAGAGCGCGTGCGGCTGGTGCAAGGACCGGTGGGGCGTGTCATGGCAGATCACGCCACGCGTCCTCACGGAAGCGCTGGCGGCCGGCGGCGATGAAGCCAAGCGCGCCTTCGCGGCGATGATGGACATGAGAAAGATCGACGTGGCCGCGATCGAGGCGGCGCGATGTCTCACACGATCAATTCATCTTCGAGGGCGGCCCACGGGCTCGAATATTGCATGGACCGTAAAACCACATTCGGGGTCATGACTACTCATCAGGGAATAACGCTAGAAGGCAGTTCGTGCTGCAAGTAGTTTCAGTGATTCTCGGCAGCTCGGCTGGGGGCGACAACTTAGGGACTTACGCTATGCCGAAGCTAACCGTGAGCTGGGACGAGAACGGGCCTTCGCTGCAAACGGCTGAGGTTGAAAATCCTGTGTTGGATCGGCGCTGGAGTGCTCCGATCGGGCAGCTCACAGACGATGAGCGGCAGGAGCTGCTGTCCGCAGCCCAAACCTTGGCGCAGCTGATTGCTGATCTAGCGGCAGAGGACACCTTCTTCAGCAATCCCCGTTAGCTCCTGAACCGGATGGGAGCAGTGCGTTCGAAGGATCTTCAACGACCAAGAGCCCTACCGCGATCCCCGCCGGTGAAGAGGCCTCAGCACCCCAAAATGCCGATTGAGGACGATCTACATGGCATACTCCTGCCGCTCTAGGCGGTGTCAGGGTTTGAGGTTCCCGAAGGGAATTGAATAGCGCAAGCGATCCATGCTGGAGATGCTGTGCTTCCATTCCGTTCGGGAGTGCCCCGGCAACAAGACGCACCGAACCGTCGTGGCGGTTCCTGGAGGCATGGCCCAAGGCGGTCAGGCAGAGCGGCGCTCAGCCAGCATGCCCCTCGTGCCGTCTCGCCATTTCGCTCCATTGTAAGCGCTGTTCTCAGGCCACGGCCTTGAGGTCTGGCGCAGTGGCGTAGGCCCACGGCAGCAGATCATCGAGGCG
>NZ_JAEQMY010000238.1 GCF_016743775.1 Microvirga aerilata | reverse complement strand
ACCAAAACGCAACCGGCGGCTTTACCGTTCGAGGGGCAGACCCTGGGGATGCCCTGACCTCGACGGACCTGTCGTGGACATACCGCTTGGCGCTGTGTTCTCGCTTTGGGGACAGCAAAAGCACGCCCACGGCTTGATCGAGATCCTTCTGCCCGGAAGCAAGAGTGCTTCCGAGCCGGCTCACTTTCGCCGCGAATCGTCGACAGCATGATCAAGTAACGAGAACACTTCTTTCGAAAAGAAATAATGCATACTAGAGGAGACCGTATGCCTAAGGCTTCCAACAATGCATATAGCTCCTACTCGCCCGAGTTGTACGATGTCGTCAGGGAAGCCTTGTATAGAATTGGCGATATCGATTACCAGCACCAAAGCGATTTGTGTGAGGTTGATCGAGCCTTGTCGGACGAAGAGCTGAAGAGTTACATCAAGCAAAGGATCCTGGCAGCGCACCAGAAGCAGCGTCAGCCCTATGTTGATCTGCTGACCACCCTTCGATCAGACCAGCAGTGCTGACGGAAGCGCTCCCCAGGCTGTGAGGCCACACCTATGGGACGCCCTATCCCGCAACGGGCCAGAACCGCTCAGCGGGCCCAACCTTCCCACCGCTGCGGCACTTCAGCGTATTCGGAGTATGGTTCTGAGGCTACCGTCTCGGCTATATTATAACCGCAGTTAAGCCGGCTTCGAACGTTGTCATATTAAGTGAGTAAAGGCCTTGCAAGCTGTGAGCATCGTCCGTCTAAGTCACTGACGATGCACAACTGGCATTCACGTGAGAAGCAGCATAGGCATGTAAAATGCGTTGATGTGACAACGCCGTCGGGACCACTCCTTACATCGACACACTGGCGATGAACGCCACCACCACCACGAGGCCGGCCATCCTGACTGCGCGCGGCATGTCCTGCGTCTCGGTCATAGCAGCCGCACCGGCCCTGGTCAGGCCGAAAATGCGCAACCCGGCATAATAGGCAACTCCGAACATCGCGGAGGCGATCACTCCATTTTGGACAAACGCCACCAAGCCTTCGGTAAGGCGGGTTGCGGGACCGGCTATGATTGAGGACATTACATATCCCGCCGCGAACAGCTTGGCCGCGAAGACCACAGCCAGAGCTAACTCGCCCTTCTCCAGTGTGCGGATCACATCGGCGGTCGAGAGCTTGCGGATTGCATAGGCGATCAGGCATAGGATCGCCTGCCCAAGGACAAAGAAGACAAGCGCCGAGATGAGGCCGCTGCCGATATCTGCCGTGGACGCGCTGCCGAAGGAGGCTCCGGCGATCTGGCCGGTTGCGATCAGAACCGAGCCTTCGACGATGGAAACGGCGATGTTGCCGTTGCGGATTGCCTCGGTGTTCGGGATCTCCGGCACCACCACGATGTCGGCCACGACCGTTGCAATTGCGATCAGGACCATCATCAGAACGCCCTCAAAGACCAGAACCAGGGCGGCTGAGCCGGTATCACCTGCGACTCCGGAATAGGCGAGGCCCGACAGAGATCCCGCCATGGCGATGCCGACCGCAGCTATGCGAATGGCCATCGCGAGATTGATCGAGGGCGCCGCCCCAACGTCGGCCGCCGGCGCGAGGCGTAGGAGGCGCCACCGATCCACGGCCACCGCGATATAGGTCATGGCGCAGGCGATTGCTGCTAGGAAGATGGGCTTCAGGAAGGCCATCAGGTCGGTGAATTCGAACATGTCATTCTCCAGGCAAAGTGATAAATGGCTCTACATGAGGCCAGTCTCTTGCTGCCGGTGTTGGGCGGCGCTGCCGTGTTACTGAATTTATCAGATCCCCACCAGCTTCTGGGAAACAGGAGGCTCGCGGGCGCATCGGTCCGCCGCGAGCCCAGCGGCGCCTCACGCTTGAGCGCGTGTCGGCCTTTTTACGGACACCTGGTCCGAGCTACAAATCAGGCCCAGTCTAATCCTATGATGCTGCTGTTACCTCAAGCTACTGGTTTGCCAGCTTTGTCACGGGAGCGCCTTATACTTGTCCAGAGCCAGTACGCGGAGCGATGTGCCCTATACAATTCCAAAGGCTTAGCATGCAGCGGAACGACCGCGGACGAACCAAAAGCGCATCCATTATTTGCTGGATATGACACTGCCCTACTGGCCGCTGTAAACGCGGCCTGTGTAGCGACTAAGGCTTTCAATCCTCGAAGCTCGGGGCTGT
>NZ_JAEQMY010000237.1 GCF_016743775.1 Microvirga aerilata | reverse complement strand
TCGATAGGACAGGTTTTGGGGTCGGAGCCATCAACCTGGAGTGAACGCCGCGACACCGCTGTGATCCTACGCCGGGAGGAACTTAGCGGATCTCGCGCCGAAAGCCCTCTCCCTTGAGGGAGAGGATGTTGGGGCGCACGCGGCGCCAGCCACTGACTGGGATCCAACCGACGGTTCGGCCATTGCTGCACTCGGGTGAACCAAAGCCAATCGGCGGCCGCCACATGAGTCGCTGTCTATGGGGCTACCGCACGCTGGCCGAGAAAACCAAGGCAAGGACGCACCCGAATACAAGGTGAGAGGAACGTGGGGCTGTGGCCAACGTTGATCCCCAGCCCTTATGGGCGAAAGGGGAACATAATGCTCAATCGGCTCCACGTCTTCACGATCATGACGCTCACCGCAGTGAATGAGGCTCTTGCCCAGGCCACCCCGCCTGCCACACCCGGCTCGCCTCCTGCACCTGCGGATGACGGCAGCGGCACCCCTTGGCTCTGGATCATCATTGGTCTGGCGATCGTTGCCGGCCTCGTCTGGTACTTCATGCGCGGGCGGTCACGGGCGACGGGTGCCGGCACGATCAGCCCCTCGTCCACCTCCGGGACGGCCACGAGCCAGCCCAAGGTGTTCGACAACGACAAGCGTAAGTAGAGCGCTGTCCTTCGGGATCATGGCACCCAGCGACGGACTGCACAGGTTACGGCCGAGGTGGTCCATCCTGTGCCGCTGGAGTGCGTATCGGAGCCTCCGGGTACGGATCACCAGGCGGATGGCCTGGCCGTCTTTGGGACAGACCTATGTTGTTTTCAGCCCTGCCAAGCCTCCCTCAGCCCCTGCCGCAGCCCCGGTCGCGATCTCGGGACTGCGTGCCAAATCAGCGTACAGGCCTTACCCGCCCCGAGGACAAAGCCAGGCCGTAAACGAAGATCATGGCGGGAAGCTCTCATCCATCTCACTACAGGCTCCATTTCTTGCGTCCGCCTCAGCGGTTTTGCGGAGGAACGTTGATGAGGATGTGCGGTTGATCTCGTGCGGAGGCAACCTGCCCTTGCGCAGGTCTCCTTGACCAGCTTCCGTAGACTGTGCCCCGCTCCATTGCTCGTGCGGGGCTCCTTTTACGCCCGCGCGGCGCAGCCTCTGCTTGCAAGCAGAAAAAGGAACTGGTGCGGCACGATGGCATGCGGCGGGAACCTCGCCACCCTCGACGTGTTCATGACGTTCACGTGATGGGGAGCGGACGATGCAGACGTGGTGGCTTACGGCCTTGGGCCTGGCGGCAGGGCTGTGCACCAGCTTCAGCTTTGTGCCGCAGGTACTCAAGGCCTGGCGCGAGCGAGACACCGAGGCAATCTCCAAGCGCATGTATGTGGCCTCCCTGATCGCCTACAGCCTCTGGATCGTGCACGGGCTGATGATCACCAGCGTGCCGGTGATCCTGTTCAATGCCGTTAACGTGGTATTCGCCGGTCTTGTCCTGGCAATGAAGCTGCGTGGCCTGAAGCCGGAAGAAGGACGCTGAGCCATGGATGTATCGCTTGCCACCCTGAGTGGGTTCGCGGCCGGCTGCATCGGCCTCTACAGCTTCGTGCCGCAGGTCGTGAAATGCTGCCGGACCGGTGATGTGGCCGCCATTTCCCTGCGCATGTTCGCGGTGCGCACCTTCGGGCTGTTGCTGTGGATGATCTACGGCTACGCTCTCGGCAGCCTGCCCGTGCTGATCTTCAGCGGCCTTGGATTGGTGCTGAGCTCGGTCATCCTGATTTTGAAGGTCCGCGGCTCGCGCCTGCACCCCGCGGGAGGAAGCTGCCGTGAGGACGGGCGGAAGCAAAAGGCGTCAGGAACGGCTGAACCCGTTGCCGGGTGAGTCCCAGACCATCATCCGGTAACTCGCTGCTCAGGTGTGGTGGAGAGAAGGCCGTGTTGCCATCGGCGGGTTCGCATTGGACCCGCAGGGAAGCTTCGGATCGGAAGCGCGCCTTCCGGTCTGCCCTGGGTAGTGGGAGAAGCCAGGGAAGAACCGCTTTCCACCCCAGTTACGAGCTTGGCCGTCAGGACCGATGGCTAGATGCCCACCGCTGTTTTCAAGCTCTGCGGCCAAGTCTCGCGAGTACCCGGCCGGAAGCTATTTCCGCAACCCGCCGGGCACCTCGCATATCCCTGCGTCAGAGGAAGGCTGCACCATCTTCGTGCGCCTCTGGCAGTT
>NZ_JAEQMY010000236.1 GCF_016743775.1 Microvirga aerilata | reverse complement strand
GGCGGCCTCGAGAACCCGGTATCCGAGATCGCAAAGCGCCTCGACCGTGTAGGCGCGAAGATCCGGCTCATCCTCCACCACCAGAACGGTCTCGCCGGCGCCCTTCACCATCACCGGGCTCTTTGCGGGCATCTCGGCAGGCTCGTCGTCGGAGCCGAGAAGGCGGGGCAGGTAGATCTTGATCGTGGTGCCTTCGCCAAGCTCGCTGTAGATCCTCACATGGCCGTTGGACTGCCGGACGAAGCCGTACACCTGGCTCAGGCCCAGGCCGGTGCCCTTGCCGGCTTCCTTGGTGGTGAAGAAGGGTTCGAACACCCTCTCCATGGTCGCCTTGTCCATCCCCGTGCCCGTGTCGGAGACGGCCACGAGCACGTACTGCCCGGGCGGCACAGGCTCGGCGAACGCTTCCACATAGGCCTCGTCCAGGCGGGCATTGGCGGTCTCGATGGTGAGCTTGCCGCCATCCGGCATGGCGTCCCGGGCGTTCACCGCCAGGTTGAGGATCGCGTTCTCCAGCTGGTTCGGGTCCGCCTGGGAGCGCCAGAGACCGCCCCCGAGAACCGTCTCCAGCACCACGACCTCGCCCAGCGTCCGCCGCAGGAGGTCCGACATGCCGGCCACCAGCTTGTTGACGTCGATGGGTTTGGGATCGAGGGGCTGGCGCCTGGAGAAGGCGAGGAGCCGCTGGGTCAGGGTGGCGGCCCGTCGCGTCGCATCCATGGCGTGATCGGCCGCCCGCTGGAGGCGGTCGGCGCCCTCCGGCAGGCGGCGCTGAAGCAGTTCGATGTTGCCGACGATGATCGTGAGCAGGTTGTTGAAGTCGTGGGCGATGCCGCCGGTGAGCTGCCCGATGGCCTCCATTTTCTGGGCCTGCCGGAGCGCTTCCTCGGCCTTCAGGCGCTCGGCGACCTCCTGCGCGACCCGTTCCTCCAGGGTTTCGTTCAGGCTCTTGAGGTCCCGGGTGGCCTGCTCGGCCTTCTGGCGCGCCAGGAGCAGCTCCCGCTCATACTTTCGCCGGTCGGTGGCATTGAAAACCGTGATGCGATTGACGATGGGCCGGCCGGCCGCGTCCCGCTTCTGCACGGTGTTGGCCAGAACAGGCAGCGAATGCCCGTCGGCGCAGGTCAGGTCGAAGGCGATCTCGTTGATGAAGCCTTGCATCTGCAGCAGGGGCGCAAAGTGCGTCTCGTAGAAGATCCTGCCGCCGACGCTCAGAAGGTCTGCAAAGCACTTGTGGCCAATCAACTCCTGCCGATCCATCCCGATCCAGGTCAGAAAGGTCTGGTTGGCCCTGACGATGGTGCCGTCCGGCAGGGTCGAGAGGTACCCGCAGGGCGCGCTCTCATAGAGCTCCTCGGTGGTTTCGATGAGAGCGCCTTGGTCGATGGTCACGCGGCAGCGGTCCTGACGGGTCCGGGATCGCGCAGAAAAGCTTCCATGGCGGCAATCGTCTCCTCGGGTGCACTCAGGTTCGGGCAGTGTCCCGTGGCGTTGAGCTGAACGAACTCGCTGCCCGGGAGGTGCTGGTGCATGTAGCGCCCGACTGCCGCAGGGGCAATCGCATCCTGCGCGCACTGAAGAATGAGCGCCCGGGTGCTGACATTCGAGAGGTCTGCCCGGTTGTCGGAGAGGAACGTCACGCGGGCGAAGTGCTTCGCGATTTCGGGATCGGTGCGGCAGAAGCTGTTCGTGAGCTCCTCGCCCAGCTCGGGCCGATCCGGGTTGCCCATGATGACCGGGGCCATGGTGCTCGACCAGCCGAGATGGTTGCTGTCGAGGAAGTCGAGCAGACCCTCGATGTCCTCCTGCTTGAAGCCGCCGACATAGTCGCCGTCGTTGATGTAGCGCGGCGAGGGGCCGATCAGGACCAGGCGGTCGAACCGCTCCGGCTCCCTGATGGCGGCGAGAATGCCGATCATGGCGCTGACCGAATGCCCGACGAAGACGACGTCTTTCAGGTCGAGCTCGCGGCAGATCGCCAGGATGTCCTGCGCATAGCCATGGAGCGAGCCGTATTTTGCAGGCTCGAAGGCGGCTGCATCCGACTGGCCATGCCCGACATGATCGAAGAGGACGACCTTGTACCGGTCCTCGAAGGCCGGGGTGATGAAGCGCCACATGTTCTGATCGCAGCCATAGCCATGGGCGAAGAGGATGGGCTGCTCGCCGCGACCCAGGATTTTGACATTGTTACGTTTAAGAACAGACATGGGTGCTCCGTG
>NZ_JAEQMY010000235.1 GCF_016743775.1 Microvirga aerilata | reverse complement strand
AACGATCTCCAAACAGAGGCCGTCAGTCTCGTCCCTCACACATGCAAACGTAAGGTGGGTCCAGAACACCGCTTACGCTCCATTGCGATTATTCTTACAGCGATCGCCCGGATGCCACAGGCGCCGAACCATGCAAGCGGAACTGAAAAATACCCTTTCGCGTGCACGCCATCTGCCTCTTGGTGCACTGATAGTCTTGCTGTGCGGATCGTCGGCCCATGCGCAAATCCAAGCCTCCTCTTCTAACCCCTTTGCCGGCTTTGCCGGATCGTGGTTGGGCAGCGGCACGGTAGCCCTGTCCAACGGCACCACCGAACGTCTCCGCTGCCAAGCCACATACGTGGTAGCATCCGCCAGCGCCAACCTTCGGCAGAACCTTCGCTGTGCGAGCGACAGCTACACCTTTGAGCTCAGGACGGACATCAACGCTGAAGGCGGGCGTGTTGGAGGCGTCTGGGCCGAGGCTACGCGCAACATGCAAGGAACGATCTCCGGGCGGGTTTCGGCCGGTCGGATCGATGCCGTCGCAGAGGGGCCCGGCTTCTCGGCCGGGATCGCCATGGCTCCTCAAGGAGCACGACAGGCGGTGAGCATCCGCTCCCAGGGCACTGAGCTGTCGCAGGTGTCGATCACCTTGACCCGGGCGCGGTAGCTGGAATGTTCGTTAGCCTCAGAAGTTCTGAAAAGACGGAAACATGGAGACGCAGGCGCGGTATTCCCTGATCGGACTGTTCACACTCTGTGTGATCGCAGCCGCCTTTGCGTTCCTGTATTGGCTCCGCGGCACCGGCGGGTTCAGCGAGCGGGAGACTTATCGGGTCGTGTTCGAAAGTCCCGTTACGGGAGTGCTGCCGGGCGCACAGGTCCTGTTTAACGGCATCCCGGCCGGAGAGGTGACTGAGCTTCGGCTCAACCCCGATGATCCGCGCCAGGTGATAGCCACGCTCTCCCTCGACCCCAACACACCCGTCAAGGCCGATACCCAGGCCGGCCTCGTATCCCAGGGTCTTACGGGTGCGCCGGCCATCGCCCTCCGCGGTGGCACACCCGCCGCGCCGCCTCCCAGCTCAACCGGCGGTGCACTTGTTCTGAAGGCGGATCCGGCCGCGAGCCAAGACCTGAGCCAGGCGGCACAGGAGGTCCTGCGGCGCCTTGACATTCTCATCGCCGACAATGCGGAACCGCTGCATGGCATCCTGATCAATCTGAGCACTTTTTCGGAGGCCCTCGCGCGCAATTCCGGCCGCTTGGACCGGATCCTAGAAGCCCTTGAGGGCCTGGGCGGCGGTGGGCCTGCGAAGACACCTACCAGGATCTATGACCTGTCAGCGCCGCAAGTTTTCCCACCCAACGATAAGGTTGCGAGCGGGCAGCTGACGGTTCCGGAGCCGAGCGCGGTTGTTCTGTTCGACACGCAAAAGATCCTCGTGCGGCCGCAGGTGGACGAAAGTCTCGCGTTGGATGCGCTGTGGAGTGACAGCCTGCCGAAGCTTCTGCAAGCCAAGATCATCCAGAGCTTTGAGAACGCAAACTATCCGCAGGCCGTCGCGCGTCCCACAGAAGGCTTCACAGCTGACTACCAGCTGCTGATCGACATCCGCAGCTTTCAGCTGATGCTGCTTCCCGAACCCCACGCCGATGTGGAGTTCTCGGCGAAGATCCTGGCCATGAACGGACAGCTCGTTGGCTCACGCATTGTGCACGCGAGCGTTCCGGTTCAGGCTACGGATGCAGCAGCGGCGGCGGCAGGCCTAAATGAGGCATTCGGCAAGGCCGCGACCGAATTGGTGCTTTGGGCGTCCGGCCTTATCTGACGGCTTGGGTCGAGCGCTCCTGGACTACAAGGCCGCTCTGGAGAATGCAGCCCAGGCACAAGAGGACATGGCGTCGCGTCTGGCTCTGTTAGCCAACGAACTAGAGCAACAAGGTCAGCCTAAGCTCGCTGACAGCCTTCAGCGGACCTGCCACCAGCATAGAGCCTCCGGCATCAAGAACCGTGCGCTTGCGGCTTCCCTGATGGGGCCTACTAGCCCCCCAACACCGCTTCATCACACGCCGCTTCCGCTGACGCGGGGGATGAGGTTTCTCTAGCCGACCTTTGGGACATCATCGCCCGGCGGCTGAGTTGGCTCAGGCGGCATTAAGTCAGGCGCCTCGTCTGGCGCAGGCTCTCTCCTGGGGATTGGCGTTGGCAAGTCAGGCTGTGGAGGCACAGGAATGTCGGGCTGCGGTGTATCGGGATGGGAGATGTCGGACACGG
>NZ_JAEQMY010000234.1 GCF_016743775.1 Microvirga aerilata | reverse complement strand
ACCTGCATGTCATTGCACTGGTCTGCATCATGCTACGGCAGGCTGTAAACTACATCGCAGTCCATAACAGCCTCTAGGGAACGATCTCCTCGAAGGAGGAACAGGTTTCGACTTTGTCTCCTACGCCGCTGCCACAAGTGCAGTAACTGTTTCGCTGAAAAGCCCAGTTCTGAACAGCGGCACTCATGCGGCTGGCGATATCTACGACAGCATCCAGGGAGTGATCGGCTCAGCGTTCAACGACCAGATCACGGGAGATCTGGACATCAATCATCTCATCGGCGGCGAGGGAAGCGACACCCTGGATGGCGGAGCCGGTGCCGATACCTTGGACGGCGGTGCGGGCGACGATGTTTACATCGACCCCTTTGGAGACACGGTCATTGATGTCTCCGGATTCGATACGATCCGGACAAGCCGCAATTTCACACTTGCTGAAGGCCTTGCGATTGAAAATCTGGTCGCTCTCAACCCGGCTGGCAGCGCCGGGTTGCATCTCATCGGGAACAGCCTCGACAACACGTTGATCGGCACACGAGGGGCCGACCATCTCGATGGAAGAGGTGGCAGGGACGTTCTCATCGGCGGCCTCGGCGACGACAGCTATGTGCTGGATAGCGCTGACGATGCGGTGAAGGAAGTCGGCAGTGGAGGCTTCGACACGGTTCTCGTCTCCACGAGCTATGCTCTTTCCGCCGATGCCGAGATCGAGCTGTTGAGCCTCCAAGACCCAACAAGCAAGGCGTCATTCAATCTCTCCGGCTCGAGCTCCGCTAACGCGATCACGGGAGGAGCGGGCAACGACGTCATCAAGGGCTACAACGGGGATGATGTTCTGAAAGCAGGGTCAGACTTCGATCAAGTCTATGGAGGCGCCGGCAACGACACAATATTCGGCGGATCAGGCACTGATCGGCTGTATGGGGAAGGGGGCCGCGATATCTTCGTCTTCGACGCCAGTCCACTCAAAGTCAATATCGATCGCATTTACAAATACAACCCTAAGGAGGATACGATCTGGCTTGACAACGACGTGTTCGCAAAGCTCGGCAAAGGCAGCTTTACAGCGCCGAAGAAGGCGAAATCCGGCATGTTCGTCAAGGGCGTGAAGGCCAAGGACTCCTCCGACCGAATTATCTACGACGACAAGACAGGCTCTCTCTATTTCGACAGGGACGGCACCGGCTCCGCCGCGAAGGTGAAGATCGCGATTCTGGAGAAGAAGCTCAAGCTGACCTACCACGATTTCTTCGTGGTTTGACAGAATGGAAAAGCCTGAGCCTGCAGCATGGAGTCCGTTCGGCAGCTTACGGGCGCTTTGCAAACCGGCTGAGGTGAGCGGCAGCGCCCATAGTAGCGAGTGTAGGATCCTACGTTATTGAAGTGATGCTCGGACCTATGCTTAACACAGGTTCTCCCCACGATCATTGCGGACGTGACTGCTCTCCTCGACCGCACTTCATCGGGAGCGCTACAGCATATACCTCCACAAAGCTGCTCATTATCCTGAGCCAGAGGAAGTTTCAAAACAATCTATTTGGGGTTTTCATAGAGCCAAACATCGAAATATGATGTCGCTCATACAAATGCTTTAGGTTTAGAAAATAAATTTAGGTATTTATCTCTGAGTTCTACCCGAACATATTGGATCCATGACACTAATCTATGGCTTTATCTGTTCTGGTTGAAAGCGCCATACCCCACATGCGGCGATAAGGCAGCTCCTTCTCTCCATAAACCATAAATTCATTTGGTTCACACGGGAGTTTACTCATGTTAGGAAATGGTATAACAAATCATTTAAATCATTATTCTCACGTGTGCAGGGTGTAGCATGAAATCGTTCCTCGGCGACAGCTTCTCGATCGCAACCGGCGGCTCAGGGCATATGAAGCCCAAGCTGGCAGCTCTGAAGAACGGTGGCTTTGTGGCGGTCTGGCAAGCCAACGACGGCAGCGGGCTTGGCATCAAGATGCAGATGCTCGACGGCTCTGGTAAGCCCGTCGGCGCGATTCGCTCGGTGAACACTGCGATCACCAATGAGCAAAGCGCACCCGACGTCGCAGTGCTGATTGATGGCAGCATCGTTGTGACATGGGACAGCGCCAACTCCACGACCTGGGATGTTCGGAAGCGGATGTTCAATCCTGATGGCAGCCCGAAAGACACATTCGATTCTCTGGCTGCTGATGCAAGCGACAGCGGTACTTAGTCGGCCCTGAATAACCCACAACTTGTTGGGATTGAAGGATTCTTCGTCATCGCGAAGCATCGTAAAATGCCGGT
>NZ_JAEQMY010000233.1 GCF_016743775.1 Microvirga aerilata | reverse complement strand
GGCGTCATTCGCCAGAATTCGGTCTGGGAGCAGATACTTGCTTCGCCGCGGGACGCCACTCCATCGTTGGCGTCCCGCCTTTCCATACCTGAAGTCCTATCGCGCAAGCCTTCAGGACGGCGGCAATGGACATCACTGCCACGATCGATGAGACGATCCGGAACAGTTCCTCGTAGCCGTATGCCGCGATCAACGGCGTGCTCAGGAGAGCCGAGCAGAACTGACCGATGAATACGGAGGCGGTCAGGATACCGCCAGCCATTCCCCTCCTCCGGATCGGTGCAATCCCCAGAGCAAGTGTCACGAAGCCTGGCGAGACCAGCGCGTAGCCTGCACCGATGGCCGACGCTGCAAGGAACCACGCCGGAGGTGTCGAAGCATGGGCGAGCAGCAGAAACCCGATTGCCATCGCACCATACCCCAACGCGAAGATGCCGACATGTCCGATGACCTGCTGGACTCGGCCATACAGAAGCGCGAAACAGCCGCCCGACAGCATCAGGACACCAAGCGCTGATCCGGTTATCACCGGGCTGTCGTAGCCAGCCCGCTCGAAGAAGAACGACAACTGCGTCGGCATGACGAAGAAGATCATGTTCGTGACGGCCTGAAGGAGCACGAGCGACGCGAGGGCGAAACCCCAAGACGAGGGGATCGGAGAGTTGTCCTGCGGGCTGGCGCCGGGAGCGGACGAGGCTCGTTGCGGGTCGACGATGACCTTCCACATCAATGGCAGGAAAAGCGCGGCAACTCCGTAGACGGCAAAGGGCAGACGCGGCGAGATCACGGCAAACCATCCGGCGAGCGAGATGAACACGAGTCCGCCGAAATTGCGGGCCGATATCTGAAGCCCTGTCAGCGCGTTTCGGTCGGCACCCCTGAAGTAGTCGCCGATGAGCGCGGTCTGCGCCGTCATGATGAGGGCGACGGCGCCCCCCAGGACCAGTCGGCTGACAAAGATGGCCGGAAGATCAGGAAGGAGCAGTCCTGCGCATCCGGCCAGCACGAAGAGGCCGACACCGGTCAGGAGCATCCGACGCCGACCGTACCGATCGGCGACGATACCCGCGAACGGCGCGAGGATGGCAACGGCGATCGAGGGCGCGGGCACCAGCAGCCGCACCAGCATCGCGGCGTTCGGATCGTTCGCGAACAGGCGCTCGAGCCCGGGGAGCGCGGGACTGATGGTGGCGTTGGCCATGGTCGTGAGGGATGCCGCCATCAGCAGTGCCACGGCTCGTGGATCATGCCAGACGGGCTTACGGGATTGATCGGGTGCCATGGCGTTCCTCTTGCTCAAACTGCTGATTCGAGACACGGTACGGCTTCAAGTTAACTTAAGGTCAAGCATTGGAATGATGGATATCGGTGAGGTCGCAGAACGTTCGGGCGTGCCGCCCTCGGCGTTGCGTTACTACGAGGAGGTCGGCCTGATCCGATCGGTCGGCCGGCATGGGCTGCGGCGGCAATTCGATGCCGACGTCCTCTTGAGGCTATCGCTGATCGAACTGGGAAAGACGGCAGGCTTCTCGCTCACCGAGATCGCAGGAATGTTCGGAAAGGATGGCCGGCCCGACATCCCTCGGGATCAATTGCACGCCAAGGCGGATGACTTGCAGCGCCAGATGGTCGACTTGCGGGTGCTGCGGGACGCCCTCCGGCATGTGGCGGAGTGTTCGGCCCCGTCTCACTTGGAATGCCCGACCTTCCGCAAGCTCCTCAAGGCAGCAACGCGCAGACGCGTCAGCCCTCCGGCAGCCGGTACGGGACATCGAGGGCGCCGCCGGCTTGGCGAATAGCAATAGACCGCACTAGCGCATCGCCGAGTGCGGTCTCACGTTAACGGCCTCTGCACCGTTCAATGAGTTAGGCAGGCATTTGGAGGACGTTGGGATGCAGCAGAGGTGCGTCCTTGATCCAGATCCGTGCCCCTTCTTGTCCGGCCGTCCCGATCAGGTCCATCCCGGCAGGCAGTCGGCCCCAACCCTGCGCTGCCAGCTTCTCCCCGCCGACCAAGAGCTCGCCGGAGAGCACGAGAAACTCCAGTCCGCGCACGTTCTCGACCGTCACGGCCTCGCCAGCGGCCCAGTCCTCGAGGCACACCTTCTCCCGGCCGTCGTCGAACAGCACGGTTGCGCTCGTTGCACCTTCCCGAGGGTTGGCCTCGTCACCTTCGCCGAGCTGACGCACGATCTGCGTCTTATCGTCGGCACTGAACTGCCAGAGGCGCACGAAGATGGTGCAGCCTTCCTCTGACGCAGGGATATGCGAGGTGCCCGGCGGGTTGCGGAA
>NZ_JAEQMY010000232.1 GCF_016743775.1 Microvirga aerilata | reverse complement strand
ATTTCTGCCCCAAATCTATCGAGCCTCTTTTGCGAGGCTTCTGAATAGAGTTTTTGATTAATATGAAGAAGTTACTGGTACTATGAACCCGAGCAGAACAGGTTAAACAATACAGTCTGGTTACGCTGCGCAGGCTAACAATACTTCAAGCCACAAATTTTAATTATTTTTTCTTGTTGGACGTATTCTGCATGCGGAGTAAGGCAAAATCGTGGCGAATGGGACCATAGGCCTAACGATGAGCATTTTAGGTCTTTATTGATTCCTGAGTCCAACTCGTCTGCCGAGCGGACCCAGGAGACTAGCTGGCAAGCCAAGCCCTTCCGAGCCTCATCTGCATCCAGGCTGGCAACTACCTCTTAGGAGCTAATCTCGTTGGAGGAACCAAGCTGGGCCTATGTCGTTACAGCCAAGCAGGTCCAGGTCACATGGACCCTTCCCGGGATGTATCGCCCTTCCGCCAAGGCTCCTCCTAAGTGAGTGCTGGTGGCTGGCGCGGGTCGTTCCGGACGCACATTGCAGAACATCAATAGGGGCTAATAAGCATGAACCATGACGTCGTTTACAATGAGCAAATCCTCTCGATTGCTCAGAATGCATCGTCGTATGTGACGACCGTTCTAGTCTGCCAGAATACGCTCATCCGCAGCGGCATCAGCCACATCCTTTCCGGCACGCAGTTCGTCATCTCAGACGAACTGCCGAAACAAGCATCAGAACTGCCGATGCTGTGTCTTATTCACGCCGACCAAGTGGCTGATGAGTTGGCCGAGACAATCGAGAGGCTGAAGGCGCAATGGCCTTCTGCTCGGGTGGTTCTGCTGACCGAGCGCATAGAACGTACAGCCATGGTGCAGGCTTTCCAAGCGGGCTTGGACGGGCTTTGCTCGACGGTGATGGACCGCGAGCCCCTGATCAAGGCGCTTGAGCTGGTGATGCTGGGTGAAACCTTCATCTCGCAAGCTCTGACGTCCAGCTTATTGAGTGACGCTGCTTGCCATCAGCGGGCGAGCCACAATGGGGTTGGCATCTTCATGCCAACGAACGACCCATCTGCGGCGGCGACTGCGAACAGGCTGTCACCCAGAGAAGCCCAGATCCTGCGCCACCTGACTCAAGGCGCCTCGAACAAGCTCATCGCGCGCGAGCTTGGGCTCGCGGAGGCCACAATCAAAGTGCACCTCAAGGCCATCCTGAGGAAGGCGAAGGTGGAAAACCGCACTCAGGCAGCCATGTGGGCACAACAGCACATGAACCTTGCGGCTAACGACGTCACTATTGTTGCTGCTGAGTAGGGGACTGGCGGGGCCTTGATGAGGCCCTCTTCCCGGAACAGCCTTATGCCGCGTCGAGCATCTGCGCTTTATGCTGCTCAAGAAGCGCTATGGCATCGCGAGCGTACTCACGGAATTCGTCTTTGATCAAGTCGGGCTCGCTGTCCCAGTCTGGCGCTTCTTCCTGCGCCTCATAGAACGTGCGAGCAACATGCTCGACCTGCTGCCGAAGAGTATCCATGGAATGCCCCTAATATACCTGAGTTGTTCTCTTATAGCATCTCTCCCGCAGGCGTTCGGGCGCTGATTGTTGGTGCTGATCCCGATAAGGAAGAGGGCTGGACATAACCTTACAGTCACGCTTTCGTGATCCGCAACTAAGCTAATGGAGTAGTCCAAAAGTGATATCAATCTCAGCATTCTTCTGGAGAGGTGAGAAACCCAATTCGGCTCTTCCCGAGCGGGGTTCTGTTGTTGGGGCAGAGAGATGGCTAGCAAGAATGTAACCCGGATGGACCTGGCAGAGGCCGTCTACCAGATGGCGGGTCTCTCAAGGCATGAGTCCGCTGAGCTGGTCGAGCAGGTCATTGGCAAGATTTGCGACACGCTAGCCACTGGCGAGACTGTGAAGCTTTCTTCATTCGGCGTCTTTACAGTCCGCGATAAGGGTGAGCGCGTCGGCCGCAATCCCACAACTAATGTGGAAGTGGCAATCGAGCCCCGCAGGGCTGTTACATTCAGCGCCTCGCATGTTCTCAAAGCCCATGTGAACAGGCCCAAATAGAAACCCCGCCCGGAGTAGAGCCGAACGGGGTTCTGTCTTTGGAGGCCTGGTACGCATCAATGCCGACTTACTTCCGACACCTGGTTAATGAGCAGAGAGAACATCAAGCGGGATCGTTTGCACTGCTTGACCTGTGGCATCAACAATCTCAAGCCGCCAGCTGTGCCACTCATCTGAGTTCGAGGGGTCCAGGGCGCGAAGCTCCTCAACGGCCTCCATGGCGGACATGACAGCCGCCT
>NZ_JAEQMY010000231.1 GCF_016743775.1 Microvirga aerilata | reverse complement strand
GGGTCATTGGAGGCCCTGTAACGCGCCGACCGATTCGGCGCCAAGACCTTCAACAAACACGAAAACTATGGCTGAAACCGGTATGATGTTGCGGCCAAGCTTCCACCGACTGGCTCCTTTGAGCTCTGTTCAATCATTCGGCTCCCCCGCTCCCATGCATGCCGGGCCTAGTCATGCGAGCGTAGGAGGTATGCTGGTCTGCACCACCGCTTTCCTCACGGCTATCCCGGCTTCCGCGAGGCACCTTATCCCGCATACGCTGGCTCACAATTGTTTGCATGCGCGCCAGCGCATCCTGAACCTCGGAGCGACTGGAAACCTCCCCGGCCGAAAACGGTTCTGTCGCAATTTCTGGCAAAAGGCACAGAGAGGCCAGAGTGGCTGGTCGACGCTCATGCGGCGAGCCGATCAAACTGTTCGGCCAACGATAGCTGAGCCTCACGGGCACACTTTGCCTGTCCTTTCCGCATCATGTGAACATCTCAATCCCGCCCAGGATGGCGCGAGCGCTGTTGACAGACTTGAAGCCAAGCATCGGCCGAGTCCGCCGCTTGATGGCACGATGGTCCTGCTCGATACGATTGTTCAAGTAGGAACTTTGCCGGGTGCAAATGGGCTTCAGATCACGCCGTGTTCGATCCTGGAGCTGATCGGCAGTATCGCAGGATAGGATGGCCTCCCGGTTGGTTTGACTGCCATCGATCACAATCCTCTCAGGCCTGCCATGCCGCTTGAGAGCCTTGCTCAGAAAGCGTTTAGCGGCAGTCAGATTACGCCGCTTACTGAACCAGAACTCTACCGTGTCACGGTTGCTATCGATGGCGCGGCAGAGATACATCCAACGCCCTCGGACCTTGATATAGGTCTCGTCGACGTGCCACTTGCTGGTGACGGCTCGCTTGCGCCGGTTGAACTACTCCAGCAGGAGCGGCGCGTAATGAACAGTCCAGCGGTGGACCGTAGCGTGGTCCATAGAGCCGCCGCGGTCAGCCATCATCTCCTCTAAGTTCCGGAGGCTCAAGCCATAAGCCAAGTACCACCGCACGCACAGCAGTATCACCGAGCGATCGAAATGACGGCCTTTGAACATAGTGTACCCCCGGAGCTTACCAGAGGCATATACCGAACTATGTTACCAACGGGTTTGCGACAGTTCCACCAAGAGGCGGAAGGGCTATCAGGCTCATTGCCACTCCAAGGCCTGAACTGCATCCGAATAGAGTATTAGCTCCGAAGAGCTAGTCCAATCGTAGGAACCATACCCCGCATAGCTCGTTACAGCCAAGCAGGTCCGGGTCACATGGGCCGTTCCCGGGATACAGCGCCCATTCACCATGGCTTCTGCTACGCGAGCGCCATGGCTGACGTGGGTACTCTCGTATGCACATTGCTGAATATAACTGGGGCTAGACAATCATGAACCATGACGTCGTTTTCAATGAGCAAATCCTCTCGATTGCTCAGAATGCATCTTCGTATGTGACGACCGTTCTGGTGTGCCAGAATGCCCTCATCCGCAGCGGCATCAGCCACATTCTCTCCGGCACGCTGTTCGTCCTTTCAGACGAGACCCTCGAACAGCCACCAGAGCTGCCGATCCTCTGCCTCATTCACGCGGACCAAGCGGCTGATAAGCTGACCGAGACAGTCGAGAGGGTGAAAGCGCAATGGCCGTCTGCCCGGATGGTTCTGCTGACTGAGGCTATGGAACCCACAGCCATGATGCAGGTCTTCCAAGCAGGCCTGGACGGGCTTTGTTCAACGGCGATGAACCGCGAGGCCCTGATCAAGGCGCTTGAGCTGGTGATACTGGGTGAAACTTACATCGCGCCAGCTTTTACACTCAGCCTATTGCACGAGGCCTCTCGCCAGCGGCAGGCTCGTCCGGATGGGGCGATCATCGTTGGCCCTGCGGCTACGGCATTTGCCAACAAGCTATCACCACGGGAGGCCACGATCCTGCGCCACCTGACCCAAGGTGCCTCCAACAAGCACATTGCGCGGGAACTTGGACTCGCTGAGGCAACGGTCAAAGTTCACCTCAAAGCCATCTTGCGCAAGGTGAAGGCGGCCAATCGCACTCAGGCGGCCATGTGGGCACAACAGCACATGAACCTCGCGGCGAACGACACACTTATTGCCGCTGAGTAGGTCAAAGCCCGCTAGTGAGCAGAGAGAGCGTCAAGCGGGATCGTCTGCACTGCTTGACCTGTGGCATCAACAATCTCAAGCCACCAGCCGTGCCACTCATCTGAGTTCGAGGGGTCCAGGGCGCGAAGCTCCTCAACGGCCTCCATGGCGGACATGACAGCCGCCT
>NZ_JAEQMY010000230.1 GCF_016743775.1 Microvirga aerilata | reverse complement strand
GCAGGCACCGTCACCGTCAAGGTTGCCGATGCGGCGGAGCAGACGACGACCCCCGTGACGACAACGCCGGTGACGCCATTAACGCCTTCCACACCGACCTTGTCTGAACGGCCAGTGACCACGAAGACCCTCACCGGCACCGGCAGCAGCAACAGGCTGACAGGCTCGAGCGGCAACGATAAGATCGACGGCAAAAGCGGCAATGACATGCTGTGGGGCAAGGGCGGCAGCGACGTAATGGTCGGCGGCGCCGGCAAGGATACCTTCACCTTTGACACCAAGCCCGGTACGAAGAATGTCGACGTGATCCTGGACTTCAGTGCCAAGGACGATACGATCCGCCTCGATGATGCTGTGTTCACCAAGCTCAAGCACGGCCAGCTCTCGTCGAGCAGCTTCGTTACGGGCGAGAAGGCGTTGGATTCAGGCGACCGGATTATCTACAACGACAAGAGCGGTGCTCTGTACTACGACGCCGATGGCATCGGTTCGACCGCAGCCGTGAAGTTCGCGATGATTGAGAACCGCGCCAAGCTCACGGCGGCCGACTTCATCGTCATTTAACTCGGTCTTTTACCCTTTCGTTAACATTGCCCTGGGCAAGCCCGGGGCCAACTCGCTTCTTGAGTAGACATTCGGCCGACTTCCAAGAGCAGCTATTAGATCGCTGCCCTGCTCGGCCGGGGGTGCCTCGCCAATCCAATCACCTGCAAGGTCGAGCTTAGCTATTCGGCCTCGCCGCCTGGTGGGATGTCGCACTTTCGTACGCCGCTTCCACAAGTGCATAGGTCTTTAGGTTGTCACGCCCGGAGGTCTCGGGCTCACGTGCTGCCTTCAGGCACTCGACCCAATGCCTCTGGGTGTTGAGCACACTTTCCTGGCTCACGTGCCAGGGCTCGGACGTCCAGGGCAGAAGCGGCGTCCGCAGTGAACGCACCGTTGTCGCTCCCTCGCTCGTGACGCGTAGCTCCAGGCCCGGTGACAGGAGCAAGCTGCCGCGCCGCCCCTCGATCTCCAGCAGAACCTCAGGGAATGGGTCCGGGTCGCGCTTGGTCGCGTAGCTGCAATCGACCACGCTTACCGCTCCGTTGTGATGCTTGAGCATGATCGTTGCCATGTCCTCGCCTGCGATGCTTGGCTTGACGCTCTGCGTCTCGCAGAAGACCCGCTCAACCTCGCCCAGCAGCACGCGGGCGAGATCAAGCACGTGCACCCCAATGTCGAGCAGGATGAACCGTTCCTCCGTCGCAAGATACGGCTGGCCTGCATAGATGTCATAGCCGGTCCGCCAGTTGATGCGCCCCCAGGTCACGTCGCCGATGGTTCCCGCCTCCAACACGCGCCGCACCTCAAGGAGTGGCGACTGGAAGCGGAAGTTCTCGTGAACCATCAGGGGCACGCCGGCATTACGGCAGACGTCGACCATGTCGAGGCAGTCCTGCCATGTGGGCGCGAAAGGCTTCTGCACGATAACCGGCACCTTGTGAGACGCCGCGAGCAGCACCAGAGATTTGTGAGAGGGCATCGTGGTGACGATGTCCACAAAATCGAGGGCCTCGGCTTCCATCATCCGAGCCGCATCGCCGTACCATCGGGGTACGCTGAAGGCCTCCGCTGCTGCCCCAGCCTTCTGCTCATCGCGATCACAGACGGCAACCAGCTCGACGTCATCCGACAGGTCACGCCAGGCGTGCAGATGGTTTCTCGCGTAGAACCCGCAGCCGATCAGGCCAGCGCGCAACCGTGAGGACATCCAATCTCCCGTTAAGCAGTGTGCGATGGCTTGATCACTGACTTTAGCCTACGAGATCCAGGGACAAAGTCGAGCCCCCTTCCGTTCACTCTCGGTGAGGAATGCAGGCCCGCTCTGGGCAGCTCATGGGCTGCCGCTTCTGCAACGTCTGCTAAGCCGAGGTTAGCTGTCCTCAGGCTCAGGTCTCGGAGGAGCCAGGGGGCGGCGCAACCGCCGCGGGTATCAGGGTCCAGCAACAGCTGTAATACTCCAGGATGAAGGAAGTGGCAGCTAAGGCCGAACTTTGTCGATATAGCACTTATGAACCCTGATCCCAATGCTGGTGGGGTCATCTCGGGGTGAACAGATATGCTGTGGGTCATTCTTCTGCTTGGCGCCTCTGGAATGGTGGGTGGGTACGCAGCCGAGCAGGCGACCATCCCCAAGCTCCAGTATCGTCCGGGCACTCCCAATACAGTGGTCGAAACGTGTCGGCAGGCCGCGATTGCAGCGGCTCGCACCCATGCAAGCGAGATGGGCGCCGAGTTGGTCCGGGTAGATGCCGCGAGCGCCGGCGAGATGCGGCGCGCTCGCAGCGGCCAGCGGGCACCGGTGGAGGTTGGGATCGTCTACTCGCGCCCAAGCGGGCGAGAGGCCCGCCAGGGCGTCGTC
>NZ_JAEQMY010000022.1 GCF_016743775.1 Microvirga aerilata | reverse complement strand
GACGGGATCTTTGCCCCTCTGGCCCAGGAACGTCTCGCCAAGCCCGACCTGTTAGAGAGGCCTCAACCTGCGCCGGAGAGCTCTGCCGTCGAACTCGCCTTCTGGGATACGGTCAAGGAGAGCGACAACCCGGCGATGTTCCAGGCCTACCTTGAGCAGTTCCCCACAGGGTCCTTCAAGGCTCTGGCAGAGATCCGCTTGGCTGAACTGAACCTAACTAGGGATGGGTAGGCGTCGCCGTTTGCGCTGGGAGTAATGACGCACTGGGCTCGCGGCGATGATCAGGGCCAGATCTTGTTCCTTGTGAGCCGCCGGGCAGCACGCTCTTTGCTGACCTATCCTGCAAGAGGAGATGAGCCGTAGATGATTGTTGTGCTTTGGACAATGTTCCAAGGTCAGCAAATGGCACATCCCGGAAGTACCCCAAATTTCGGCTCAAGCCGCGAACACCGGACGTTCGCGAAGGGCAGGTGATTTCGTGAGTTGTGCCATGGCCGACATTCATTGGCCTCAACTGCATGGCATGACAGCTCCATGGAGCATCCCACGGGGAGGCAGCCGTGCTTGGCCGACATCGCACCTCGTGCTTGGGCATGTCCTTCGTCTGTATCTGTAGTGGCGCTGTCGCCGCATCCGAGACGACACTCGACCTTGCCCTCATACTCGCCGTGGACGTGTCGTCCTCGATGGCGCAGGCCGAGCAGTCGCTTCAGCGCTCGGGCTTCATCGAGGCGTTTCGATCACCGGTGGTCCACAAGACCATCGCAAGGGGAGCACTCGGCCGCATCGCCGTCGCATATGTCGAATGGTCAGGAGTCGATGAGCAGACCGTTCTCGTGCCGTGGACTGTGATCGACGGAACGGACGCGGCGCGGACCTTCGCGTCCCAGCTCGGACACAAGCCGATCCAGCAGGCCGGTATGACCTCGATCTCCGGCGTGATCGACTTCAGCATGAGGCTTTTTTGCGGATCTCGTGGACAGGCCGGCGCGGCAGGTGATCGACATCTCGGGTGACGGTCCGAACAACGATGGTCCTAAGGTCAGGCACGTGCGCGATCATGCCGTGGCCGAGGGCATCACGATCAATAGGCTGACGATCCAGATCCCGGGGATGGTGAGCGGCTGGGAGTTCGGCGACCTGGACCGATACTACGTGGACTGCGTCATCGGAGGAGCCGGCGCGTTCATGATCCCGCTCCGCCGAGCCGACCAGTTCCCGTCCGTCATCAAGACCAAGGTCCTGCGCGAAATCGCCGGACCTGGCCCATCGCCTCTGGTCCTTCCTGCCGGAGCGCAGGCCGACTGCCTCTCAGGCGAGAAGCGCCGCGTGGAAGAGGAGGCGTGGGGAGGCGAGGGAAACCCCTAGGACCGTGAAGGTGTTTTTACCGGACGCCTATGCAGCCTCACGCTGTGCATGCTGGACGGCGTGATCGATGGCGGCACGGAGCTCGTCAAGGCAATTGGGCTGCTCCACGCCCTGGCGCAGTACCCGCAGGTCGTCCGTCGGGATGCCCGTATGCACGGAAATCCGGAACAGGACGGGAGCACTGGGACGTGCGTGTCCGCTTCGTCCGTGTCGGATGCGGTTTGGGTTTGGTCAGTCATCGTCACCTCCATCAAGGGTGCGAAGTTACCGACTCCGAGCCTGCGTCACCACGAAAATGTTCTTGCTTTGTTCGCAAGCTGTGGAATGTGGGGGAAATCTGGCGGAGCAGAGAACCATGTCTCGGTCTCGACGTTCATGGCTGCCGAAGTGGCGAAATCGTCGGACGGAGCCGTGCAAGGTCCATGGACAATCCAGGATCCTTGCTGAGCTTGAAACAGGGGGCCTTAAGCCGAAACAAACGACATATCGTGGGTTGAAGTGGCTTTTTGAGACAAACAGCATGGATGGCTGAGGCTTAAGTCGCTTGCTCCGCGTTCCAGGGAACCTTGACCCCGAGCCACTCGGGCAACCCACCGGGCCGCAGTGGCTTATGAAGGACCGCACCGTCGCTTCCCTGGACCGCCAACCGGGATATCCACCTGCGCGGCGGAAGCGGATGCGGGGCTGGTGTCGGAGACTTGGCACGGAGGGAATGTCATCAAGACCGTGTTCAAGGAGCAGGCACGGGCATGAGCCGCGGCTCGATCGGCCCCGATCTCGAAAGGGGTAGCGGATATCGTGTTGACAACCTTGGCCATGTTTTCTATTTGTTCCAGTCATGACCAAGGCTCCCGCACATCCCGCTGATACCGGATCGCGCTTCAAGCGCACGGTTGGCCCGCGCGGTATCGGAATAGCCTCGATACGCTGACTTCCCGAACCCGCCCCTGATCGGTTCACGCGACGGCCGCCGCCGTCCGCACTGGGACGAGCGTACCCATGCCCATCATCTCCTCTTCCGACATCGTCGGCGACGATGAATCCGACCTGCTGGCCCACATCCGCGAGAGCGCGTCCGCCCTCTTCTTCCATCCGCCCGGAACCGTCCGCTGCCGTGGCGTGCCCCTGTTCCGGAACCAGGCAGCCCGCGACCTCGGCTGCCTGCTTGACCTCGATCCCGACGTGGTGTCCTGGACTTGCCTGCCCACGATCCTTGCCTACGGCACCGGGATGCACGTGCCGGACTTCGCCGTCGAGCGATCCGACGGCACGATCCTCCTCGATGCCGTTTCGCCGGACGCGAAGTCGCCGCCGCCGGACTGGGTGTCCGACGTCGCCCGTGACCTCGGGTATCGCTACGAGGCCGTCAGCGAGTGCGACCTCCATGAGGGCTTCCGGCTCGACAACGCCCGCGACCTCCTGCGCTACGCGAACCACCGCATCTCGCTCGGCGACCGCGTCCGGTTGCTCACGCTCCTCGAGGAGCAGGGACCGATGCCGCTCTCCGTGTGCATGCAGGTGATCCGCGATGGGCGTGACCCGATAGGCGTCATCGCCACCATGGCCCTGCGCCGCTTCGTGGAGATCGATCTCGACGACGCCCGCATCGGCCCCGAGACCCGCGTCTACCGCTCCCACGTCTGAACCGATCCTTCACAGCAACACCGCAAGTCGCCGGCCGTCGTTCGCGAGCCGCATGCGACGGAGCACGCCCAATGACCTTCATCATCGACAAGAACGGCCCGGCACCCGAGCTCGAGTCCGAAATCCACCGCCTGCGTGGCCTCGTGCACGCCCTCGAGGACATCCGCCGGGGCCGGCATCCCGACGAGGCCGCGCTGGCAGCCTGCCCGAAGATCCATTCCTGGCGGGCGGTCCCCCGTCCCGATCCATGCCTGACAGGCGTCATGTTCAACCACCCGACGATCGCCGACGGGCGGACCGGCATCACCACGGGCCCGTGGGTGCTCGCATCCGCCCTCGGCTACGCGCGCACGGTCATCCACTTCTATGCCCTGGGCAGGCCGGACCGCTCCTGCGCGTTCCCGGTCGGCAACCTGCGTACGTGATGGAGAGAGCCATGACCAACGCACGGTTTCCCTCAAACAGGCACAATGAAGTCGCACGCCGCCCCATTGACGTGGGCGAGGCCCTGGCCCGGAATTTGCTCATCCGCACCCTGCGGACGGCCGGCCTGCATCACGTGCTGGGCGGACTGTCCTGTGCCGTCGGCTTCGTGGTTCCCGATCCCGATGATCGGGAGGTGTTCGTCGAAGCCGGAAAGGCCCTGCTGGGTGAGCAGGTCAGGGATGGCTTCGATCCCCGGCGCGCCATGCTCGACCCGGACCACGAGATCATCACGTTCGATCGCAAGGTCAAGTGGTCGCGAAGGGATGCCAGCTTCGTGCGGGACAAGCTGGCGTCGCGGGCGCGGCTCTTCGCCTTCGCTTCCGGCCTGGACGACTTCCCGCCTCTCTTCCGCGCCGCGGCCGACGCGGTCCTGACACCCGGTCCCGTCGACCGCCAGGCCCTCAGGGGAGCCGTCCAAGCGGTCCTCGGGCATCCGCCGGACGAAGCCCTGCTGGATGCCGCCGAGGGTGTGCCGCTCCCCACTGTCGGTGCGATCATCCGTCCTGGCCGGAACCTCCGGCAGACGGTCCGGATCCTCGGATTGGTTCGGACGGGTGACCCGTCCCCGATCGGGAAGGCGAAGGACGGCCCGGACCGGCCGACCCTCGACGACCTGCACGGCCTGGGCGAGGCCGCCGAATGGGGACGGTCGGCGGCCCGGGACTTCGCGGACTACAAGGCCGGGCGGATCACGTGGGCCGACATGGACAAGGGTATCCTGGTCAGCGGTCCCACGGGAACCGGCAAGACGACCTTCGCCCGGGCGCTCGCCAAGTCGTGCGACGTGCCGATCCACGTGCACTCCCTCGCCCGCTGGCAGGCCAGGGGCCTTCTCAACGACCTGCTGAAGGCGATGCGCCGGGCCTTCGACGAGGCCAAGGCCGACGCGCCCTGCATCCTGTTCGTCGACGAGCTCGACTCGTTCGGCGACCGGGAGAGGATCGACGTCAGGCACGAGCAGTACTGCCGCGAGGTCATCAACGGCTTCCTCGAGTGCCTCGACGGCATCGAGGGGCGCGAGGGCGTGGTCGTCGTCGGGGCCACCAACTTGCCGCACAAGATCGATCCCGCGATCATGCGGCCCGGCAGGCTCGACCGGCACGTCGTCATTCCTCTGCCCGACCTTGAGGCGCGCAAGGGCATCCTGCGGCACCACCTCCGCGATGCCCTTCCCGGTGCCGACCTGACCGAGGTCGCGGAGCGTCTGGAGGGCGCGTCCGGGGCCGTGATCGAGCGGGTCGTACGCGACGCCAGACGCATCGCCCGCCGGGAGTGCCGGGAGATGCGGATGCACGACCTCACCGCTGCCCTTCCGCCGAGGCGGCACCTGTCCGACGCCGACTTCCGCCGCGCCTGCATCCACGAGGCGGGACACGCGGTCGTCGGCTGCCTGCTGCTGAAGGAGTCCGGGAAGGCCCCGGTCGAGTCGCGGGTCTTCCGTGCGGCGTCGGCCGACTCCGAGGCCGGGGTGACAAACTTCGAATATGCGACCGACCTGCTGCGCACGCGGCAGGCGTACCTCGCCGAGATCACCGGGATCCTCGCGGGACTGGCTGCCGAGGAGGTCGTGCTCGGGGTCCGCTCAGACAGCGGGGGCGGCTCCCGGGGCGCCGACCTCCAGCGGGCGACCACCTTGGCCGCCGCCATGGAGGTGTCGCTGGGTTTCGGCGCGGACCTGGCCTATCTCGCGTCCCGGGACGAGGAAGAACTGCTCGCCCGGGTACGGACGGACCGCACCCTGCTCCGGACGGTGAACCGGGTGCTGGATGAGGGTCTGGACCGTGCGAGGGAGCTGCTGCGGGCGCACAGGCCCGCGCTGGACGAACTCGCGGATGCGCTCGCAAGACATGGGCATGTGTCCTTCGACGGGATCCTCGGGATTGTCGCGACCGTTCGAGCGGGAATGCCTCCTGTCCTTTCGCCCCGCCGGGGCTGCCGTCATGAGTCCGCGTAATTCCCGGGGATTCATGGCGGGACACGCCCGCATGCCGCTCTCGAATCCCAGCCCTGCGGTGCGTCGATTTGTGTTCCGGAACAAGGTCCGGGCCTGGGCTTATGGTGTACCGGGTTCGGCCTCCGGGCCGGCGATACCTTTGAGTACCGAGCAGCGGTCCCCGCATCGAGGGATTCAAGCCGCAGGCGATCGCCTGCGGCGACGGGAGGATTCGCAATGAATCGCCCCGGCCGTTTTAGGCAGGCCGACGTCGCCCGCGCCGTGAGGGGCGCGACCGCTGCCGGCATGAAGGTGTCCCGCGTCGAGATCGAGGCCGACGGCAGGATCGTTCTCGTCTCGGGCGACCCGGCCCGCCGGGATTCCGACACCGCCGATTCCGCACTGGACACGTGGAGGGCCAAGCGCGATGCGCGTACGACTTAAGGGATTGAACTCGAGGCGGAAGAAGCTGGCTGACGGGACTTGGAAGACGTACTGGTATGCGTGGAAGGGCGGTCCGCCGGTCAAGGGCGAGTACGGCTCCCCCGAGTTCATCGCCTCCTACAACGAGGCGGCGGCGATCAGGCTGGCCCATCCCTCGACCCAGCTCCAGTCCGTCCTCCAGGCCTATCAGGGGAGCGTGCAGTTCAGGAAGCTGGCCCCACGGACGAAACGGGACTACGTGCGGCACATCGAGGCGATCGAGAAGGAGTTCGGCGACTTCCCGCTGAAGGCGATGACGGCCAAACGGACCCGCGGCGTGTTCATGGACTGGCGGGATCGCCTGGCCGAGCGGTCGAGCCGGCAGTCGGATTACGCTTGGACCGTCCTGGCCCGGGTGCTGTCGTGGGCCCTCGACCGCGGAGACATCGATGCGAATCCCTGCGAGAAGGGCGGGCGGTTCTATCACGGCTCTCGGAAGGCTAAGGTGTGGTCCCCGTCCCAAGAGGCCGCGTTCCTCGAAGTCGCCCCCGATGGGCTGCGCCTCGCCTTCCTTATGGCCCTGTGGACGGGACAGCGACAGGGTGACCTTCTGCGGCTCCCCTGGTCAGCGTATGACGGGACGTACATTCGGCTGACGCAGTCGAAGACTGGTGTGGCCGTCGTAATCCCCATCGCCCGTCCCTTGAAGACAGTGTTGGACCGCACTCCGCGACAGGGCGACCTGATCCTTGTGAACGTCGACGGGAATCCATGGACGGAGTCCGGGTTCCGATCGTCCTGGCGGAAGGCGTGCATCAAGGCCGGGGTGACGGGCCGCACCTTTCACGACCTGCGCGGCACCGCTGTGACGCGGCTCGGTAAGGCGGGATGCACAGTGCCAGAGATCGCCACGATCACGGGCCACTCGCTCGAGGACGTGCACGCAATCCTTGACGCGAACTACCTGGACAGGGACACGGCCATGGCCGAGTCAGGCATCCGGAAGCTCGAAAGGGCGCACAGGAAGGGGAGCACAAAGGGGACGAAGATTCCCGACTAAACGCCCGACCGCGGAGGACGTTCATGCTGTGTTCCAGGCGGTAAACGGAAAAAGCGCTGGAAAATCAGTTGGCTGGGGGACAAGGACTCGAACCTTGACTAGCGGAGTCAGAGTCCGCTGTTCTACCATTAAACTATCCCCCATCGAAGCCTTTGTGGTTCTTCGCCTTTTCGGAGAGTTACTCCATCCGAGGGCAAGAATTTTCGACTGGCGTCGCTGGTGGCGCTGAGATAGGCGGCTTTTGGCACCTCGTCAAGCCATGAAATGGGAAACGTTTTCAATCGCCTGTTCCCGTATAGGCAAGCCTCGACGTCAGGCGATTATCGCAACAAAATTGCACGTTCAAAAAGCGAAAAACATCGGCCGAAGGCCCATGCCGGTATTCCCGACGGATCTTCGGCTATGATGCCGGGCTCCTGACCGATTGCGGTTGCCCCCTGTCCCGGCCGCAAGCCGGGCTAATCGTCCAGCGCACCGTCCTCGGGCGTCTTGTCCATGTGGAGGCCGGCCCGAAGGGCTGCCTCGTCCTCTGCGGCCTCCGCGTCGGCGGCCATCCGCTCGTGACGGTCCAGCGCCCCTTGCAGGATGTAGGCGGCGGCCATCTTGTCCACCGCGTCGGCCCGCTTGGCCCGGGATGCGTCCGCGTCGAGGAGGGTGCGGGTCACCACCATGGTGGACATGCGCTCGTCCCAGAACAGGATCGGCAAGGGCAGGAGGGGCTTCAGGTTGCGCACGAAGGCGCGGGTGGCCTGGGAGCGGGGGCCTTCCGTGCCGTCCATGTTGAGGGGCAGGCCGAAGACGAGGCCGCCGACCTCGTAGCGTTCCACCAGCTCCTTGATGCGTCCCACATCCGGGGTGAACTTCACCCGCTTGATGGTTTCGAGCGGCGTTGCGATCCGCCGCTCCACGTCGGACAGGGCAAGCCCGATGGTTTTGGTTCCGAGATCTACGCCCATGAGGCGGGCGCGGGGTGCAAGGCCATCGATGAAAGCGACCAACTCGTCGTCCCTTGAGATCATGGGCTGCCTCCTCATCCGCCTGCCGGGCCATAGGCAGTATAGGGGAAGTCGCCCGGCGTCGAGACTGGAGACCTGTGCGATCCACGCTCCCTCAACCTGGCCGGGAGAGGATTATCCTCAGGCGGGGACGGGGGATCCACGGTGGTGAGCCTCCGAGGGGATTCGCCGCCTCTCCGCCGGCGTTAAGCAGGCATGGTCCGCGCTGAACGGAGATCACGCCGCGCTGCTGGCCAGATCGGGCGAGGACGGCGCCGGGCTGGCCGTTCCGGCACGGGAGGGCAGAGCCTCGCCGGAACGGCGGAACAGGTGGCAGAACTCGCGGGCGAGATCCAGGCTCACGGTGCTGCCCACCTCATGCCGCGCATCGCCCGGCTCGCGGACGGTCAGCCTCCGGCCCTGGCCCGCATCGACGTAGAGGAGGTGGTTCTCGCCCAGCTCCTCCACGAGTTCGACGCGACCTCCCACAGACCCTCGAGGGCTCACCCGCACATGGTCAGGCCTGATGCCGAGGGTGACGGCTTCTCCCGTCTGCACTCCATCCGGAAGGACCGGAACCGAGAGGGTCCCGCCGCTGGGAAGGCTCACCAGCACCTCGTCGGGCCCCACGCCCGCAACCTTGCACTCGATGAAGTTCATCTGCGGCGAGCCGATGAAGCCGGCGACGAACAGGTTGGCCGGGCGGTGGTAGAGATCGAGCGGCGTGCCCACCTGCTCGATGCGGCCCGCGTTGAGAACCACGATCCGGTCGGCGAGCGTCATCGCCTCAACCTGGTCGTGGGTGACGTAGATCATGGTGGCCCGCGTGTCCGTGTGAAGCTTGGCGATCTCGATGCGGGTCTGGACCCGCAGCGCCGCGTCGAGGTTGGAGAGCGGCTCGTCGAAGAGAAACACCTTCGGGTCGCGCACGATGGCGCGGCCGATGGCGACGCGCTGGCGCTGGCCGCCGGAGAGCTGCTTGGGCTTGCGGTCGAGGAGCGCCTCGATCTGCAGCATCCGCGCGGCCTCCCGCACCTTCCGGTCGATCTCGCCTTTCGAGGATTTCGCCAGCTCCAGCCCGAAAGCCATGTTGTCGTAGACGTTCATGTGCGGGTAGAGCGCATAGGACTGGAACACCATGGCGATGCCGCGCCTGGCGGGCGCCAGGTCGTTCACCCGCTCGCCGCCGATGAAGAGATCGCCTGCGGTGATGTCCTCAAGGCCTGCGATGAGGCGCAGCAGCGTTGATTTCCCGCAGCCCGAAGGGCCGACGAAGACGACGAACTCCCCATCGCGTATGCCGAGATCGACCCCATGGATGATCTTCGCCTTGCCGAATGATTTTTGAACGCTTTTGAGAACAACGTCGGCCATGTCGAAAACCCTTTTATCCTTTGACCGCACCTGCCGTGAGGCCCGCCACGATCTTGCGCTGGAACACGAGTACCAGGGCGATGATGGGGAGGGTCACGATGACGGAGGCCGCCATGATCGTGCCCCAGGGCAGCTCATAGGCGGTGCTGCCGCTCATCAGCGCGATGGCGGGCGGCACGGTGCGCTGCTCGTTGGTGAGCGTGAAGGTGAGGGCGAACAGAAACTCGTTCCAGGAGACGATGAAGGCCAGAAGCCCCGTGGTTACCGCAGCCGGCGCCATGAGCGGCAGGAACACGCGCCGCACCACGATCCAGGGCGTCGCCCCGTCCACATAGGCCGCCTCCTCGATCTCCTTGGGCAATTCGCGCATGAAGGTGGTGAGCACCCACACCGTGAAGGGCAGGGTGAGCATGAGGTTGGCCAGGATCAGGCCCGGCAGGGTGTTATAGAGCCCGAGGCTTCGGATCAGCTCGAACATGCCCGACAACACCGCCACCTGCGGAAACATGGAGACGGCCAGGATCGTCATGAGCAGGAGCGAGCGCCCCCTGAACGCGATGCGCCCGAACGCGTAGGCCGCCGTGATGCCCAAGCCAAGCGACACCGCGACCACGGAGCCTGCGACGAGGATCGAGTTGAGGATGTTCCGCCCGAACGGCTGGCGCTCGAACACGGCCGCATAGTTGGAGAAGTCGAGCCGCTGCGGCAGGTAGGCGACCGAGAACAGCTCGGCGCCCGACCGGAAGGACGAGACGATCGCGTAGTAGAACGGAAAGATCGAGAACAGGCCGATGGCGAGCACGAGCAGCCAGAAGCCGATGCGGGCAAGGTGCTTCACCGCGGGTCCTCCCCGAGCCGCACCCGTCCCAGGGCCAGCGTGATGACGATGAGCAGGGCGATGATGAGGAAGATGAGCGTCGAGGCCGCAGAGCCCAGGCCCACCTCCTGGAAGTCCACGAGCTGCTGGCGCGCATAAACGGACATGGAGGCCGTGTCGCGGGAGTTGGCGGTGAGGACGTAGATCAGGTCGAACACCCGCAGGGAGTCGAGCGCGCGGAAGATGACCGCCACGAGAAGCGCCGGCTTGATGAGGGGCAGCGTCACCCGGAAGAACACGCGCACCGGATGCACGCCGTCGACTCTCGCGGCCTCGTAGATGTCGCCCGGCAGCATCTGGAGGGCCGCGAGGATGAGGAGCGCCATGAACGGCGTGGTCTTCCATACGTCGACCATCACCACGGTCCACAGGGCCGTGTCGGGATTGGCCGTCCAGGTGATCGGCGCGGCGATGAGCCCGAGGCGCAGGAGCATGTCGTTGATGACGCCGAACTGATCGTGCAGCATCCAGTTCCACATGCGCGCGGACACCACCGTGGGAATGGCCCATGGAATGAGGATAACGGCGCGCATGAGGCCGCGTCCCGGAAAGGCGGCGTTGAGGATCAGCGCCACGACGATGCCGAGCACCGTCTCGATGGAGACGGAGATGGCGGTGAACCACACCGTGTTCCAGACGGAGTGCCACCAGTCGGGCTCGGTGAGAAGTCCAAGCCACTCGCCGTCGTAATTGGCGAGGTAGTTCTCGAAGCCGATGAAGTCGTAGTCGTCGAGGGAGTTGAGGCTCGCATCGGTGAAGCTGAACCAGATCGTGCGCGCCAGGGGCCAGCCGGCGATGAGCGTGAGAATGACCAGGGTCGGCGCGATGAACAGCCAGGCCGCCCTGATGCGGGAGCGCGTGAGGGAGGACCGGCGGGCCCGCACCAGGCTCGGTGCAGGAACGCCAGTCCCGGCGATGGCGCCGCTCATGGTTACTCCCAGCCGTTGCGCTTGATCCGCTTCAGGTCCCGGTCGAGGCGGTTCAGGGCCTGCGCGGCTTCAGCGCGCTTGGACAGCACCTGGTGCACAGCATTGAAGAACTCGGTCGAGACCTTGTTGTAGTTCTGGCCCGTCACGGTGGCGGGACGCGCCACCGCATTGGTGAACACGTCGACGAGATCGCCGATGAACGGATTGGCCTTGGCGATGTCGGAGTCGCTGTAGAGCGACACGATGGTCGGGTTGAAGGAGCCCTGAACGGCCCGGCGCTTCTGCTCGTCCTCGCCCGTCAGGTACATGACGAGATCCGTCGCGGCATCGGCGTTCTTGGAATACTTGGACACCGCGAGAAGCTGCCCGCCGAGCGTGCCCGCATGGTGGCCGTCAGGACCACCCTTGGGCAAAGGCGCGATGCCGACCTTGCCCTTGATGGTGCTGTCGGCGCCCTGCGCCAGCGCCCAGGCATAGGGCCAGTTGCGCATGAAGACGGCATTCCCGGCCTGGAAGACGCCGCGCGACTCCTCTTCCGTGTAGTTGAGCACGCCTTCCGGCGTGATGGTGCCGACCCAGCCGGCGGCAAGCTTCAGGGCCTCGGCGGCTTTGGGGTTCTCGATGGTGACCTCGCCCTTGTCGTCCACGATGGTGCCGCCGTTGTAGGAGGCCACCCATTCGAGCGCATTGGTCGCAAGTCCCTCATAGGCGCGGCCCTGCCAGACATAGCCCCAGAAGTCGCCCCGGCCCTCCTTGCGCTCGCCCTCCTGGATGAGGCGGGCGGTTTCCGTCAGGTCAGCCCAGGTCTGGGGCACGGGCCGCTTGTATTTGTCGAGGAGGTCCTGGCGGTAATAGAGCAGGCCCGCATCGGCGAACCACGGAACGGCCACCAGCTTGCCGCCGACGCGGCTGGTCTCCGCCATGGCAGGCAGGTGATCGCCGATGCTGCCTTGAGCCTTGGAGGAGAGGTCCAGGAGGTGCTGCGCCAGGGTGCCGGTCGAGACCACGTCGATCTGGAACACGTCGATGTCGCCGGCGCCGGCGGCGAGAAGCTGCTGGAAGAGCGCAAGCCGTTCGGTGGCGGAATTGGGAGTCGAAACGATCTTGACGGTGTTGCCGGTCCGCTGCGCCCAGGCATCCACCCCCTGCTTGCAGATCTCGTACTCCTTGCCGAGGGCGCTGCACGAGATGGACAATTCAACGGCCCAGGCACCTGTCGAGACCAGGAGACCTGCGGCGAAACCGAGACTGGCGAGCGAGCGGGACATGGCTTTCCTCCAGCATGTTTGATCTTTATTGCTTAGCTTCACAAAGCCTTGAGCCAGCGTTTTGTTCCATTGAAACATAGCCGACGGCGGGCTTCGCTACATTTCACCTGCTGAAATCTAAGGGTCCTCTCATGAAAATCACCTGGTTCGGCCATTCCGCCTTCCGGCTCGACTTCGCCGGCAAGGCCGTGCTCATCGACCCCTTCTTCACGGGCAACCCCGCCTTCGAGGGCGACAGGGCGAAGGTCATGGAGGGCGTGTCCCATATCCTTCTCACCCATGGTCATAGCGATCACGTGGGGGACACGATGGATATCGCGAAGGCCGTGGGCGCCAAGGTCGTGACGAATTTCGAACTCTGCATGTACCTGGCCAAGCAGGGTGTCGAAAACTTCGATTCCATGGGCACGGGCGGCACGACGGACCAGGGCGGCTTCAGCGTGACCCTGGTGCGGGCGGACCATTCGTCGGGTCTCGTCGAAATGGATGTCAACTTTCCCATGGGCAGCGCCAACGGCATCGTCGTCAAGGCGCCGGGCGAGCCGACGGTCTACCACATGGGGGACACGGACATTTTCGGCGACATGGCTCTCATCGCCGAGATCCACCAGCCGGACGTGGTGATCGTGCCCATCGGCGACCGGTACACCATGGGCCCGGAGGTCGCCGCGCTCGCGATCCAGCGCTACTTCAGCCGGGCGAAGGCGGTCATTCCCTGCCACTACGGCTCGTTTCCCCCGCTGGTGCCCGACGCGGACCGCTTCGTCGCCGCCATGGACGGCAAGGGGATCCAGGTGGTGGTGCCGCACAAGACCGTGGGCGTGACTGTGTGATCGCCCAGCGCACCACTGTCATTCCGGGGCCGCGCAGCGGAGCCCGGAATCCATAGCCACCACGTCCCAAGCAGGAGCATTGGCGTCGCGCCTCCTTCTGCATCGTCAGCGTCTATGGATCCCGGGCTCGGCCCATGGCCGCCCCGGAATGACAGAGGATCCCCACATCCGCCGTTGCTCCCCGGCGTGACCGGGTGCTATAGCCCGCGGAAGCAGATATCCAAGGGAAATGACCATTCATGTCGGTCGATGAGAAAACGGTCCGCCGCATCGCCCATCTGGCGCGCATTGCCGTGACGGATGCGGAGGTGCCCCATCTCCAGGGCGAGCTCAACGCCATTCTCTCCTTCGTCGAGCAACTCAACGAGGTGAACGTGGACGGCGTGGAGCCCATGACCTCCGTCACCCCCATGACCATGAAGAAGCGCCAGGACGGCATCACCGACGGCGGCTACGCGGACAAGATCGTCCAGAACGCCCCCGCTACGGAAGACAACTTCTTCCTCGTGCCCAAGGTGGTCGAGTAAAGGCCGTCATCCCGGCAGGACGCGCCAGCGGAGCCGGGATCGCCAGAACCAGTTTCAATTTCCAGACGATCCCGGTCAGCTGCAGGGCAGCCGGGATGACCAGGATGCTCCCGTGACCGAACTGACCCATCTCACGATTGCCGAGGCCCGCGACGGCCTGAAGGCCAAGACCTTCTCCGCGAAGGAACTCGCGCAGGCCCATGTGGACGCCATCGAGAAGGCGAGGGCGCTCAACGCCTATGTGCTGGAGACGCCGGAAAAGGCGCTCGCCATGGCGGAGGCCTCGGACGAGAAGCTCGCCAAGGGCGAGGGCCGTGCGCTCGAGGGCATCCCGCTCGGCATCAAGGACCTGTTCTGCACGGAAGGCGTGGTCTCGACCGCGGGCTCCAAGATCCTCGGCAACTTCACCCCTCCTTACGAATCCACCGTCACCCGCAATCTGTGGAACGACGGCGCCGTGATGCTCGGCAAGCTCAACATGGACGAGTTTGCCATGGGCTCGTCCAACGAAACCAGCGCCTTCGGGCCGGTGGTGTCGCCCTGGCGGCGCGAGGGCTCGAATGTGAGCGCCGGCGCCTCCGGCGCCATCGAGGGCACCCATCTGGTTCCCGGAGGCTCGTCCGGCGGCTCTGCGGCGGCTGTCGCGGCCCATCTGTGCCTCGGCGCCACCGCCACCGACACCGGCGGCTCAATCCGCCAGCCGGCGGCCTTCACCGGCACAGTCGGCATCAAGCCCACCTATGGACGCGTCTCGCGCTGGGGCACGGTGGCCTTCGCCTCGTCGCTGGATCAGGCCGGCCCGATCACCCGCACGGTGCGCGACTCGGCCATCATGCTGCGCTCCATGGCGAGCCCCGACCCGAAGGACACCACCTGCGTAGACCTGCCGGTCCCGGATTTCGAGGCGGCGGTCTCCCGCGGCGTGAAAGGCCTCAAGATCGGCATTCCGAAGGAATACCGGATCGACGGCATGTCGCCTGAGATCGAAGGGCTCTGGCACCAGGGCACGGAATGGCTGCGCGCGGCCGGCGCCGAGATCGTCGAGGTCTCGCTGCCGCACACCAAGTACGCGCTGCCCGCCTACTACATCGTGGCGCCTGCCGAGGCGTCCTCGAACCTCGCCCGCTACGACGGCGTGCGCTACGGCCTGCGCGAGAACGGCCGGGACATCGCCGACCTCTACGAGAAGTCCCGCGCCGCAGGCTTCGGCCGCGAGGTCAAGCGCCGCATCATGATCGGCACCTATGTGCTCTCCGCCGGCTACTACGACGCCTATTACGTGCGGGCCCAGAAGCTGCGCACCCTGATCAAGCGGGACTTCGAGGAGGTCTACGCTCAGGGAGTCCAGGCCATCCTGACGCCGGCCACCCCCACGGCTGCCTTCGGAATCGGCGAGAAGGGCTCGGGCGATCCGGTGGAGATGTATCTCAACGACATCTTCACGGTGACCGTGAACATGGCAGGACTTCCGGGCATCGCGGTGCCCGCCGGGCTCGATGCCCAGGGGCTGCCGCTCGGCCTCCAGCTCATCGGCCGCGCCTTCGACGAAGAAACCCTCTTCGCGGCAGGCCAGGTGATCGAGGACGCGGCAGGCCGGATCAAGCTGCCTCAGGCTTGGTGGGCTTGAGGGACGTGGGTCCGACCGTTCCCGTCGTCACCCTGTGGGACTGGCTGCCTGCGGCTTTCGATCCGGTTCTGATCTTCATCGCCGTCTGGCTCGGCTGGAGAGCCGACCAGTTCGGCAAGGTGCTGATCATCGGCCTGATGGCCTTCGGCGTCTCGGTGCTGGTCTCCTGGGCGATCAGCAGCCTAGGCCTGCCCTGGATCGCGCCGGTCAGGTCCGACGCGCTCACGCTCTTCCCCGTTCGCTGGATCGCCGCCATGCTGTGGGCCATCGGCGCCTACACGGCGCGGCGGGTCCTTAGACGCTAGGGCTTTGTGCAGTCCCTGCGCCAGGGGCCGCTGAAGCACCCAGCGCCGACGAGATCTCCGCCAGGGTCGCCTGCTCGGCCTCGCTGACCGCGACGCCTCCGAATCCCAGGAAGCCGCCTTCCTTGCCGGCCTCGGCCGATTTCTGGGCGACGCTCAACAACCATGCCTTGAAGGCCGCAGCCTCTTCGGGCGCCTTCGTGTCGAGAAGGCCGGACACGGCGCGCAACTCGTCGATGGCCTTGCGCTTCACGTCGGCGAACTGGCTTCCCTTGAACTGTGCCTGAAACGAGCTGCGGACGGCGTCCCGCGTTTCCGAATTCGTAATGTCCTCGACGACCGCCTTCACGAGGGGGGCCGTTTGGGCGCTCTGCTTGGCCTCCACGAGGGCCCAGCCGCTGGACATGGATTCCTGCAGCAGGCTCCAGAGCCCGCCGGGATCCGCGGCCGTGATCGCCATGCTGGCCACCACCGGGCTTGCGACGAGGCGGGACCACTCCTCCGGGGTAAAGCTTGCCTTATTGACCATCTCGGCGCTCCTGTTGCGTGGCTTGGGACAGGTGACTTGGGACAGATTGCATCACGCCTAACCGCCACGGTTCGGGTTGGTTCCTCCCCTGCGGCTCCGGGCTGACGCCAAAATGAATGGGCCTGACACGAGGTCAGGCCCATCATGCAGTCTTACGCGAGACGTGAGATTACTGCTGAGCCGGGGCGGCCGGAGCCGGGGTGGTCGGGGCTGCCGGAGCCGTGGTCGAGCCGCCAGCGGCGCCCGAACCCGTCGTGCCGGTGCTCGGTGAAGAGCTCTGCGTCTGGCCGGCGGTGCTGCCGGTCGTGCTCGGCTCGTTGCTGCCGCCATCATAGAAGAGGAAGGCCAGCAGACCGAGAGCGATAACAAGACCGCCGATCACGTAAGCAAGAGTGTTGGAACCACGTCCATCGGTCGTGGAGATGTTGGTCTCACGATTGTAGACGTTGGGTTCGCGATCCATGGGATCCATAGCCATTTTAAAACTCCTTGACCGTTTTACCTCCCGTTCAACGCCGAATGTGCGATGGGGTTTCATTCGAGCGTGGCAATTATTTTCGAAACCTGTGCATAAATTGCGGATCATCTTAGCAATCGCTTAACCAGTCTGAATGTCCGTTCATCCTGAAGGGGGTTGACCCGCTCCGGCGTCGCTCGTACTCCGGGCGGGAAATGCGAGAAATAAAGGCGCGACGCTCATGAACGCTCCGGTCAACCCCAAGAAGCTCATCAAAGGCGCGACAGGCGATTGGGAAATCGTCATCGGCATGGAGATCCATGCCCAGGTGACGAGCCAGGCGAAGCTGTTCTCCGGCGCTTCCACGGCCTTCGGCGGCGACCCCAACAGCCATGTGTCCCTCGTGGACGCGGCCATGCCCGGGATGCTGCCCGTCATCAACGAGGAGTGCGTGCGCCAAGCGATCCGCACGGGCTTGGGGCTGAAGGCCGAGATCAACCTGCGCAGCACCTTCGACCGCAAGAACTACTTCTATCCGGACCTGCCGCAGGGCTATCAGATCAGCCAGTACAAGAGCCCCATCGTGGGCGAGGGCGAGGTCATCGTCGACGTGCCGGAAACGGGCGAGACGATCACCGTGCGCATCGAGCGCCTGCACCTTGAGCAGGACGCCGGCAAGTCGATCCACGACCTGCACCCCACCATGAGCTTCGTGGACCTCAACCGCTCCGGCGTGGCGCTCATGGAGATCGTGTCGAAGCCGGACCTGCGCTCGGCGGACGAAGCACGCGCCTACGTGACCAAGCTGCGCACGATCCTGCGCTATCTCGGCACCTGCGACGGCGACATGGACAAGGGCAACCTGCGCGCCGACGTGAACGTGTCCGTGCGCCGCCCCGGCGACGAGCTCGGCACCCGCTGCGAAATCAAGAACGTCAACTCGATCCGCTTCATCGGCCAGGCGATCGAACACGAGGCGCGGCGCCAGATCGCGATCCTGGAGGATGGCGGCAAGATCGACCAGGAGACGCGCCTCTACGATCCGGGCAAGGGCGAGACCCGCTCCATGCGCTCCAAGGAAGAGGCGCACGATTACCGCTACTTCCCCGATCCGGACCTGCTGCCGCTCGAGTTCGATCAGGCCTATGTGGACGATCTCGCGAAAGGCCTGCCGGAGCTGCCGGACGCCAAGAAGGCCCGCTTCATGGCCGATTACGGCCTCTCGCCCTATGACGCCAGCGTGCTGGTGGCCGAGCGCGCCTCCGCCGACTTCTTCGAAGAGGTGGCGAAGGGCCGCGACGGCAAGGCCGCCGCGAACTGGATCATCAACGAGCTGTTCGGCCGCCTGAACAAGGAGGGCAAGGACATCTCGGCCTCGCCCGTTTCGGCGGCGCAGCTCGGCGCGATCATCGAGCTCATCGGCGAGAACGTGATCTCCGGCAAGATCGCCAAGGACCTGTTCGAGATCGTCTTCACCGAAGGCGGCGACCCGCGCGAGATCGTGGAAAAGCGCGGCATGAAGCAGGTGACCGACACGGGCGCCATCGAGAAGGCCATCGACGAGGTCATCGCCGCCAATCCCGACAAGGTGGAGCAGGCGAAAGCCAAGCCGACTCTGCTCGGCTGGTTCGTCGGCCAGGTGATGAAGCAGACCGGCGGCAAGGCCAACCCGCAATCGGTCAACGAGATCCTCAAAGCCAAGCTCGGGATCGAGTAAGGCCATGGGCCATCCTGGCGGAATGGATATTCCGTTCCGCCGGGGCTTTTGCAGGCGCCTCATTCCGTGACCTCGCAACCCAATCCCTTCGCGCCGCACTGGCTGATCCGCGATATTGTCATCGGCTCGCATCGCGCCGCGGTGGGGCAAGGCGGCCTGCTCTTCGTGGGGGATTCCCTGGTCGAAGGGTTTTACTGGAACCGCATCGGATCGGTCCCGGTGCTGAATGCCGGCTATTCCGGCATCTGGACCGAGGCGCTCGAGCCCAGGGTGCCGCTGCTCCTGAAATCGGCTGAGCCCAGCCTCGCCGTGCTCCTCGTCGGCACCAACGATGCCAAGAAGGATTGCACGGAGGCCTCGCTGGACGCCGCGGCTGGACACTTCGATCGCATCCTCACGCATTTCGACGATGCGGGCGTGCCCCTCGTGGTGCTGACGCCTCCGCCCGTGGAGAAAGCCAAGCGCCTCACGGGCTTCTATTCGGTGGAGGCGATGGCGTCCTTGAGCAGACGCATGGTGGCCATGGCGGATGGGCGCGCCGCCGGCATCGTCGACCTGCAGAAGGGTTTTGCCGGTGGGGACGGCACGGCAAAGGCCGGAATGACGGCGGATGGAATTCATCTGTCGGCGCAGGGCTATCGCCAGATGCGGAACATGCTTGAAACGACAATTGCCGCGGTGAGCGCGGGGAGGGGCCATGACGATCGCGTTGAGAAGAGCTGACGGCCATCCTGCCATTCGCCCCGTTGTCGACAGCGATGGACAGGAGCTCTTTGGGCTCATCGCTCTTTGCTATGCGGATTATGCCGGTTGCTTCGTCGACCCTCATGACGACCTGCCGGACCTACGCGCACCCGGCTCGTCCTATTCTGAGAAAAGCGGCGGCTTCTGGGCCGTCGAGGACGGGCGTGGGCGCGTCTGCGCCTGCGTTGCCGTGGACTTTCCCGAGGAGGGGACGGCGGAGCTGCACAGGCTCTACGTGCGCCCGGATCAGCGCGGACGGGGCTTGGGCTCCGCCCTTGTGCGCCAAGCCGAAGGCCATGCCCGTGCGGCCGGCGCGAGGCGCATGATCCTGTGGTCCGACACACGCTTCATCACGGCGCATCGGCTCTACGAGCGGCTGGGATACGTGCGGCTGCCGGGGCAGCGCGAGCTTGCCGATATTTCCAGGTCGGTGGAGTACCGGTTCGAGAAGAGCCTTTGAGGCACGCGGCCCCGGCCTCAAACCAGGGTGAGGAGCACCTTGCCGCTGCGGTGAGGGCTCGCGTCATGCGCCAGAGCCCGGCGGAATTCCTCGAGCGGGTAACGGGCTTCCACGGTTGTCCTGACGAGACCCGATCGGATATCGCCGAACACCTCCGCCATGGCCTCGCAGAGCTGTTCGCGGCTTGCCGCATGCACCCAGGCGCGCAACCAGAACAGCTGCACCGCCGCACTGCTTTGACGCTGAAGGCCAGGTGGCAGCGGCTCGCCTGACAGAAGGCCGTAGTGAAGGAAAGGGCCGCCCGGCTTCACGGCTGCGGCCAGGGCGGTCCCGCTCGCGCCGCCCACGGCATCGAGCCCCGCATCCAGCAAGGGCAAGGCCGTGCCGTCGAAAACAACCTCCGCGACCGGCTCGTCCTCCAGCAAGGCTCTTGCGCGGGAGGAGCGCACGATGGCCACGGGGCGGGCGCCCGCCGCATGAACCATGCGAACCAGCATGCGCCCGATGGCGGATGCGGCCGCGTTGATCCCGATCGATGCTCCGGGCGCAGGCGCTATGGCGCGCAGCATGAGGCGCGCCGTCAACGGGTTGATGTAAGCGGTTGCCGCTTGATCATCGGTGAGATCGTCAGGCACGGGCACGCACCACCGGCCGGGCGACCCCTTGAACGTCTGCCATCCTCCGGCGGAGCCGAGGGGAAGAACCCTCTGTCCGGCATGAAGGCCATGCACCTCGCGGCCTGTTGCCTCAACGATGCCGACACCTTCGTATCCGGGGATGAAGGGCAGTGCGGTTCGGTGAGGATAGGCTCCGCTGATGGTCAGCCTGTCGGACGGGTTGATGGCGCTCGACAGCATGCGGACCACCACGCCGGATGGTTCCGGCTGAGGCAGGTCGGCAGGCTCGACGGACAGAACCTCCCCGGGAGGGCCGAGACGGTGAGCAACGAGGCGCAGCATGGGCGGAGCTTTTGCCGAACATGAGCGCTCCCGCAAGCGGCCAGCGCGAGTTCACACATATTTCCCTGCGGGTGGAATTCCGATTTGAACAATCGGCCTTGAACGTTCAGGCTGCAGTCGATCTTCATCTCACAGGGACACTGTCCGGACTGGAAGCCCCATGCTTGAAGTAGCGAGCATCCTCGTCGGCATCTTTTTAGCCCAGGCGTCGCCTGGCCCGAACATGATGGCTGTGTTGTCGATCTCTCTCGGCAGCGGCCGTCGGCTCGGCATCGTCACCGCGGCCGGGATCGCCACGGGCGTCTTCATCTGGGCCAGTCTCGCCACTTTGGGGATCGGTGCCGTCCTCAACGCCTTTCCGCAAACGACCACGGCCATGCGCCTCGTCGGCGGCGGCTATCTCCTGTATCTGGGCCTGAAAGCCCTGCGGGCCGCCTTCATGTCCTCCGGCGAGGGGGCTGTTGCGAAACGCGCGGAAGCACGTGCCGCGGCGGCTTACGGTCGTGGGTTCTTCGTTGCGATCACGAACCCGAAGGCTGCCCTGGTGTGGGTGGCGATCTCCATGTATCTCGCATCCTCCGGCCTATCGGCGCCGCACCTCCTGTTCATCGACGTGGTCGCTTCCGTGTCGGCCATGCTGATCTATGGCGCCTACGCCCTGATCTTCTCGACCGGGCTCGCCATGCGCGTCTATGCGCGCTTCTTCCGGGGGATCGAGGCAGGTTTCGGGACCATCTTCGGCGCCATCGGCGCAAAGCTTTTCCTCGACGGCGTCCGCGAGCTGAAAGCCTGAGGTTGGCAAAGTCATCGAGGATATGTTAATCTGTTTCCGTGGCTGATCGGTTCAGCCGCATTGCTATCACCTGCAGCCGAGGGAGGCGTCACATGGCCATGATGTTTGCACCATGCGCATTCGCCGCATTGCTTCCCTCCCTTCTCGCTGCAGGTTCCGATGAAACAGATCACGCTCCCCCTCGTCTGGCTGACCGTCCGCATTGATCTCATTCCCGCCGTGCGGGAGCGCGGACAGAAGCCGCTGAAATCACTTCCCCCGTCCGAGTTGCCCGCTTCACTGCGGGCGCGGCTCGGCCCGCGCTTGCTCAAGGATATCGGCGAAGACGTGAGCGGACGGGATTGATGCCGCGGGAAACAGCCCAGTGGGTATGCGACGCGAGCCGCTCACGGCTCGGCCACCCCATGCTCGTCGGCGTAGAGATTGGCGACCCGGGTCTGCCACAGGCATAGGATCGGCGCGACGACGAGCTCGACCGCCAATCCGCCGACCATGAAGAGCGAGGGCAGGCCGGTCAGCCCAAGGCCGATCAGGCGGCCCAGGCCGCCGATCACGATCAGCAACGTCAGCAGCCGAAACCGGCCCGTGTGGGTTTCGATACCCGGCAAGGTGCTCCAGAAGCCCAGGCCGATGCCGAGCAGAAGGCCGGACATGAAGCGGAAATGGCTCTCCGCCGAGATGCTCACCGCATCGCCCGTAAGCGCCTGCCCGAACAGGACACCGTAGAGCCCGGTGGCAACCGGAATGGTGGCGACGATGGCCACGCTCTGCTGCAGAAGCTTCCGTTCGCGTTCCATGGTGGGCATGACATCTCCTCAGGGACGGGGCCTATATGGGGCATTCGCTCAGGTCCTCATCCTGATGAGGTGGGAATATTGGCGAGCCGGTCGTCAAGCCTGAGATTCTGGTCCTTTTCCAGCGGGAGGCAATCGACTAGGGTCTGCGGCGACAGAATTCTCTTCCAGGGGCTTTCTCATGCCGGCACGTTTCGAACTGAATGGCGTCTTCCTTTCGGGACCGACCTACAAGGTCGGCCTGATGCTGGCCCTGGCCGGTGAGCCCTTCGATTACCTGCACGTGAACCTCATGGAGGGCGAGCACAAGCAGCCGCCTTACCTGTCCAAGCAGCGCTACGGTCAGGTGCCGCTGCTGGTCGACCGGAACAACGGCCGCCATCTCTGCCAATCGGCGGCAATCCTGGAATATCTGGCCGATGCCTTGGGCAGGTTCGGTGGAGCAACCCTCGACGAGCGCCTTCAGGTGCGCGAGTGGCTCTACTGGGATTTCGACCGTCTGGCTCCGGCCATTTATCGCTCGCGCGGCATCCGTCTCGGCTTCATGAAGGGCGGCGAGGAAAGCCTTGAATTCTGTGCCGCGAACGCGGCCTCCGCGCTCAGGACCCTGGACCGGCATTTGGCCGGCAAGGACTGGATTGTCGGAGAAGGCACGACCATCGCCGATATCGATATCTATGGAGTCCTGGTCTATGCAGGCGAGGCGGCGGTCGATCTTGCCCCTTATCTCAACGTCGCCGCATGGCTGAAGCGGGTGGAGGCCCTGCCGGGATTCGAGAGCCCGAAGGGTCTGCTTCCAGCTGCATCGCGCGAGGCCGCATGAGCGATCTCTCGATCCGCGAAGCGCAGGCCGGCGACCTCGAAGCGATCATCCGCCTGCACGAGGAGGACGCTCTCGGCTCCCACGGGGATGCTTGGTCACCCGAGACCCAGCCTGCCTATGAGGCGGCTTTCGCCGCCATCGAGCGCAGTTCCGAGAACAGGTTGTTCGTGGCGGTCGAAGGAGATCAGGTCGTCGGCACGTTCCAGCTGACCTTCATTCCCAACCTCACCGGACGCGGGGCCCTGCGCGTGAAGGTGGAGAGCGTGAAGGTGAGGGCCGCACGGCGCTCGGCCGGCATCGGCGCGCGGATGATGGCGTTTGCCGAAGACCACGCCCGCACCCATGGAGCGGCAATGCTGGAGCTGACCTCCAACAAGACCCGCGCGGACGCCCACCGCTTCTATGAGCGCCTGGGCTTCTCGCGCAGTCACGAGGGTTTCAAGAAGAAGCTTTGAGGCAATCGGTGGTGCAGACACACCACTGTCATCCCGCGCAGGCGGGGATCCATAAACACGATCTTTGAGCGTCAAGCGCGGCGGCAGCCATTTCGCTCGTTCTGAACCGTTAGCGGTTGCGGATCCCGGGCTCCGCCAAAGCGGCCCCGGGATAGCAGGGAAGACCCGCGGGCCGTCGTGCCTACCGGACGTCTCAGGCCTTCGTGCCGCCCTTCAGGCGCTTGTTGCATTCGCTCCAGAACTTCGGCCACTTGGCGTCCTTCGCGAGCGATCCGCCGGCCTTGGCTTCCTTCCACTCGACGCTGCACTTGCTCATGCGCTCGCGGGCGGCGAGCTGGGCCGCGGTCGGCTCCCTCTTCGGCTTCGCCTCGGCGGCGGCCTGAGCGGAGCCGGCCAGGAACAAGGCCACGGCGGCAGCGAGAGCGGAGCTGGCAAGTCGGTTCATCGTCGGATCCCCCCATAGGCGCTTCACGAGGCGCCGCAGGGCATCTCAGACGAAACGTTAAAACATGCAAGGGAGCATGCAGGCACCGGAGGGCTGCCATGCGCTCTTTCCACGGAATTTCATTGCACGCGATGGTGCCACGCCCAATCTTATGTCTTAACGTCCGGCCCCGACCGTATCGTCACCCAAGGAGAGGCATGCCATGGCGGCTTCCACGCAGCACCCGATCGATCTTTATTACTGGCCGACTCCGAACGGATGGAAGATCACCATCATGCTCGAGGAATGCGGGCTGCCTTATGCGATCCACCCGGTGAACATCGGCAAGGGCGACCAGTTCAAGCCGGAGTTCTTGAGCATCTCGCCCAACAACAAGATGCCTGCCATCGTCGACTACGACGGTCCGGACGGCCAGCCGATCTCCGTGTTCGAATCCGGCGCGATCCTGCAATATCTCGGCCGCAAGACAGGCCGCTTCTATCCGCAGGACGAACGCAAGGGGGTCGAGGTCGACCAATGGCTGTTCTGGCAGATGGGCGGCTTCGGCCCCATGCTCGGCCAGACCCACCATTTCCGCATCTATGCGCCCGAGAAGGTGCCTTATGCCATCGACCGCTACACCAACGAGACCAACCGCCTTTATGGCGTGTTGAACAAGCAGCTGGCCGACCGGGAATTCGTGGCAGGCGAGTATTCCATTGCCGACATGGCCATTGCCCCATGGGCGAAGCTCTGGGAGCGCCAGGGCCAGAACATCGAGGATTTCCCGAACGTCAAGCGATGGCTTGCGGCGGTGCTGGAGCGTCCGGCGGTCCAGCGGGGCATTGCGGTGAGTTCCGAGGACCGCAACAAGACCGATCTCACGGACCCGGCGGTGCAAGCCGTGCTGTTCGGCCAGAAGGCGCGGTAGCGTTCCGAGAAAGCGTCATCCCGGACCGTGAAGGATGGTGCGCTATGTCCATCACTCCCTTGCGGGGGAGGGTGGCGAACGAAGTGAGCCGGGAGAGGGGGCGGACCTCGCCTGAGCACGGCCCCTCTCCCGACCTGCTGCGCAGGCCACCCTCTCCTGTCGAAGGGGAGAGGATTACTTGCGCCATTCTCGTCCGGCGATCCCGGGTTCCGCTTCGCAGCCCCGGGATGACGCTCTTCTCTCGTCCTCAGTTCACCTTCGCCCAGGTCTGCGAGCGGCAGATCAGCCCGCCCAGCACGCAGCCGGAGAGCTGCATGGATTTGCCGCCGGCAAAGCTCATCTTGCCGTTATAGGTTTTGCCGTCCTTGTAGTTGTAGAGCTGGCCCGTGAAGCCGTCGGGGGCCGGCTGGATGTTGGAGAGCATCTGAACGCCCACCAGATTGCGGCCCTTCAGCTTGGCGTCCGGGTTGTTCACGTCCTTGGCCTCGCCCTGCACGGAGATGATGGTGCCGCAATAGGCGCCTCCGCAGCGGGCGATGCGGACCCGGGTCTCGCCGGTCTCGCTCAAGTATGTGCCGCTCGGGTCGGCGGGTTGGGCCTGTGCCGGAAGGGTCAGCAGGAGAAGGCCGAAGGCGGCGAGGATGGTTTTGTTCATTGGGAACTCCCATAAGACCGGTCTTCACCGGACCGGTTGGGGGGAAGACTAGGGGAGGCGGTCAAGCTTTCCAAGTGAGGAGGGGCCAAAAGGCGCTTGAGGCACAAGGGGCTCGCCGCTATAAGCGCCCCACTTCACCGTTTTTCTCTTGAATAGAAGCGAACCATCATGGCCATCGAGCGCACTTTCTCCATCATCAAGCCCGACGCGACCGAGCGGAACCTCACCGGCGCCGTCAACGCCGTCATCGAGAAGGCGGGCCTGCGCATCGTGGCGCAGAAGCGCATCCTCATGAGCCGCCGCGAGGCCGAGACGTTCTACGCCGTCCACAAGGAGCGCCCCTTCTTCGGCGAGCTCGTGGACTTCATGATCTCCGCCCCCGTGGTCGTGCAGGTTCTCGAAGGTGAGAACGCCGTTCTGCGCTACCGTGAGATCATGGGCGCCACCAACCCGGAGAGCGCCGCCGAGGGCACGATCCGCAAGCTCTACGCCCGGTCCATCGGCGAGAACTCCGTCCACGGCTCCGACAGCCAGGACAACGCCAAGATCGAGATCGCCCAGTTCTTCTCGGGCAACGAGATCGTCGGCTAACCAGCCCTGTCATCCCCGGCCGCCGCAGGCCGGGAAGGGGACCCGCGATCGAGCGCTGTTGAACGGATTCCCTTCCCCTCCGCTGCGCTCCGGCCGGGACTGACACCGAGATCATAGGCCGCCCCCGGGCGGCCTTTTCATTTCAGGCCCTTTCCCCCATCATGCGCCCGCCATGAACCAAGCTCCCCGCATCGAGCGCCGCTCGTCCGTCTGCCCGCACGATTGCCCCTCCGTCTGCTCCCTCGAGGTGGAGGTGATCGACGGCCGCACCATCGGCCGCGTCCATGGGGCGAAGTCGAACACCTACACGGCGGGCGTGATCTGCGCCAAGGTGGCCCGCTACGCCGAGCGCATCCACAACCCGGACCGGCTGCTCTACCCCCTGCGGCGCACCGGCCCGAAGGGCTCAGGATCCTTCGAGCGCATCTCCTGGGACGAGGCTCTCGATATCGTGGCTCAAAAGTTCTTGGAGGCCGAGCGCGAGTTCGGCTCCGAGGCCGTGTGGCCCTACTACTATGCCGGAACCATGGGCTATGTGATGCGCGACGGCATCAACCGCCTGCGCCATGTCAAAAAGTATTCCGGCCAGTATTCCACCATCTGCACCGCCATGAGCTGGACGGGGTACGTGGCCGGCACCGGCCATCTGCGGGGCGCCGATCCGCGCGAGATGGCGGCGTCCGACTGCATCGTGATCTGGGGCACCAACCCGGTTCACACCCAGGTCAACGTGATGACCCACGCGATGAAGGCCCGCAAGGAACGCGGCGCCAAGATCGTGGCCATCGACATCTATCAGAACGCCACCATGAAGCAGGCCGACATGGCGCTGCTGGTGCGCCCCGGCACCGATGGGGCGCTCGCCTGCGCGGTGATGCACGTGCTCTTCCGCGACGGTTATGCCGATTGGGATTACCTGGAGCGCTACACGGATCATCCGCGCGAGCTGGAAGAGCACTTGCGCACCCGCGATCCGGCCTGGGCGTCCGCCATCACGGGCCTGCCGGTGGAGGAGATCGAGGCCTTCGCCAAGCTCGTGGGCGAGACCAAGCGCACTTACTTCCGCCTGGGCTTCGGCTTCGGCCGCCAGCGCAACGGCGTGGTCAACATGCATGCGGCGCTGTCCATCCCGGCCGTGACCGGCGCGTGGCAGGTCGAGGGCGGCGGCGCCTTCCATTCCAACAGCGGCATTTTCCACTGGAACAAGGCTTTGATCGAAGGCCATGACGCCATCGACAAAAGCATCCGCGTTCTCGACCAGTCGCAGATCGGCCGGGTGCTCACCGGCGACCCCGTGGCGCTCTATGACGGCCCGCCCGTCAAGGCGATGCTGATCCAGAACACGAACCCGGTCTCCGTGGCGCCGGAGCAGGAACTGGTGAAGCGGGGCTTTGCCCGCGAGGACCTGTTCGTCTGCGTGCACGAGCAGTTCATGACTGAGACGGCGCTCATGGCCGACATCGTGCTGCCCGCGACCATGTTCATGGAGCATGACGATCTTTATTCGGGCGGCGGCCACCAGCACTTCCAGGTCGGCCCCAAGCTCATCGATCCGCCGGGCGAATGCCGGTCGAACCATGAGGTGTTTCGCGGGCTCGCCGAACGCCTCGGGGCCCGGCATCGCGGGTTCAGCATGGAGCCGCGGGAGATCATCGACTGGACCCTGCAGAATTCCGGCTGGGGCAGCCTCGAAAGCCTGGAGGCCCAGGTTCACTTCGACGCGCAACCCCCCTTCGAGGAGGCGCATTTCCTCAACGGCTTCGGCTACCCGGACGGCAAGTTCCGCTTCAAGCCCGACTGGACGAAGGTGCCGTCCTACAACAACGGCCCCATGGGTCCCTGGGCCAGCATGCCCTCGCTGCCGGACCATTGGGGGGTGATCGAGGCGGCCACGGAGGAGCATCCGTTCCGCCTCGCCACGAGTCCCGCCCGCAACTTCCTCAATTCCAGCTTCACCGAGACCCCGACCTCCCTCGACAAGGAGCGGCGGCCCGAGGTGATGATCCACCCGGTCGATGCCGAGAAACAGAGCATCGCCGAGGGCGATTGGGTGAAGCTGAAGAACCATCGCGGCGAGGTCTATCTGCGCGCCAAGCTCTTCGACGGGGTCAGGCGCGGCGTGCTGATCGCCGAGGGCATCTGGCCCAATGCGGCGCACCCCTTCGGGCGCGGCATCAACACGCTCACCGGCGGCGATCAGGTTGCGCCCTATGGCGGTGCCGCCTTCCACGACAATCGGGTGGCGCTGGAAAAGGCGGATCTCGACCCGGCCCTGGAGCCCCCGGTGGCCCGCAAGCATCACAGGGCCGAGGCCGTTGTTGGCTAAGTCGAAGCGCCACAGAAACCTCCTTCCCGCTCCTCTCAGGGGAGCTCGAGGGTATCTTCCTTCTGCGCAAGCCGAGCAGCCGTGCACAACCAGCCCTTCTCCCCACGAGGGGGAGGGAAATGGCACCCCAGCCTGGAGCGTTCCCTGAGCTAGCGCTCTCCGCACAAGGAGGGGGACAGCGCCCGTAACGGAAGCGCCATGGTCAGACCTTCTTAAGCCTATCCGCAGCTCTTCCTTGATCCTGAACGGCCAAGCCTATTCTAAGGCCTGAACGTGATTTCATCTCTGGGGAGCTATTCATGACCTCGACCGTCCGCGCGCTGCTGGTTGCCGCCGCCGTCACCCTGAGCGCGACCGCCGCTTTTGCCGCCGCCTCCAACATGCCGACGCAGTATCAGCCCGATCCCGCGCTGAAGACCGAAAGCGTCCCCCAGCTGCGCGCCCGGGTGAGCCAGGCCTGCGCCGTCACGCAGGCCAAGCTCCAGAGCGAGGCGAGCGAGTCCTCCCTCAACCGGGCCTGCGATTGCTACGCGGGCCGCACCATGCGCTCGCTCAGCGCCGAGGAGGTTCAGGCCTATCGCGACACCGGCGTGTTCAACGACACGGCCCGCGGCAAGGCTCTGGCGGCCCTCGACGCCTGCCGCCTGCCGCGTCCGCAGATCTGATCCTGATCGGTGAAGCGATGCAAAAAGGCCGGGCTCGCCCGGCCTTCTTCGTTTCAGCCTTTCAGGAATGGCGCGCCAGAGCCTATCCAGGCAGAAGGTCGATCACGCGCATGATGGCCACCGTGGTGCCGTTGTTCTTGCTGCGCTCCGGCATATTTTTGGCGCACGACCATACGTCACCCTTTTTGTAGAGGGTGTCGCCGGATCCCGTGTCCACCGTCAGCTCACCCTCGAGCATGTGGCAGACCATGTCATTGCCCATGCTCGCACCGCTGGTGCTCGCGCCCGGTTGATAGATGTTGTCGCGCATCGAGACCGTTTTGTAGTTCGGGATCATGGTCTCGCGCTTCGAATAGTCCACACGGCGGACGCCCGGCGCGATTTCCCTGCCTTCGGGCGAACCGGAGGTTTGAGCGGCGGCAGGCAGGGCTGGAAGAACAACGGACCCTGCGGCAAGATTGAGCAAGGTCTGGCGACGGTTAAGCGATTGCATGGCTTCCTCCCGTCAAAGAGGCCACCCCAGCACGTCGGATTCCACGCCCGTTCCGGGCATATGTCAATCGGTCATTCCGATACGGCACGCTCCGCATGAGCCGGTACGTGCAGCGCCCCGCCCGCATCCCAGCCCTGCGCAAACACCACCCGCCCATTCTCCAGGCGAGCCGTCCCGTCGCAGATCATTCTCAGCGCCTGCGGATAAAGCCGGTGCTCCTGCACGATCACGCGGGCGGCGAGGCTCTCCTGCGTGTCGCCCGGCACCACCGGCACCACGGCCTGGGCGATGATCGGGCCCGCATCCAGCTCCGGCACCACGAAATGCACCGTGCAGCCATGAACCAGAACGCCTTCTTCCAGGGCCCTTCGATGGGTGTGCGTGCCCCGGAACAGGGGCAGGAGGGACGGGTGGATGTTGATCATCCGGCCGGCCCAGCGTTCCACGAACCAGTCCGTGAGCACGCGCATGAAGCCCGCAAGGCAGATGAAGGCGATGTCGTGCGCGACCAGAGCCGCGTCGAGGGCCTGCTCGAAGCTCTCGCGGGTGGGATAGTTCTTGTGGTCGACGGCAAGCGTCGCGATCCCGGCGTCCTTCGCCCGCGTGAGGCCTTCCGCATCGGGGCGGTTGGAGAGCACGAGCGCGATTTCGGCCGGGAAACCCGGCGCGTTCGCCGCCTCGATCAGCCACAGCATGTTTGAGCCGCGGCCCGAGATCAGGATGGCGACGCGGCGGCGCGACATCAGAGCTTCAAGGACCCTGCGGTCTGCACGCGCTCGCCGCCCGCATGGGCGACGGTCTCGCCGATCCGCACCGGGCGCTCGCCCGCTTGGCGCAGGCGCTCCATCACGGCGTCCGCCTGATCGGCGCCTGCCACCACGATCATGCCGATGCCGCAGTTGAAGGTGCGCAGCATCTCGGCCCCGGCCACGCCGCCGGTCTTGGCCAGCCAGCCGAACACGGGCGGAGCGGCAATGGCATCGAGGTCGAGGCGCACGCCGATGCCGTCCGGCAGAACGCGCGGGATATTGTCCGGGAAGCCGCCGCCGGTGATGTGGCAGAGCGCGTTGATGCCGTCGCCGCCTTTCAGCGCCTCCAGGAGCGCCTTCACGTAGATCCGGGTCGGCTCCAGCAGGGCTTGTGCGAGGGTTTGTCCTTCTGCAAAGGGGGCGGGCGCATCCCAGGCGAGGCCCGAATGCTCGACGATCCGACGCACCAGGGAGAAGCCGTTGGAATGGACGCCCGAGGAGGGCAGGCCGATGAGCACGTCTCCCACCTTCACATCCTTCGGCAGCAGGGTGCCGCGCTCGGCCGCCCCCACGGCGAAGCCCGCGAGATCATAGTCGCCCTTGGCGTAGAGCCCCGGCATCTCGGCGGTCTCGCCGCCGATCAGCGCGCAGCCCGCCTGGACGCAGCCCTCGGCGATGCCCTTGACGATATGCACGCCGACCTCCGGCGAGAGCTTTCCGGTGGCGAAATAGTCGAGGAAGAACAGGGGCTCGGCGCCCTGCACGATGATGTCGTTCACGCACATGGCCACGAGGTCGATGCCGATGGTGTCGTGGATGCCGGTGTCGATGGCGATCTTCACCTTGGTGCCGACCCCGTCATTGGCCGCCACCAGGATCGGGTCCTTGAAGCCTGCGGCCTTGAGGTCGAAGAGCCCGCCGAAGCCGCCGATCTCAGCATCGGCCCCGGGCCGGCGCGTCGAGCGCACCAGGGGCTTGATCTGGTCGACCATGGCGTTGCCCGCGTCGATGTCGACGCCCGCTTGGGCATAGGTCAGGCCGTTCGTCTGCTTCTCGGTCGTCATGGCTCACCCCGTGTTGAGGGGGCAGTAAGGCGAGAGGGGGCGGGAGGCAAGGGGATTTGAGCGACGGAGGAGGATTCCAGCGGTGTCATCCCCGGCGGTCCGCAGGACCGGGAAGGGGATCCACCCACATGCGCAGTGGTATGGATTCCCTTCCCCTCCAGCGGCTCTGCCGCTTCCGGCCGGGAATGACACTGAGAGCAAAGTCCCGAGATCGTATCCGTGGTGTCATCCCCGGCGAACGAAGTGAGGGAAGGGGATCCCACTCTCAGTCTCAGCACGATGGATTCCCTTCCCCTCCGCTGCGCTCCGGCCGGGAATGACACCCTCCCACGTCATCGTCGGCCGTTATCCCCACCCATCCGATTGAACTCCGCCCCTCAAGCGACCATCATCACCCCGATGACCATTCCGAACATCATCACCATCGGGCGCCTCATCATCGTTCCCATCGTGATCGTCACGATCATGCAGCAGCGGTGGGCGGCGGCGTTCGTGCTGTTCGTGGTGGCCGGGATCTCGGATGCCGTCGACGGGTTCATCGCCCGCCGGTTCGACATGAGGAGCGAATTCGGAGCCTATATCGATCCCATCGCCGACAAGGCGCTCCTGGTGTCGATCTATGTGACGCTCGCCGTCTCTGGCGCGATCCCAGGCTGGCTCGCCATCGTCGTGGTGTCCCGGGACGTGATGATCGTGGCCGCCGTGCTCCTGTCCTGGGTCATGAGCCGGCCGGTCGAGATCAAGCCGCTCCTCGTGAGCAAGCTCAATACGGGAGCCCAGATCGCCTTCGCGGCCTTCGCGCTCGCCGCCAATGCCTTCGGGGCGGAGCTTGCGGGGCTGGAGGATATCGCCATGGCGCTGGTGGCTGCCTTGACCGTAGCCTCTGCCGGTGCCTATCTCGGAGGCTGGCTGCGGCATATGACGGGCTGAAGGCCGAAAGCTGATAGGAGAGCCGATGACGGTCCAACGGCAGATCGGGTTCTGGATTGCGGCGCTGGTCGTCGCGGTGCTGCTGCTGTTCGTGCTGCGGGGCATCCTCCTGCCCTTCGTGGCGGGCTTCGCGCTGGCATATCTCCTCGACCCCCTGGCCGACCGGCTGCAGAAGGTGGGCATCGGGCGCCTCGGCGCCAGCCTTCTGATCCTGGTTCTGTTCGTCCTGGTTTTCATTCTCGCCCTGGTGGTCCTGGTGCCTTTCGCGGCGCAGCAGGTGGGGGCCTTCGTCGAAAGGCTGCCGGGCTACGTCACGAGGCTTCAGGAGCTGGGCGCCGAGCAGCTGGGCCCGTTGATCCGAAGGCTCGGCATCGAGGAGGTGCTGCCGGCAGCGCCCCCTTCCGTCGGCAACCTCATCAGCCAGGGCATCGCCTGGATGACCACCTTCCTGCAGGGGCTGTGGTCCGGCGGGCAGGCCCTGATCGGCATCTTCTCCCTGCTGGTGGTGACGCCTGTGGTGGCCTTCTACATGCTCGTCGACTGGGACCGCATGGTGCGCACGGTCGATTCCTGGATGCCCATGCGCCACCGGGACACGATCCGCAACATCGCCCGCGACATCGACCGGGCGATCGCGGGATTCGTCCGCGGACAGGCGCTGGTCTGCCTCATCCTCGGCACCTTCTATGCGGTGAGCCTCGCCCTGATCGGGCTCAACTTCGGCGGGCTGATCGGCATGACGGCCGGCATCTTGAGCTTCATTCCCTATGTGGGCTCGCTCACCGGCCTCATCCTCTCCGTGGGCGTCGCCATCGTGCAGTTCTGGCCGGACTGGACCATGATCGCCGCGACGCTGGGCATCTTCATCTTCGGCCAGTTCGTCGAGGGCAACATCCTGTCGCCGAAGCTCGTGGGCGAATCCGTGGGCCTGCACCCGGTCTGGCTCATGTTCGCCCTCGTGGCATTCGGGGCCCTGTTCGGCTTCGTCGGCCTGCTCCTGGCGGTGCCGCTCGCCGCCGCCATCGGGGTCATCGCGCGCTTTGCCCTGCGCCAGTATCTGGCAAGCCCGCTCTATCGCGGCGCCGACCCGGTGATCCTCAAACCCCGGGTCGAGGCCGAGCAGAAGGCCGATATCAATGCGTGAGACCCCCAAGCAGCTCGCCTTCGACCTCCCCCTCGATCCCCGGTTCGGCGCGGAGGATTTTCTCGTCAGCCCGTCCAACGAGCAGGCCTACGGCCTCATCGAGAACTGGCCGGACTGGCCCGATACCATCCTGCTGCTCGTGGGCCCGCGCGGCAGCGGCAAGAGCCATCTGGCCTCGATCTGGGCCACGAACGCCCGCGCCTGGACGGTCGATGCCTCCGGGATCACCCACGACAAGGTTCCCCACCTGGTCTCGAACGGGGCGCTCGCCATCGAGGACATGGACCGGGGAGAGAGGGACGAGGCGGCCCTGTTCCATCTCCTGAACCTCGCGCGGGAGAAGAAGGCCTCGCTCCTCATCACCTGCGAAATCCCGCCCGACCGCTGGGGCTTGCGGACCCCCGATCTCCTGTCGCGCCTGCGGCTCGCGCCGAGCGTATCCCTGGAGGCTCCGGACGACGCCCTGCTCAAGGCCGTTCTGGTGAAGCTGTTCGTGGACAGGCAACTCGTGGTCGATACCTCCGTTGTCGACTATATTGCCCTGAGGATCGAACGATCGCTGGCAAAGGCATCCGAGTTTGTGGGTCTCCTCGACAGGGAGGCCCTGAGCCGGGGCCGGCGCGTGTCGCGGGCGATTGCGGCGGAGATCCTTGGCGCCGCGCAGGAAACGGATGAAAACGAGTGAAGCCCGATACCAACGCCCCAGCCCTGAGCCGTCGTGAAGCTGTCACGAAGCTCAAAGCAAAACGGACGCCGAAGAAGGAAACGGCGGAGATCGAGGTGCGTAGCGCGAACGCTTTGAAGGAGCTTGAGACCGTCAGCGAGGCGCCCCTGCCGAAGGCTCCGCCCGATATCGATCTGGACGGGGCGGTGCTGCGGCAGTTCCCTCAGCGCTTCATCAACCGGGAGCTGTCCTGGCTCCAGTTCAACCGGCGCGTGCTGGAAGAGGCGTCGAACCGCAATCATCCCCTGCTGGAGCAGCTGCGCTTCCTGTCGATCTCGGCCGAGAACCTCGACGAGTTCTTCATGGTGCGCGTTGCGGGCCTGCGGGGCCAGGTGCGTTCCGGCGTGGCCACCACCTCGCAGGACGGGCTCTCGCCGCAGGAGCAGCTTGCGAGGATCTCGGTCGCGGTCTCCAACCTTGCCTCCGATCAGCAGCGGCGCTGGCGCGAGCTGCGCGAGACGATCCAGGGGGAGGGCATCGTCCTTATCGAGGGAGCAGGGCTGACGAAGTCCGAGGCGTCCTGGCTCGAGGACTACTTTCTCAACCATGTCTTCCCGGTGCTGACGCCGCTTGCCATCGACCCGGCGCATCCATTCCCGTTCATTCCCAATCTCGGATCCTCGATCGCCCTGAAACTGGTTCGCCAGAGCGACGGCAAGGTGCTCAACGCCCTCATCCGCCTGCCGGTCAGGGCCGAGCGCTTCATCCGCCTGCCGGATTTCGCCGAGACCGGCTCGATCCGCTTCATCGCGCTCGAGCAGATGATCGTGCTCTACACGAGCCGCCTGTTCCCGGGCTACGACGTGCAGGGGCAGGGCGCCTTCCGGGTAATCCGCGACTCCGACATCGAGGTGGAGGAGGAAGCCGAGGATTTGGTGCGCCTGTTCGAGACGGCCCTGAAGCAGCGCCGCCGCGGCAGCGTGATCCGCCTGGAGGTCGAAGCCGCCATGCCGGAGGACCTGCGCCTCTTCGTGGCTGAGGAATCGGAGGTTTCCGAGGACGAGGTCTTCGTGGTCGAGGGCATGATGGGCCTGCGGGATCTGTCCCAGCTCGTGGCGCTCGAGCGGCCCGACCTCAAGTTCAAGCCCTACAACCCGCGCTTCCCCGAGCGCATCCGCGAGCACAGCGGCGATTGCTTCGCGGCGATCCGCGAGAAGGACATCATCGTCCACCATCCTTACGAGTCCTTCGACGCGGTGGTGCAGTTCCTGCGCCAGGCCGCCGGGGACCCGAACGTGGTGGCGATCAAGCAGACGCTCTACCGCACCTCGTCCGACTCGCCCATCGTGGCGGCGCTGGCCGAGGCGGCGGAGGCGGGCAAATCCGTCACGGCCCTGGTGGAGCTGAAGGCCCGCTTCGACGAGGAGGCCAACATCCGCTGGGCGCGCGACCTGGAGCGGGCCGGCGCGCAGGTTGTGTTCGGCTTCATCGAGCTGAAGACCCATGCCAAGCTGTCCATGGTGGTGCGCCGCGAAGGCAGCCAGCTCATCACCTACTGCCATGTGGGCACGGGCAACTACCACCCGATCACGGCCCGCATCTATACGGACCTGTCCTACTTCACGGCCGATCCGGTGATCGGGCGGGACGTGTCGCGCATCTTCAACTACGTGACGGGATACGCGGAGCCGGCGGAGCTGGAGCGCATGGCCGTGTCGCCGCTGACCTTGCGGAAGCGCCTGCTCCAGCACATCGACGAGGAGGTGGCGCACGCCAAGGCGGGGCGGCCGGGCGCGATCTGGGGCAAGTGCAACTCGCTCGTCGATCCCGACATCATCGATGCGCTCTACGATGCGTCCGCGGCCGGCGTGCAGATCGACCTCATCGTGCGCGGCATCTGCTGCCTCAGGCCCGGCATCAAGGGCCTGTCGGAGAACATTCGGGTCAAGTCCATCGTCGGGCGCTTCCTGGAGCACACCCGGATCTATGCCTTCGGCAACGGGCATGGCTTTCCCAATCCGAAGGCCCATGTGTACATCTCGTCCGCCGATCTCATGTCGCGCAATCTCGACCGGCGCGTCGAGGCGCTCATGCCCATCGTCAACCCGACCGTTCACCAGCAGGTGCTGGACCAGATCATGCTCGCCAACCTTCTCGACAACGAGCAGAGCTGGACGGTATTACCCGACGGCACGAGTCAGCGGGTGGTGCCGGCCAAGGGCGAGGAACCATTCAATGCTCACAAGTATTTCATGACAAATCCGAGTCTGTCGGGCCGTGGCAAATCCCTCAAAACCTCCAGCCCCAAGGCGCTCGCAAAACGCGGGCAGCGCTGACATGCAGCATATCAACCGCGAGGCCCAAGGCCGGCTCAAGATCGGCCGCCCCGTCGCCATCATCGACATCGGATCGAACTCGGTCCGCCTCGTGGCCTATGAGGGCCTGACCAGGGCCGTGACCCCCATCTACAACGAGAAGGTTCTCTGCGGCCTCGGACGCCATGTGGCCACCACCGGCCGCCTGGACGACGAGGCGGTCGACCGGGCCCTGCGGGCGCTCGCCCGGTTCCGGGTGCTGTGCGACACGATGAACGTATCCGAGGTGTTCGTGCTGGCCACGGCCGCGGCGCGCGACGCCTCCAACGGGCCCGCCTTCCTGGAGGCCGCGGCGCGCGCCTGCGGCCGGCCGATCAGCCTGCTCTCGGGCGCGGAGGAGGCGCGGTCCTCGGCGCTCGGCGTCATCGCCGGATTCTATGAGCCGGACGGCATCGTGGGCGACATGGGCGGCGGCAGCCTGGAGCTGGTGGACGTGAAGGGCTCGCGGGTGGGGCAGGGGATCACCATGCCGCTCGGCGGCCTGGCCCTCCAGGACGTGAGCGGCGGCTCCCTGAAGAAGGCGCAGCGGATCGTGCGCGACGCCCTGCAGCGTGCCCCCGAATACCTCGAAAACCTGCATGGGCGCACCTTCTACGCCGTTGGCGGCACATGGCGCGCCCTGGCGCGGCTGCACCAGGCGGCGCGGGATTATCCGCTGCACGTGATGCACGGCTACATCATCGATCCGGAGGACGGTCTCGACTTCCTGCATCTCGTGGAAGAGGCCGACTCCAAGACCCTGAAGGACATCGAGAGCGTGTCCGAGGCCCGCCGGCCCCTGCTCGCCTATGGGGCGATCCTGCTGGAGGAGATTATCCGCCTCGGGGAGCCGAAAGAGGTCGCGATCTCCGCTTTCGGCGTGCGCGAGGGCGTTCTCTTCGACAAGCTCGACCTGCAGACGCGCGAGCGCGATCCGCTCCTCGCGGCTGCCAGCGATCTCAACCTCTTGCGCTCCCGCTCTCCCCGCCATGGGGAAGAGCTGTGCGGGTGGACGGAAGCGTTTATCCGCAGCCTGAACCTGCCCGAAACGCAGAGCGACACGCGCCTGCGCCGGGCGGCCTGCCTGCTCGCCGATATCGGCTGGCGCGCGCATCCCGATTACCGGGGCGAGCAGAGCCTCAACCTCATCGCCTACGGGGCCTTCGCGGGGCTCGACCACCCGGGCCGGGCCTATCTGGCGCTCTCGATCTTCTTCCGGCACGAGGGGCTCTCCCCCGACAAGGTCAGCTCGCGCATCAAGACGCTCGCGGGCACGAAGCTCCTGGAGCGCGCCCGTCTGCTCGCAGCCCTGATGCGGATCGCCTACCCGGTCTCTGTTGCCATGGAGGGCGTCCTGCCGCAGGCGCCGCTGCTGGCCCGGGGCAATCAGGTCGTCCTGCAATTGCCGGCCCATATGGAGCCGCTCGCCAACGAACGCCTCACCGGTCGCCTCCGGTCCCTCGGCAAGCTCCTCAACATGGCGCCGGTGATCGAATTCATCTGACGAACGGCGTGGGTCGAGGCAGGAGGGCGCCATCGGCCCTGTCCCTTTGCGCCGTCAGGGTTTACACGACAAAGGACTTCGGTACTTTGGCCGTCACGAGGCGGGCAACTTAGCCTTTGGGGATAGTTATGGAATTGATCGACCTGACAGCCGTTCGCAATGCCGAGCGCTCCAGCGAACCTTACAATTACGTTCTCGCGTCGAAGCTTCTGAAGCAGGACAAGATCGACGAGCTGCGGCGCGATTTCCCGGCCATCGACAAGCCCGGCTACCTGACGGTGGACGAAGTCAAGCTCCATGGACGCTTCAAGCAGCTCATCGACGAGCTGGAAGGCCCCGAGCTGACCGAGGAGCTGTCCCAGAAGTTCGGGCTCAACCTCCACCAGTATCCGCGCCTGACTACCATCATGAAGAAGTCGCAGCCCAAATACGGCGCCATCCATACGGACGGCCCGTCCAAGGTCATGACCATGCTGGTCTACATGAACGACGAGTGGCAGCAGGACGAGGGCGGCCGCCTGCGGGTTCTCTATGACGAGAAGAACTACGACCGCTACAAGCTCGAAGTGCCCCCCACCATGGGCACCATGTTCGCCTTCCTGCGTTCGGACAATTCCTGGCACGGCCATCTGCCCTTCGCCGGCGAGCGCCGCGTGGTGCAGATCGCCTGGGTGAAGAGCCAGGCCGACGTGGACCGCAAGAAGAAGCACAACAAGATGGCCCAGTTCTTCAAGGGCATCTTCGGGCGGTAACGCTGTTTCCGTCCAGAACCGTTTTCCATCGCAATGGCCGGGCTCACGCCCGGCCATACTCATGAGGAGCCCCATGCCGCCGGACATCAAGACGCTTTCGAGCCGGATCGTCTATGAGAACCGCTGGATGCGCGTGCGCGAGGACGCCATCGAGCGTCGTGACGGGGCGCCCGGCATCTATGGCGTCGTCGAGAAGGCCGATTTCGCGGTGATCGCGCCGGTCGACAACGGCATGATCCATCTGGTGGAGCAATACCGGTATCCGGTGCAGGGCCGCTATTGGGAGCTGCCGCAGGGCTCATGGGAGGAGGCTCCCGGCACCGATCCGCTGGCGCTGGCAAGAGCCGAGCTGCGGGAGGAAACGGGGCTTGCGGCCGAGACCATGCTGCATGCAGGTTATTTATTCGAGTGCTACGGCTACTCGACGCAGGGCTTCCACATCTACCTCGCCCAGGGACTGAGGCTTGGAGAGGCTGATCGCGAGCAGTCGGAGCAGGACATGGTGAGCCGGGCTTTTTCCTTGGAGGAGGTGTTGGCGATGGTCCTGAACGGCACGATCAAGGATGCGGCGACGGTGGCGGCTCTGGGGCTGCTGCGGCTCAAAGGGCTGCTTTAACGGCGGTATTTCCCTCCCTTCATGCCCGGACTTGTTCCGGCGATCCACGTCTTCCAGCGCCACATCCTCCACTGTCATCCCCACGCAGGCGGGGATCCATAACCGCGACATCTCCAGAACGGCGAGCAGCGTCGCGCCTCTTCCGGCAGCGTCAGCGGATATGGATCCCGGGCTCCACTGAAGTGGCCCCGGGATGACGGTGGAGGTGCGGATGCATTATTCGCTCCGATAGCGAAGACGTGGATGGCCGGGACGAGCCCGGCCATGACGGTGAGCAGGAGTACTTCGGGATAAACCTTAGAGCATCGGACCCAAAAGTGGATTCCACTTTTGGGTCCGATGCTTCTCTTGGCTGGCGCATCGTTCGAGCGGAAAACCGGAGCCACTTTTCCGCACGATGCGCTAGGTCGCCGCAATCTCCCGCAACCTCACCCTCCCGCGCTCCAGAACCAGCCCGAGCTGTCCGTTCTTGAGAGCGATGGCCTTATCGCCGAACAGCTTGCGCCGCCAGCCGTGAAGCGACGGCACGTCGGCATCGTCGCTCTCGGCGATGGCCTCCAGCTCCTCGACGGTGGCGATGATCTTGGGCGCCACGCCCTCCTGCTCGGCCACCGCCTTGAGCAGGACCTTCAGGAGGTCCACCACCGAGCCGGTGTTGTTGCGGCCCCGGCTGCGCTCAGGGGTCGGGATCGTGGCAGGATCGCGGGCGAGAGCGCGCTCGACGGCTTCCAGGATGTCGCCGCCGGTGCGGGAGCGCTCGAAGCCGTTGGGGATCGAGCGCAGGCGTCCCAGGGCCTCCACGCTGCGCGGCGCCGAGGTGGCGATGTCGATGACCGCGTCGTCCTTGAGAATGCGGCCGCGGGGCACGTCGCGGTTCTGGGCCTCGCGCTCGCGCCAGGCGGCGACTTCCATGAGAACCGCGATCTCCTTCGGCTTTCGCAAGCGCCCGGCGAGGCGGCGCCACGCATTGGCAGGATCGGCCTGGTAGGTTTCGGGCGAGCTGAGGATCGCCATCTCCTCGTTCAGCCAGTCGAGCCTGCCGTTCTCCTGGAGCTGGGCCACCAGGGCCTCGTAGACCTTCACCAGATGGGTGACGTCGGAGAGCGCATAGGTGAGCTGCGCATCGCTCAAGGGGCGGCGCGACCAGTCGGTGAAGCGGGAGGACTTGTCGATCTTCGCCTTGGCGAGGTCGTTGGAGAGCTGCTCGTAGGACACGGAGTCCCCATAGCCGCAGACCATGGCGGCGACCTGGGTGTCGAACAGGGGCTCGGGCACGATGCCCCCTAAGTTCCAGACGATCTCCAGGTCCTGCCGGGCGGAGTGGAAGACCTTGACCACGTTCCTGTCGCCCATCAGCGCCATGAACGGCTCCAGGCTCAGGCCCTCGGCCAGCGGGTCGATGAGGCAGGCGTCCGAAGGGTCCGGCCCTGCCATCTGGATCAGGCAGAGCTTGGGATAATAGGTGGTCTCGCGCAGGAACTCCGTATCGACTGTGACGAACGGATGCTGGCTGAGGCGGGCGCAGGCGGCTGCCAGGGCTTCGGTGGAGGTGATCAGGTCCATGAAGCGTACATAACCCATCCCGAAGAGGCCCGCGAGTCCGTCGTCGAGGGATCCCCCGATTGCTCGAGGTAAGGTAAAACGCCGCCTGTTGACTCCCTGACCCGATATATTGTTATTATGTATCACTGGCCGGAGGGCCAGGGATTGGTACTTCAACAACACCCGAAGGGTGGGGAGGTCTTCATGAAGAAGACGCAGACCAAGACTGAGAAGAAAGACAAGAAGGTGATCGTCGAGCTCAGCGAGAAGGATCTCGCTGCGGTTGCAGGCGGTCGCCGGATCATCGTTTACTCAGGCTGCTGATCGCTCCGGTGGCGCGACGGAGGCGCGAAGGTCTCGGCCTTGAGCGCCTCCCGCGTTGAACCGGATCGCCGGCAACAGGGGCGCGGCTTTTCAAGGCCGCGCCTTTTTCGTCTCGTGCATCGGACCCGGAAGTGGGTTTGCACTTTTTGGGGTCCATCCGATGCTCCCTTGTTCAAACGGCGCATCCTGTGGCCCCTTGGCTCCACGCGACCCGCTCATGCGCGGCTCAGGCCCGTCGTATGCCGGGCCGCCTCGGTGAAGGCCAGCGCGTCGCCGTCCATGGGCGGGGAAACCCGGCCTTCGCGCAGCACCACGATCCGGTCGGCGGCGCGGATCGTCTCCGGGCGATGGGCGATGACGATGCGGGTGATCTTCAGCTCCGCCAGCGCCCGGTTCACCTCCCGCTCCTTGTCGAGGTCGAGGTTCGAGGTGCCCTCGTCCATGAACAGGATGCGCGGGCGGCGGTAGAGCGCGCGGGCGAGCAGCACCCGCTGGCGCTGGCCGCCCGACAGGGTGGTGCCCATGTCGCCGATGAGCGTGTTGTAGTTCATGGGCATGGCCATGATCTCGTCGTCGATCCCGGCTGCTTCGGCGCAGGCGCGCATCCAGTCGAGATCAAGGGTCGCGTCGAAGAAGCCGATGTTCTCGGCGATGGATCCCGACAGGAGCTGGTCGTCCTGCATCACCACGCCCACCTGCGAGCGGAAGGCCCGGGTGCCGAAATGCTCGAGGGGCGTGCCGTCGATGAGCACGGTGCCTTCCATGGGCTTGAACAGGCCCAGCATGATCTTGAGGAGCGTGGTCTTGCCGCCGCCCGAGGGGCCGGTGACGGCCACGAACTCGCCGGCCTCGACCTTGAGGTTCGCGCCGGACAGAACCTCCGGCTCCGTGTCGGCATAGCGGAAGCTCACCCCTTCGAGCTCCACCGCGCCCCTGACCTCGCGGGGCACGAGGCTCTCCCCATGCCGGTCCTGCTCCCGCTCGGCGAGCGCGATGTCGGAGAGCCGGTCGAGATGCAGGTCGAGCATCCGATACTGGATGCCGGTCTCGATCAGGTTGGTGGCTTTGGAAAGGAACTGCTCCTTGTAGGCCATGAAGGCATAGAGCATGCCGATGGAAAGCTCGCCCGCCATGATGGCCCTGGCGCCGAGATAGACCACGAGCACGTTCTCGATCCCGTAGATCAGGTCGTTGGCGGTTTTGAACCCGATGGTGAAACGGCCATGCCGGATGCCCCGGCTGATCTCGTCCGCATAGCGGTTCTGCCAGAGCGCCTCCCGGTCGGCCTCGCGTCCGAAGATCTTGATGCTCTGGATGGCCCGCGCGGTCTCGATGAAGGTGGTCTGCTCCTTGGCGGCGGCCTCGATCATCTCCTCCTGACGCTGGCGCAGGGCCCGGTAGAGGGCAAAGCGCAGGAGCCCATAGAGCACCAGCGCCGCAAGCACGATGCCCGACAGCTTGGGGCTGTAGATCAGGATCATCACCAGGGTGAGGATCGCCATCACGCCGTCGACAAGGGCCGCCACCAGGCCTTCGGAGATCAGCCGCTGAATCGGCTCCGCCGAGCGGAAGCGCGACACGAGATCGCCGATATGCCGCTTCTCGAACCAGGCCAGGGGCAGGCGCACGAGATGGTGGAAGAGGTTCGCTCCCATCTGGAAATTAAGCGCGCCGCTCAAGAACAGCAGCACATGGGAGCGCAGCCAGTCCGCCCCGATATGGACGAGCGTCAAGAGCCCGAAGCCCAGGGCCAGCGCGGTGAGCAGGCCCCCATCGCCCTTCATCACCGCCTCGTCCACCGCAAGCTGCATGTAGAAGGGGGCGGCGAGCACCACCAGTTGCAGCACGGCCGAGAGCACAAGCGCCTGAGCGAGCGCCCGCTTAATGCCAGGCATGCGTCCCCAGAGTGCCGTGAGGCTCAGGCGCGAGGTTTCCTTCCTGCGCTCGAAGCTGCCCGTGGGGGTCAGCTCCAGAGCGATCCCGGTGAAGTGGCGCCCAACCTCGTCCAGGGTGAGGGTACGCACGCCCACGGCGGGGTCGTGGATCGTCACCGTCCGGGCGCTCACCGTCTTCAGCACCACGAAGTGGTTCATGTCCCAGTGCAGGATGCAGGGCAGCTTGATCTCGCCCAGCTGCTCCGGCTCGAGCCGCAGGCCCCGACCCGTCATGCCCAGGCGCTGGCCCATGGCCAGCACGTCCTTGAGGGTGACGCCCTTGAGCGAGACGGAGAACAGGCGCCGCAGCGCTGTGAGATCGACCTCTCGCCCGTGAAAGGTCGCGACCATGGCCAGGCACGCGAGGCCGCACTCGGCGGCTTCCGACTGGATCATCGCCGGCAGGCGCGGCCCGCCGAAGAAATCGAGCTGTGCGGAGAGCCTCACATCCGCCCCCTGACGCCGATGAGCGGCTCGAAGAGCCAAGCGACGAGGGAGCGGCCCTCCAGGACGATGTCGGCCTTGAGGGTCATGTCGGGCTGGAGGGCGACCCGCCGCCCGAAGGCGTCGATATCCTGCCGGTCGAGGCGCACGGTGACCCGATAGGCCGGCTCGGACAGCGCCACCTTGCCGATCACCTCGTTGGGCGAGAGCACCGCCTGCGACACGGTCTCGACCGTGCCCTTCTGGGTGCCGAAGCGCTGATAGGGAAAGGCGTCGACCATCAGCCGCACGGGCTGGCCGGGCTCGACGAAGCCGATGGCCCGGCTCGGCACGAACAGCTCCGCCAGAAGGCTCGCGCCGTCGGGAAGAAGGGTGAGAAGGGGCTTATGGGGATCGACGATCTGGCCGGGAGCGGCCTGGAGCGCCGTGACGCGACCCGCCAAGGGAGCCGCGATCACCTGGGCTCGCTGCGCCTGCGCCTCGGCCCGCTGCCGCTCCTTGTCCGCGAGGCTGAGGCGCAGCTGGGCCAGGCGTTCGGCCTGCTGCACCGGCAGCTGCTCGCGCTGGAGCTCGGCTTGGCCCAGCTCCTTCTCGGTCGCCGCGATCTGCCGGTCGATCTCGGCGAGTTCCTGCCGGCGGGTGAGCACCGCCTCGTCCTGCTCCTGAAGGGCAGCGCGGGTGGTGTGCCCCTGCTGGTTCAGGCGGGCGATGGTGTTGCGCCGCTCCTCCGTCACCTGCACACGCTCCACCATGAGCCGGCGCTGGGCGGAGAGCGCGTCCCGCTCCGCGGCCACCGCGGCCATCGTGGCATCCAGGCGCAGGATCTCGTTGGCCATGCGGGCCGGATCTGCGGCGATCTGTTCCTGGAGCACCGTGGCTTGGGTCTCCAGCGCGGCGAGAACCGCCCCGTCGAGGGTGCCGCCGGCCTCCAGCCCCTGGCGTGAGGCGACGGTGAAAAGCGCCTGTCCCGCCGCCACCCGGTCCCCTTCCTTGACCATCAGCCGGGTAACCACGCCCTCGCGCATCGGGCCGATGCGAACCGCCCCGCCGGCTGCCACGAGGGATCCGCTCGCGGTTTCCTTGCGGGCATATTCGGCGGTTCCGAGGAAGCCGACGATGACAAGAATGCAGGAGACGATGAAACCGCCGAGCAGCTGCCAGGAGATGGGCGCAATCGGCAGCGACACGGACGAATGCTCGCCCGTGGCCGCCATGACGGCCTGCGGCCGGAACAAGGATTGCTGGGTCAACCCATCGCCTCAATGCAACATGAATATGTCACTATGTTGCAGAAAGACCGGGCCGGGACAAGAGCAAGGGAGGGCGACGGAGCCGAACCGGCGGTTCCGCCGCAGCCGTGGGTCGACCGGCGTGGTTTAGGCGCTGGCTTGGGTGCGGGCGATGTGCTTCTTCCGGGCCTTGGCCTGCCGCTCGGCGAGCTTCATGAGCCAATCGAGGATGTTGTGCTCGACCACGAACCCGGTCTCCGCATCCTCAAGGCGCTGGATGCGGTCGACCCGGAAGCCGCGATAGCCGTCGTCCAGCAGGATGTCGATGCCGCCCAGCAGCATCTTGCCGGGGCCCACCTTCAGCTCGCGCGCCAGCACCCAGCGCCGGGTCGCGTTGCCGGCCTGGTCCACATAGTCGAGCTCCAGCGCCGCCTCCAGCGGATAGACGTGCCAATTGCCCTCGATCCGCTCCTCGACAGGGGCGTTCCGGGCCGGCTTCAACAGGGATGTTGCAAGGGTGGTAACCATAGGAAGAATATGGGGTTTCACCCTTTGTTCTGCAAGGATCTCGAGGCTATTAGAGAGGGAAAAAAGCACTGGAAAAGTAGGAGGAACTGAGGGCTTTCATTCTCTCTGGATGCCGCTGGAAGCGACAGCGATAATATCCTTTGCAACTGGCGCTTGATCACCCGGAGCCCCATAAACGTTATGAATTCAATCCCACGTCGGGATCTAAGGACTACAGGTCGTCTGGCATGGGTAGAATGGCAGGATACCACTGGGTCATCACAGGTGCGGCAGGAGCCTTCGCCGCCGTTGTCGCTCTCGATTTCGGCGTTGATGTTTGGGCAACACATAGCGGCATCGGATTCTTATCTGAAATTGCTGGGGTCGCTCTCGTGTCGGTTCTTTTCGGCGCGTACAGCTGGATCATTGCTTTCGTGACCGTATCGCCCTTTTTCCTCCTGACGATATCCTTGGCTAGAGCTTTGGATACCAGAAGTTTGGTCTATTTCATCACCTGCGGTGCGCTGACAGGAGCCCTCCTCAGTGTGCCCATCTTGTTTCTGCCGCACGAGGCTTCGGATCAGCGCTCACTGGTCGAGATCATCATGTGGGTCGTTCCCTCGTGTGCCATGTATGGGATCAGTGGTGCATGGCTGTTCTGGTGGAAGGTGGTGCGGCCTAAACCATCGGAGTAATTCCGAGAAAACAGTACGAGGGCCGGCATCAGCACCATAAGGCAACCGCTTGCAGAACGAGATTCTTGAGGAGCCCAGCCCGCCCGGCGCGGAGGACGTGACGGCGGGTTTGCGGGCTCATCTGTTCGAGAGGACCGGCGCCTTGCCCTGGATCCCTCTGACCCTGCTCCTGCGGGACAATGACAACCGGGTGCGCGGCGGCATCAGGGGCGCTATCGCCCTGTGCTGGCTGCAAGTGGACCATTTCTGGGTCGATGAGGCCCTGCGCGGGCAAGGCTACGGCTCCCGCCTTCTCGACATGGCCGAGGAGGCCGCCCGGATACACGGGGCCATCGGCGCGCAGCTGACCACATCGACGTTCCAGGCGGAGGGATTCTACCGGAAGCAGGGCTATGCCGAGATCGGCCGCCTGAAGGATCGGCCACCAGGGCATGATCGCATCTGGATGGCCAAAAGGTGGGGGTGAGGTCCTCAAAAGAAACATAGTTGCGTGATGGTTGGCTGGAATTTATCTTGCCAGTACAACCAGGAGCAACTGTGGGTCCAGTTCATGAGCACGAGGTACAGAGTGGCCATGGCCTTGGTCCTTGGTCTGCTGCCTTTAGCGTGGTCTATTCTTTTGATCCCGGTCTCTCGAAATCTGCCAAAGTGGATGCTCCCGCTCAACTGGTATGGATTTTACATGCTGCCAGTTTTGCTTTTGGGTGCAGCGGCTATCGCGTATTTGAGGCCCCGTTTTTTAACGGTCCCAATGGCCCTGTTTTACATTCCGCTGATGTACCTCTGGACACTTGGTTTCACCCTTGGGATCTGCGCGGAGTTCTTTGGTGGCTGCAAGTAGCAAGCATTCGAAATGTAACAGGTCCCTAGCCAACCATGCTGGCACTGCTGAGAGGCTGGGGCTGTTGAGATCGCAAATGAGCGTTAGATCAGAGTGAGGCCAACGCCCGGCTGTACTTGAAGTGTTAAGTATCAGCCACAATAAGGCGCTCGCATTCCCAAACGTCATTGAACTTCACGTTAGGTTTCTATACCCGGTAACTTGGCCGCGCTCCTGCGGCCTTGCTGGGGGCAGTATAGTATGAAGAATTCTTATAAGCTCGGGCTCATCATGATGGGCCTGATCGCCGGCATGGGCTCGGCTCACGCTCAATCCAAGGGCGACTGGGTTCTCGCCAAGTACAAGGGCGGTGGTTACTGGTATCCTGGCGTCATCCAAGCAGTATCCGGTGAGAACATCACCGTGGCTTACGACGACGGTGATCGGGAGACCCTCTCCGTCAGTGCCGTAAGGCCGTACAATTGGGCTATCGGCGGTCGAGTGGAGTGCAACTTCAAGGGCGCTGGAAAGTGGTATCCTGGGAAGATCGCGTCACTGGGCGGCGAGACGATCGGCATCAACTATGATGACGGCGACCGCGAGACAACCAAGACCGGTCGCTGCCGCTCGCAGTGATCGAATGGCTTGGCGAGGGTACATCGCTCTCGCCAGGATCGCCTACCAGATTGGCGCCCCAACCTGTACATAGAAGAGAGCATCGCTGAGAGGCTGAGGCTGTTGAGATAGGTTACATCTTTTTCAAGCCATAGAGGCCGCCCAGGATGCCAGCCCCAGTCGTGAGGTCTTTCACGAGCGTGTCAGGGACAGCGCTCTTCACGAGGCCGATAGCGTGTTCACAGTCGGCCTTGTTGTGATAGGACTCCCCAGAAACGGCAAAGGTCCGGCCGTTATTTGACTTGAGCCTCCAGATGTACTGGCCCTGTGAGTTCTTATCAATCTCGAAGTGCATGTGTCCTCCTGGGTTACTGCACATCCGAAGATTGAAGGTTGTTACATTCGCTGTCTATCGCTTTCGAAAGCATCCCCCAGTCCCACCGCTGTCCACAGGGATGCTCAACCGCCTATCCCACAAAGCACGGCAGAGAGCACGCCGCCGAACTTAGAGCAGAGGGCCTGCAGAAATTCGGCGCTTGAACTCGGGAGAGCCATAAAGTTTAGTTCTCTATTTGTTCTTGACAATTCTCCTAAGCTGAGCCATATCTTTATCGTCCTGCCTCACGAGGGACGCGCCCGAGGCGTTGGTTGTGGGGGCGGGATGCGGTTCTGGCCGCTGTGGGACAAGACGCTGGTTCCGCATGCCAGGGCTCTGAGTGGAGGCACGAGACGGCAGGCCTGTTCGGGCAGGCTGGCGTCGTCGATCTCCCAAGCCTCGCCGGCACCGGCGCACCCGGGGCTGCGCGACATGACGCGCCGCAAAGCTCTCTGAGGGTTTGTCCCTGATGGGCTGAAGCGCGAGGCTCAGGGCCGAAAAGCCGTGCGCGGGAGGCAGGGTGCTTCCCGTCCGGGCGGAACTCCCGTCCCGACCCGATCTTCGCCCGCTCCACCGGAGTGAAGCGAAGCAGCCTTGCCTCCCGCGCTTCCCTCGCCCCACGAGACAAGCCAGGACCAAGCCCACAGCCGCCACCCCGCACAGGGGAGGGAGCACCTTCGCGCAGGCTCGATTTCAGCCTTCCGCCTTGACTTCCCCCGCCTCCCATGGATGTTGCGCGTAAATCGAAACAGCAGGCTTTTGTCCATGTCCGCCTCCATGCACCGTTACCGTTCCCACACCTGCGGCGCGCTCCGCGAATCCGATGTCGGCGGGGTTACCCGCCTGTCGGGCTGGTGCCACCGCATCCGCGACCATGGCGGCGTGCTGTTCATCGACCTGCGCGACCACTACGGCATGACGCAATGCGTGATCGACCCGGATTCGCCCGCCTTCAAGCAGGCCGAGGCCGCGCGGTCGGAATGGGTGATCCGGGTCGACGGCAAGGTGCGCAAGCGCCCGGCCGGCACGGAGAACGCGGAGCTGCCCACCGGCATGGTCGAGGTCTACATCACCGACATGGAGGTGCTGGGGCCGGCGGCCGAGCTGCCGATGCCGGTGTTCGGCGACCAGGAATACCCGGAGGAGACCCGTCTCACCTACCGGTATCTCGATCTGCGCCGCGAGAAGCTGCACAACAACATCATGAAGCGCGGCGCGATCATCAACAGCTTGCGCTCGCGCATGCAGCAGAGCGGCTTCTTCGAGTTCACGACGCCGATTCTGACGGCCTCCTCGCCGGAGGGCGCGCGCGACTTCCTGGTGCCGTCGCGCATCCATCCCGGCAAGTTCTACGCGCTGCCGCAGGCGCCGCAGCAGTTCAAGCAGCTGATCATGATCTCCGGCTTCGACCGGTACTTCCAGCTCGCCCCCTGCTTCCGCGACGAGGACCCGCGCGCCGACCGCCTGCCGGGCGAGTTCTACCAGCTCGACGTGGAGATGAGCTTCGTCACCCAGGAAGACATCTTCCAGACCATGGAGCCCGTGATCCGCGACACCTTCAAGGAATTCGCGGACGGCAAGCCCGTGACCGAGACGTTCCCGCGCATCCCGTATTTCGAGTCCATGCTGAAATACGGCTCCGACAAGCCGGACCTGCGTAACCCGCTGGTCATCGCCGACGTGTCGGAGGTGTTCACCCGCGAGGACGTGACCTTCAACGCCTTCAAGAACGTGATCAAGTCCGGCGGCGTGGTGCGCGCGATCCCGGCCACGGGTGCTGCCTCGCAGCCGCGCTCCTTCTTCGACAAGCTCAACGACTGGGCCCGCACGGAAGGCGCGCCCGGCCTCGGCTACATCGTGTTCGAGGAAGAGGGCGGCCAGATCACCGGAAAAGGACCGATCGCCAAGTTCATCCCGGAGGCCGCCCAGGCCGCCATCCGCGAGAAGGCCGGCATCAAGGCCGGAGACGCGGTGTTCTTCTCGGCGGGCACCGAGGACAAGGCGGCGTCCCTTGCCGGCAAGGCGCGCATCCGCATCGGCGACGAGCTGGGGCTCACCGACAAGGACCGCTTCGAGTTCTGCTGGATCGTCGACTTCCCGCAATACGAGTGGAACGAGGACGAGAAGAAGATCGACTTCTCTCATAACCCGTTCTCCATGGCCGACATGGATCACGACGCCTTCATGGCGCTCGACCCCTCGGACAAGGAGCGGATCCTCAAGATCACGGCCTTCCAGTACGACATGGTCTGCAACGGCTACGAGATGGCCTCGGGCTCGATCCGCAACCACCGTCCCGACCGGATGGTGAAGGCCTTCGAGATCGCCGGCTACGGCGAGAAGGAGGTCATGGAGCGGTTCGGCGGCATGTACCGCGCGTTCCAGTACGGGGCACCGCCCCACGGCGGCATGGCGGCGGGCGTGGACCGCATCGTGATGCTGCTCTGCGGCGCGCAGAACCTGCGCGAGATCACCATCTTCCCCATGAACCAGAAGGCGGAAGATCTGCTGCTCGGCGCACCCTCCGAGGTGACGCCCAAGCAGCTGCGCGAGCTGCACATCCGGCTGAACCTGCCGGAGAAGTAAGCCCAGGCAGGCCAAACCCCTGTTTCCACCTTCGGCGGCGCCCATGCGCCGCCGAAGTTTTATGGCCGCCCCGCGCCGGGCGGACAAGAACATTGACGGCGGGGGGCGGGGCGCGCACAAGTCTCCCGTGTGCAATGGTCAGTGCAAGGAGCGTCGGGGATGGGAGACAACATCTCGCAGGATCTGAAATCGGGGGCGATGTTCTACCATCAGTATCCGCGACCCGGTAAGCTCGAGATCCAGCCGACCAAGCCCCTCGGCAACCAGCGCGACCTGGCGCTCGCCTATTCGCCCGGCGTGGCCGCGCCCTGCGAGGCGATTGCAGCCGATCCGGCGGAAGCCGCCAATCTCACCTCGCGCCAAAATCTGGTGGCCGTGATCTCCAACGGCACGGCCGTGCTCGGCCTCGGCGACATCGGTCCGCTCGCCTCCAAGCCCGTGATGGAGGGCAAGGCGGTCCTGTTCAAGAAATTCTCCGGCATCGACGTGTTCGACATCGAGGTGGCCGAGAACAACGTCGACAAGCTCGTCGAGGTGATCGCAGCGCTCGAGCCCACCTTCGGGGGCATCAACCTGGAGGACATCAAGGCGCCTGAATGCTTCGAGGTCGAGGAGCGCCTGAAGGCCCGCATGGGCATCCCGGTCTTCCACGACGACCAGCACGGCACCGCGATCATCGTCGGCGCGGCCGTGATGAACGCCCTGGAGTTGGCGGGCAAGCGCATCGAGGACGTGAAGATCGTCACCTCCGGCGCGGGCGCGGCGGCGCTCGCCTGCCTCAACCTCCTGGTGTCGCTCGGCGCCAAGCGCGAGAACATCTGGGTGACGGACATCAAGGGCGTCGTCCACGAGGGCCGCAACGAGCTCATGGATCGCTGGAAGTCGGTCTACGCGCAGAATACCGATGCGCGCACGCTCGCCGACGTGATCCCGGATGCGGACGTGTTCCTCGGCCTTTCCGCAGGCGGCGTCCTGAAGCCGGAACTGCTTGCCCAGATGGCCCCGCGCCCGCTGATCATGGCGCTCGCCAATCCATACCCTGAGATCATGCCCGAGGAGGCGGAGGCCGCCCGTCCCGACGCGATGATCTGCACCGGGCGCTCGGACTACCCGAACCAGGTCAACAACGTCCTGTGCTTTCCCTACATCTTCCGCGGCGCGCTGGACGTGGGCGCGACCACCATCAACGAGGAGATGAAGGCCGCCGCCGTGAAGGCCATCGCGGGCCTTGCCCGCGAGGCGCCGTCCGAAGTGGTGGCCCGCGCCTATGGCGGCGAGGCCCATCCTTTCGGCCGCAAGTCCCTGATCCCGAGCCCGTTCGATCCGCGCCTCATCCTGCGCATCGCGCCGGCCGTGGCCCAGGCGGCCATGGATTCCGGCGTCGCCACGCGGCCGCTGGCGGACCTTGAGGCTTACGCGGAGTCGCTGGGACGCTTCGTGTTCCGGTCCGGCTTCATCATGAAGCCGCTGTTCTCGCAGGCGAAGGCCAATCCCAAGCGCGTGATCTATGCCGAAGGCGAGGACGAGCGGGTCCTGCGCGCCGTGCAGGTGATCGTCGAGGAGGGCATCGCCAAGCCGATCCTGATCGGGCGCCCGAACGTGGTGGAGGCGCGCATGAAGCGCTTCGGCCTCTCCATGGAGATCGGCCGGCATTTCGAGCTGGTGAACCCGGAGGACGATCCGCGCTATCGCGATTATGTCGCCACTTACGTGGAGTCGGCCGGCCGCAAGGGCATCACGCCGGACGCGGCCCGAACCCTGGTGCGCACCAACTCCACGGTCATCGGCGCGCTTGCGGTGAGGCGAGGGGACGCGGATGCCCTGATCTGCGGCCTGGAAGGGCGCTTCCAGTCCCGCGTCAAGCACATCAAGGACATTATCGGGTTGGCCCCCGGCGTGAACGAAATGGCGGCCCTGTCGCTCGTCATCACTTCCAAGGGCGCCTACTTCCTGGCCGACACGCATGTGCAGTTCGACCCGACCGCCGAGCAGATCGCCGACATGACGATCGCCTGCGCCAGCCACGTGCGCCGCTTCGGCATGGAGCCCAAGATCGCGCTCCTGTCGCATTCGGATTTCGGCGCGGCCGACAGCCGCTCGGCCCTGAAGATGCGAGAGGCGCTGGCCTGCATCAACGAGCGCGCGCCGGATCTCGAGGTCGACGGCGAGATGCAGGCGGATTCGGCCCTGTCCGAGATGCTCCGCGAGCGGGTGAACCCCCATTCGCGCCTGACCGGCGAGGCGAACGTGCTGATCATGCCGAACCTGGACGCCGCCAACATCGCGTTCCAGTTCACCAAGATCCTGGCGGATTCGCTGCCGGTGGGTCCGATCCTGATCGGCCCGGCCAAGCCCGCGCACATCCTGACGCCGTCGGTCACGGCCCGCGGCATCGTCAACCTCACGGCCATCGCGGTCGTGGAGGCGCAGGCAGCCGAGCAGGACCAGCCGATGCTGATCTGAGGCGTTGAGGACACGCCGCTGTCATTCCGGGGCCGCGCAAGCGGAGCCCGGAATCCATAACCGCTAACGGTGCAGGAAGAGGCGATACGCTGAGCGTTCCCTCTTGAAACGTCGTGCTTATGGATTCCGGGCTCGGCCTTATGGCCGCCCCGGAATGACAGTGGAGCTACTCCACCTTGGCGGTGATGTTCAGCTTCGCCAGCGCTTCCTTCGGGTCGGAGGCCAGCACTGCGTCCATCACGCCGAAGCCGGACGGGTTTTTCGGCTGCGCGTGGACGACGAGCTTGCCGGGCTTGGCGATGAAGCGGCCGATGGCTTGGCCCAAGGTCTTGGCCTGTTCCGAATTGCCCATCATGGACGACACGACGAAGGGCGCCGCGCTCGCGTAGATCGTCCGCAGCGCCTCGGGCGTGGTCTTCTGCTCCTTGGCAGCCTGGGCCAAGTAGCGCCCGAGCAGTCCCCTGTCCTCGACCACCACGTCGGCCGACTTCGCCTTGGCGCCGATCAGGGCCGCCGCAGCCGTGGCCTCGTCCGGGCTGAAGAGATCCCGGGTGGCGTTGCCGATGGTGCCCGTCACCGACAGGCTGCCCATGTCCTGTCCCTGCACGGAAACCTCTTTGAGGGCGATTTCGTTGGCGCTTTCGTTCCAGGCGGCCGCGACCAGAAAGGACGAATTAAGGGTCTTGTAGCCCAAGGCCGCGAGTTCCTTGACGAGATCGTCCGTGCTGTTCGAGGGCAGCGTGACGACGAGGTTGCGCTGCTCGATCCTGACATTGGTGGGAAGACCGTTGAGCGGCTTGTCCGCCGTGATCTCGAAGTCGTCCATGGTCACGTGCGTACGCTCCGGTTTTCCTCCGTCCTCCTTGCTCACAGCGTCGATGTCGACGCCCGAGAACCGCAGAGTTCCCAAGGTCGGAATGAGCGTTCGGATCGCCGCCTGGTCGAGATCGGCGATGGGCTTGCCTTGCAGAGCCGTGAGGCCGGCGAGCGTCGGCGCAATGGAAAACCCGGTCAGGCTGACGGCGCCGACCTTCACCCGGCTGTCCCGGTCGCCGGCCTCGAGCCCCTCCAGCCGCATGTCCGCCGGCTGGGAGCCGGTGCCGCCGGTGTAAGCGATGCGCTCGATCCGTCCTGAGGAGGGAGACTTGTCGTCTTTTGCCGTCGGATCCTGCTTCGGGGTGGCTTTGAACTGAAAGCCGGTCGCTTCCATGAAGCCGACGTCGAATGCGCCCAGGAGGTCGACCACCGTCGCCGTGAGGCGGGTCTGTTCCTCGGAGGAGGGATCGTCCTTGGTTCCCATCTCCGAGAGGAACGCCATGGTGCCGCTCCATGAATCCTTGGTTGGCCGGGCCATGACGTTCCGGCCGTTCACCCGGGCGATCTGCAGGGAGATGTTCTCGCCGGTATCGACCATGTCGAGGTTGTCCATGGTGATGGCGCCGTAGATCCTGGTCATGGGCGCCGCGGCGGAGGCATCCTTCGTCTCGTAGAGCCTCACGAAAGCCGGAGTATTCAGGTCGCTGACGGTGATTTGGCCGTAGCTGAACAGGGTGTTGCCCTTCGGTCCCGTCTTCTCCATGGCCATGGCCCCGATGAGGGCCGAGGCGATCTGTCCCTGGACGACATCGTTCAGGGACACGTTCCTGTAGAAGATCGTCTGCGTCTCCTTGCCGAGCTTCTGGGTCACCTTGATCTCGGGCGAGGTGACCTGCTTGGCGCCGATCCGCATGAGCCGGTCGGCCAGGGGCTCGGGGGCTGCGGAGAAAAGCGCCTCCACGTCAGCGCGGGAGACCGTCACGCCTGAGAAGTCGACCCGCTTCGCCTCGTAGGTGAAGTCGCCCCAGGTGAAGCGGACATTGTCCAGGCTGAAGCTGTCGGCGGATTGCGCGAAGGCCGCGCTCCACAACGGGACCCGGATGGTCCCGACGGAAAAGCGTTGGCCCCCGGCGTCGGAGACCAGGTCGCGGACCACGGCCGGCTCGAGCTGCAGGGCCGCCGAGCCTACCATGAGGGCGAGCGCGCAGACGCCCGCGCGGTAACGAAGTCCCATGAATTTCCCCCGAAGCCAGCCTCAGGTTCCGAGCCGGCATGCCATGGACGATCAATGTTCGGGGGGAGAATAGGCTTCGGAAGAGGGATTTTACAACGAGAACGAGGTGCCGCAGCCGCAGGAGGCGGTGGCGTGAGGGTTCTCGATCTTGAAGGACTGGCCGATCAGGTCGTCCACGAAGTCGATGACGGAGCCGTCCATGTACTGGATGGATACCTCGTCCACCACCACGGTCGCCCCGTCCCGCTCGATGACGAGATCGTCCGACTGACGGGTGCGGTCCACGTCGAAGGCGTACTGGAACCCGGAGCAGCCCCCTCCGTTGACGCTGATTCGGAGCAGCGATCCTGCCGGCTCCGTGGCCATGATCTCGTTGATGCGGCGGGCGGCGCGTTCGGTCAGGGTAATGGCGGTCATGGTTTCCAGTCCCTCGCGAGGACGTTGATCTTGCACAAGCAGTTAAGAGCAAGGTAAGTGCGCGCTGACAAGGCTTCAACCCGGGGATGAGTGTGCGGCCCTTTGGCGAGAGATGGCGAGCCCCTTACGCCTGCGATCCGGGCGCAAGCCGCGGCCGGCTTTTCCCGGAGGCGGTGTCCCCGACGCGCAGCGAGTTCCAGCGCGACCGGGACCGGATCATCCACTCCTCCGCCTTCCGGCGGCTCAAGCACAAGACCCAAGTGTTCGTTTATCACGAAGGCGACCATTTCCGCACCCGCCTGACCCACACCATCGAGGTGAGCCAGATCGCCCGGGCGCTGGCCCGCTCCTTGGGTCTCGACGAGGACCTGGCCGAGGCACTGGCGCTCTCCCACGATCTTGGCCACACTCCGTTCGGCCACACGGGCGAGGATACGCTGGACGAGTGCATGGAGGGGTTCGGGGGCTTCGACCACAACGCCCAGGCCCTGCGGGTCGTGGCCCGGCTGGAGCGCCGGTATGCCGAATACGACGGTCTCAACCTCACCTGGGAGACCCTTGAAGGGCTGGTCAAGCACAACGGGCCCCTCCTCGATGCCGAGGGCAGGCCGACCCTGCGCTATGCGGCCCGGGGCGTTCCGCTGGCGATCCTGGAATACAACGCGCAGCAGGACCTGGAACTTGCGACCCATGCGGGCGGCGAAGCCCAGGCGGCGGCGATTGCCGACGACATCGCCTATGACGCACATGACATCGACGACGGCCTCAGGGCCGGATTGTTCAGGATCGAGGAACTACGCGAGGTGCCGTTTCTCGCCGGGCTCCTCGCCGAGATCGATGCGCGCTATCCCGGCCTCGATCTTTCCCGTCGCATCCACGAGCTGACCCGGCGGGTCATCACCCGCTTCGTGGAGGACGTGGTGGCGGAGGGGGAGCGCAGGATCGCCGCCCTGTCCCCAGGAAAAGCCGAGGACATCCGGCAGGCGGGCGACACCGTGGTGTGCTTCTCGAAGCCCATGAAGGAGGCGGACGCCTCCATCAAGCGCTTCCTGTACGCCCACATGTACCGTCACCCCGACGTGATGAGGGTGCGCGCCCAGGCCGACGACGTGCTGCGGGACCTTTTCCGGCGCTTCAAGGCCGAGCCGGAGCTGATGCCGGAAGAGTGGCAGGCGGATCTGCCGAGGGACGACGAGCCGCGCCTCGCCCGCCGCGTGGCGGATTACATCGCCGGCATGACGGACCGCTATGCGATCCTCGAACACCGCCGCCTGTTTGACGTAACGCCGGACCTGCGTTAGGCGGCACCACAACATCCAGGGCCCTGGGCCCTTCAGAGACAAAGTACCATGAACATTTTCGGGCTGTTTGAGAAGCGGGTTGCGGATGCGCTCGGCCGGTTGGCCGAGGCGGGGAAGATCCCGGCGGGGCTGGACATAAGCCGCGTCGTGGTCGAGCCGCCGCGCGATCCCTCCCATGGCGATCTCGCCACCAACGCCGCCATGGTGCTGGCCAAGGAAGCGCGGATGAACCCCCGCGCCCTGGCCGAGCTTCTCATCTCCGATCTCGGGGACGATCCGCGCGTCACGAAGGTCGAGGCCGCAGGCCCCGGCTTCATCAACATCCGGCTCCAGCCCCATGTTCTGCACGAGGTTCTGCGCGCCGTGGTCGCCGACAGCAGCGGCTTCGGCCGGAGCGGGCAGGGGGCGGGCAAAGCCGTCAACGTCGAGTACGTGTCGGCCAACCCCACGGGCCCCATGCATGTGGGTCACTGCCGCGGCGCGGTGTTCGGCGACGCCCTGGCCGGGCTTCTCGATTTCGCCGGCTACAAGGTCTCCCGCGAGTACTACATCAACGATGCGGGCGCGCAGGTGGATGTGCTCGCCCGCTCGGCCTACCTGCGCTACCGGGAGGCTCTCGGCCAGGAGATCGGCGCCATCCCGGAGGGGCTCTATCCCGGCGACTACCTGAAGCCCGTGGGCGAGCGCCTGGCGCAGGAGCACGGCTCCAGCCTGCTCGACAAGCCCGAGACCGAGTGGCTGCCCTTCGTCAAGGAGGCGTCCATCGTGGCCATGTTGGACATGATCCGGGGCGATCTCGCCGCGCTCAACATCCACCACGACATCTTCTTCTCGGAGCGCTCCCTTCAGCAGGGCCCCGAGGGCGATCAGGTAGCCAAGATGATCGAGGAGCTGAAAGGCCGTGACCTGATCTACATGGGCCGCCTGCCGCCGCCCAAGGGTCAGAAGGACGAGGACTGGGAGGACCGGGAGCAGCTCCTGTTCCGCGCCACGGCCTACGGGGACGAGGTGGACCGCCCGCTGATGAAGTCTGACGGCTCCTACACCTATTTCGCCTCCGACATCGCCTATCACCGCTCCAAGTACGAGCGCGGCTTCCTCTCCATGATCGACGTGCTGGGCGCCGATCACGGCGGCTACGTCAAGCGCATGCAGGCAGCCGTGCGGGCCGTGTCCGACAACAGGGCCGAGCTCGACGTGAAGCTCTGCCAGCTCGTGAAGCTCCTGCGCGGCGGCGAGCCGGTGAAGATGTCGAAGCGCTCGGGCGACTTCGTGACCCTGCGCGAGGTGGTGGACGAGGTGGGCCGGGACTCCACCCGCTTCATGATGATCTTCCGCAAGAACGACGCGCCTCTGGACTTCGACCTCGCCAAGGTCGTGGAGCAGTCCAAGGACAACCCGGTCTTCTATGTCCAGTATGCCCATGCCCGCTGCGCCTCCATCTTCCGGCAGGCCGCCGAGGCGTTCCCGGGAGCGGATTTCTCGAGCGCGCAGCTTGAAGGCGCCGATCTGTCGATCCTGGGTGACGAAGCGGAAATGGACATCATCCACCGCATCGCCCAGTTCCCGAGAATGATCGAGGCGGCGGCGGAAGCTCACGAGCCTCACAGGGTCGCGTTCTACCTGTACGACCTGGCCAGCGCCTTCCATAGTTTATGGAATAAGGGCAAAGACTTGCCGCAATTACGCTTTGTTAATCTAACTGATAAAGAGTCAACACAAGCGAGGCTCGCTCTCGTGCATGCCCTGAAGGGTGTGCTCGCATCTGGTCTCGCAATCCTGGGCGTCACGGCACCTGACGAAATGCGATAGTGTTTCCCAAGGCGGATCAACCGCTTAGGGTCGCTTCGCGTCGGGTCCTGTCACGTCGTGCCGGCGGAGCAGCAGGTGCTCTTGTCGCGTAACTGGAGATCCGGCGCATGAGCGAATCAGTAAAGCCCCGTTTTGCCATCGACCTCACCGAGATCGAGCGGCAACTCGCCCAGGCAGGCAACCCGCAGGCCCAGCCAACTTCCGCCGTGCGGAACGATCCGCTGGCGGAATTGGCGCGGATTGTCGGGCAAGACGATCCTTTTCAATCCATTTTGGCCAATGACGGCTCCGCCCGTCCGCGCCAGCAAAACTCTTCCATCGACGATCTTTTTGCCGTCCGCGACACAATGCCGCCGTCCGGCCACGGAGTGCCGGACCGGGCCGCTCAGGCCGGGTACCCCGCACCGGCCTACGACGCCGGCGACTACCCGCAGCACGACCCCCGCGGCGGACAGGCCTATCCCCATAAGCCGGCCGCCGCCTCCCAGGGCCAGGACGCCTATGGCAACGAGGCCTATGCCCCGGACTACTACGACGATCAGAACGGGGCCTATGCGGATCAGGACTACGCCCAGTCCGAACGCACGCACTATGCTCCCGCCGAGAAGAGCCGCTCGCGCAAGGGCATGCTAGCCGTCGCGGCGGTTATCGGCGCTGTCGTGATCGGCGGCGGCGGAGCCTACATGGCTTCGGGTTCGGCGGCGATCACGGGCGGCGAGCCGCCCCTGATCAAGGCCAACAACGAGCCGACCAAGGTGCAGCCGCAGAATCCGGGCGGGGTCGAGATCCCGAACCAGAACAAGCAGATCTACGAGCGCGCTGCCCAGAGCACGGAAACCAAGGTGGTCAACCGCGAGGAGCAGCCGGTCGACGTGCAGCAGACCGTTCGCATGAACGGCAATGCTGTCGCGGACGCAACGGGAGGCACCGTGCCGGGAGGCGCGGTCAAGCACCAGCAGACCGCAAGCCTCAACCTGGGCGAGCCGCGCAAGGTCCGCACGGTCACGATCCGTCCCGACGGCACCGTGGCCGGTTCCGAAGCCGCGGCTCCTCAGGCAGCCGCCCATGCTCCGGCCATGACCATGCCAGCACAAGCCCAGCCTGCGCCGGTCCAAGTGGCGTCCGCTCAGCCCAAGCCCGTGGCCAGCACCCCCGTCGCCGCTCCGGCAACCCCGGCGGCAACTCCCAAGCCGGTTCCGGCGGCCGCCACGCCCACCAGCACATCCTCGCCTCAGCGGGTGGCGGCGGTGCAGCCTGCGGCGGTTGCGCCTGTCGCGGCAGCCGAGACGACCCCGACTGGCGGCTTCGCCGTGCAGCTCGGTGTCGCCAATTCCGAGACGTCGGCCCAATCGGTCTTCGCGGCGTTCCAAAGGAAATATCCCGACCTTGGCGGAATGCCTTCGCTGATCCGCAAGGCCGAGGTGAACGGCAGCACCGTCTTCCGCGTCCGGGTCGGACCGCTGTCGAAGGAAGAAGCCTCCTCCCTGTGCTCCAAGCTCCAGGGACAGGGCGGCCAGTGCTTCGTGGCCAAGAACTGACCTGAGGCCTGAACTGGCCTGAGGCTCACCGGCGTAAAGCTTGTCAGGTGAGATTTCTTGACCCTGCCGAGCAGGGGACGTAAGGCGCGGGTATGAAAACCCGCGCCTTTATTGCTGGCTGTGCCGGCCTCGAGCTCACCCCCGACGAGGTTGCCTTCTTCAAGGAGGCCGACCCTTGGGGCTTCATCCTCTTCCGCCGCAACGTGGCGGATCCGGAGCAGGTGAGGGCGCTTTGCGCCTCGATCAGAGACGCGGTCGGACGGGCCGACGCCCCGATCCTGATCGACCAGGAGGGCGGGCGGGTTCAACGCATGGGGCCGCCGCACTGGCCGAAATACCCGGCGGGCGGTGCCTATGGCCGCGTTCACGCCAATGATCCCCTCGTCCAGCGCGAGATAACCCGCCTTGGAGCGCGGCTGATCGCGCACGATCTGCGGCAGGTCGGGATCACGGTGGATTGCCTGCCGGTGCTGGACGTGCCGTCTCCGGGCTCTCACGACATCATCGGCGACCGGGCCTACGGCAAGACTCCGAGCCAGGTTGCCGTGCTCGGGCGAGCCGCCGCCGAGGGGCTGATGGCCGGCGGCGTGCTGCCGGTGGTCAAGCACATGCCGGGCCATGGCCGGGCCGCCTCCGACAGCCACCTGTCGCTTCCCGTGGTCGACGCCACCCGCGAGGAGCTGGAGCGGCACGATTTCGCCCCCTTCCGCATGCTGACCGACATGCCGCTGGCGATGACGGCCCACGTGGTCTACACGGCGCTCGATCCGGACCGGCCCGCGACGACCTCCCGCATCGTGATCGAGGAGATCATCCGGGGCCATATCGGCTATGACGGGCTGGTGATGACGGACGATCTATCCATGCACGCCCTTTCGGGAGCGTTCCGGGATCGCGCCGAGGCTGCGTTCGCGGCGGGCTGCGACATGGCCCTCCACTGCAACGGCAATATGGAGGAGATGACCGCCGTCGCCGAGGCAGCGCCCGTTCTGGCCGGGGAGGCCTTGCGCCGGGCCAACGCGGCCTTGGCGCGCATCACCCATGAGCCGGAGCCCCTGGATCCTGTGGATGCCCGCTCGAGACTTGACGCTGCTCTTGCGATGATCGCCTAAGATGCGGCTCCGAATGCGTCGAGTTGAGTAGCGTCCATGGCCAAGCCCTTACCCTTCGAGGATGTCGAGCGCACCGAACGGTCCGAGAGCGAGCCCGCTCTCCTCGTCGACGTGGACGGGTTCGAGGGGCCGCTCGATCTCCTGCTGGAGCTGGCGCGGCGCCAGAAGGTGGACCTCCACCGCATCTCGATTCTGGCGCTGGCCGAGCAGTACATCACCTTCATCGAGGAGGCGCGCCGCATGCGCCTGGAGCTTGCGGCGGATTACCTCGTGATGGCGGCGTGGCTCGCCTATCTAAAATCGCGCCTGCTGCTGCCCGAGCCTCCCAAAGGGGAGGAGCCGAGCGCCGAGGAGCTGGCCACGGCCCTGGCCCTGCGCCTGCGCCGCCTGGAGGCTATCCGCGAGGCGGCCAAGAAGATGGGCGAGCGGGCCTGGCTCGGCCGGGACGTCTTTGCGCGCGGAGCGCCGGAGCCCGTGATCGTCAATCGGGACTCCCGCTATGAGGCCAGCCTCTACGATCTGCTCAAGGCCTATGCCCAGCAGCGGCAGATTCAGTTCAACGCCCGCGTCTCCCTCCACAAACGCAACGTCTGGTCCCTTGTGGATGCGCGGGAGGCCCTGGAGCGACTGGTCGGCCACCTGAGCGATTGGGTGACCCTCGACACCTATCTCGTCGAGTACATGGTCGAGCCCGCCATGCGCTCCACGGTCATGGCCTCAGCCCTGTCGGCCACCCTGGAGATGGTGCGGGAGGGCAAGCTCACGGTTCGCCAGGACGAGGCCTTCGCTCCGGTCTGGGTCAAGCCCGCCGACCCTGCCGCCGCGGGAGTGTGACATGCAGGAAGAAACAGCCGAGATGCCGGACGCCCCGGAGGACGAGATCAGCCACGTGCCCGATCATGGCGAGGCCATGCGGATCGCCGAGGCGCTCCTGTTCGCATCCGCCAGCCCGCTGGGCGCCGCGGAGCTGGCCGGCCGCCTGCCGGAGGGCGCCGATGTGGAGAAGATCCTGCAGGATCTGGAGAGCCTTTATGCGCTTCGGGGCGTGAACCTCGTCCGGGTTGCCGGAAAGTGGGCCTTCCGCACGGCAAGCGACCTGTCCTTCGTGCTGGCCCGCAATGTGGTCGAGCAGCGCAGGCTGTCCCGCGCCGCCATGGAAACCCTGGCGATCATCGCCTACCACCAGCCGGTGACCCGCGCCGAGATCGAGGAGATCCGCGGCGTCGCCACCTCGAAGGGCACGGTCGATACCCTTCTGGAAACAGGCTGGATTCGCCTCCGAGGCCGCCGGAAGGCACCGGGCCGCCCGGTCACCTACGGCACCACGCCCGGTTTCCTGGAGCATTTCGGCCTCGATGCCATCGAGGACCTGCCGGGGCTGGAGGAGCTGAAAGGCGCCGGCTTCATCGAAGGGCGGGTGCCGTCCGACTTCTCGGTGCCCGTGCCCTCCGACGCGGATGCCCTGCGCGAGGACGAGGACCCTCTCGACCAGGACGATTTCCTCCAGCCCCTCGACATGCACCGGACCGAGGCGGGCGAGGAATGACCGCAAAGCCTGCCGGCTCTGCCCGCGACCTGTTCCGGCTGCCGCGATGGGGCCAGCGCGGAACGGCGGGCGCGTCCATCCCGGCGCAGCTGACCTTCGAGAACATCGTACAGGCCTATGGCAGCCAGCGCGCAGTCGATGGGGTGTCGCTCACCGTCGAGCCGGGGGAGATCGTCTGCCTTCTGGGCCATTCCGGCTGCGGAAAGACCACGCTGCTGCGCGTGGCCGCAGGGGTCGAGGCTCCCACGGCCGGGCGGGTGCTCATGGACGGCCTGGAGGTCAGCGGCCCCAAAGCCTTCGTGGAGCCGGAAAAGAGGGGCATCGGCCTGATGTTCCAGGACTATGCCCTGTTTCCGCACATGACGATCCAGCAGAACGTCATGTTCGGCCTGAAGGATCTCTCCGTCTCCGAGGCCGGCATCGCCGCGCGCCGCGCCTTGTCTCGCGTCGGGCTAGAGCATTATGCGAACGAGTATCCCCATACCCTGTCGGGCGGCGAACAGCAGCGGGTGGCGCTGGCGCGCTCCATCGCGCCGCGACCGGGCGTGCTGCTGATGGACGAGCCCTTCTCGAATCTCGACCGGCGCATGCGCGACGCCATCCGCGACGAGACCGTGGCGATCCTGCGGGAGAACGGAGCCACCACCATCGTGGTGACGCACGACCCCGAGGAGGCGATGCGAATCGCCGACCGGATCGTGCTGATGCGCTCGGGAGCCATCATCCAGCAGGGGGAATCGGAGGAGATCTACCGGCGGCCCGCCAACCTGTTCGCAGCCCGTTTCTTCTGCGATTTCAACGAGATCCCCGGCGTCGTCCGCAACCATCAGGTCAGCTGCCCCGTGGGCATCTTCCCGGCCCCGCATCTGGAGGACGGCCCGGCCGTCGTCTGCGTGCGTCCCCAGGGGCTGAAGCTCAAGCCGGCGGGCTTCTGCCTGCCGGGGCGGGTGGCGTCGCGCAGGTTCTTAGGCGAGGTCGATCTCGTCCATATCGACGTGCAGGGGGTGGACCGTCCCCTGCAGGCCCGCGTTCACGATCCCGTTGGCGTGAAGGAGGGGCAGGATGTGGGCATCGAAGTCGATACTAAGGATGTCCTTGTTTTCGCCGCGTCCGACGCATAGGTTGGCGGCGAGTTCGAATTCAAAAGCCGCGCCTTCCGGGGCGCAGGAGGATTGCCATGGGTGGCACGAGTATTTGGCACTGGATCGTTGTGGGTCTGATCGTCGTCCTGCTGTTTGGACGCGGCAAGATCTCCGACATGATGGGCGATGTGGCGAAGGGCATCAAAGCCTTCAAGAAGGGCATGTCCGAGGACGACGCCCCGGCAAAGCCCGTGCAGCCGTCCGAAACCGTTCGGACCATCGATCATCAGAACGGCACGACCACCACCACAACCGTGACGTCGGATCACAAGGTCGGTTGAGCTTTCGTCGGGAGCCACCATCGTGGCTCGACAGTACGCGTGAGTACCTAAAGGGCAGGTTCGAGGCCACGTCATGTTGGACATGAGCTGGGGTGAGATCATGGTGATCGGCGCCGTTGCGCTGATCGTGATCGGCCCAAAGGATCTGCCGAGGGCGCTGCGGACTGTCGGGCAGGTGACCGGCAAGGTTCGCCGCATGGCGGCTGAGTTCCAGGGCCAGTTCAACGAGGCCATGCGCGAGGCCGAGCTCGACGACGTCAAGAAGCAGCTGCAGAGCGTGAACGACTCCGTGTCGTCGGCCACCAGCACCAGCTTCAACCCGATCCAGACCTTTCGGGACGAGCTGAAGACCTCCATCGAAGCGCCCGCAGGTGCCTCGGAGAAGGCGCCTCAAACAGGCAGCGTGGAAGAAACCGTTCAAGGGACGGCTCTACAAGGGACGACTTCGCCGGTGGGCTCCGATGCCTCGGTTCAGGACGTGGTGGAGGGCCGAGTGCCGCCTCCCGCCGACCCGCTCATCGACCTGCCGCTTCCGCCGACGGTCGATCCGGCAACGGAGATCGCCGAATCCCTGCGGCGCGAAGCCGAGTATGAGGCCCAGCAGGCCGCCATCGCTCAACAACTCTCAGAGAAACCGGACGCGAAAGTCGGATGACCACCGCCGTTGAACAGGATGAGGTCGAGGCATCGCGCGCGCCCCTGATCGAACATCTCACCGAGCTGCGCACGCGCCTGATCAAGGCGCTTGTCGCTTTCGTGCTGATGTTCTTCGCGTGCTTTGCCGCGGCGAAGTACATCTATAACGCTCTGGTATGGCCCTATGTCCTGGCCGTCGGCTCGCCGGACAAGGCCCACCTCGTTTATACCCACGGCCTCGAGTATCTGTTCACGCAGATCCAGGTCGCGGCTTTCGGCGCAGGGTTCCTGGCTTTTCCGATCATCGCCATGCAGGTGTACAAGTTCGTGGCGCCGGGTCTCTACAAGAACGAGCGCCGGGCTTTCGTGCCCTACCTGGTCGCGACGCCGGTTCTGTTCGCCGTCGGGGCGGCCTGCGTTTATTTCGTCGCCATGCCGCTTCTCATGCGCTTCTCCGTGGGCATGCAGCAGCTGGCGAGCGAGTCCGGTCCCACCATCGAGTTCCTGCCCAAGGTCAGCGAGTACCTGTCGCTGATCATGACGCTGATCTTCGCCTTCGGCATCTGCTTCCAGCTGCCCGTCATCCTGACCCTGCTGGCCCGGGCCGGGATCATCGATTCGCAGTTCCTGAAGGACAAGCGCCGCTACGCGGTGGTCATCGTCTTCGTGATCGCGGCCGTTCTCACCCCGCCCGACGTGATCAGCCAGTTCGCCCTTGCGGTCCCCACCTTGCTTCTCTACGAGGCGTCCATCTTGTCCGTCATCATGGTGGAGAAGAGGCGTGCGGAAGCCGAGGCCGCGCGCGCGGCGGAAGGCTAGGGCTCAAAAAGCCTCTACCGATGTCCGCCACCTCCTTGGCCCGATAAGGGCGGTCCCGTGCTCGGCATCGGATCCAAAATCCGATGCCTCCCGGGCAAGCGCATCGTCCGATGCGGAAAACCGAATTCCACTTTTCCGCACGATGCGCTAAGGCAGGGCCGCTCGACGAAACAGGTCCTCATTCCATGCACGACATCCGTTCCATCCGCGAAAACCCCGCGGCTTTCGATCAAGGCCTCCGGAACCGGGGGATGGAGCCCCTGTCCGAGCGCCTGATCGCCCTCGACGACGGGCGCAAGGGCGCCGTCTCCGCCCTGCAGGCCGCCACCGAGCGCCGCAACGCCTTGTCCAAGGAGATCGGGCAGGCGAAGGCCAAGAAGGACGAGGCCCTGGCGCAGGAACTGATGGCCGAGGTGGCCCGCATCAAGGAGGCGATGCCGGAGCTGGAGCAGGCCGAGCGTGCAGCCGACAAGGCACTGCTCGACGTTCTCGCCGCGATCCCCAACATTCCCAAGGAAGGCGTGCCTGTCGGGGCCGACGAGCACGGCAACGTGGAGCGCCACCGGTTCGGCAATCCGAAGAATTTCGAAAGCCCCAAGCAGCATTTCGAAATCGGCGAAGCGCTCGGGCTGATGGATTTCGAGACGGCCGCGAAGCTCTCCGGCTCGCGCTTCGTGGTGTTGAAAGGGGGGCTCGCCCGCCTGGAGCGCGCGCTCGGCCAGTTCATGATCGACCTGCACACCACCGAGCACGGCTACACGGAAGTGAACCCGCCGCTGTTGGTGCGCGACGAGGCGATGTTCGGCACGGCGCAGCTGCCCAAGTTCGAGGACGACCAGTTCTGGGCCTTTCCGGGCAACTCGCTCGAGCAGGTCGTGGCCGCAGCCCTCGAGGGCCAGCCGCGCGATGCGGTTGCCAAGATGATCAAGGACATCCGCTACGGCATGATCCCGACGGCGGAGGTCACGCTCACCAACCTCGTGCGCGAGCAGATCCTCTCCGAGGAGGAGCTGCCGCTGCGCTTCACGGCGCTCACCCCCAGCTTCCGCGCCGAGGCGGGCTCCGCCGGCCGCGACACCCGCGGCATGATCCGCCAGCACCAGTTCGTGAAATGCGAGCTCGTGTCGATCACCACGCCAGAGACCTCGGCCGACGAGCATGAGCGCATGCTCGCCAGCGCCGAGAACGTGCTCAAGAAGCTGGACCTTCCGTTCCGCACCATGACGCTTTGCACCGGCGACATGGGCTTCTCCTCGACCAAGACCTACGACATCGAGGTCTGGCTGCCGGGGCAGGGGGCTTATCGCGAGATTTCGAGCTGCTCGGTCTGCTCCGACTTCCAGGCCCGGCGCATGAATGCCCGCTATCGGGCCGCCGGCGAAAAGCAGCCGCGCTTCGTGCACACGCTGAACGGCTCCGGCCTCGCTGTCGGCCGCACCCTTGTGGCCGTTCTGGAGAACTACCAGAACGAGGACGGCAGCGTCATGGTGCCAGCCGTGCTGCAGCCTTACATGGGCGGCCTCACCCGCATCGAGCGTCAGGCTTAGATCATGCGCATCCTCTGCACCAACGACGACGGTATCCATGCTCCGGGGCTGAAAGCCCTGGAGACTATCGCCCGCGCCCTGTCGGACGATGTGTGGGTTGTGGCGCCTGAGACGGACCAGAGCGGCGTCGCCCATTCGCTCTCTCTCAACGATCCCTTGCGCCTGCGCGAGATCTCCGAGCGGCACTTTGCCGTGAAGGGCACGCCCACCGATTGCGTCATCATGGGCGTTCGCCAGATCATGCGCGATCACAAGCCCGACCTCGTGCTCTCCGGCGTCAACCGGGGGCAGAACGTGGCCGAGGACGTAACCTATTCGGGCACGGTGGCAGGAGCCATCGAGGGCACGATCCTGGGGGTGCCGTCCATCGCGCTCTCCCAGGCCTACGGGCCGACAACCCGCGAGACCCCGCGCTGGCAATGCGCCGAGCATCACGGTCCGAAAATTGTCCGCAAAATTCTCGAGGCCGGCATCGACAAGGGCATCCTGGTCAACGTGAACTTCCCGGATTGCGAGCCGGACGAGGTCGAGGGGACGGCTCTCGTCAACCAGGGCCAGCGCACGCAGGAGCTGCTGCGGCTCGACGAGCGCAGGGACGGGCGCGGCAATCCCTATTTCTGGATCGCCTTCGAGCGCCGCCCCTTTACGCCCGGCAACGGCACCGATCTTTGGGCCATCGCCAACCGGCGCATCGCCGTCACGCCGCTGCGCATCGACATGACCGACGAGCCGACGCTCACCCGCTACGCCCAGGCCTTCGGCTGATGGGAGCAGGGGCCCCATGAGCCGGGACATGCCCTTCCTGTCCGATGCGGAAGCGCGTGACGAGCAAGAGGCGATCGGCGTTGCATCCTTCATCCTGTCCCTGCGGGCCAAAGGCATCCGGGACACCACGCTTTTGCGGGCGATGGAGCTCGTGCCGCGCGAGGTGTTTGCGCCCCGCCGCTTCACGGATCTTGCCAAGACCGACGTTGCCCTGCCGCTCGCCTGCGGCCAGACCATGACCGGACCCAGGACCGTTGCCGCCATGCTGCTGGCCCTCGGGGTGGCGCCTGGGCAGCGCATCCTGGAAGTAGGCACCGGCACGGGCTATGTGACCGCGCTTCTGACGAAGCTCGGCGCCGAGGTGACCACGGTCGAGCGCTTCAATACCTTGGCGGAAAGCGCGGCCCAGCACCTCAAGATCGTGGAGGCGGGCAAGGTCCGCATGGAGGTGGGCGACGGCCTCGCCATCCGGGTGCGCGACCGCTTCGATCGCATCCTGCTGAACGGGGCTCGCGCTGAGATTCCGGAGGCGGTGACATCGCTCCTGGGACCGGGCGGTCGCCTTGTCGGCGCGCTCACGGTGGAGGGTGCGCCTCACTTGGTGCAGATCGATTGCCTGGCCGATGGCGAACTGAAGCGCAGCCTCGGCGGTCTGCTGCGGATTTCGCCGCTCGTCACAGGCATTGCGGCGACACTCTGACGGAATCGAACAATTTCAGACAAGGTTACGACAAATTGCTGCACGTCAACCGTTGCTTAACCTGAACAGGCTTTTAATGGCTCCATCGAGTTGCGTTCGGTTGGGGTTGAGTTATGCGGTTGCGTGTGTCTTCTGGGCATTGGAATGTCGTGTCGCGGATCGCTCTGGTGAGTATGATCGGCAGTGCTGCGGCAGCCTGTAGTACCGACAGCGCGCGGTTCGGGGAGAACCCGTTCTCGAACCCCTTCGCGGCCAGCGAGCGGGTCGACGCCAGCGCCCCTGCCGCTCCTCAGCCTTCCCCGTCCTATGCTGCCGCTCCGATGCCGACCGCGCCGGTTCAGGCCCAGGCGCTGCCTCCCGTGCAGTCGCAGCCCCTGTCGCAGCCCTCCCGCATCGCCGCCGCTCCCGCTCCGATCCAGCCGCGCCCCGTGCCGGTTGCTCAGGCGGCCCCGGCCCAGCCTGCCGCTCAGCCGAAGTTCCGCCTCGTCGACACCTCCAAGACGCCGGCGGCAACCACCCCGGTCGCCTCGGCCGAACCGGCCAAGCGCGTCCGTCCCGGAATGACCTCAAGTGCCCAGGCCCCGGCTCCGGCTCCGGCCGCCCCGGCAAAGTCCGCTCCGATGCAGGTTGCATCGGCCACGGACGAGCCGCTGGTTTCCGCGCCGAAGCCCCTGGTCTCCGCTCCCAAGCCCGTCGTCGAGCAGCCCAAAGTGGCCGCCCTGACGCAGCCGGAGCTGGTCAAGCCCGCTTCCGTTGCCGTGCAGCCTGCGGCTCCCGCGCCGGCTCCCCAGCCTGAGGCCGCGAAGGCTCCGGTCCCGGAGCCGGAACAGACCGCCAGCGTATCGGGCGACTTCCGCTGGCCGGCCCGCGGCCGCGTCATCGCCGGGTTCGGCGCCAATGGCGGCAACGAGGGCATCAACATCGCCGTGCCTGAGGGCACCCCGGTCAAAGCGGCCGAGGCCGGCACCGTCACCTACGCCGGCAGCGAGGTGAAGGGCTACGGCAACCTCGTGCTCATCCGCCACGAGAACGGCTTCGTCTCGGCCTATGCCCACAACGGTTCGCTTAACGTGAAGCGCGGCGAGCAGGTGAAGCGTGGTCAGGTGATCGCGACCTCGGGCCAGACCGGCAACGTCACCTCGCCGCAGCTGCACTTCGAGATCCGCAAAGGCGCGACCCCGGTCGACCCGATGAAGCATCTCGGCGGCTGACGAGGCAGAGAGTTTAGGTCGGCCTCGATATTCGGGGCCGGTCGAATGAGGGGACGGTGGAGCTCAGCCACCGTCCCTTTGCTTTTCTAGATTGCCTTGCCAAGCCGCCCGGCGAGATCCTGGATGAACTGCCAGGCCGTGCGGCCGGAGCGTGCGCCGCGGGTGGTCGCCCATTCGAGAGCGTCCGCACGGACCGCATCCCGGTCCGCCTGCAGGCCAAGATGGTCCACATAGGCGAAAACCATGTCGAGATACTCGTCCTGGCTGCATTTGTGGAAGCCGAGCCAGAGGCCGAAGCGGTCGGAGAGCGAGACCTTTTCCTCGATGGCTTCCCCCGGATTGATGGCGGTGGAGCGCTCGTTCTCCATCATGTCTCGGGGCAGGAGATGACGCCGGTTGGACGTGGCATAGAAGATCACGTTGTCCGGCCGCCCCTCGATCCCGCCCTCCAGCACGGCTTTCAGCGACTTGTAGGAGGTATCGTCGGCATCAAAGGAGAGATCGTCGCAAAAGACGATGAAGCGATGCGGATCGGCCCGCAGAAGAGTCATGAGATCGGGCAGGGTCTCGATATCCTCCCGGTGGATCTCGATGAGCTTCAGCGGGCGGGCATCGGCAGCCCTCGTGTGGTTGATCTCCGCATGAACCGCCTTGACCAGCGACGACTTGCCCATGCCCCGGGCGCCCCAGAGCAGGGCATTGTTGGCGGGAAGCCCCCTGGCGAAGCGCCCGGTGTTCTCCGCAAGCTGGTCCCGCACCCGGTCGATGCCGCGCAGCAGGCTCATCTCGACCCGGTTCACCCTGGGAACAGGGGAAAGCCTGCGTCCTGCGGCATGCCAGACGAAGGCGTCCGCCACCGTAACATCCGCGTGAGGGGTTCCTGCCGGGGCAAGGCGCTCCAGGGCATCGGCAATGCGCGTCAAAAGCGCCAGCGACTCGGGAGAAAGAGGGTCTGTGGGCATCTGTGACATGGCCATTCGAACGAGGTTGGGGGAACTGCTTAGCGCAGGAAGCCTCGAACGGTCCATGCAAGGGGCCATGGAAAGGTTGAGCCTTGGACCCAAAAGTGGCCACCACTTTTGGGATCGATCCGAAGCTCCCTTCTTGGAAAGGGGCATCGCTGGATGCGGAAAACCGGGACCACTTTTCCGCACGATGCCTCTGTAACTTCATTGATTTCGTCGGGTCGATGAGTATAGTCCGCCACGCTTTAGATCCCGTCTGGCGCGGGTGGGCCTCGAAATGCCCGCCTCGCGCCTTTATCCATGGAGAGCCGCTTGTTCATTTCACCTGCCTTCGCACAAGGGGCCCCCGCCGGGGGCGGAATGGAGATGATCCTCCAATTCGTTCCGTTCATCCTCATTTTCGTCATCATGTGGTTTCTCATCATCCGGCCTCAGCAGCGCCGGGTGCGGGCGCACCAGGAGATGATCAAGAACGTGCGTCGCGGGGACACGGTCGTCACGTCGGGCGGCATCATCGGCAAGGTGACCAAGGTCGTCGAGGACGCGGCCGATGTCGAGGTCGAGATCGCCGAAGGCGTCAGGGTGAAGGTGGCCAGGGCCATGATCTCCGAGGTCCGCTCCAAGAGCGAGCCGGTCAAGGCCTGATTGAGACAAAGCCGGTCCTCCAGGCCTTCGAGGCACGGGGAGGGCCGGTTCGCCGCAGGCTCCTGCGGCAGGGTGAGTGAGAAAGGTTGAGCTGACGATGCTGCGCTTCTCGAAGTCGAAGATCATCGCCACGGTGGCGATCATCGTGATCGGCCTGCTGCTTGCGGTTCCGAGCACGATGGATCGCGAGCAGCGCCAGGCCTTCCTGAGCGCCATCCCGGGCTGGGTTCCGTCCTGGCTCGTTCCGTCCCGCGCCATCGTGCTGGGCCTCGACCTGCAGGGCGGCTCCCACGTTCTCCTCGAGGTGGACGCACAGGATCTGATGCGCACGCAGATCACGTCGCTGCGTGACGACGTCCGCCGGATCCTGCGCGACACCCGCGTCTCGTCCCAGAACGGCATCCAGACGATCCAGCGCGGCGTGCAGATCCGCGTGCCGGATGCGGCCGACCGCGACCGCCTGCTGCCGCGCCTGCGCGAGCTGGCGCAGCCGGTCGGCAATGCCGTTCTCGGCCAGACCGGCAACAATGCCATCGAAATCGTCACCACGCCGGAAGGCCAGATCACGCTCACCTACACGGAAGCGGGCGTCAACGAGCGCATTCGCCGGGCCGTCGATCAATCCATCGAGGTTATCCGCCGCCGCGTGGACGCCACCGGCACCACGGAGCCCAGCATCCAGCGCCAAGGCGCGGACCGCGTTCTCGTCCAGGTTCCGGGCCTGCAGGACCCGCAGCAGCTGAAGGCGCTTCTGGGCGAGACCGGCAACCTGGAATTCCGCCTGCTGGCCCAGCCGGGCGCAACAGACGTCGACATGCTCCCCATGAGCGATGCGGGCGGCCAGCGGGTGCCGGTCGAGCGCCGGATCATCGCAGAAGGCGGCGATCTCACCGATGCCCAGCCGGCCTTCGACACCCAAACCAGCCAGCCCATCGTAAACTTCCGCTTCAACATCCGCGGCGCTCAGCGTTTCGGACAGGCGACGACGGAAAATCTCGGGCGGCAGCTGGCCATCGTCCTCGACAACGAGGTGATTTCAGCCCCGACCATCCAGTCGCCGATCACCGGCGGCTCGGGCCAGATCTCCGGCAGCTTCACGGTCGAGCAGGTGAACAATCTCGCGGTCCTTCTCCGCTCCGGCGCCCTGCCGGCCAAGCTCACCATCGTCGAGGAGCGCACCGTCGGCCCCGGCCTTGGACGCGATTCCATCGAGGCCGGCAAGTTGGCCACCTATGTGGCGGCGATCTTCGTGATCGTTTTCATGTTCGCCACCTACGGCCTCTTCGGTCTGTTCGCGAACATCGCGCTCATCGTCCATGTGGGCCTCATCTTCGGTCTCATGTCGGTGCTCGAGGCAACGCTCACGCTGCCGGGCATCGCCGGCATCGTTCTGACCATCGGCACGGCGGTCGACTCCAACGTGCTGATCTACGAGCGCATCCGCGAAGAGGTGCATGCCGGCCGGTCGATCGTCTCGGCCATTCAGGCGGGCTTCGACCGGGCATTCGCCACCATCGTCGATTCCAACAGCACCATGGCCATTGCGGCGGTGATCCTGTTCTTCCTCGGCTCCGGTCCCGTGCGCGGCTTCGCCGTCGTGTTCATTCTCGGCATCCTGACGACCGTGATCACAGCCGTCACCCTGACGCGCATGATGATCGCGCTTTGGTATCACTGGATGCGTCCCAAAGTTCTTCCGTTCTAAGGAGTGAGTATCGTGCGCCTCGTACGGCTCTGGCCCGAAAACTCCCACTTCGACTTCATGCGTTTCCGGCGCTTCTCGTTTCCGCTGTCGGCCGTCATCTCGGTTCTGACCGCGCTGATGCTCCTGACCGGCGGCCTCAACTTCGGCATCGATTTCCGGGGCGGCACGCTCATGGAGATTCAAGCGAAATCGGGTCAGGCCAATGTGGGCCAGATCCGGCAGACCGCCGAGGGCTTCGGCTTCGGCGATGTCGAGGTGCAGGAGTTCGGCACCGCCGGCGAGGTGTCGCTGCGCTTCCCGATCCAGGAGGGAGGCGAGGCCGCTCAGGCCAGCGTGGTGCAAAAGGCGCGCGATACGTTCGGCGCCGAATACGAGTTCCGCCGCGTGGAGACGGTAGGCCCCCGCGTCTCGGGCGAACTCGTCCAGTCCGGCACCATCGGCGTCGTGCTCTCGGTCATCGCGGTGCTGTTCTACCTCTGGTTCCGCTTCGAGCGGGAACTGGCGATTGCCTCCATCATCGGGACGCTTCACGACATCGTGCTCACCATCGGGTTCTTCGTGATCACCGGCCACGAGTTCAACATGACCTCGATCGCGGCGATCCTGACCATCGTGGGCTATTCGCTCAATGAGACGGTGGTGGTGTTCGACCGCACCCGCGAGCTGATGCGCCGCTACAAGACGATGCCGGCCGAAGAGCTGTTGAACCTGTCGATCAACCACACCATGTCCCGTACCGTGATGACGGCGGCAACCACCGCGCTGTCGCTCCTGGCGCTGGTCCTCTTCGGCGGGCAAGCGATCCAAGGCTTCGCGCAGGTCATGCTTTATGGCGTTGTCATCTGTACGTATTCGGCCATCTGCATTTCGTCTCCCATGTTGATCTATATCGGTCTCCGCAGCTCCGAGACCGTGAAGGTGCCGGAGGGCAGGGCCGCAGCAGCGGAGTAAGCCGATGAGCTCTGGTCGCCTCTATGACGGGTTCCTGCCGGGGCGCTATCTGTTCGACGCCTATGGCAATGGCGGCTTTCGCTTCGCGGACATGTCCCACCGGGGATCGGTGCTGGCGCTGCCGTCGGGCATCAAAGCCTGGACAGTCAATTCCGTCGCCGAGCTGACGGACGAGGCGCTCGATCCAGTCTTCGCCGAGGGCGATGCGCTCGACCTGCTGCTCCTGGGAACGGGTGCCGATATCGCGGCCATTCCGGGAGCCTTCCGGACGCGCTTTCGCGAGGCGGGGATCGGCCTCGACGTGATGCAGACGGGAGCTGCCGCCCGTACCTACAACGTCCTGCTTGCCGAAAACCGCAAGGTCGGTGCGGCCCTGATCGCCGTGCCCTGACATGGCTCAAGCCATTTCCAATTTCGCCCATTGCGAAGCGCTCGTGCGTGAAGCCGACCCCGACCGCTACTGGGCGAGCCTCTTCGCACCCCTCGACAAGCGGCCGCATCTTCACGCGCTTCATGCCTTCAATTTCGAGATCGCCCGTGTTCGTGAGGCGGTGCGCGAGGCGCTTGTCGGCGAAATCCGCCTCCAATGGTGGCGCGATGCCCTGCAGGGGGAGGCCCGGGGCGACGTGCGCGCCAACCCGGTGGCCGCAGCGCTCGACGACACCATCGTCCAGTTCCGGCTTCCCCGCCAGTCTCTGGTCGACCTGATCGATGCCCGGATCTTTGATCTCTACGAAGATCCCATGCCGAGCCTGAACGATCTCGAGGGTTACTGCGGCGAGACGTCATCCAGCCTGATTCAGCTCTCAAGTCTCATTCTCTCGAACGGCTCGAATCCCGGCACGGCCGATGCGGCCGGACATGCCGGTGTGGCCTATGCCATCACAGGCTTGCTGCGGGCTTTCCCGATCCATGCCCGTCAGGGGCAGGTCTATGTGCCAGCGGATATTCTGAGCAAACATGGCGTCGTGCGCGAAGACATCGTCACGGGACGCGGCGGGCCGGGTCTTAAAGGAGCACTCGCCGATCTGCGCGCCGTCGCCCGCAGGCATCTTGAGCAGGCGCATGCGCTGCGCGCCACGGTCCCGAATGCTGCCAAGCCCGCCTTCCAGCCGATCGCGCTGGTGGAGCCCTATCTCAAGGCCATGGAGAGACGGGACTATGATCCGTTCCAGACAGTGGTGGATGTGCCGCAATGGCGGCGGATCTGGGCGCTCTGGCGTGGGCCGTTTTAGAACCTGCAGTCTCTAGCGACATCCCGGACGCAGCATAGCGGAGATCCGGGATCGCAAAACCAGCGAAACAGTATCATTTCGAGGCCTCGCGGCGGAGCCCGGGATCCATCACCGCTAACGATCCACAAGGAGGTGCACCAATCCTCCTCATATCCTGAAGCGTCGGGGTCGTGGATCCGCTGAGTTCACGTGTGAAGTGCAACACCTGCTAAGGTGTTGCCGCGATGGGACAAACTTACAACCACTTG
>NZ_JAEQMY010000229.1 GCF_016743775.1 Microvirga aerilata | reverse complement strand
CAGACCAACGCGTTCAAGACAATCCTTCAGACTGTGTCCGCCTGAACCTCAGTGCGAAACAGGGCGTGGGTAATTACTTCGTGATCGAGATCGTGCGTAAGCTTGCCAATCAGGACGGCTTTCAGCCACTGCCGCGCAGGTGGGTGGTGCTCCCCCGTACAATCTTGCCAGTTTCGGCTTCGAGTGGTCAGCCGTGGTCGCTCGCGAGTCTCTGCCCAGGCCCCTCCGGAACACGGGCTCCTTGGCCCAGTTGAGGCAGCATCCACCACCCGGTCCCAGGACCGGCACCGGCGGAGATGCCCATGGCCCAGTCGACGCAAGAACCGATCGTGGTGGCGCGGATCTCCTTCGAGAGCACGAGGCTCAGCCCGCAGTGCTTGGCCGAGACATACGCCCGGATCGTCCCCATGACTCGCAAGGTCATCAGGGCTGGCGCCAAAGCCGCGCCAGAGGCCATCCCCCGGCCGGCCGCAAAGAGGAGGGCTGAGCATGGCTGAATGTCGGGCTGCGTTCTACGCACGGGTGTCCAGCGAGGCTCAGGCCCGTGACAAGACCATTGCCAGCCAAGTCGCTGCCCTCCGCGAGCGGATTGCGGCCGATGGCGTCACAATGCTCCCAGAGGCCGCCTACATTGACGAGGGCCACAGCGGGTCCTCTCTGGTGCGTCCGGCCTTGGAGCGTCTGCGCGATGCAGCGTTCGCCGGGGACATCGACCGTGTCTACGTCCTCGCACCCGACCGGCTCGCCCGGCGTTATGCGCACCAGGCCGTGCTGATGGAGGAGTTCCGGCGCGCCGGCGTTGAGGTCACCTTCCTCAACCGGCCCATTGGCGCCAGCCCCGAGGACGACCTCCTGCTCCAGATCCAAGGCGTCATTGCCGAGTACAAGCGCGCCCAGATCCTGGAGCGGGGACGACGGGGACGGCGCCATGCCGGATGGGTTCAGTCAGCGCTCTTGCAGGCGCACCTTACGGGTATCGCTACATTACCCGCGAGCGAGGAGGTGGGGTTGCTCGGCTCGAGATCGTGCCCGAGGAGGCGCGATTTGTCCGCCTGATCTTTGCCTGGATCGGGCTCAACCGCCTGAGCCTGCGCGAGGTCTGTCGCAGGCTCCAGCAGGCTGGATGCCGAACCCGTTCGGGCACGACACGGTGGTGGGCCTCCACCCTTCATGGCATGGTCGAGAACCCCGCCTACACCGGCACAGCCATGTACGGCCGCTTTCGCGCGGTCGAGCCAAAGCCGCGGCTGCGTCCAATCCGCAATCACCCGGCCCATTCCTCACGCCCGACCACACGCGTGCCGGTCCCAAACGAGGATTGGGTGGCGGTGCCTGTGCCAGCCCTTGTCGATCCCGCCGTCGCCGAGGCCGCCAGAGCGCAGCTTGAGGAGAACCGACGGCGCAAGCGGGAGCAGAGCCGAGGGCCAGGGTGGCTGCTCCAGGGGCTGGTTGTGTGTCGGCGTTGTGGCTATGCCTATTACGGGAAAGCCACACCTGGGCTTGCTGAGTGCCATCGCCCCGGTGCCTTCGGTTACGGCGCTTATCGCTGCATCGGCAGTGATGGACACCGGTTCGACGGAAAGGCGGTGTGCACCAACCGCCCGGTGCGCAGTGATCGTCTCGAGCGCGTGGTGTGGACCCATATCGAGGCGGTTTTCAACGATCCACAGCGGATCGCTCACGAGTACCGGCGCCGCCTCACGGATCTCGCATCAGAGAGCCAGCCCGATGCCGACGTCGGGGAGATTGAGCGCCGCATTGGCGCCCTGCGGCGCGGGGTCGGGCGGCTGATCGACGGGCATGCTGACGGCGTGATTGACCGTGTGGAGTTTGAGCCGCGGGTCGCTGACCTGAGGGCCCGGATCACCCAGTTGGAGGAGCATCGCAATGCCCTGGCAGCTGCCAGTAGGCCAGACGCGACCTGACCCAGGTGATCGGTCGCTTGGAGGACTTCTCGACGACAGTCCGTGAGAACCTTGACCTGCTCGACTGGTCTGCCAGACGCGACATCATCCGGCTGATGGTCCGCCGCATCCAGATTGATGAAGACCAGGTCGAGATTGTGTTCCGCATTCCGCCTCCGCCATCAGGAGGCACAGGCGGAGATCGAACGTTCAAATCCAAGCACCATTGTACAGGGGAGCGTGGAGCGAACCTTCGGGTGGATGACGCGCTGGCGCCGGCTGGTGCGGGACTACGAGAAGCGCTGTGATGTTTCGGAAGCGATAATCGGTGTGGCCATGAGCAGCCTCATGCTCCGCCGCATTGCTCACCCGTAGCCATTCTCAAACGGGCTCTGAGTTTCTAGCACTACAGTTGCACCTCCTGCGCATGGGTTCATAATCTCCTGATCTGACACAGGAGGCTGCCGTGACGGGTGTAGCCATCGAGCAGATGCTCGAGCTCTGGTGTGTGGAGTTGCGTCAGGTCAAAGCTCACCTCCAATCC
>NZ_JAEQMY010000228.1 GCF_016743775.1 Microvirga aerilata | reverse complement strand
CTCTTCGTGGATGCCTACAACCACGCCCGCCGGCTCAAGACCCTTCGCGGCCTTACACCCTACGAGTACGTCTGCCATCTCTGGACGAAAGAGCCCGAAAGGTTCAGGCTCAACCCGTCACACCACATCCCGGGACCATACACTTAGCCTCTAAGGGTTCACTTCTAGCCGTTCGGGTGATCCAGCAGATACTTCCGTGACTGCCGCCACGAGGCGCGGAGTGCTATCAGCAGCGCCAAGGCGCCGGAAGTCATAAGACCAGCCGCAAGACCAGCCGCTAAGAATGTGATCCGATTGGGCGAGACTGGCTTCAGAGGAACGATGGGTTCCTGGGCAACTTGCAGCTTGGAGAAGTTCTGTGCCTGAAGCGCTGCATCAACTTCCTGCTCGACAGCCTTGCGGGCAAACAGTTCGGAGCTATGGCTTGCAACATCGACAGCCTGCTTCAAGCGGTCGAACTCCGTCACTTTCTGGGAAAGACTGGAAAGCTCTTGCTCGATAGATGTAAACTCGGTCTGCTGCTTTTCGCTCAATGCACGCAATCCGGCGAGCTCGGAATTCGTTCTTACTAGTGACTGGACCGTGTCTTGATAGACGCGCACCAGCAGCAATGGTGGGTCGTTGGGGTTGACCTGAATGTCGGTATCTCTAGTTTCGCTTTGGTTTTGTGTTCCCCTGCCTTCACGTCGATTGTTTTCCCGCAAGAGTGTGTCACGGGCAAGGGCTGAGATTTGAGGAGATTGGTTCGTCAGCCTCAATCTTGAGAGCTGATTTGCCAAATCTTGGGCCTGAGCTTCCTTCTCCGCTATGGCTCCACGCGTCGCAGCAAGGGCATCAAGAATGCTGCTGCGGCGGCTAAGCAGAATTTCTCTTTGCTTTTCGATGGAATAGACGCCGCTCTTACGCGCGAAATTGGCGAATTCCTCAGAAGCTCTTTCGAATTCTTCAGTATACCTGTTCCTCTGCTTCTCGACGAAGTTCAAAGCCCCCACGCTCGTTGCAAGCTGCGCATGGCGCTCTAGAAAGTTGGTGATGACCTGTCTTACAAATTGCGCCGCTATCTGGGGATCCTTGTGGCGAAACGAGATGCGGATTAGGTCTGTTAGGGGCTCTACTCGGACTGAGATCGCGCTTGCAACTCTCAAGTAGGCTCGATCAACATCGTTTATCGACCGTTCGGCAACGCTGTTGTCTTCCGTTTCACCTTGGTTGCTCCAGTCGCGCAGAAAGCTAAATGCCTCGCTCGTTCGAACCCATTCAGGGACAAGATCTGGAACTCTGCTGCTTTTTTCAGGTGAGGCAAGGTCTTTGTATAGTTGTTCCGTGCCTATAACTTGAATTGCGTTACGTAACACAGTTTCGCTTTGTGCGATCTGCGCCTGTGAGTTTAGGAATTGGTCTTGTCGGATGATCGACTCGTCCCGATTGCCCTCACTGATGCGCAGGGGACGATCCTGTTGCGCGATCAGGAACGCTGTTGCCTCATACGTGGGAGCTATCAGCGGGTAAGCCAACCACGCTAGTACGTTGCACAGGATAAAAACGCTCAGGAGCGTCCACTTGCGCTTCCAAGTAACAGATAAAACGTCCATTGGAGTGACAGGTGTCATCTCTCCTACAGGGACTGAGCCCCTTTCTGGATTACCGTACATTCTGCAAACCCCAAAGGAAGGCGAGTTCCGACATCTAAGAACAGTTGGAAAATATAGCGCATGCGAACTGAGATAAAAGAAGCTCCATAGGTAGCAGACCTAATGAAAGCATAGCTTCGCCGCGCCTACTTCGAGAGTACGGAAACGCGACCTCCAGCAGAAGCTGCTTGATATTGCAAGAGAGCAGATGATTTACGTGGAATGTCCAACGGCTTAGGTGACCAACTGGCTCTTATGAACGACTGACATAGGCAGCACCAGCAGGAACGCTTTGCAGAGCGGAACCAAATCTCCTCAATCCAACAAGTTTCTTCCGTAAGCGCTGTTCTCAGGCCACGGCCTTGAGGTCTGGCGCAGTGGCGTAGGCCCACGGCAGCAGATCATCGAGGCGGGCGTTAAGATGGCCGGTAACAATGCGGTTCAGCACATCCGCGAGATAGGCCTGCGGATCCACCCCGCACAGTTTGCAGGTTTCGACCAATGAGGCGATGATCGCCCAATGCTCGCCCCCGCGATCCGAGCCGGCAAACAACGCATTCTTGCGCGTCAGGGCTAAGGGCCGGATCGCCCGCTCGACCACATTGGAGTCGATCTCAATCCGCCCGTCATCCACAAAGCGGGTCAGCCCCTCCCAGCGCACAAGCGCATAGCGGATCGCCTCGGCCAGCTTGCTCTTCTGGCTGATCAGACCGAGCTTGCCGCGCAGCCACGGCTCCAGAGCCTCCAGCACCGGACGGCTCTTCTCCTGACGAACCCGGCAACGCTCCGCGGCACTCAGGCCACGGATGTCGCTCTCAATCCGGTAGAGTT
>NZ_JAEQMY010000227.1 GCF_016743775.1 Microvirga aerilata | reverse complement strand
CGCTCGGGTATCTCACACCCGAACAAGCTGAGCGAAAAGCGAGTTAACCCGGTGTCCAAGTAGTCGGGGGAAGATCAAATGGCCTCTCCGCGTCCGAAGTAGACGTCAGCTGGCGTGAGATTGTCGAGGCTCTCGTGGTAGCGCCAGTGATTGTAGTTGGCCACAAACGCCTCGATCTGCGCTTCCAGATCACCGGGCAGGAAGTAGTTCTCCAGCAGGATGCGGCTCTTGAGCGTCTGGTGCCAGCGCTCGATCTTGCCCTGCGTCATGGGATGGTGCGGCGCCCCACGCACATGGGTCATGCCCTTGCCCTCCAGCCAGGACGCCAAGTCTGCCGAGATGTAGCTTGAGCCGTTATCCGACAGCAGCCGAGGCCGGTGCACCAGAGCTGGTTGGGCGCGGTGGTCTTGTCCTTGAACTCGTCTGCGGCCTTCATGACGATGAAGGCTGGGCTGGTGATCAGATTCCGCGCCTTGAGCAGCCGGTAGACGGAGGCCTCGGAGACAAAGTAGCTGTGAGCGAGCCGACAGTTTAGGGCAGGCATTAGGCCCGCCCTAAACTGTCAGAGGAGCCAATCGCCATTTAACACCATTGATGCTGCGGCTGAACTGGCGGTGTATTCAATGGTAAGGGTCGGGGGGGCTTGCCCCTCCGAGGATCTGAAATCCCAGCCATTTTCGCCCAAGGGCAGAAAGGCCCAACCATGGTTCTCCGCTCCACTGGCCCAGGCTTGCACGCTTGAGGTGACGTCAAAGGTACTGGTGCCGGATCCAGGCTGTTGGCCGGTAACAAGGTCTGCCTTGGCAGCCGCCTCGGTGCCATTGGCCTGTATGCCGGTCCCGAGCGAGTTCCAAGTCGTACCATCAGACCAGTCAGCCAACATCCGGTGCAGGGCGGCGCCGTCACCGGCATCGCTGTTATGCAGGGTCAGTCCTGCTTTAGTGATGCGGGCTCCGTGCGGGATCTGGCCAGATCCTGTGCCGATCAGACCAGTGAACTGAAGCAGGCCTTGGCTCTCCTGACCAGTCCCGCTCGGATCAGCCGCATCGATGGAGGTCGCACTGAACCCATCGATCCGTGCGTTCCCGTAGCTTGCGTCCGAGGTGCCTTCCCGCACCATCGTGTCCAGCGTGCCCGCATAGCCGTTCACGCCCTGCTGAAACGTGACTTTCGCGGTCGGTGATGGAGTTGGATCAGCAGTGTTCGGTCCATCATGAAGAGCGATGTTCTGGTAGGCTGCATAAGCTGCCTTGCGTTCACCGTTCGGGCCAACAAGCCCAAACCAGTTCTCTGCATTGCTCGTGCTGCCACCGCGATCCTGATAGGTATACCACATGATCGGACCTGCCCACGAGTAGCCAGTGGCTAGATCATAGGACTGCTGAATTGTGTCAGCCTGCCTCTGCTGAGAAATAGCATTGGTTCGCCCGCTGGTGGGGCCGCCCATCTCAGTCATCCACACTGGCGTATTGGCATCACCATTGGCTATCATGGTTTGGCGGATGCCTGTTTCCATCATCTCCCAACCGTTCCATGGTGCGGAATCGTCCGGCATCAGTGGCCAAGAGTAGGGATGGTACCCCACGGCATCAAAGGAGCCTCGTGCACCATTGGCATACATTTGATCTAAAAATGCGACGGCGCCGACGTGATCGCCTGCCGTTTCAGGTGCAGGCGATAGGCCGCCCGAAATCACAAAGGCACTGGGATCAGCACCTTTGATTGCTGTGTTAGCGGCCTTGAGTGTTTTGGTGTAATCAGAGGCGTCGGGTTGTACGTGCCAGTACAGGCGCAGGTTTGGCTCGTTCCAGATCTGCCAGTGCTGAACTTTACCCGCGAAGTGTTCAGCGGCAGCCTTGGCGAAGTTGGCATACGCTAGGATGTTGGCATCGGCGCGCATGCCGCCGCTGCTATCGATCCAATCGGGCGTGCCATGGAGCGTGGCCACAACCTTGATGTTATACTTGTTGGCGGCAGCGACCATGCGGTCGAGTTCCGACCAGTTGTAGCTGTTTGGTCCACCGGATTGCACCAGATCCCACCAGAAGTCTGTACGAACCCAGGCAACACCTAGCTCGGCGTAATCGGCGAACTCGGCGTTCATGTCGGCATCTGAACGTCCGAGGAGTTCTCCAAGAGGGGTTGCTAGGCCGAGCTGTCCGGATGGCGGAGAGGTATCGATAACTGCCATAGTCGCTCCTTTAGTGAAAATATCACCGGATGAAAATTTGGATCAAAAAGGATGAGTGAGCCTGTCTCGCGCTGATGGGGGCATGCAGGTCAAGAGATGCCGCAGTTTTGGCTTTAGAAACAGGATAATGAATTTCTAGGATGCTATTCGGGGCCCTTCGGCCCCTTCATGAACAGGGCTGGGTTCTCAACGAGGGCGGGCGTTGTGCACGCCCAGAACTGTTACAGCAGGCCATCGAGCGGATTGTAGGTAGCATTGGGGATCAGCCCGCCGAGTTCTGCCACGTCGTCCCAAGGCACGAACTTGAAGTTGCTGGTGCTGGCGCCGGTGTT
>NZ_JAEQMY010000226.1 GCF_016743775.1 Microvirga aerilata | reverse complement strand
CTCGCCATGATCCGGCTCATGACCCGCAGGATCGCAAGGCTTTGTCAAAGCTCATGAATCGCTCGGACCGACTCTTATGAAATCACGTCGACGATGATCCGTTCGGAGACAGGCGTCGTGTCCGATGGCGCCAGGACCACGAACGCACCCTTGCAGGTGGTTGTCACCCGCCGGACAGGTGTGCGGTGCTTGTCGGCCCCGATCATGTAATTGACCGTGTAATAAGGCACACCGCCGACATATCGTGTCTCCTGTGCTTCGAAGACATAGCCCATGTGAGAGGCGTCGATGTGATAGACGACCTTCGGCGGTCCCAATGCCGCAATGCGGCTGGTGATAGGCTTGCCGATATATTCCGAGCACGAAACGGCCAGCGCCTGGTGGGTGACCGGTACGCACCCGCCGACGCCCATGGAAACCGCGATTGCCGCGAGTACCTGTCGCAAAAGAATCCCCCTGGGCGCTTGATGCTGCTGCGCCATGCAGCGCATACATTCGCAGCATCATAGTCTCATGAAAGCTCATCGAAATCGTAAATTTATGTCGTGAACCAGCAGCCCTTCCGTCATGAGCCCGGGCGGGAGGGGAGGGGGACGCGATAGGTTCGCTCGCGCTGGCGATTGACAGACCGGAGGCGCGTCAGCTCCGGACAAGCCCATCAGATTAGATAGCTCCTCCAGATGAAGTTCCATACATCATGGGTGGAGGTCTCTCGTGGCTTTGATGCTTGTGCCGGTTGTCGCTGTTTCATTCGTGGGCTTGATCGGAATGCCTGCAATTCGCCTTCTGAGCTCGTCAGCCAGAACCAAAGACTGGGCTAGGGCCCGCAATGGGGTCCAGAACAGGCTGTAAAGCCATGATCGCCCAGAATTTACCTGTTTGGATGAAGGGGGAGCTCCCAATCCGGGCAAACGGCAACCAACGCCATGGCGTGGTTAAGCCGGAGTAACGCCCAATTTCCATAGGGGGCTCACCTGTTGCTCAATCTCAACAGTATCGCGTCCTCGTGTTGCTTGTTGCGATATCCTGCTTGCGTAGGACCCCCAGGGCTGACAGCTTTACTGAAAATAATAATGGCTGTGTGGATGCGGGGCATGATCGGGAATACTTCCAACGGACTGATAAGTCGACGGCTGAAAGCCTTCATTCGCGCGATTGCTTCTACAAGTCTTGCGGCCGGCATTCTATGGAATCCCCTGCAGATCGGGGCGGCTCATGCCTTTCCCCAGTCCGGAATGCCTGTCGCCGCCGACGCCATCCTCACCGACGGCCGGGCCGGGCCTACTCCTGCGTGGATCGAGTTCTGCAAGAAACTGCCCCGGGAATGCGCTCACGACGCGACCGAGCCGGCGACGATCGCTCTCGATCAGGGCCTCTGGCAGATCATCGCCGAGGTGAACGAGCGCGTGAACGGCATGATCATCCCCGTCACCGACCAAGACCACTGGGGCGTCGCCGATCGGTGGGATTATCCGGATGACGGACTTGGCGACTGCGAGGACATCCAGCTTCTCAAGCGCCGGCTGCTGGTCGAGGCCGGCTTGCCCCAGCGCGCCCTTCGGATGACGGTTGTCATCGACGAGCTGGGAGCAGGACACGCCGTTCTCATGGTGCGAACGGATCGCGGCGACTATATCCTCGACAACAAGCGCAAGGCGGTTCTCTCCTGGCAGCAGACCGGCTACCGCTATGTCAAGCGCGAGGGCTCCGACAGCGCTGCCTGGGTGTGGCTCGGCAACCGGTCCGCACCGTTGATGACGGCGACCAAATAGCAGGGCGCTGTCAAAGCTGAATAGTCCGTCTCCCTTTTGCATCTTTGAGGGGGGCTTGCTGCCCCCCACATGGTCTTAGGTGGAGGGTCTGTTCGCGGAGGGTTGCGTGATCATCGTCTCGGATGTCAGCACCGACCAGACGTTGTCCGAACGCTCGATCGAGATGATCTGGCCGATGCCCGGAAGGGTCATTCCTGGAGTGACCCACCACAAGCCCTCCGGTCCTTCGATCAGGGCAGATTCGCTGGTCGCGCGGTGAATGACGTAGCGCTGGAAACGCGTCCTGCCGCCACTCGCGTCGGTGCTTGTCTCTCCTTGGTGGCGCTGAGCCTGTTCGGTGCTCTTTGCCTGCTTCTTCAACGATCCGGTGGTTGCAGGACTGAAGTCGACCAGGCGGGATTGGCCAGCGCCTGAGCTGTTGCTGACGAAAGCGGCGCTTCCTGCAGATTGAAGGTAGGCATACCCGTCGCTGAACTGGAAAGCGTAGACAGGCAGTCCGATTGCCGAGAGGGTCAGCGCCAGGCCGAGGCACATGACGATGCGATCTCCCATCGCTTCCTTGGCGCGAATGAGCTCCTCGAGGCGGCGAACCTTCCGCTCCTGGTTGTCTATGATGGAGACATCGCTCCTGACATTTCCTGCTCGTGCTACTTGCTCCAGGACCTTGTCGAACCGAATACCCATAAGAACCGCCGCATTGAGAGTGCCGTACAATCATTCCTATCCGGTTATACTTAGAGTCGGTCCGAGCGATTCATGAGCTTTGACAAAGCCTTGCGATCCTGCGGGTCATGAGCCGGATCATGGCGA
>NZ_JAEQMY010000225.1 GCF_016743775.1 Microvirga aerilata | reverse complement strand
CCACCCTGGCTGAGCGTGAGCCCGAACAGATCCGACAAGGCGCCTTGCAGCCGCTCGTAGGAGAGCGCCTGAAAGGTTTTGAGGTAGGTCGCCACACCGTGCAGGCGCGGCCCGAACGGTGTGCCTCGTACTGCTTCAGGCACGGGAGCGACAACCCGCGTCCCGCAGGTCGAACAGCACACCGAAAGCCGCCGATGATGGGTGATGAGGGGCTTCACCTCCGGGAGGTCGACATGCTCGTGAAGGCTGACCGTCTCGCTGGGCAGATCCGTCATCAGAGCGGCTCCACAGCAGGAGCACCGGTCGGGACGATGCTCGACCACCTCATCGGGCGTGTCGCTGATGGTCCGGCTGTGACCCTCGTGACCGGGTTTGGCTCCGCCGGGCCTGGACTTCTCCCGCTGCTCCTTACGATCGGTCGAGGGCGGCTTGGACGAGGTGCGAGACGTCTTCTCTGGCCGCTGCAGCCGCAGCACCAGCTCGATTAGCTCTTCCTTGCTCAGACGCTCAAGATCGCTGCGGCCCATGACAACAGGGAATCAGCGAAACCCGGTTTGCGCAAGGGCCTGGGCAATTACTATTCGAGTACCAGGCCTTGGATAACTCTTAAGAGCCGACGCCGAGCATACTTTCGCTAAGCAGGAAGTTCCCTACGGTTCGTGAAGTAGCCCCTAACTTGACCGGACACGATCTCCCACTTCGCTAAGAGATAGGAGTAGTGTTGGTGCTATCACTGGTTCCTCCAAGATTGAGGCTCGTGACGGACTGCAACAACGCCGCCACTGGACGGCCGCCGCGCCGTCTACTTCCACACCCGTCACGAGTACGAGGCATTGGATGCAGCCCGATCCCGGATGCACGATCCGACATGGACGGAGCAGTATCCTATCCGGGCCGGCGTTGAGGACACTCTCTCACAGGGTGTGCGGGCATTCGGAATGCGTCAGAGCCGGTATATCGGCCTCCTGAAGACCGGCCTCCAGGAGGTGTGTTCGGCGGTTGCGATGAATGTCTCGCGGGTCGTACACTGGTTGGACGGATGGCCGCGCACCCAGACGCGCGTGACCCGCTTTGCGGCGTTGGCGCCGGCCTTCTGAATTCGCCGACAGTATCTACGAGATGTCTTCGGCCCACTTCTGATCGGGGCGCTCGGCCGAGAAGTCCTGGTCAATCAGATTGGCCGTGATCGGAAAGGCATGGTGGCTGTCGGCAGTGCGCTTGAACCGACGCTTCTGGCGAGCCTTGAGGCCGTTCTCGCGCCTCAGCCTGACGGTCCGACGACGCCCGACCGTCAGGCCTTCCTCTTGCAACGCGCGGGCTGCCGTAGGTTCCCTTCGAACGCGCAAAGGCCGAGCGGATGTAGGCCAGCAGGACCAGGTCCCCCCGCTGGCGAGGACCGGCGGGGCGGTTTCTCTAGGCGACGTAGCCGCTGGGGCTCACTTCGAGAACCTGGCACAGACGGCTGACGGGGAAGTCCTCTTTTGCCATATCGATGAACTGAAACTTCATCGACTTCCCTCCTTGGCGAAAAAAGTCGTGGTGGTTTCAAACGGTCAGTGCACCATGATTGATTTCGTTGTGCTTCGGGAGAACCATCCATGGCGCGTATGGGTCGGCCAGGCTTATCGGCGGAGCAGAAGCGGGAACTCTGGACCCGATGGAAGGAGGACCGGTCGCTCAGTGACATCGGCCGTGCTCTCGGCAAACATGCCGGATCGGTGTTTGACATCATCCTCGCCAAGGGCGGCATCGCCCCGCCTCTGAGGACGCGGTCGGGACTGTCTTTGCGACCAGAGGAGCGGGAGGAGATCTCGCGTGGCCTAATGGCGGGGTGGTCATTTCATCAGTCGGCTGCGGCCGCCGGTCAGGGCGAGCCGTACAGCCCCATCCTGAAACTCTGTCGTAAAGCGTGTATGGGGCACGGAAATCCTCCTGTGTCATAAGAGTGCTCTCAACTTTTCGAAGCAAGTCCACACAAGGTGGCGGGCGTTGCGGAGGCGATCCGAGCGGGCGGAGCCACCCTTCTGTATCTGCCGCCTTATAGTCCCGATCTCAATCCGGTTGAGCAGCTCGTTTCCAAGGTTAAGGCGCTCCTACCCAAAGCAGGCGCACGCACCAAGGAGGCACTCTGGAGCACGATCAGAACTGCTCAATAAGTTCTCGTCTGAACAGTGACGGAACTACCTCAGGAACTGCGGATATGAGCCCATGCAAATCGAAGCCGCTCTAACATCTACCTCAGATTCCGCATTGGCGGCTAACCAGATGTCAGACGAATACCGCAATGACTCAAATAACATTCCTGAAAACAAACCTATTCTCCAGGATTAGCCTATCGGACAAACCGATAATTATAAGGTATATACAAGCTATCTACTCAGAGTATTACAATTAAAACGCCTCATTTCTGCCAGTAGTTCATCAGAATAAGAACAAATTTTATCAATCATCTCACCGCTGCTTTTGAATAGTTCGACTGAGGCTCAGCCACACAGTGAGGAGACCCGATGCCACAAGCGATCTTTCAGCAGGGGTTGAACGGCTACACTGGCACTCTAGACACCATGGTGCAGGAAGACAGCCC
>NZ_JAEQMY010000224.1 GCF_016743775.1 Microvirga aerilata | reverse complement strand
ACACGCAGTTGCGCCGGCACGATGTCGAGCCGCTCGGAGATGTCCTCGCCGATGCGGTGCAGGAGGTTGCGGCAGCACGGGCAGGTCGTATCCTCAACGTCGATGATCGTCTCGACCCGCGGCAGATGGGCCGGCAACGCTCCCCGGTTCCGGCGTCGCCGAGCCGCGCGGCTTTTGCGCTCGGCCGGATCCGCCTGCTCGTGGTGGGCTTCCTCGGCAGCTTCGGCCTGCTCGGCTTCTTCCAGCCCGAGCAGCAGCTGATCCTCGGGTAGGCTCTCGGCTCTGCGACCGAAGCGGTGACGCTGCATCGCCTTGATGATCTGCTCCAGGCGCTCGGCCCGCGCCCGCTCGGCCAGAAGCATGGCCTTCAGCAGGTCAGGATCATCCGGGAGAACTTGCATCGCGCTGGTCACGAGGGATAGTGAATCATGCTTCGCTGCGGTCGACGATTGCTCTTACGGGGTGGAGCTGACGGCGCAATCAACTCGCCGCCGATGGCACTGTCGTCTGGCGCGCCTCATGCACACGGCGCCAATCCAAACCTTCGAGCAGAGCGGAGAGTTGAGCGGCTGACAGGTGGATGACTCCGCCCTGCGCCTTGGGCCAGCGGAACTCGCCATCCTCCAATCGTTTGGCGACCAGCACGACACCAGTGCCATCCCAGAACACCAGCTTGATGCGATCCGTGCGTTTGGCGCGGAACACGTACACGGCGCCGGAGAACGGATCGGCTCCCATGGTGTCGCGCACCAGGGCGGCCAGTCCATCGGCACCTTTACGAAAGTCGACGGGCTTGGTTGCCACCATCACGCGCACGCTGCCGCTCGGCCCAATCATCGCAGGCTCTTGAGCGCGTGCAGCACGAGGGCCAATGTCGCGCCATCGACGCCTGGCGGCACACGAATGATGGCGCCTTCCATGGCAATCTCGATCACCGCCTCAGGACAGGCTGCGGGCTGCGGCGGGTCAGGGGCGACAACAACAGGGGTAAAGGCTAGCGGAGGATCAGCCGCTTCTCGCCTCGCCTGACGGCGCCAGGTGAACAGGTGCTGGGGCGACATGCCGTGGCGGCGGGCCACCTCGGACACCACCGCGCCCGACACCATCGCCTCCTCCAGGATCCGCGCCTTCTCATCCGTCGGCCAGCGCCGCCGCCCGCCGGCTCCTGTGATCACTTCCAGGCGCCGCACGGGTCGGGGCGGCTCAAGCATATGGTCAACCATCGACACAAAACGATCCCCAAGCAGAGATCGTCAGTCTCGCCCCTCAGACATGCGAACGTAAGGTGGGTTCAGAACACCGCTTACGGTAAGACTTCACTTCCTCAAGATATAGCGGCGGGCGTGCTGGAGGCGTGACGATGGTGAGCATGTCACTTCCCCTTGCGCGTACCGCGCTTGGCCTGGGTAACCGCCGCTGCCGTCGTCTCGGGTGCTGTCCCCTTGTTCTCCGGCTCGGGAGCCATCTTGTTCTGGGGTGCTGGCGCCGCCTTCTCGGCTTTAACCAGTTGCGCCAGACCAAGGTGTACGAGCTCTCCGGCACGGACCTCAGTCACTTCGAGAACGTCTCCGACCTCGACCAGCCCTCCCTGAGGCGTTGCGTTGAAGGAGCGCAGTGCTTTGACTTTGATCATGATGGCCTCCGAAAATGAAGAAGGCCCAGTGCGTGACCGGGCCTTCAGGTGCGTGCGGGATACTCGGCTGCCCTCAGCTGGCGTTGCCGCTCACCAGGTTGCCGAAGACAAACAACTCCGGCCGGGTGACAGCGAGCGCCAGGCGCTCTTCTGCCCTGATCGTGACAGCGTTCTTGATGAAGTTGTCGCGATCCTCGGTCGAGACCTGCACATTGGCGTCTTCCCGGTCGAAAATCTGCGCCGCCATATTGAAGGCGCCAACCATGAACTTGCCGGCCGCGATGGCATCGCTGTCCACCACGGGAAAGCCCCAGAGCCGCTTTTCGACAGCCCCGCGGGATCGCCCACGACATAGTTGCCGTTGTCGTCCTTCAGCGCTTCGATGTCAGCCCAATCGATGGGGTTCATAACGACCGCACTTGCTCGATAAAGCGCAACCCGAACCTGCAGGATGGTTCGGCGGATACGATCAATTTTCGTATCGCTCGCTTTGGCATAGGTCGCGTAGTCGAACACCGTGGCCTGTGGGATGAGGCCGATCAGGTTCTGACCCGTTCTGTCGCCGGCGAGGATCGGTGCCTCCTCCGCGAGTGCCAGACCATAGCGGGCTCGTCCGTCGATGTAGGACTGAACCAACGGTATATCGTCGAGCACCTGCTTGGACGCGTGGAACCAGTGCGCGATGGTCCGCACCGGTGTGGTCACCGGATCGAACGCTAGGTCGGACTGGGGCTTCTGCGCCAGTTCTGCGACCGGTGCCGCCATGTTCTGGAAGCCGGTCTCCTTCACATATTCGATTGCATTGGAAGAGGTCCGGCCAGGCATGAGCAGGTCACGGATCGTGAAGGTCCGCAGGCCAGGTGTGACGATGTAGGGTAAACGATCCGGCCGGATTGCATCACCCACGCCACCCGTGCCTGTGGTGGCGGAGGTGATGCTGGTTGATCCTCCCTCGCTTTGATGGACACCTTTGAGACGCTCGTGTGGGAGCGGAAAGGTGTTTGATGACAAGGCGAGAAT
>NZ_JAEQMY010000223.1 GCF_016743775.1 Microvirga aerilata | reverse complement strand
GGCTTGACCCGCTTGTCGGTGAGTTCCAGGAGGCGACTGCCGCGGCCGCCGGCCAGAACAAAGGCCATGGTGCAGCGTGTGAGCGGGGCGTGAGCTGTGACCTTCCTCGGCATGGGCGTTTCCTCTTGTCCAGACGCGGCTCTTCTGGCCTGCTGAGCTTCTATGCCCAGAGTTGAACGAAAGTTCCTCGCGTGCAAGGCGCTCTGTTCGACAGAGCCAGGTTCTTACGCCATCAGAGCATCTATCCCAGGCGCCCTGACGACGCTCTCAATGCCCGAGACATCTTCCGTTCCGGGTCAGGTAGTGACGATCCCCTGCCCTCCGGGAACGTCCGCTGTTCCTTGCTGGAGCAGATCCTCGGCCTACTTTCGAGAAGTGCAAGAAGCAGCCCTTTGGAGTTGAGGGTCAGCAGTAGTGTTGACCCCTCCGTTAAGCTAGCCTTACGGAACTGTCCCAGTACGGCTCGTCCCCATAGCGTTCCACCAGAAAGTCCACAAACGACCGTACCTTTGGGGAGAGATGCCGGGCCGAGGGGTAGAGCGCGTACATTGTTTGCGGCGCGATCTCAAAGGTGGGGAGCACTGCCCTGAGCCGCCCTTCCCTGACGTCTGGTCCCACCACAAAGGTGGGCACGAGGGCAATGCCGCTCCCGGCCAGGAGTGCTTCTCGCAGAGCAATGCTGCTGTTTGCGGTATAGTATGGCCGCACCCTTACCGTCAGAGGGTCGCTCTTGCCTGGCAGGGCAAAGGTCCACTCTGTGGGTGAGGTGGACAGGCTGTAGATCAGGCAGCGGTGCCGAACGAGATCCTCGGGACGCTCGGGACAACCGTGGCGCTCCAAGTAGTCAGGCGCGGCGCACAGGACCCGCCGCACTGGCGCGAGTCGCCGCGCGATGAGGGACGAGTCAGGCAGGCTTGTCCGGACACGGACGGCAATGTCGAATCCCTCCTCCAAGAGATCGACTGCACGATCGTTCATCACCAGATCCACCCTAACCTCGGGACAGCGTTGGATGTAGGCCGGCATCACACGGGCAAGGTGCAGGAGGCCGAAGGACATGGGCGCATTGACCCGCAGGAGGCCGCGGGGTGCAGCCTGAAGGGAGGCCACGGCGGTTTCAGTTTCCGTGAGGTCGTCGAGAATGCGAGCGCAGCGCTCGTAATAAGCTTGGCCGATCTCGGTTAGTGCAAGCCTGCGGGTGGTGCGGGCGATCAGCGTCGCTCCAAGTTCGACTTCGAGATCGCTGACCTGCTTGCTCACCGCGGCATTCGAGCGGCCGAGATCCCGGGCCGCAGCCCGGAAGCTGCCGAGTTCGATGACCCGCCGGAAGGCGTGCATGGCGGCAAGCTTGTCCACCGCAATCGTTCACTCCAAACGAACAGTCTGTTTCGTTCATAGCAGATTATCTTCTCAGGTAGAATAGTTCATCTTCGCATCAGGCGTCGAGCACCGGCACCGTCAAAGCGAGGGCCAGCCTCCTGATGGAGCCCTCCACATTACGGGAGATGGATAATGAACAAGCAGTACGAACCTGAACCACGCGGGATCCAGACCTTGATCGGCAATCTCTCCGGCAAGGAAATTGTTATTCCGGACGCGAACTCGCCCCCAATGCCGGCCCTCGCCGAACCAGGAGTTATCTTCAACGGGGCGAAGGCCGAGGGCTTCACGATCGACTCTGCCGGCGGCTACCCCGATGTGCGCAGCTTCAGGCGCAAGTTCGGGCTGCTTATTCCGGCCACCAATACCAGCATGGAGCATGAGCTCTGGAGCATTATCTTCAACAACCAAGGGCCGAGCGGGCTGGATGGGATTGGGCTCCACACGTCCAATGTCCTGACCCCAAAGCCGCAGCTCAGAACAGAAGAGGATCTGCTCGAGTACAAGCGGCAGTTTCTGGAGGGACTGCAAGCGGCCGTGGACACCGCGCTTCTGGCACAGCCGCAGTATCTGATCATGGGCATGAGCTTGGAACACATCATTAGCGGACTGGAGGGTATCCGCGCCGCGATGGCTGATGTCGCGAGCTACAGCAGTCTGGCTTGGGCCATGTGGCACGATGCCGTTGCGGCCGCGCTGAAGGGCTACAATGCCAGGAGGATCGGGCTCCTCACTCCCTTCGACCAGATCGGCAATCGTAACGCGACCCGGATGTTTGAGGATCTGGGATTTGAGGTTGTTGCCAGCGTCGGCTTTTCCTGTGCGAACGCGCTGCACATTGCGCATGTGCCTAACTGGGCCAAGGAGAAGGCCATCATGGAGTTGCTGGCCACCGGCGCTAATCGCCTGGACGCCGTCGTGCAATGTGGAACCAATATGAGCCTGCTTAACGTGACGGTGAGGCTGGAGCCCGTGATCGGAATTCCGATCCTTGGAATCAACGCGGTGTTGTTCTGGTATGCGCTGAGAGAGAATGGCACCCTCACCGCGCTGCAAGGGGCCGGTCGGTTATTCCGTGAGTTTTGATCCCGGTCCTGGGATCAACCGGGCCGGCTCTCATCAGCAACAACCTCCTGTACGATGATGAAGACCATTTCGCAGGCGACCAGAAGCCGGCTTTCAATGTGACCTTGCCCCTGAACGACCGCTAATGGGATGGACCGGCCGTGCTTACCGGCGCACCCTTCATCAGGGGCGCCCAGCACAAGGATCTGAGCCATGCC
>NZ_JAEQMY010000222.1 GCF_016743775.1 Microvirga aerilata | reverse complement strand
CCTCGGTAAGGATTGGACGTGGTAATCATGCCCGAGACCCTGCCATAAGCCCGATCCTTCGCCAACCTGACAATACCGGTTGCTGAGGCCGAGCAGGAGATCCTGGCCTGGCATCGCACGAATGAGGTCAGCCAGCGTCTGGAGACGATCCCCGGCGTCGGCATCATCACGGCCAGCGCCCTTGCGGCCACCATCTCGGATCCGGGCTCCTTCCGCTCGGGCCGCCACTTGGCCGCCTGGATCGGCTTGGTGCCACGCCAGAGTGGGACGGGCGGCAAGGTGCGGCTCGGGCACATCTCCAAACAAGGGGATCGATATCTGCGCCGGCTTCTGGTGCTCGGGGCCACGACACTCTTGCGGCATGCCTGCGGCAAAACCTCGGTGACGGCAGGCTGGATCAACGCGCTCTTGGCGCGCCGCCCGGCGAGCATCGTCAAGGTCGCCATCGCCAACAAGTTGGCTCGGGTCGCCTGGGCCGTCTTGCAGGGCAACCAGGGTTATCGCGCTCGGGCTGCTGCGGCCGCATGAGCTGCCCCCAGGAGCCGGATGAGGAGTTTTCAAGGTTGGTGGAGGTGGTGATGGTGTGATGACGAACCGGTCGAGCCGGGGATCAGACAAACCCGTGATAAGCCGTTGCGCTCTGACGCAGCATAAATGTTGGGGACCTGATCCGCGAACTTCATCAAGGCCCGCGGTCATGAGGCCGCACGACAAGGCCGGACACATGGCTGCCCACGACCAGATCGTCAAAACACCAAAAACCCCTTGCCACGCAGGCGCCGTCCACACATGGCTTATGCAAAATTCGCGGCCGCTATACGCGAGGCTAAATCGGAACCAGTGATCCTCCATAGGGATGAAGGGACGCGGTGTCAGCCATGCGGTATGATGCTGTGGCTGGGCTGGGACACCTGCACGGGAGGCTTTCATGGCTGCACCAACGTCCTACACCTTCTACGGGGTGGTTGAGGATCCCTTCATCAATGACTTCATCACCGTCGATCCGGAGGCGTTCGGCTACGCGGCCGGGCAGAGGATCACCGGAAGCCTGACACTCTCAGGCCAAGCTGCACTGATCTGGGCAGGACTGCCGGAGGCCGAGCGGATCTTCTCGACCGCAATCTCCCCGGACATTGAATTCTTCTTCGAGCAGGTGACCACTGGAAACTGGACACAGGACGACTTCGCCACAACACAGGAGGGCTCTCCCGCAGTCCTATCGCTGTTGTCGAGCGACGACCAGCGACCGCTCGATCAACTCCGTGCCACCCTGTTCCATTCCGATGATCCAGATGGCCCGACGCTGCGCCTGGACCAGATGGAGTTTGGTGGTGCACAGCTGACTAACGACGATAGTCGCTCGGCCTTCGTCTACGGCGCCTGGGTTCCGTCAGGCGTGACCCCGAACCTCGTCTATGGCACCGCTGACGAGGACAGACTGGTACTGCGTGGCGAGTTAACTCTGGCCTGGGGTGGGCTGGGCGAAGACGTTATCCGCGTGAGAGACGGTGAGGGGTTCGTCTGGGGGCAGCAGGGCGATGATCGCCTCGTTGGTAACCGCGGTCGTGACCTGCTCTTTGGCGGTTTCGGTGACGACACCATCAGCGGTGCAGGCGGGGCTGACTTCCTGAGCGGCGACTATGGCGATGATACGATATCCGGCGGCGCAGGTGATGACCGGGTGGATGGTGGCCTTGGCAACGATCTGATCAGAGGTGATGGAGGCAGGGACATCCTGGATGCCGGTGGCGGCGTAGACAAGGTCTTTGGCGGCTCGGGCAATGACGTGATCTTCTCCGGCACAGGGCAGTTCGACGAGAATTTCGAGTTGGAGCGTTCGATCAGCCATGGCGGTTCGGGCAATGACGTCATCTATGCTCGCTTCGACGCCATCCTGACCGGCGGGTCAGGAGCCGATCTCTTCGTTTTGGGCAACCCGAGCGGAACGCTGGACAACCTAGGTGGGCTGAGCGTGACTGACTTCCGGCCCGGAGTCGACGATTTGGTGATCTATGCCGGCGAATCTGGCCAGTATGACACCTTCGAAGAAATTATAGCGCGAGGCCAGCAGATGGGAGATGATGTGGTGTTCGACTTCTTCCCCACGAGTACCAAGGACTTACCGTCGCTAGTATTGGAAGACGTGAGGAAGAGCCAGCTGACAGCCGGAGATTTCCTGTTCGGGGATTTCTAGCGCGGCTTGGTTCGATAAACAACTATGCGAAATTGCGCATGCAAAGACGCCCCAGCCGAAGGAGGTTCCTATACCTTCGGCCGAGGCGCGTGTGGCTACAGGGGACTGCTACTATGCCACGTCACTGAGACTACGCTGTTCCGGCGGCTCTACAATGGAGCAAATGGATGAGCCTTTAGTCCTAAAGGCTCGCGTTCTGGAGTGAGAGGTAGCCAGAAATAACGACGCCCCAGCTAAGGACGGTTCAGGACACTCAGCCAGGGCGTCAGCGGAGGGGCGACCCCGTATTGGATCGGGCTGATACGCAACGCGCCCGGTGCAGGCATCTTGCAACGGCTCAGGTAAACAATCCGTACCTGCTTCAGACCAGTTCCATATTGGACGGGATCCAACACCGCACCGGATTGTGTGCGTCAAGTTCTGCAAAGCGGGGCGGCCGGACAGGTTGGCTAAGCGGCCTCGCGCAGAGTGGTTTTCTT
>NZ_JAEQMY010000221.1 GCF_016743775.1 Microvirga aerilata | reverse complement strand
AGAACGTGTGGGGTAGGTTGACGCCCCCCCATGCAAAGCTGCACCAATCAGCCTGACCGGTCGCCCTGGCCGTGATCAACTTTCGTGCGGCCAGGGGAGCTATGCCCGCCTTTACGGCCGGCCTCGGAGGCCAGGGCAGAGTTCAGGGAAAAGGTCCGCTTGTCAGCAGGAACGCTTTTGCCGCCCTTGCTTGCGATCTCGCGCCGCCTTTCCTCACTCATCGAGGCAAAGCCACGCTTCGGCGAACTCTCGTTAGTGCCCATGGTCATTCTCCAGACGAGCCTCACGCCCTAGGCTCAGAACGGATGATCTGGCTGGAAGTTCGAGGTCCCCGAAAACTTACTGGAAGGCGGCTGACCTGGGGCAGGAGCACAGGCTCGGCCTGAGCCATTCCTTGCCTAATGCCGGGCTCATCAAACAGAACCCTTATGAGACGCCGCAACTGATAGGAGCAAAGGTTTCAGGGGAGCGGGCACCCAGCGATCCTTACGCAAGCGCACGACCTCCGGAAAAGCGTGAGGTGGCGCCATCCGGGGAGATATGTCCAGAGCGAGCTTCTCTTTCTCGCCGATGGTTGTTTGCTTCATGGCGGTGTCTTGGAAAACCCTGGGGAAAGCGCTATTGGCTCTCGGTATTCTCCCGATAGCTTTCCTGTAAGGGTCGACGCCAAGGCTTTGGCTCTTCCTGTCAACGGAAAGCTCCTCACACTTAGCATAGGACACGCTCGATGCCTGGCATCGCTCGTCAGTTCGAGCCGCAGATCACTCGTACCGGTGGAGCGTCCTCCAGGTACCGTTTTACCACCCGATGCTCCACATGCCACAAAGCGGACACCTACGAAGCCAGCAAGCCTGTGGGTGATGAGCTCGTCAAAGCCTACTTCAAGGACCGTGGATGGCTCCTGGGCCGGGGTCGGAGCTATGACCTGTGCCCGGCTTGCCTGGTAAAACCCCGCGAGCCTCAGCAACGCCACACGCTTCCAACATCCGCGCACCGTTTGGACCGCTCGACAGCCTCGGCGGCGAAGCAACCCCGGGACACGGCTGATATCCTGGCCCGTCACCTGGGCAAACCTGAAGCGCTCGCCGCAGAGGTATTCAGAATCAAGCCCGCGCAGTCCCCTCGCCCCTCCACTCCAGATGCACCACAGCAGGCCGCGTTTGCCCCTGCCCTGCCCCGCGAGGTGGAACAGGCCCTGACCGGGATGGCCGCGGATCTGAAAAGCCTTCGCTCCACCATGGAGCTCATGGCCGAGCAGATTAGCAACCTAGTAGCTCTTGGAAGTCAGCAGATCGAAGCGATCTCGCGTCTGGCGCCTCTGGTGGTCCAATCAGCAGAGGGGATTTCCGGTGGCCTTCGGGATGTTGTCAGCGCGATCCAAACCATCCCAAGCTCATCATCGCCTACGGGAGAGCCCACCAAGGCAGAAGAGCCGCTGATGCGAGAGGCTGACCCTGTTGGACCACAGGATCCGGAGATCAACCGAGAACCAGAGCCTGTGATGGTATCCAAGGTCCAAAAGCGGTTGAAGCAGGGCCGACGTCCGGAGCAGGCCAAGGACCAAACCCGAAAAATGGGTTCCGTGCCCGTCTCGGTAAAGTCGATTCCGGACGCCAAGCGTTCGGACCGGTTCTACACCTCCATTCGCCTACCGCGGGAGTTGTGGGACCAAGCAGGTTTTGGACCAGAGGATCGTCTCCTGCTGGATTGGAGTGGCAAGGCTCTCACCATTGAACGGATTGCTGAGGGTGGCGTGAAGCCGAAGTCAATCAGCGAGGCCTCGGTGGTGCTCCAATCCTGGAAGCTCGGCAATCTCAACCTCGACCAGCCCAAACTCACCGGCGCTCACGCCTCTCTGCGCCTGACAGCTGGACGGATCAGCCGCAGGGCTTGATCGTCGCATGGCGAGCGCGGTGTGAGAGCGTTCTGTGTGATCAGAGGCCCTGCACCCGAGCACCAAATCGTAGCTTCGGGAGACCGATGGGTTCAAGTGGCGGGTCCTGAGCTGTCCGGATGGAGCTCTGAGTGGGCCCCAATCCATTCCCGCGCCTTCACCAGCACAGCCTCGCGGTCCGCCGCCAAGACGATGCCGGTCTGATGGTTGGACCGCGTGATGACCGCGATCCAGTCCATGGGCGTCTGCTGCACTCTGATGGTGTAAGTGGGATGCTGGAGCGTTGATGCCTCTGCCGGCTCTTCAGCTTCAGGCGAGCAAGAATGCGGATCGGTTCCAAATGGGGCGGCAGCAAAGGTTTACAGCTCGGAGGAGAGTGCAGCCATGGCGACTGCTAACTGTAAGAAGGCTGAGGGCGTAGAGCGGGCCAGAGACGAAAAACTGAGAAAGGCGACAAGAGGCATTTGCATCGGCTGCTGACCGGGAACGCTGTTGGCCAGTATGTTAAGGAGTACCTGACCAACAGAACTAAGGCTGCTTAGGGGATGAAGACCCACATCAGCAGAAGGCCGATCACGCCAATGGCTGCAATGCCTAACATAGCCAGCCGAGGGTGTTTATCCCCGAGCATGGCGGCCTCCTCTGATCATGTTGAGGCATAGGTAATACGCTTGGAATGAGCTTATTCAGTGTCCATCGAGCAACATAGGACAGGGGCCGTGGACTTCTTTGCTCTGCCCTCGGGTAAACCAGACGTACTGACAGTGGTCGGGGATGCGGCGGGATCAGTTCTACATGATCGGCAGCACGGTTCACCTCGCGCGTAATGCTCTCCAGTATGTTCGCCCAAGCTGGGTCCGCTTCAGCCTCGTGGGCTTCATCGAGA
>NZ_JAEQMY010000220.1 GCF_016743775.1 Microvirga aerilata | reverse complement strand
CGGTCGAACCTGACCAGCCGGTTAGGGTGACATTTCTAAAGGGGGCAATCAGTGACTTGTCTAACGAGTTCCGACATTCGCCGTAAGCCATTGATGGATAAAGCACGCGACAGTCTCCACGTTCGGAAGGTCTCAAAATGGCACCGGGCGGACCTTATCTGGATTTCGGCTTTCGCGGCGTGAGCGGACCTTCTTTCAATCCGCTCTACGTTTCACTTTGACCCACTGACGCGTGGAATGGAGCGTCAATGGCAGGCGTGCAACCCAGCATGAGCCGGAGGTGTTGAACGTTTGTTTTCTGACAGGAACCGTCATGGCTAACACCGTCGCAGATTTCGTCTGGCAACGCTTGCAAGAATGGGGTGTGCGGCGAGTTTTCGGCTATCCCGGCGACGGAATCGGCGGTTTGATCGGGGCTCTTGCAAGAACAGAGGGCGCCATCGACTTCGTTCAGGTGCGGCATGAGGAAATGGCAGGCCTGATGGCCTGTGCCGAGGCGAAGTTTACAGGAGAAGTTGGTGTTTGCATCGCCACATCCGGTCCTGGTGCGATCCACCTTCTGAATGGCCTCTATGATGCAAAGCTTGACCATCAGCCGGTTCTGGCCATCGTCGGTCAGCAGGCTCGCACGGCCATCGGATCGCATTACCAGCAGGATCTTGATCTTCAATCTCTCTTCAAGGACGTAGCCGGAGCCTACGTCGAGACCGCATCTGCACCAGCCCAAGTCCGGCATCTTGTCGACCGTGCCTATCGCATCGCCAAAGCAGAGCGTCGGGTCACCTGCATTATTCTCCCCAATGATCTCCAGGTTGCTCCTATGGAGCAGCCAGCCCGTGAGCACGCCATGACGCATTCAGGGGTCGGGATCGAGATGTCACCCGTCGTTCCTGACACGGCAGCTCTGACCCGAGCGGCAGAGGTCCTGAATGCAGGTCAGAAGATTGCTATCCTGGTCGGGGCTGGTGCCCTTGGGGCTACAGACGAGGTCGTGGCCGTTGCGGAGCGGCTCGGTGCGGGAGTTGCTAAGGCGCTTCTTGGCAAGGCTGCCGTGCCTGACGACTTATCATTTTGCACGGGATCAATCGGCCTTCTTGGAACAAAGGCCAGTTCCGATTTGATGCAGGGTTGCGACACTCTGCTTATGGTGGGCTCAAGCTTCCCTTATACGGAGTTCCTGCCGAAGGAAGGGCAGGCTCGAGGCGTCCAGATTGATCGGGATCCCGGCATGTTGGGACTGCGCTATCCGATGGAGGTCAACCTTGTTGGTGACGCCGCCGCAACCCTGGCAGCGCTCCTGCCGCTGCTTGCCGAAAAGCAGGATCGGTCCTGGCGTGAGACGATCGAAGCCAGTGTTGCCTCCTCCCACGAGCAGATCCGCGGCATGGCTTTGGCCGCGGCTGATCCCATCAACCCTCAACGGGTCGCGTTCGAGCTCTCGTCGCGGCTGCCAGACCAATGCATTGTTACGGCCGACAGCGGCACCACATCGGTATGGTACGCTCGAAACCTCAGCTTCCGGCGTGGGATGATGGGCTCGGTTTCGGGAACCCTTGCAACAATGGGATGCGCGGTGCCGTACGCCATCGCAGCGAAGTTTGCCTATCCCAATCGCCCTGTGATTGCGTTGGTTGGTGACGGCGCCATGCAGATGAACGGCTTGGCCGAACTCATCACAATTGCGAAGTACTGGCGTCGGTGGGCTGACCATCGTCTGATCGTCATGGTGCTGAACAATCGTGATCTCGCCTATGTTACCTGGGAGGAGCGTATTCAGTCTGGTGATCCGAAATGGGAGTCTTCACAGGTGCTTCCTGATGTGCCATATGCCGAGTTCGCACGATCGATTGGCCTTGAAGGAACTCGGATCGAAGATCCGGAGCAGGTTGGCCCAGCTTGGGACAGGGCTCTTGCCGCCGACCGACCGTTTGTGCTCGACATGGTGACAGATCCGAACGTGCCACCCCTTCCGCCCCACATCACCTTGAAGCAGGCCCGTCACTTTATGGGAGCGCTCGCTAAAGGCGATCCGGAGGCCGGCAACGTGCTCATCGACACGGCACGTGAGCTTGTCGGATCAATCTTGCCGTCCAAGAAGTGAGAGTAGAAGCTCTTCAGACGTCCAAGAGGAGGAAAGGCTATCAGCCTATAGCGCGACCGTAGCCAAGGCCTTGATCCTTTCCATCCGCCAGAACACCGGACGTCTTTTGAGGCGGCTGGCCTCTTGAGTATCTCTCGTCCCATGCGCGCCGGGTGTGGCTAACACCAAGAATGCATATCAAGAAAGGAGGTCGATGAAACCAGCGCCGCTGAGACCATCTGACCTTATGTGCGTTGTCTGCCTGGGGCGGAGGTCTTCCCATGCCTCAAGTTGTGAATCCCAATCACCGCACCAACCGGCTTTTGGCCGTCCTCGAGCCTGAGGACTTTGCGGCTCTTGAACCTCATCTCGAAATTATTGAGCTGACACGGGGTAGGGTGCTCTACGACGCCGGCGAGATTATCAGCCATGCCTACTTTCTCCATGACGCAATCATTTCTCTCGTGAACGTCATGGAGGATGGGGCCACCAACGAGGTTGCGGTGTTCGGTCGTGAGGGGGTCGTGGGGCTGCTGAGTGCCCTGGTCACCCGCGAAGCCTTCGGGCGCTATGTTGTGCAGATGAGTGGCACCGCCTCCCGCATCCCCTTCGAGCGCCTGAACGAGGTGCGCAACCGGCTTTGTTGCACGGATTGGCGAGTTGGCAACTGGCACTGGGTGACATAGGAGACCTGCGCCCTTCCTG
>NZ_JAEQMY010000021.1 GCF_016743775.1 Microvirga aerilata | reverse complement strand
CTGCATCGCGCGCCACCCTCGTGTGCTCTTCAGGCTCGCAGCCCAAGGCTGCGGGCCCGAAGGCGCTGGATCTTTGATCAGTAGCCCCGCTTCACATCCGCCAAGGCCCGGCCGAAGGCCTCGGCCAGGGTTTCCCGCTCCGGCGGGGACAGGTCGCGGGCAATCACCACGTGCTTGTTCCGGGAGGTGAGGGCAAGCTTCTGGATGCCGTACTCGTCGTCGACCTCGCGGTCGAGACGGGTCCAGAGCGGATTGAACTGCCAGTCCTTCACCTCGCCCCGCGGGCTCACCTTCCGGAACAGCAGCCGGACCGGCGTCAGCTCCAGGAGTTCGAACGCCTCGCCCTGGCGGTAGCTGACCCGGAAGGCGATGTAGAGGCCGAGAAAGTCGAGGCCGAAGAACCCCGCCACCGGCCAGAACCCCATGATCACGAAGGGCAGGCTCGCCACCACCGAGGTGAGGCACAGGAGTCCCATGACGATCCTGAACCCTTGCGGGCTCAAGGACCGGTGCGGACGGATCACGGCCGAGAACACCGGCTCTTCGAACCGGTCGGGCTCGCCAAATGTCGCCTTGCTGCCTGCCATGGTCCAGATATAACGCAGAAATGTCCGATCCGAAGCAGACGTCCCGTCGCATTTCGAAGCCGAAGGCAAAGCCTGCCCTGCCGGCGAAAGCCGTCGGCAAGGCGCTGCGCGCCCGCACGCCGAAACCGGTGGACCGCGCGACGATGACCGAGATCTTCCGCCGGTTCCACGCGGCCAATCCGGAGCCGAAAGGCGAGCTGGACTACACCAACCCCTATACGCTGCTCGTGGCCGTGACGCTCTCCGCCCAGGCGACCGACGTGGGCGTCAACAAGGCCACGAAAAACCTGTTTCCGGTAGCCGATACGCCGCGCAAGATGCTCGACCTCGGCGAGGAGGGCCTGCGCCAGCACATCAAGACCCTCAACTTCTTCAACACCAAGGCCAGGAACGTCATCGCCATGGCCAAGAGGCTCGTGGAGGAGTTCGGGGGCGAGGTGCCCAACTCGGTCGAAATCCTGGAAACCCTGCCCGGCGTCGGGCGCAAGACCGCAAGCGTCGTGGTGAACATCGCCTTCGGCGACCCCCGCGTGGCGGTGGACACGCACATCTTCCGGGTCACCAACCGCCTGCCGCTCGCGATCACCAAGACGCCGCTCGACACGCAGGTGGCGCTGGAGGCGATCATCCCGGACGAGTACCGGCTCCACGCCCATCACTGGCTGATCCTGCACGGGCGCTACGTCTGCAAGGCGCGCAAGCCCGAATGCTGGCGCTGCCCGGTCAACGACCTGTGCCGCTACCCGGACAAGACGATTCCTTGAAGCTTCCATGCCGTCGGCCGAGCAGGCTTCCGCCGTCCCGGATCACGTCCGGGGACGGTCATGACGTGATGGGAAATCGCGCGATGCGCTAGATCGGAACGCCCACGGGCCTGAGGCAGCGCGGCGCGCCAGGGGTGCAGGCGATGCCGGGCGTCGAGCAGGCGAGACCCTCAGGTGTGCGGCGGCAGACCACGCATCCGTTGGTCCATTCGGCGCAGGACGGGCCAGGGGTGGTGTCCTGCACGGGAGCCCGCATCCCGGGGGCGCCTGAAGCCGCCAGCACGGCGAAGGCTGCGGCCGCCAGGGCGACCACGATGGAAAGAACGACCGCCAGGGCCTCGTCGCGCGCCAGCATGGATCAGCCGTAGACCATCAGGCCCGCAAGGCCTGCCGCTCCGACGACGATCCGCCAGTAGGCGAAGGGCGTGAAGCCGTGGCGGGAAACGTAGTCCAGCAGCAGCTTCACCACGAGCAGCGCCGCCACGAAGGCCGAGATGAAGCCTGCCACGATGATGGCGGCGTCGTTGGCGGAGAGGATCTTGTAGTTCTTCAGGAGATCGTAGGTGAAGGCGCCGGCCATGGTGGGCATGGCGAGAAAGAACGAGAACTCCGCCGCGGCCCGTTTGGAGGCTCCCATCAGCATGGCCCCCACGATGGTGGCGCCCGAACGGGAGACGCCGGGAACCATGGCGATGCATTGCAGCAGACCGATCTTGAGGTACATCGACAGGGGGAACCGGGTCGCATCGGTCTTGGTCGCCTCCAGCGGCATGCGCTCGACGGCAAGCAGCACGAAGCCCCCGACGATCAGGGTCATGCACACGATCCAGGGATTGAAGAGCACCTCCTTGATGAAGCCGTGCAGCACCGCGCCGATCAGGGCGGCGGGCAGGAACGCGACCAGCACGCCGATGACGAAGTGGCGGGCCATGGGATCGTGCGGCAGGGCTTTAGCAATCGACCACAGCTTGCCGAAATAAACCGACAGGATGGCCAGGATCGCGCCGAGCTGGATCAGCACCTCGAAGGTCTTGCCCGTGGACTCGAAGCCGAGGAAATGGCCGACCAGAAGCAGATGGCCCGTGGAGGAGACCGGGAGGAACTCCGTCAGGCCTTCGATGAGGCCGAGAAAGAGCGCCTCGATGATTTGCGACATCGTTGAAAATCCTGAAACCGGCGCCAGATGGGGGAGCACCTTGTGGTCTGTCAAGCAAGGCTTGCGCCTCCGGCGCTGCCCTCCTGCGCCAGGAGCATGAGATTCACCAATATTCCTTACCAACCCTTAACGAAGCACGGCCTTATTCTCGCCGTCTGTTTCGCATCAGCATTGTTCATGGCCATCCTGCACTCCTATCCCTTCTGCCCGCAGTCGCGGTTTGCGCGCTTGATCCTGGCGGAGCTCGGCCTCGAGCCGAATGTCGTCGAGGAGAAGCCGTGGGATCGGCGCATTCCGTTTCTGGAGATCAACCCGGCCGGCAACCTTCCGCTCTTCATCGACGATAACGGGCTCGTGGTGCCGGGCCCCATGGGCGTTGCGGAATACCTGGACGAGACCCGAGGGGAGGATCTGAGGGATCGGCGCTTTCTGCCCCAGACCCTGCCGCAGAGGGTCGAGGTTCGCCGCCTGCTCGACTGGTTCCTGGTGAAGTTCCACGGGGAGGTGTCGGACTACCTTGCCACAGAAAAGATCTATAAGCGGTTCATGCCGGGCGATCTGGGTGGCGGTCCGCCGGACATGGGGGCGATTCGCGCCGCCCAGACCAATGTGCGATACCATCTGAAATATATCGGATTTCTGATCTCGACACGGAATTGGCTCGCCGGCGACCAGATGACCTATGCGGATCTGGCGGCGGCAGCCCATCTGTCGGTAGTGGATTATCTCGGCGACGTGCCATGGGACGAGGACGAAACAGCGAAGCTTTGGTACGCCAGGATCAAGTCCCGGCCATCTTTTCGCGCGCTCCTCGCGGATCGGGTGCCGGGCATGGCACCGACGGATCATTACGACAACCTGGACTTCTAGACGGCGAGGCTCTCAAGCGCGCCTTCACGGAGCGCGCCAAGGCGCTGGGCTTCGATGCGGTGCGCATCGCCCGGCCCGACGCGATCCCGCTCGCGCCGGAGCGACTGAAGTCCTGGCTCGAGGCCGGCCATCATGGCTCCATGGAGTGGATGCAGGACACGGCCGAACGCCGCTCCGACCCGCGCACTCTCTGGCCGGAGGTGCGCAGCGTCATCCTGCTCGGGCTGAACTACGGACCCGCCGAGAACCCCTTGGTCGAGCTAGCACGGAAGGACCGGGGCTACATCTCGGTCTATGCCCGCAACCGCGACTATCACGACGTGATCAAGGGCAAGCTCAAGGAGGCTGCGGGCTTCCTGGCCTCCAAGGCCTCCTCCGACGTGAAGGTTTTCGTCGATACGGCGCCCGTGATGGAAAAGCCCCTTGCCGAGGCGGCCGGGCTCGGCTGGCAGGGCAAGCACACGGTGGTCATCTCGCGGGACTACGGCAACTGGCTGTTCCTGGGCGCCATCTTCACCACGGCGGAGCTGCCCGCCGACGGGCCGGAACGGGACCATTGCGGCTCCTGCCGGCGCTGCCTCGACGTGTGCCCGACGAACGCCTTTCCGGCGCCCTACCAGCTCAATGCCCGCCGGTGCATCTCGTATCTCACCATCGAGCACAAGGGGCATATCCCGGCGGACCTTCGCACCGGCATCGGCAACCGCATCTTCGGCTGCGACGATTGCCTGGCGGTCTGCCCCTGGAACAAGTTCGCGCAGGCCGGCCGCGAGGCGCGGCTCGTGCAGCGGGAGGATCTTGCGGCGCTGCCTCTGGCGGAACTCGCCCGCCTCGACGATCCCGCCTTCCGCACCCGGTTTTCCGGCACCCCGATCAAGCGCACCGGGCGTGACCGCTTCATCCGCAACGTGCTCGTCGCCATCGGCAATTCCGGAGATTTGCGACTGGCCGAGGAAGCCGTGCGTCTCCTCGACGACGCCTCGCCCCTGGTGCGGGCCATGGCGGTCTGGGCCATAGGGCGTCTGCTTCCGCCGGAGGCTGTTGCCCGCCATGCGGACGAGCGTTTGGCGCAGGAGGCCGATCTGGACGTGCGCGAGGAATGGAGCCGCGCCCTGCAAGGGGCGGCGCTCACCGAAGCAGCGCCTTAGCTTTTCGGCCTCAGGCCGCGTGGCGGTTCGCGGTCGGACCAAAATGGTCGATGTAGCGCGGGTTGATCGCCGCGACGGGCAGCACGACGAGCACGTCCGTTGTTCCGAACTGCCGGTCGATCACCGCTCCCGTGCCGAAGGTCGCCCCAACACGCAGATAGCCTTTGATGAGCGGCGGCAGGGCATGGAGCGCCGCTTTCGGATCGACGGCGTCCTTGGGCAGGAGGTCCATGGCCGTGAAGCGCTCCGGCAGCGCGCGGGCCTGCCATTGGTCGGGTGCCGCGGCATAATGGTGCAGGAAGCTCAAGGGCAGCGCCAGCGCCTTCGGATCCGTGCCCTCCAGGCTGGCGCAGCCCATCATCACGTCGATGCGGTGATGCAGCACATAAGCCCAGATGCCGTGCCACAGGAGTTCGACCGTGCGCTTGTTGCGGTAGGGCTTGAGCACGCAGGAGCGGCCCAGCTCCAGAAAGCGCAGGCCGGGATGAGCCTTCAGCAGGGGAGCGATGTCGTACTCGCCTCTGGTGTAGAACCCGCCATGCCGGTCCGCCACGTCCTGGCGCAGCAACCGGTAGGTGCCGACCACTTTCGGCTTGGCCGAGCGGAAGGGCTTCGGCTTCACGTCGTGGTCGAGCACCAGAAGGTGGTCGCAGACGGCGTCATAGGCATCCACGTCGCGGCGGGAGATCAGGGCCGCCCGGTTCGGGATCGCCGACATCTCCTCATAGAAGACCTTGAAGCGAAGGCGCTGGGCGCGGCGGATGTCCTGCGCGGTGGTCGCGAGGCGTACCTCCAGGGAGCCGATGCGGCCGAGCACCGGGTCGAGGCTGCCGTAGTGGCGCACCAGCCGGTCCGTGCCCGGAATGAACTTGGCGATGCCGTGAGGCTGCAATCCCACCGAAGCGGGAAGGGAGGCCGCCTCGTTCAAAGGGGAAAAACTCATCATATCCTCACAGAGCCATGCCACCCGGGCCGGAGCAGTTTTCGCCCCGTCCTTGTCGATCAGGACTTAACGCCTGTTTCAAACTGTTTTGTGACAGAAAACTTAAACTTTCCGTTGGAAAATATTGAGATCGCACGTGGGAAGCGCAAGCCCGGGCAAGGTCACGATCGCCTGTCCGTTCAGGCGGCGGCCGGGCGCCGGTCCGCATGGGCGCGGTAGGACAGGGCCTCGGCAATGTGGATGCGCCGGACGCGCTCCTCGCCGTCGAGATCGGCCAGGGTGCGCCCCACCTTGAGCACGCGATGGAAGCCGCGGGCCGACAGGCGCATGGCGTTGGCCGCATCCCGGATCAGCGACAGGCCCTCCGGGTCGGGCTGAGCCACCTCCTCCAGGAGCGCCGGAGGGCAGGCCGCATTGGTGGCGATGCCTTCGAGCTTCAGGGCGGCATAGCGCCTGACCTGCCTCTCGCGAGCACTTGCAACTCTTTCGGCGACGTCTGCCGACCCCTCGGCCGGAGACGGCAGGATCAGGTCGGCTGCGGTCACGGCCGGCACGTCGATGGCCAGGTCGATACGGTCGAGAAGAGGCCCTGAGAGCCGGGCCTGGTACTGGGCGATGCAGCGCTCGTTGGGCTGGCGGCGGCACACATAGCCGGGCTCGGTCGCCTGCCCGCAGCGACAGGGATTCATGGCGGCCACGAGCTGAAACCGGGCCGGATAGGTCACGCGGTGGTTGGCCCGGGCGATCAGGATTTCACCCGCCTCCAAGGGCTGCCTCAGGGAGTCGAGAACCTGAGGCTGGAATTCGGGCAATTCGTCGAGGAACAGCACCCCGTGATGGGCAAGCGAAGCCTCGCCCGGGCGGGCATTGAGGCCGCCGCCCACGAGGGCCGCCATGGAGGCCGAGTGGTGGGGAGCCCGGAACGGGCGCCGGTTGGACAAAGCTCCGTCCGCCAGAAGACCCGCCACCGACTGGATCATCGAGACCTCCAGCAGCTCCCGCGGCGAGAGCGGTGGCAGGATGGAGGGCAGGCGCTGGGCCAGCATGGATTTTCCGGCCCCCGGCGGGCCGTTCATGAGAAGGTTGTGGGCGCCGGCCGCCGCGATCTCCAGGGTCCGCTTGGCGCTTTCCTGCCCCTTGATGTCCCGCAGGTCCGGCAGGGTGCCGGAGGCGGGCATGATCGCGGGCTCGGGCCGGCTCATCACCTGGGTGCCCTTGAAGTGGTTGGCGAGCTGGATCAGCGAGCGGGGCGCCAGGATGTCGATGTCGCTGCCGGCCCAGGCGGCTTCCGAGCCACAGGCTTCGGGGCAGATCAGCCCATGGTCGCGCTCATAGGCCGCCATGGCGGCGGGAAGCGCGCCCGCCACCGACGTGATGGAGCCGTCGAGCGCCAGCTCGCCGAGAACCGTAAAGCCCTGGAGGGCATCCGCCGGAATGGCGCCAATGGCAGCCATGACGCCGAGCGCGATGGGCAGGTCGTAATGGAATCCCTCCTTGGGCAGGTCCGCGGGAGCCAGGTTCACGGTGATGCGCTTGGCCGGGAGGGCGAGGCCGGAGGCGATCAGGGCGGAGCGAACCCGCTCGCGGGACTCCGCCACAGCCTTGTCCGGCAGGCCGACGATCATGAAAGCCACTGCGCCGGGCGTAATCTGAACTTGTACATCGACCGCGCGCGCTTCGATGCCCTCGAACGCGACCGTGGAAACGCGCGTGACCATGCAGCTGAACCTCCTCTGGAGATCCGATGTTAGCGCGGCTCCGCGCAACGCGATAGCGTTGCGCGGAGCCGGCCTGCCGGTTGTGGATGTTTCAGGTGGAGGTGGAACCCTGTAGCCGCCTTGGCGTTGAGTCCAACTGTATTGCGGGCAGAGTCCCAGGAACTCTCGCACGGCATGCGAAATCATTGGTGACAGGGGCAACTCATGGCATGGGGCACATTCATTCTCCTCGGGCGAGACGTCAGGGGCATGAAATCCTGATCGACGTCTAGAGATCGCAATGCTGGCTGAACCCCTCGTGGCTGAATCGGGACGAACTCTGGAATTCCAGGCGGCCTTCCGATCCCTGTCCATGCCTGTCCTGATGGTCGATGCTCATCGGGTGGGACATCCCATCGTCTTTGCCAACGATGCTTTCAGGCGCCTTACGGGATATTCCGGCGACGAGGTCATGGGCCGCAGCTGGCAGCTGCTTCGCGGTCCCGCCACCGATCCCGGCACCCTGGACGCGGTCGATGCCGCCTTGCGCCTTGGCACGGCTTTCGAGACGGAAATTCTCAGCTGCCGGAAGGATGGCGTGCCGTTCTGGATCTCCGTTGCGGTCAGCCCCGTGCATGATGAGGCCGGCCATCTTCGCGGGTGCACCCTGCTGCTGAGCGACATCAGCGCGAAAAAGCAGGCCGAGCGCGAGCGCATCGACATGGAGCGGCACCTGGAGGGTGAGGTCGAGCGCCGGACCCAGGACCTGCAATCCGCCCTCGAGCAGAAGACGGCGCTCCTCCACGAGGTGGAGCACCGGGTCAAGAACAGTCTTCAGATGACCGCGTCCATCGTGCTTCTGAAGGCCCGCCGCCTCCAGAACCCGGAAGCCCGCAAGGTTCTGCAGGAGATTGCAGAACGGGTCAGCGCCCTGTCGGCCGCGCACCGGCTTCTCTATGCGGCAGGCGACGTGAGCCGCTTCAACCTGAAGGACTTCACCACGGAGCTTGCCGGCGAGCTGACCCTGGCGCTCCCGAAAGGGCAGGTCGATCTCGATCTCGACATTCAGCCTCTCGGGGTTCCGGCATCCAAGGCGGCGGCTCTTGCCCTGTTGTTGAACGAGGTGATCGGCAATGCCGTTAAGCATGCCTTCCCCGATGGGCGGCAGGGACGATTGACGATCGAGATCGGACGGGCGGAAAACGGCCTGAAAATCGCGGTCGAGGACAACGGCGTCGGGCTCGGCCACCTGCCGCCGTCCGAAGGAAATTTTGGAAAGACCCTGATCGCCATGTTGGTCCAGCAGCTCAAGGGGCAGTTGACTTGGCACGATATGGAGCCAGGTACACGCGCGGAGATCGTGATGCCCGTCGATGCGGAGGAGATGCAGTTTGAGTAGCGACAAGCCTTTGCGCATCCTCATCGTGGAGGATGAAATCCTGATCGCGCTCGAACTCGAAAGCCTGCTCCAGGATCTCGGCCACGAGGTTGTCGGGATCGCGGCGTCTTCCGGTGACGCATTGGCCCTCGGTGAGGAACTCGCGCCCGATCTCGCCTTCGTGGACATTCACTTGGCCGATGGCCCGACCGGCGTCGATGTCGCCCGGCATCTGGCCGCCGAGCACCAGGTGACCGTGCTGTTCATGACGGCGAACGCCAAGCGCATCCCGGAGGATTTCGCGGGAGCCTGGGGCGTGATCGCCAAACCTTACACGGAGCGCGGCGTCAGGGAGGCTCTTGCCTATGTGATGGCGGAGCAGGACCACGAGGCGCTGGAAATCCGCTCGGTGACCTTCATCCCTTTTGTCAGAGCCGCGCGCCGTGATAGCTCCCAGCTCACCTGATCGAGGTCAGCGCTGGGCCTTCAGACGGTAGAGGGCGTCGAGCGCCTCCCGGGGCGTCATGGCGTCGGGATCCAGGGCATCGAGCGCTTCGCGCAGGCCGTCCGGCTTCGGAGCAGCAGGTGCGGGCTCGGAGCGGGCAGACACGGCAAACAGCGGCAGGTCGTCCACGAGCGCACGCTTCGGCGCCTCCCGGTCCGAGCGCTCCAGCTCGCTCAGGATGGTTTTCGCCCGTTCGACGACGGCAGCTGGCAGGCCGGCGAGACGCGCCACCTGGAGACCGTAGGAGCGGTCGGCCGCTCCAGGCACCACCTCGTGCAGGAACACCACCTCCCCGTGCCATTCCGTGACCTTCAGGGTCGCGTTGGAAATGCGCGTCATCCGGTCGGACAAGGCCGTCAGCTCGTGGAAATGGGTGGCGAACAGGGCACGGCAGCGGTTTGCCTCGTGCAGGTGCTCGATGGCAGCCCAGGCGATGGACAACCCGTCGAAGGTGGCGGTGCCGCGGCCGATCTCATCGAGAATGACGAGAGAGCGGGAGGTCGCCTGATTGAGGATGGCGGCCGTCTCCACCATCTCAACCATGAAGGTCGAGCGGCCCCGCGCCAGATCGTCCGCCGCGCCCACGCGGGAGAAGAGCCGGTCGACGATGCCGATATGGGCCTCTTTGGCCGGAACGTAGGACCCCATCTGCGCCAACACCACGATCAGCGCGTTCTGGCGCAGATAGGTGGATTTGCCGCCCATGTTCGGACCGGTGATCAGCAGAATGTGGCCCGAATCCTTGCCCGACAGATCCGAGTCGTTGGCGATGAAGGCCGCGCCTTCGCGCTTGAGCGCCGCCTCGACCACCGGGTGGCGGCCGCCCCTGATGGCGAAGGCAAGGCTCGTATCGACAAGGGGTCTCGTCCAGTCGAGGCGCATGGCGAGATCGGCAAGCGCCGCCGTCACGTCAATGACCGCAATGGCCTCGGCGGCTGCGGCCACGTCGCCTGCGAGGCCGAGAAGCGCTTCCACCATCTCATCGAACAGGGCGAGCTCGATCTTCAGGGCCCGGTCGGCCGCAGACGCGATCTTCGACTCGAGCTCCCCGAGCTCCATGGTCGAAAAGCGCATGGCGCCCGCCATGGTCTGGCGATGGACGAAGGTGTCCTTCCAGGGCTCCTTCAGGAGATCCTCGCCCACATTCTGCGGCACTTCCACGAAGTAGCCGATCATGTGGTTGTGCTTGACCCGCAGGGTGCGGCAGCCCGTCTCGGTGGCGTAGCGGGCCTGCAGGGCGGCAATGAAGCGGCGGGAGTCCTGCTGCAGCTCGCGCAACTCGTCGAGACCGCCATCGAACCCCGCGCGGATGAAGCCGCCGTCGCGCTTCATGAGGGGCAACTCGTCCGAAAGAGCCGCCGAGAGCCTGTCGGCCACATCCGTGCGCAGGCCCTGGAGCAGCTGCGCCGCCTCGAAGAGCTCCTTCGGCAGGTTGGGGGCGATCGCCAGCTCCAAGCCCAGCTCGCGCGCCGCGAACAGGCCGTCGCGCACGCAGGCCAAGTCCCTTGGGCCGCCGCGACCGAGGCTCAGGCGCGACAGGGCGCGGGCAAGGTCCGGCGATCGCTTGAGGATGCGCCGCAGCCGGTCGCGCAGGTCGCCGTTCTCGACCAGCGCCGTGACCGCGTCCTGCCTGTCGCGGATCATCCCCGGATGGGTGAGGGGGCCGGCAAGCCGCTCGGCCAGGAGACGCGCGCCTCCCGGCGTCACGGTGCAGTCGATGGTGGCGAGCAGGCTGCCCGCCCGCTCACCCGCGAGCGTCCGGGTGAGTTCCAGGTTGGCGCGTGTCGCCGCATCGATGGCAAGCGCCGCGCCGGCCGTATCGCGGGAGGGCGGGTTCAGCGCCGGGCGGCTGTCGATCTGCGTCTTTTCGATATAGAACAGGGCGCTGCCGGCCGCCGTGATTTCGGCGGGACTGAAGGCCCCGAAGGCATCCAGGGTCGCGACGCCGAAATAGCCTTTGAGCCGCCGCTCGGCCGAGGCCGGATCGAGGCCGTCGCGGGACAGGGGGGTGATCGAGGCCCGCGTCTCCTGCCAGAAGCCTCTGAGTTCCGGATCGTCGTGGATGACGTCCGGCACCAGGATCTCGCGGGGCTCGAAGCGGGCGATCTCGGCAGGCAGGCCGGCGCCGTCCGTCTCGCTCAACACGAAATGGCCTGTGGATATGTCGACCGCCGCCAGGCCGTAGCACCATTGCGTCTCGGAGGCGCGGCGGCGGGCAATGGCGAGAAGGTAGTTGGCCCGGCCCGGCTCGAGCAGGCGCTCCTCCGTGATCGTCCCGGGGGTGACGAGGCGCACCACGTCGCGGCGCACGACCGATTTCGCGCCCCGCTTCTTCGCCTCCGCCGGATCCTCGGTCTGCTCGCACACGGCCACCCGGTGGCCGAGGCCGATGAGGCGCTGGAGGTAGTCGTCCGCCCGCTCCACGGGCACGCCGCACATGGGGATATCCTGCCCCTGGTGCTTGCCGCGCTTGGTCAGGACGATGCCGAGCGCCTGGCTGGCGATCTCCGCATCCTCGAAGAACAGCTCGTAGAAGTCGCCCATCCGATAGAAGAGCAGGCTGTCCGGATTGGCGGCCTTGATCTCCACGTACTGCGCCATCATGGGCGTGACGCGGCTGTCCGGCGCGGGCTTGGACCCGGCATTCGGTTCGAGGCTCTCGGGGGACTGGTACGCGGCTTGTGACGACATCGCACTTATGTAGCAAAGCCAAGCCGTGCTTTCATCCGTGTCATAGGGTCCAAAGGGAGGATGTGGACAAGTCTTGAGAAAAGCCGTCTGTATGGCTTAAGGTCGCATCCCCCTAAGGAAACGCCTTCTCATCATAAAGCCGGCAGAAGCTCATGACCGACGATCAGCGCCCGACCCATCGCAAACGCCCCACCTTCACGGACCAGGAGGCGCTGCAGTTCCATGCTCAGGGCCGCCCCGGCAAGCTGGAGGTGGTTCCCACCAAGCCCATGGCGACCCAGCGCGATCTGTCGCTGGCCTATTCGCCGGGCGTCGCCGTGCCGGTGCTGGCGATCGCGCAGAACCCCTCCTGCGCCTTCGACTACACCACCCGCTCCAACATGGTGGCGGTGATCTCGAACGGCACCGCGATTCTCGGCCTCGGCAATCTCGGGGCGCTCGCCTCGAAGCCGGTGATGGAGGGCAAGTCGGTGCTATTCAAGCGATTCGCAGACGTGGACTCCATCGATCTCGAGGTCGACACGGAAGATGCGGACGCCTTCATCAACTGCGTGCGCTATCTCGGTCCGTCCTTCGGCGGCATCAATCTCGAAGACATCAAGGCGCCGGAATGCTTCATCATCGAGCAGCGCCTGCGGGAGCTCATGGACATCCCCGTCTTCCATGACGACCAGCACGGCACGGCGATCATTGCGGCCGCGGGCCTCATCAACGCCCTGCACCTGACCGGCCGCGACATGGCGGAGACCAAGCTCGTGGTGAACGGCGCGGGCGCCGCCGGCATCGCCTGCACCGAGCTTCTCAAGGCCATGGGCTTTGCGCCCAACAACGTGATCCTCTGCGACACCAAGGGTGCGATCTACAAGGGCCGCACCGAGGGCATGAACCAGTGGAAATCGGCCCATGCGGCCGAAACCGACGCCCGGACCCTGGCCGACGCCCTCAACGGCGCTGACGCGGTGTTCGGCCTGTCGGCGAAGGGGGCGTTCACGGACGACATGATCCGCTCCATGGCGCCCAATCCCATCATCTTCGCCATGGCCAATCCCGATCCGGAAATCACCCCCGAGGAGGTGGCCCGCATCCGCGACGACGTGATCATCGCCACCGGCCGCTCCGATTACCCGAACCAGGTCAACAACGTTCTGGGCTTTCCCTACATCTTCCGCGGCGCCCTCGACGTTCAGGCGACCACGATCAACATGGAGATGAAGATCGCGGCCGCCCAGGCTCTGGCGGAACTCGCCCGCGAGGACGTGCCCGACGAGGTGGCCGCCGCCTATCAGGGCACCCGCCCGCGCTTCGGGCGCGATTACATCATCCCGGTGCCGTTCGATCCGCGCCTGATCCACACCATTCCGCAGGCGGTCGCCCAAGCCGCCATGGACACGGAGGTCGCGCGCCGTCCCATCGTCGACATGCGCTCCTACAAGGCGCAGCTCTCCGCCCGTCGCGATCCCGTGGCCGGCGCGCTCAACCGGATCTTCGAGCGCGTGCGCAAGTTCCCCAAGCGGGTCGTCTTCGCGGAAGGCGAGGAGGAGCAGGTGATCCGCGCGGCACTGTCCTTCGTCAACCAGGGCCTCGGCAAGGCGATCCTGGTCGGACGCGAGGATCGCATCCAGGAGACGGCCGCTCTTGCGGGCATCGATCTCGAAGGTCGCGACGGCATCGAGATCCACAATGCGCGCCTGTCCCACCGCAACAGCACCTATGCGCAGTTCCTGTATGAGCGCATGCAGCGCAACGGCTACCTGTTCCGCGACTGCCAGCGCATGATCAACCAGGATCGCAACCATTTCGCCGCCTCCATGGTGGCGCTGGGCGATGCCGACGCTATGGTGACGGGCGCGACCCGCAACTACTCGACGGCGCTGGCCGACGTGCGGCACGTGGTCGACGCCAAGCCCGGCCATCGCGTCATCGGCGTGTCCATGTGCCTGGCGCGCGGCCGCACGGTTCTGGTGGCGGATACGGCCATTCACGAGATGCCCAGCGCGCAGGAGCTTGCGGAGATCGCCATCGAAACCGCCGGCGTCGCGCGCCGCCTCGGCTACGAGCCGCGGGTGGCGCTGCTGTCGTTCTCCACCTTCGGCCATCCCAAGGCGGAGCGCGCCGAAAAGATCCAGGAGGCGGTGCAGATCCTGGACGGCATGCGCGTGGATTTCGAGTACGACGGCGAGATGTCGGCGGATGTGGCGCTCAACCGGGACCTGATGGCGCAATACCCGTTCTGCCGCCTCACCGGGCCCGCCAACGTGCTCGTCATGCCGGCGTTCCACTCAGCGTCGATCTCCACCAAGATGCTGCAGGAACTCGGCGGCGCGATGGTGCTGGGTCCGCTCGTGGTGGGCCTCGACAAACCGGTGCAGATCGTGTCGCTCGGCGCAACCGACAACGACATCGTCAACATGGCGGCGCTCGCCGCCTACAACATCGGCGGCTGATTCAGCGCAGCCCCTGAACGACCAGGATGACGCCGCCGCACACGATGGCGGCGTCGAGAATCGCATTGTGAATGTGGATGGGCAGCGCCTGGGTGAGCCGCTTGGCCAGGAATGCTCCGGGCGTTGCCGAGACTCCGATGATGACCGCCATGATCCAGGACGAGGCCGGCAGGGCGCCGAAGGCTTGGAACACGCCTGTCTTGGCAACCCCCAGGGCCAGCGAAACGACAGCATCCGTCGCGATGACCGCGCGTCCGTTCAATCCCGACGCCATCAGGATCGACAGCAGGACCACCCCGGATCCGGCCGTGCCGCCGACCAGGAGGCCGTAACCCGCTCCCGCGGCCGCCAGGCTGCCGCCCGAGAGCTGCATCTGGCGCCGCTTCAGATAGAGCCGGGCCGGAACCATCAGGATCAGAAAGATGCCGATGACGAGGGCGGCCCCTCGGCCGGTGAGAAAGGTGTAGCCATAGGCGCCAAGCAGGCATGTCGGCAGGGCCATGCCGCCGATCAGGAGAGCGCGGCGGGTGTCGAGATCCTGACGGAAGGCGAGGATCCGGCTGCCGTTGGTGAACAGGGCCGACAGGCCGATGATGGGCACGACAGGCTCGGCGCCGACGATCGGCACGAGCACCAAAGGCATGAGAAGGCCCGTGCCGTAGCCCGCAATGCCGCCGATCGTGCCGGCGAGCAGAGCGCAGAGGGCGACAAGCCCGTATTGCAGGAACGACACGTGCTCGATCATCAGGATCTCAATGCCGATGGACGCCGAAGGCTGTTGTTTTGCTCTATCCGGCAAAGCCGGGGGAGTGCAACCACGCAGGCCGGGTTTATCCGAGGGCTAAATCGTTCGCTAGGATACCCGGTGCAGCCTCCCGATTGTGGGAGTAGTCGAATGGTTTGCGAGAAGGTAAATGCCTGCGCAGAGAGTTGAAGGAAAGCGTTGTGACAATCCTTAAGCCCACCAAAGTCGTGTTCGATATCGGCAACGTCCTGCTGCGCTGGGACCCGCGCAACCTTTATCGCCAGCTCTTCGAGGACGAGGCGGAGATGGAGTGGTTCCTGTCCAATGTCTGCACCGGCGACTGGAACGTGGAGCAGGACCGGGGCCGGGACTGGGACGAGGCGGTGGCCCTTCTGGTCAAGGATCATCCCAAACACGAACCGCACATCCGCGCCTTTCACGAGCGTTGGAGCGAGACCGTCTCCGGCGTCTTCGAGGACAACGTGGCTCTGCTGGAGCGCCTGCGGGAGGCCGGGGTGCCGAACTACTGCATCACGAATTTTTCCAGCCCGAAATTCGTGCTGGCGCAGGAGCGCTTCCCATTTCTGGCCGGCTTCGACGGCATCGTCGTCTCCGGCGACGAGCGGCTGCTGAAGCCCGATCCCGCCATCTACCACCTCCTGCTCGAGCGCTATGGGCTGGTGGCCGAGGATTGCGTTTTCATCGACGATTCCAAAGCCAATGTGGAGGGCGCCCGTTCTGTCGGCATGCATGCGATCCATTGCCTGGAGACCACTGACCTTGCCGCCGAGCTTCGCGGATACGGCTTTCCGGTCTGACCTCACCGTTGTCGTCCCCGGCGAGCCGAAGGCGAGGGAAGGGGATCCATCCTCACGCAGGCGGCCGTGGATCCCCTTCCCCTCCGCTTCGCTGCGGCCGGGGATGACAGGCGGAGATGCGTTCACGGTCCAGCCACCCTTGCCCTCTCGGCCGGCTTGAGCCATCAGGCGGCATGCGCGCTTTCGACACCTCCCTGCCCATCGATGCCGTTCTCGACAGCCTGACCGCGAGCCTGCGCACGCGCTCCAACGCGGTGCTGGTCGCGCCCCCCGGGGCCGGCAAGACCACCCGGGTGCCGCTGGTGCTTCTCGACGAGCCATGGGTGAAGGGGGCCAAGCTGATCGTTCTGGAGCCCCGGCGGCTTGCTGCCCGGGCCGCAGCCGCGCGCATGGCGCAGACGCTCGGCGAGGCCGTGGGCGAGACGGTGGGCCTGCGGGTGCGCCTGGGGTCCAAGGTCAGCCGCAAGACCCGGATCGAGGTGGTGACGGAGGGCGTCTTTGCCCGCATGATCCTCGACGATCCCGCCCTGGAGGGCGTCGCGGCCGTTCTGTTCGACGAGTTCCACGAGCGCTCCCTCGACGCGGATCTCGGCCTTGCGCTCGCGCTGGATGCCCAGGGCGGCCTGAGGGAGGACCTGCGCCTCGTCGTCATGTCCGCGACCCTCGACGGCGCACGGGTGGCAAGGCTCCTGAGCGATGCGCCTGTGGTCGAGTCCGAGGGGCGCGCCTATCCGGTCGAGACCCGCTATCTCGGGCGCGACCCCAACCGCCGCATCGAGGAGCAGGTGACAGACGCCGTGGTGCGGGCCTTGAGGGCGGAGGGCGGCTCCATTTTGGTCTTCCTGCCGGGGCAGGGAGAGATCCGCCGGGTCGACACCGCTCTGCGCGACCGCGTCACCGATCCCGCTGTCGATATTGCGCCGCTCTATGGAGCGCTGGAGCGGGGCGAGCAGGATCTGGCGGTGAGCCCCGCCAAGCCAGGACGGCGCAAGGTGGTGCTCGCCACCTCCATTGCGGAGACCTCGCTGACCATCGAGGGCGTGCGGGTGGTGATCGATTCAGGGCTCGCCCGCGTGCCGGTCTACGAGCCGAATATCGGCCTCACGCGGCTGGAGACCGTGCGCGTCTCCCGCGCAGCGGCCGACCAGCGCCGGGGCCGCGCGGGCCGTACGGAACCGGGGGTGTGCTACCGGCTCTGGGAGGAGGCGGCGACCGGGGCACTGGAGCCGTTCGGCCGGCCGGAAATCCTCTCCGCCGACTTGGCGCCGCTGCTCCTCGATTGCGCCGCCTGGGGCGTCGGTGATCCGACCTCTCTCGCGTTTCTCGATCCGCCGCCCGCCCCGGCCCTGAAGGAGGCGAGGGCGCTGCTGCTGCAGCTCGATGCCCTCGATGGCCAGGGCCGCATCACGGAGGCCGGCCGCCGCCTGCGGGACCTGCCCCTGCCGCCGCGTCTGGCCCGGATGATCCTGATCGCGGGGGAAGGCGGGCAGGGGCGCGATGCGGCGGATGTGGCTGCCGTCCTCGTCGAGCGCGGTCTCGGCGGCGATGCGGCGGATCTGTCGGACCGGGTGGAGCGCTTCCGCCGCGACCGCTCCAAGCGGGCGGAGGATATGCGCCGGATGGCGGCGGGTTGGGCGAAAGAGAGCAATGGCTCGGCAAGGGGCGAGCCGCGCTCCATCGGCGCGCTGCTGACGCTGGCCTACCCCGACCGGGTCGCCAAGGCCCGCGGCAAGCCGGGCGAGTATCTCATGGCCAACGGACGAGGCGCAGCGCTTGAGCCGCATGAGCGGCTGGCAAAGGAGCCCTACCTGGCAGTTGCCGAGATCGCAGGCGGAGCCGCCTCGGCGCGCATTCTGGCTGCGGCCGCCATCCTGCCCGAGGAGATCGACGCCCTGTTCGGCAGCGCCATCAAGCAGCGCGACGAAGTCGCCTTCGACCGGCAGGCGCGGGCTCTGCGGGCCCGTGGGGTTCGGCGCCTCGGAGCCCTGGTGCTGAACGAGCGGCCCTTGAGGGTGCCGGCCACGGAAGAGGCGGCGCGGGCACTCGCGCAGGGTCTCGCGTCGCTCGGGCTCGATGCCCTGCCATGGTCGAAGGCGCTGACGCAATGGCGGGAGCGGGTGATGTTCCTGCGCCGGGCCGAAGGGGAGGAATGGCCGGACTTGTCCGACGAGGCCCTGGTGCAGACGGCGGACGAGTGGCTGGCGCCTCATCTCCTGGGACGGAGCAGTCTCGGCGAGATCGGGCCCGACCTGTTGAGCGAAGCCCTGCGCGGCCTTCTGCCCTGGAACCTGCAGCGGCGTCTCGATGCGGAGGCGCCCACTCATATCGAGGTGCCGACCGGGTCGCAGATCCCGGTGGACTACGGAGCGGAGGAAGGGCCGGTTCTGGCGGTTCGGGTGCAGGAGCTGTTCGGGCTCGACCGGCATCCGACCATCGCGGCCGGACGCGTGCCGCTGATCCTGCACCTGCTCTCGCCGGCCCAGCGCCCGATCCAGATCACCCGCGACCTGCCGGGCTTCTGGCGCGGATCCTGGGCGGCGGTGCGGGCCGATATGCGCGGGCAGTACCCGAAGCATCCCTGGCCGGAGGACCCGCTCGCCGCGCCGCCGACTCGACGCGCCAAGCCGCGCGGGACTTAGACCCTCAGGTCGCAGCCTCTTCCCGAAGGGTTGAGCCTATTGGGCGGAGATCGCGGTGGGTCCCCTCATCGGCCGATGAATTCCACTTGAGAGGTGTCTGAAGCGGAGCTCCCCCGTTCGAGGGATGGCGAGAGGCCGCAGCACAATCCTGTTGCCAACCCGAATGCGGAAGCAGAGCCTGATTTGCTCCCAAAGCAGGGAGGGCACGATGATTGACGAAGGCCCAGGGGACAATGGGTCCCACACCGTTTACGAGCACGTGCGTAACATCGTCTGGAGATTGATCGTCAGCGAGCGGGAGGCCATCCCGTCGGAGTTCAGGGATCTCACAGATGCTATCGAGCAGCTTCAGGCCGAAGCGGATTCGTTGAAGCCCCATAGTCTTGTCTCCTGACGCTGCGTTGCAGGATGCGAGACTTGGTCGTGCCAGAGGGTGTGGCATGACGCGTTGAGGCTTGTCGAAAGCGCGTGCCCCGCTTGACGAGGGTTTGGCGGAGCACTGTCTCGGCGCGTGATCTTGCAAGAGCCGTCAGGCAGCTGGCTTCAATCCGTCTCCCCAGATGACCGTTCGGGTCGACCGCCCGACGAGATGGCGTGGATGTGCGCCGCTCCTCAGGATTGCTAATCCCTGAACGACTCGATCAGCCGCTCGGCCGTTGCCGGATTGAGGGCCATTGGAATGTTGTACACCAGGGTAAGGCGCATCAGCGCCTTCACGTCCACGTCGTGCGGGTGCGGCGACAGCGGATCCACGAAAAAGAACAGGGCGTCGATCCGACCGTCCGCGATCATTGCGCCGATCTGCTGATCGCCTCCGAGGGGACCGCTCTTCAGGCGCGTGACGGACAGGGACGGGCAGCGCTCCATCACCCGCGCGCCGGTGGTGCCCGTGGCGAAAAGGGTGAAGGGGCGCAGGTCGTTCTCGTACGTGGCCACGAAGGCGGCCATGTCGTCCTTCTTGGCGTCGTGGGCCACGAGCGCCAGGGTCAGTTGTGTCATGGATAAGGACAGCTCAATTGCTCCAGCGGTCACGCCACTGCATCTCGCCGGCCATGCAGTTGGTGCGCGGAGGGGTTTGAATGCGGTTGATCAGGGGCTGCTCGGGCATGAGGTTGGCAACTTCAAGCAGGATCTTGGTTTTGATGGCCTCGATGAACTGGTCGCGTTCGCGAACAGGAACCGTGAACGAGCCTTGTCCGCCGATCACACAATCCTTGTAGTAGACATCGAGATCCGGAATGTCGAGATAGCCGGGCTGGCGCAGCATGATCGGCAGGCCGTTGATGGTGATGCCCTTGGCCAGTGCCGCGTCGCGCGCTTCCACGACGAGCCGTCCCTGGTTGTTCGGGCCGTCGCCGGAGACGTCGATGACCTGCCGCGTGGCGGTGACGCCGCTCTCCTCCAGAAGCCTGACGCTGAAATCGATGGCGCTCGAAATCGAGGTTCGCTGCGCGCGCCGCAGGGGCGTCGAGGCGATCTTGTCGGCGAAGGCCATCAGGCTCTCGGAATTGTCGAGGATGGTCCAGGGAACGATCACCTTCTGATCCGGGGAGCCTGCCCATTCCATGTAGGTGACGGCGATCTTGCCCAGCATGCCGCCGCGGATCGCGTCATGGACCAGCCGGGACCGGAAGGCCTGGGCGAAGCCTTCCCTTTGCAGGGCCTGCTCGTCCGTGTCCATGGAGAAGGAGATGTCGACGGCAACGACGAGGGCGAGGTCGACCTCGGTCTCGGTCTGCGCCTGGGCCGGCATGACCAGGGGCGCGCATAGAAAAGCCAGTCCTGCGATAAGGTAGGCGAAGCCGGAACGAACCATCGGAGTCTCCTTCGCGGGAGCCGGGTTGGTCTTGAAGATTGTGCCAGCTTCTGGAAGTAAGGCAAGGCCGCGCCAGGACCAGGGTGTCCCGAAGCATGACGATCGTCAGGCGCCATCCTGGACCTCGACCCGTGAGGCTACACCTTGAGGGAACGGCTGCCGATCCCTGTGGTCCCCGGCGCACGCAGTGCGGGAAACAGCGAGCACCATGGATTCTCTTCCCCTACGCTTTCGCTCCGGCCGGGAATGACACCGGGGGCGGCACGACCCTGTGATCCCCGGCGAGCGTCAGCGAGGCAAGGGGATCCCGATTAGGCTCAGCGTCATGACTTCGATCCGCCGCGCTCTCCCGGGAATGACGCCCGTTACCGGCCTGCCGTCGAGGAGCGCTTGCGCTCGACGAGATCGAGGGCGGCCCGGAAGGCGGCGTCGGCGTCCAGATGCGTGGTGTCGAGCGTGAGGGCGTCCTCGGCCGGCTTCAAGGGAGCGGTGCTCCGGTTCATGTCGCGCTCGTCCCTGCGGCGGATATCCGCGAGGATCGCCTCGTACTCCGCCTGCTCGCCACGGCTCTGGAGCTCCAGATGGCGGCGGCGCGCCCGCTCTTCGGGCGCTGCGGTGATGAACAGCTTCACCTCCGCGTCCGGGCAGACCACGGTCCCGATATCCCGTCCGTCGAGCACGGCGCCCGGTGCCCTCGTGCCGAACTGGCGCTGGAAGGCGAGAAGTGCATCCCGAACCGGCTGGTAGGCGGAAACCATCGAGGCGGCCTCGCCCATGGCGGCTCCCCGGAGGCGCGAATCGTCCAGATGCGACACATCGAGGGTCCGGGCCACCTCGGCGGCGGCCTCCCGGTCCTCAAGGGGAACATTCCGGTCCAAAAGCACGCGGGCCACAGCCCGGTAGAGCAAGCCCGTGTCGAGATGGGCGAAGCCGAAATGCTCCGCGAGGCGCTTGCCCAGGGTGCCTTTGCCCGATGCGGCAGGACCGTCGATGGCAATGATCATGACCGGCTTTAATCCTGAATCTGGGCGCCGAGTTCGCGCATGAGCGGGATGAAGGACGGGAAGCTCGTGACGATCATGGTTCCGTCGTCCACCGTCATCGGCTCGGCGCTCGCCAGGCCCATGACCAGGAACGACATGGCGATGCGGTGGTCGAGATGCGTGGCGACCGGGTTGCCGCCGCCGCGCACCTTGGCGCCCGATCCGTGGACGATCAGGTCGTCTCCCTCGATCTCATGGCTCACGCCGGCCTCGCCCAGGCCTGCCGCCACAGCGGCGAGGCGGTCGGATTCCTTCACGCGCAGCTCATGGAGGCCCTGCATCCGGGTGGTTCCTTGGGCAAAAGAGGCCGCGACCGCCAGGATCGGGTATTCGTCGATCATGGCGGGAGCCCGGGCATGGGGCACCGTCACGCCGGTCAGGGGGCTGTGGCGGACGCGCAGGTCGGCCACGGTCTCGCCGCCCTCGTCCCGCTCGTTCAGGCGCTCGATTGCAGCGCCCATCTCAAGGAGCGTCGTGATCAGGCCAGTGCGCAGGGGGTTCATCATGACGCCTTCGATCACCACGTCCGAGCCGGGGGTGATGAGGGCGGCCACCAGGGGAAAGGCGGCGGAGGAGGGGTCGGAGGGCACCACGATGTCCGTGCCGCGCAGCTCCGGCTGGCCCTGGAGCGTAATGGCGCGGCCATCCGCTCCATGAGGCGCAACCTCAACGCTTGCTCCGAAATGGCGCAGCATCCGCTCCGTGTGGTCGCGGGTGGCCTCGCGCTCGATCACGGTGGTCCTGCCGGGTGAGTTGAGGCCTGCGAGCAGGATCGCCGATTTGATCTGGGCGGAGGCCGCCGGGGTTTCATAGGTGACCGGGATCGTCTCGCGCGGGCCGCGCAGGGTCAGTGGCACCCGGCCGCCCTCGGCCTCGCTGACCACGGTCACGCCCATCCGGGCGAGCGGGTCGAGAATGCGCCGCATCGGGCGTTTGCGGAGTGAAGCGTCGCCGTCGAAGGTGGTGGTGATCGGGTGGCTTCCGGCAACACCCATCATGAGGCGCGAGCCGGTGCCGGCATTGCCGAAATCGAGAACGCCCGAGGGCTCCGTCAGGCCGCCGATGCCGACGCCTGCGATCCGCCACCGGCCCGGCGCCTCGCGGGTGATGGTGGCGCCCAGGGCCCGGCAGGCCTGCGCGGTGCGCAGCACGTCGTCGCCTTCCAGGAGACCCTCAACCCGGGTCTCGCCGATCGACAGAAGCCCGAAGATCATGCAGCGGTGGGAAATCGACTTGTCGCCCGGAACGCGGATGCGCCCCTTCAGGGCTGTTCCAGACCTGCTGGCGACCGGTGAGGGCGATCCGTGCGCATGCGACATGAGGCGGGTTCCTTGAAGGCTTATTGACGGCGGCTCCTAACACGGGGCTCCCGCGTCGTCACGCGCAAGCTGCACGAGCTTGGCCCTCTCCTGCAATTCTCCATTTGACAAGCCATTCCCCCACGACTAACGGAGCCTTCCCGACGATTCACACCCAAAGGCAATCACCCGTGGCCAAACCGGAACTCGGCTTGAAGCGCCAGTGCATGAGCTGCGGCGCGAAATTCTACGATCTCAACAAGGACCCGGCGGTCTGCCCGAAATGCGGCACCGTGTTCCAGGCAACCGCCCTGAGTCGGGTTGCGGCTCCCGTGGCCGCCCGCGCCGCCGTGGCGGACGACGATGAGACCGAGATCGAATCGGTCGGCCCGGAGATGGTCTCCCTCGACGAGGTCGAGGCCGGCGAGAACGAGAAGGACATCCCGGTCGACGACGATATCGACGTGGCCGACGATGTTGCCGATGACGATACCTTCCTCGAGGACGAGGAAGAGGGCGACGACGACGTGTCCGACCTGATCGACAGCGATCTGGAAGACGACGAAGAGGCTTGAACCGCGAAGCAGAGGCGACTATAGAGACGCCTCTGCTTCAAGCAGGAACTGCCGCGGCGCCCCAACGCCGCGGCTCGGATGGGGCCATAGCTCAGCTGGGAGAGCGCTTGCATGGCATGCAAGAGGTCGGCGGTTCGATCCCGCCTGGCTCCACCAAATCTTCAAAAGGCCGCCGCTCGAAGGCGGCTTTTTTGTTGGCCAGGCGCCATCCTCCGCCCTTCGTCTCATGGAAGTGGCGCTCATCTTCATTTTTAGTCGATACGCCTTAAGCTAAGGGCAGGATCTTTTAATCCACCGAAAGCGGGAACGATGACGCGCGTCCAGACGAACGGCCTCCAGGTTGCAACGGTTCTTCACGGCTTCCTCGAGCAGGAGGCGCTTGCCGGCACGGGCGTATCGCCAGACGCCTTCTGGAGCGGTCTGGCCGGGCTCGTGAGGAGCTTCGCCCCCCGCGACCGCGAATTGCTCGCGATCCGCGACAAAATCCAAGGGCAGATCGACGATTATCATCGCGCTCGCCAAGGCCAGGCCTTCGATCAGGCGCACTACGAGCAGTTCCTGCGGGACATCGGCTATGTGCTGCCCGAGCCCGAGAGCTTCTCCGTCAAGACCCAGAACGTGGACGACGAGATCGCCCGCATCGCCGGCCCCCAACTCGTGGTGCCGGTCTCCAACGCCCGCTATGCGCTCAATGCCGCCAATGCCCGCTGGGGCAGCCTGTACGACGCGCTCTACGGCACGGACGTGATCCCTGAGGACGATGGCGCCACCCGTTCGGGCGGCTACAACAAGGCCCGCGGCGCCAAGGTGGTGGCACGCGCCCGCGAGGTGCTGGACCAGGCCGCGCCCCTGGCAGGGGGCAGCCACAGGGATGCGGCTTCCTACGCGATCCAGGGCGGCGCCCTCATCGTCAAGCTTCAGGACGGGGAGACCGGCCTGGCCGATCCGGCTCAGCTCGTGGGCTACAGGGGCGATGCGGCCAGTCCGTCGGCGGTGCTGCTGCGCCACAACAACATGCATATGGAGATCCGGATCGACCGCTCGCACCCCATCGGGGCCGAGGACCCGGCAGGCATTGCCGACGTGGTGCTGGAATCGGCCGTCTCCACCATCATGGACCTGGAGGACTCGGTCGCGGCGGTCGATGCCGAGGATAAGGTCGAGGTCTACCGCACCTGGCTCGGGCTCATGAAGGGCGATCTGGTCGAGAGCTTCGAGAAGGGCGGACGCACCGTCGAGCGCCGCCTCAACCCGGACCGGGTCTATACGGCGGTCGATGGCGGCGAGCTGCGCCTGCACGGGCGCAGCCTCATGCTGGTGCGCAATGTGGGCCACCACATGTTCACCGATGCGGTGCTGGACGAGGATGGACGGGAGATCCCTGAGACCATCCTCGACGCCGCCGTCACGGCGCTGATCGCGATCCACGATCTCAAGGGCGAGGGCCCGATCCGCAACAGCCGCGCGGGCTCCGTCTACATCGTGAAGCCCAAGATGCACGGGCCGGACGAGGTGGCCTTCGCCAACGATCTCTTTGCCGCCGTCGAGGATATGCTGGGGCTTCCCAGCAACACCCTCAAGATGGGCATCATGGACGAGGAGCGTCGCACGACCGTCAACCTCAAGGCCTGCATCAGTGCGGCCTCCGAGCGGATCGTGTTCATCAACACCGGCTTCCTGGACCGCACCGGCGACGAGATCCATACCTCCATGGAAGCCGGCCCCATGATCCGCAAGAACGACATGAAGTCCATGGCGTGGATCAAAGCCTACGAGGACAACAACGTGGATGTGGGCTTGGCGTGCGGACTGCCCGGCAAGGCGCAGATCGGCAAGGGCATGTGGGCGGCGCCCGACAAGATGGCCGACATGCTGGCCCAGAAGGTCGGCCACCCGCAGGCGGGCGCCAACACCGCCTGGGTTCCGTCGCCCACCGCCGCGACGCTGCATGCGCTGCACTACCATCAGGTGAGCGTGCCGGCGCGCCAGGAAGAGCTGAAGAAGCGCTCGCGCGCGAAGCTTTCCGACATCCTGACCATTCCGGTGTCGCAGTCGAACTGGGTGCCTGACGCGGTGCAGCAGGAGCTCGACAACAACTGCCAGGGCATCCTCGGCTACGTGGTGCGCTGGATCGACCAGGGCGTCGGCTGCTCCAAGGTGCCGGACATTCACGATGTGGGCCTGATGGAGGATCGGGCGACCTTGCGCATCTCCAGCCAGCACCTCGCGAACTGGCTGCGCCACGGCATCGTCACCCAGGATCAGGTGATGCAGACCCTGCGGCGCATGGCCGAGGTGGTGGACCGGCAGAATGCGGGCGATCCGCTCTACCGCCCGATGGCGCCGGGCTTCGACGGCCCCGCCTTCCAGGCCGCCTGCGACCTGATCTTCAAGGGCGCCGAGCAGCCCAACGGCTACACCGAGTGGGTGCTGCACGCCCGCCGCCGCGAAGCGAAGGCCGCCGGTGCGCCGGATCGCATCGAGGCGAGCGGCGTCGCAACACGATGAAACGAAAGGGGCGTCGCGCTGGCGGCGCCCTTTTCTTCAGGACGCTTGATCAGATGCTGCAGGCGCCAGGCCGTTCACCATTCCGCCGATCAGGTTGCGGCTCAGCAGGTGTTCGGTGGTCAGGTTGAAGCGAACGGGCGTGAGGCTGCCGGGAAGCGCGGCGATCCAATCCTTAAGCTGGCGCGCCGCCGCAACGGCCTCGTCCCGCCCCACGGCCTTGAAGCGCACGGCCGTTCCGGGGCGCAGTTGCGCGAAGCGGCCGAGATCCGCGCTGATCACCGTTGCGATCTTCGGGTAGCCGCCAGCGGTCTGCCGGTCGCGCATCAGCACGATGGGCTGGCCGCTGCCCGGCACCTGGATATGGCCGTCCACGATGCCGTCCGAGACGATGTTGAAGCCCTTGGCGTGTTCGAGGCGGGGGCCGGTCAGCTGGAAGCCCATCCGGTCGGCCTGGGAGCTGATGGTGAATTCACTTTCCTGGAGCAAACGAATAGTTTCCGGCGTGAAATAATCGTCCTGCGGACCCAGCATGACGCGGATCGGACCGGTCTCCTCAGGCAGTGACAGCGCGAGCTGCATCGGCTCGCCGCCTTCAGCCCCGGCGCGGCAGGGGAGGCGGTCCCCGGCCTTCAGGGGGGTGCCGTTCAGGCCGCCGAGACGGGAGCGCAGATGAAACGAGAGGCTTCCCAACTGCGGCTCGACGGCAAGCCCGCCGGCCACGGCCAAGTACGCGAAGGTTCCGCTTCGCGCATGCCCCACCTCGAGGCTTTGCCCCTCCTTGAGGAGCACGGAGGTCTGAGGAGCAGCCGCCGTGCCATCGACGCTCAAGGAACAGCCGGCGCCCGCAAGTGCAACGCGAAGGTCGCCCCCCTCGGCCGTGAACGCACCGCCCAGATTCATGAACTCGATGGCGCCCGTATCGGGAGGATTGCCCACGAGAACGTTGGCCATCGCGAGCGCCCGACGATCCATGGCGCCGGAAGGCGACACCCCGAAGCGCTGGTAGCCGAGCCGTCCGCGATCCTGCAGGGTGGTCATGGGGCCGCAGGATTTCACCACGAGATCGGTCATGGGCGCACCTCCTCGGCCACGGGCTCGCCTGCGAGGGCTGCTTTCTCCAGGGCCTCCCAGCGCGAGGCATCGATAGGCTCGAAAACGAGCTCGTCCCCGGCCGCGAACAGGAACGCCGGGTCCCGCTCCGGCGCATAGGTGCGCACGGGCGTGCGGCCCAGATTGTGCCAGCCGCTCGGCATGTCCATGGGGGCGATCCCGGCCTGCTCGCCGCCGATCATGATGGTGCCCGAGGGAATCTTGGCGCGGGGATGAAGCCGGCGGGATGTGGCGATCCGCTTGTCGAGGCCGCCCAGATAGGTGAAGCCCGGCAGGAAGCCGATCAGGTAGATGCGGTAGACCGCGGAGGAGTGGATCTCGATCACCTGATGGGGCGTGAGACCATGGATTTCTGCGACCTCCTCCAGGTCGCTGCCGTACTCGCCGCCATAGACAACCGGGACCCGCCAGCGCCGACCGACGGCCTCGCGGGGCGCGATATCCCTGGCGGCATCGTTCAGGAAGCCGATGAGAGCATCGTAGTCGGTGGCGACCGGATCGAACTGCACCGTGATCGACCGGTAGGTGGGCACGGTCTCGATCAGGCCTGCCGGGGCGCGGGCGCGGATGATGTCGTCGAGCGCCAGGACCATGCCGTTGATGGCCGGGTCGATGGTCTGGCCGAATTCGACGGTCAGGGCGCTGTCGCCGCAGGGAAGGATTCTCGGTGCTGTCACCACGCCCCCAATCAATAGGCCGATACGTCAACAGACCTCTCACATCGGGGCCTGTCATTCAACGGCAAGGGGAAGAGCAAAGACATGCATTCAGCACATGGGCTCGCAAGGCCGGCCTCCTCGAGGCTATCAGTCTTTTTGCTAGGCTCAACCTCGCCTCGTGCTTCGTGCTATGCCACCCTCCATCTGATGCCTGGAGCCCAGGCCCCTGCGGAGTAGACCATGACTTTGACATCCAAGACAGCCGTCGTGACCGGCTCGACCAGCGGCATCGGCCTTGCCATTGCCCGCGCCTTCGCCAAGGAGGGCGCCAACGTGGTCATCAACGGCCTCGGCGACGCGACTGAGATCGAAAAGACACGCGCCGGCATCGAAAGCGAGTTCGGCGTCGGTGCCGTCTATTCGCCCGCCGACATGACGAAGCCCCACGAGATCGAGGAGATGATCCGCCTCGGCGAGACCAGGTTCGGTTCCGTCGACATCCTGGTCAACAATGCGGGCATTCAGTTCGTCTCGCCGGTGGAGGATTTCCCGGTCGAGAAGTGGGACCAGATCATCGCCATCAACCTTTCGTCGGCCTTCCATGCGATCCGCGCCGCCGTGCCCGGCATGAAGGCGCGGGGATGGGGGCGCATCATCAACACGGCCTCGGCCCATTCCCTCGTGGCCTCGCCCTTCAAGTCGGCCTATGTGGCCGCCAAGCACGGCATCGCGGGCCTGACCAAGACGGTGGCGCTGGAAGTGGCCACCCACGGCATCACGGTGAACTGCATCAGCCCCGGCTATGTGTGGACGCCGCTTGTCGAGAGACAGATTCCCGACACCATGAAGGCGCGCGGGCTCACCAAGGAGCAGGTGATCAACGACGTCATGCTGGAGGCCCAGCCCACCAAGCAGTTCGTGACCGTGGACCAGGTGGCGGCGCTTGCCGTCTTCCTCTGCTCGGACGCGGCGAGCCAGATGTCGGGTTCGAACCTGTCCATGGATGGCGGCTGGACGGCGAAGTAGTTTTTCATCATCGTCATCCTGGACGGCGCAGCCGGTCCGGGATCACGTAGACCAGTCAAGCACTGTCGTCGCGGGGCTGCGGAGCAGAGCCCGGGATCCATAACTACAGGCTTCGATCAGTCCGGCACTGTCAGCGGTTATGGATCCCCGCCTGCGCGGGGATGACAATGTTGTGCTTCTCGCACTCGATCCTGCCTGCAATCCCGGAACGGTTTCCGCCCTCCGGGATGCCGAGGGGGCTCACCCCCGCGCATATGCGTCCGTCGTCTCGATGAGATGATGCGTGATGCCGGGCTCGCTCACCGCATGGCCCGCATCCGGCACCATGACGAATCGGGCTTCGGGCCAGGCCTTGTGCAGATCCCAGGCGCTTTTCGGCGGCGTGGCCATGTCGTAGCGGCCCTGGATGATCACGCCCGGGATCCCTTTCAGGCGGCCGGCGTTGCGGATCAGCTGCCCTTCCTCGAACCAGCCCTCATGGACGAAGTAGTGGTTCTCGATCCGGGCGAAGGCGATGGCGTAGTGCTCGTCGCCGAACTGGTCGCTGTACTCCTGATTGTGCAGGAGCGTGATCGTTTCGCCCTCCCACAGGCTCCAGGCTCTTGCGGCATTCGCCTGAACGGCGGGATAGGGATCCGTCAGGCGCCTGCGGTAGGCGGCCATGAGGTCGCCGCGCTCCTCTTCCGGGATCGGCGCCAGGAAGCCCTCCCACTTGTCGGGGAAGATCCATGAGGCGCCTTCCTGGTAGTACCAGAGCAGCTCCGCGCGCCGCAGCGTGAAGATCCCGCGCAGCACCAGTTCGCTGACGCGCTCGGGATGCGTCTGCGCATAGGCGAGCGCCAGCGTCGAGCCCCAGGAGCCGCCGAACACCATCCACTTGTCGACGCCCAGCATCGCGCGCAGCCGCTCGATATCCGCCACCAGATGCCAGGTTGTGTTGGCCTCGAGGCTCGCATAGGGCGTCGAGCGCCCGCAGCCGCGCTGGTCGAAGAGCAGGATGCGGTACTTCTCCGGATCGAACAGCCGGCGCTGGGTGGGCGTGCAGCCGCCGCCCGGTCCGCCATGGAGAAAGACCACCGGCTTTCCCTGTGGATTGCCGCACAATTCCCAATAGACCCGATGCCCGTCGCCCACATCGAGCATGCCGTGATCGTAAGGTTCAATCTCGGGGTAGAAGGTGCGCATCGCGAGGGCTCCGCCGGAGGAAGCCTCTCCATAGCCCGCCAAGGGCCACGTGTCAGCCTGGCCATCCATTCCTAAGCCGGCTTTGAAACCACTGGCGCGTCGTTCAACTGTCATATAGTTTTGCAACTGGGGAACATGGGTAAAAGCCCAACCACACTGGAGGACGAGGATGTTGACGAAACGCGCCGGCTTGAAGCTGGCAACCGCTCTGGCCGCTCTCATGGTCGTTGGCTCGGCCGAGGCCGCCGAGAAGCTGCGGCTCCTGACCTGGGCCGATTACGTTCCGAAGGACGTGATGGAGCAGTTCACCAAAGAGACCGGCATCGAGGTCGAGGTCACCCTCTCGAACAACGAGGAGATGATCTCCAAGCTGCGCGCCACGCAAGGCGCAGGCTTCGATCTGGTTCAGCCGAGCCAGGACCGCATCGCCGGCCCGCAGACGGAATTCGGCATCTACAAGCCGCTCGATCTTTCCAAGATCAAGTCCGACCAGTTCATCGCCTCCATGCTGGAAGCCACCAAGAAGAACACCACGGTCGACGGCAAGGTCTACGGCGTTCCCCACATCTGGGGCACGGACGGCCTCATCGTGAACACCAAGACCGCCGCAAAGGTCGCCGACTACAACGATCTGTGCGATCCGGCGATTGCCGGCAAGGCGAGCTTCCGCGCCAAGCGTCCGGCGCTCATCGCGTTTGCCTTCGCCAACGGCATGGATCCCTTCGCGTCCTACAACGACCCGAAGGCCTACACGGCCATGATGGAGAAGGTCGGCACCAAGCTTGCCGAGTGCAAGAAGAACGTGAAGTTCTTCTGGGACGGCAAGGACCAGCTCCTCAACGCCATCCGCTCCGGCGAGGTGGTGGCCGCCATGGCGTGGGATACGGGGGGCTGGAAGCTCAATTCGGAGAGCGCCGACATCAAGTTCGTCGCGCCGAAGTCCGGGGCGCTCGGCTGGGTCGATACATTCGCGATTCCCGCCAAGGGCCGCAATGACGATGCCGCCTACAAGTGGATCAACTTCAACATGAAGCCCGAGATCGCCGCGAAAGTCGCCGCGACCGCCGGTAACTTCACGGCCTCGAACGGCGCCGACAAGCTCATGCAGGGCAAGCTGAAGGACCAGTTCGCCGAGAGCTTCCCGAAGGCCGCCATCGACAACATCAAGTGGTATCCGGCGGTGCCTGCCGGCATCGAGGAGATCGAGGGCAAGATCCTCGACCGCCTGAAGGCCGGTTCGTAAAACCTTGTGTATTGATCATCCCCCGGATTTCCGGGGGATGACTCTTTGTATCGGCAGCGTCATGGCCCCTTCCACCGATCTCGATATCGTTCGTGTCACCAAGCGCTTCGGCGCGCATGCGGCCGTCGATGACGTGTCGTTCAGCGTCGCCCCCGGCGAGTTCTTCTCCATCCTCGGCCCTTCCGGCTGCGGCAAGACCACCCTGATGCGCATGATCGCCGGGTTCGAGCATCCCACCTCCGGCGACATCCGTATCCGCGGCCAATCGATGATCGGCGTCCCGGCCAACAGGCGCCCCGTCAACATGGTATTCCAGAGCCTCGCGCTCTTTCCCATGATGAGCGTCGGCGAGAACGTGGCCTATGGGCTCACCTGCCGCGGCGTGTCTCGCGCCGAGGCGGAGGAGCGCGCCGGCCGCATGCTGGAGCGCGTGGGTCTCAAAGGCTTTGGCGAGCGCCGCGTGACGGCTTTGTCCGGCGGTCAGCGGCAGCGTGTGGCGATCGCCCGCTGCCTCGTGCTGGAGCCCACCCTCGTGCTGCTCGACGAGCCGCTGGGCGCGCTCGATCTCAAGCTGCGCGAGCACATGAAGATCGAGCTCAAGCAGCTGCAGGGCACCTTCAACACGACGTTTGCCTACATCACGCACGATCAGTCGGAAGCGCTCGTGATGTCCGACCGCATCGCCGTGATGAACCAGGGCCGGTTCGAGCAGGTGGGCAGCCCGCGCGAGCTCTATCACAACCCGGCCACCCCCTTCGTGGCGAGCTTCGTCGGCGAGACGAACCGCCTGCAGGGTGAGGCATCGGCCTCCAACGGGGCCATTGCCGTGCGCTTGCCCTCGGGCGCCGTGGTGCAGGGGCAGGGCAGAGCAGGACAGGCCGCGCTCGCCTTCGTGCGCCCGGAGGCCGTGGCGCTCGCGCAGGACCCCTCGTTATTGGGCAGCCTGCCCAACCGCTTCGAGGGCCGTGTCTCGGCCGTGCTCTTCGACGGTGCCGCTTCCAGCCTGCTCATCGACACGGCAGGCTTCGCCGAGCCTGTGCGCGCCGTGCTGCCCCAGGCGGGGCCGCTCGCCGGCATCCAGGTCGGCGCACCGGTCCATGTGGGCTGGACGGCGGACGCCATGAAGGTGTTCGCCGCATGATGCAAAAACCGGCGCAGCGCCTCACGCTCTTCCTGCTGCTTGCACCCGCCATCCTGTGGCTCGGGCTCCTCATCGTGCTGCCCCATGTGGAGATCCTCGTCCTCTCCTTCAGCGAGAGGGTGGCGCCGCGGGTCTATGCCTTCGGCTTTCGCAACTATCTCGAGTTCTTCACCGAGCCGCTCTACTGGCGCACCTTCGCGCGCACGGCCTTCATGTCGATCCTGGTCACGGCGCTCACTCTCGTGCTCGCCTTTCCCATCGCGCTCTATATCGCCCGCGTGGCGCAAGGCCGCGTGAAGGCGATGCTGCTGCTGCTCTGCCTGCTGCCGTTCTGGGTCTCGGAGCTGGTGCGTACGCTCGGCTGGATGATGCTGCTGCGCGAGACCGGCGTCGTCTCCTACATCCTGCGCGCGGTCGGAGCTGCCGATCAGCCGGTGGAACTGCTCTACAACGACGGCGCGGTCATCCTCGGCCTCGTTTATGGCGGGCTTCTGTTCATGATCGTGCCGCTCGCCAATGCGCTGGAAAGCCTGGAGCCGGCCGTCGTTGAGGCGGGCTTTGATCTCGGCGGCAGCCGCTGGACCGTGCTGCGCCGGATCGTCATTCCCCACGCGATGCCCGGCATTGTCGCGGGGTGCATCATCGTGTTCATGCTCACCGTCGGCAACTTCGCGACGCCGGTGCTGCTCGGCGGCAAGAACGGCCTGTGGTTCACGGAACAGATCTACGCGCAGTTCATCACGCGCTTCAACTGGCCTCAAGGGGCGGCTTTCGGCATGCTGCTCCTGCTCCTGTCCTCGGCCATCGTTTGGCTGGGACTGCGCCTCACGGGCCAGAGCCTCGGCACCACCTTGAAGCAGGCATGATCCCATGAACCGTCCGTCATTGGCCTGGAAGCTCTACATCGCGGCGTTCTACGTCTTCCTGTTCGCGCCGCTCCTCATCGTGGCGATCTTTGCCTTCAACGCGAGCCCGTTCCCGTCGCCGCCCTGGCGCGGCTTTACGCTGGAATGGTTCACCGGCTCCGGCGCCGCCTTCGGCAAGCCCGGCGTGCTCACGGATCCTGTCTGGCTGTCCAGCATCGGCAACAGCTTCAAGGTGGCGATACCCGTAGCGCTCCTCGCGGTGCTCGTCGGCACGGTCAATGCCTGGGTGCTGGAGCGGGCCGAGTTTCGCGGCAAGACGTTTCTCGCCATGATGATGCTCTGGCCTCTGGTGATCCCAGGCGTGGTGCTCGGCATCTCGATCCTCGCCTTCTTCTCGCGTCTGGCGAACGGCCTGGAAGATTGGCTTCAGACCGATCTGGACTTCCTGCGGCCCGGCCTGTCCCTTGTGATCCTCGGGCAGCTCTCCTTCATCCTCACCATCTCGACGCTCATCATCGCCGCGCGCCTTCGCAAGTTCGACCGCTCATTGGAGGAGGCGGCCTTCGATCTCGGCGCCAGCCGCACGCGGGTGCTGCGCACCGTCACGCTGCCGTTCCTGAGGCCTTCTCTCATCGGTGCGGGCTTGGTGGCGCTGCTCATGTCGTTCGAGAACTTCAACACGACTCTGATGCTCGTGGGTTCCGACGCACCGCTGCCGATCACCATGTACGGCCAGATGCGTGAGGGCGCGACGCCGGCCATCAACGCAGTGAGCCTGCTGCTCATGCTGGGCGTCGGTGGGATCGCGAGCGTGTTTGCCCTGACCGCGAAGGCGGAGCGGTAAGCAGCTCAATCCATCATCCCCGGACTGGTTCCGAGGCTCCACGTGTCAACTCTGCTTGAAAGCGTAGATGGCCGGGACGAGCCCGGCCATGACGGTGGGTGTCATCACGGATGCCGTAGGCAATCCGGTATCGCTTTCAGGAAAGAGCACTGTCATTCCGGGGCGGCGTAGCCGAGCCCGGAATCCATAACCACAGCCTTCGATCAGTCCGGCACCGTCAGCGGTTATGGATCCCCGCCTGCGCGGGGATGACAATGTTGTGCTTCTCGCACTCAATCCTGCCTGCTATCCCGGATCGGCTTCCGCCGTCCGGGATAGCCCTGGACGATCGCGGCCTATCCATCTCACCGTCCCCAGGTGCGCTCCAGAACGCCCACCCAGTTCTCGTAGCAGAGCTTGCGCAGGGTGGCCTCGTCGTAGCCGTGCCGGCGCATGGCGTCGACGAGGCGGGGCAGGCCGCGCACGTCGGCGATCTCGGCGGGAATCGTCGCCCCGTCGAAGTCGGAGCCGAGGCCCACGCCGTCGACGCCCACATGCTCGATCAGGTGGTCCATATGGCGGATCATCTCCTCCAGCGGCGTGTCGTCGTCGCGCCGGCCGTCGGGCCGGATGAACGAGGTGGCGAAGTTCACGCCCACCATGCCGCCGCTTTCGCGGATGGCGGCGAGCTGCTTGTCCGTGAGGTTGCGGGAGTGCTGGCAGATCTCCCACGCGTTCGAATGGGTGGCGACGAGCGGCGCGTCCGAGAGCCGCGCCACGTCCCAAAAGCCCTTCTCGTTCAGGTGCGACAGGTCGATCATCACCTTGAGCCGGTTGCAGGCGCGAACCAGCTCGATTCCGCGGTCCGTCAGCCCGGGGCCCGTATCGGGTGTCGATGGGTAGCGGAACGGCACGCCGTGGCCGAAGATGTTGGGACGGCTCCAGACCGGGCCGATGGAGCGCAGGCCGCTCTCGTAGAGCACGTCGAGCATGTGGAGATCCGGATCGATGCCCTCCGCGCCCTCGATGTGCAGGATGGCCGCGAGCTTACCGGTGTCGATGCAGTGGCGGATGTCGGCGGCCGTGCGGCAGATCTTCACCTCGCCGTTGGAGGCCCGCTCGATGCGGATGAGAAGCGACGCCATATGCACCGTGACCTGCTGGCTCGGCGCGAGCGCCAGGTGCGGCGGCAGGGGCACGTCGTAGCGCGGTTGCGCCATCAGGGCGTCCACATCCATGCCGATCCCTTCGGACGGGACATAGACGGCGAAGAAGCCCCCGACGAAGCCGCCCTGCTTCATCCGGGGCCAGTCGAGATGGCCGATGTTGTCGCCCTCGAGAAAGGCCTGCTCCGGCTGGATCTTGCCGCGCATCAGGCGAAGGAGGACGTCGTTGTGGCCGTCGAAGACCGGCATCAGGGAGGAACGGGGCATGGGTTCACATCAAACGGTTGGGGGTCAAAAGCTTTAGCCGGCGAGAGCCTGGGTGGATGGCCTCACAGCGCGCGTAAAGCCCTGGCTCGCATGGATCAGGGACTGAGTGTAATCGTTCGACGCCGCACCTGAGCGAAGCGCCACGGAGGTGGTTTCCTCGACGGCCTCGCCATGGCGCATGACCAGAAGGCGCTCGCACAGGTGCGCCACGACCGCAAGGTCATGGCTGACCAGAATATAGGTGAGCCCCAGCCTGCGGCGAAGATCGTCGAGAAGATTCAAGATTTCCGCCTGCACGGAGGCATCGAGCGCCGAGGTCGGCTCGTCGAGAAGCAGGACCTTGGGACGCAGGATGAGAGCCCGGGCGATGGCGATGCGCTGGCGCTGTCCGCCCGAGAGCTGGTGCGGGTAGCGGAACCGGAAGGAGGGGCCGAGCCCCACCTCGCGCAGGGCCTGGAGGATGCGCGCCTCCGCGTCCTTCTCGCCGTGGATGGACAAAGGCTCAGCGAGCGTGCGGTCGACCGTATGGCGCGGATGAAGGGATGCGTAAGGATCCTGAAAGACCATCTGCACCGTGCGGTAGAAGGCCTTGCCCCGCGGCGTGGTGACGGCCGCGCCGTCGACCCGGACGCGACCGGCCGTGATGGGCGCAAGGCCGCAGATCGCGCGCAGCACCGTCGACTTGCCGGAGCCGGATTCGCCCACGAGTCCATAGGCGGCGCCAGGCTCCACATGGAAGCTCACGTTCTTGACCGCGTCGACCCGGAGGCGGCCGGTGCCGAAGACGACTTGAAGGTTCTGGATATCGAGCATCGGATCCGTCACAGCGCCCAAGCCGGGTCACGGTTCAAGGTGGGAAGCGGACGAACGTCGTCCGCGAGCGTCGGCAGGCAGCGCATCAGGCCCTGGGTGTAGGGGTGCTTGGCCTCGCGCAGGTTCTTCGCCTCCAGCTCCTCGACCACACGTCCGGCATACATCACCAGCACCCGGTCGCAGAAGGAGGAGACGAGCTTGAGATCGTGCGAGATGAAGATCAGCCCCATGCCGCGCTCGCTGACGAGCTCGTCGAGAATGCGCAGCACCTCCATGGACACGGTCACGTCGAGGGCCGAGGTCGGCTCGTCGGCGATGAGCAGATCGGGATCGGTGACGAGCATCATGGCAATCATGGCGCGCTGGCCCATGCCGCCCGACACCTCGTGCGGGTAGAGCGAGAACACGCGCTGCGGATCGCGCATCTTCACGGCCTCCAGCATGGCCAGCGCCTTGTCGCGGGCCTCGTTGCGGCCGGCCTTGGCGTGAGCCTTGTAGGCCTCGATGATCTGCTCGCCGATGGTCATGACCGGGTTCAGCGAGTATTTCGGATCCTGCATCACCATGCTGATGCGCCCGCCGCGCAAGGTGCGCAGGGTGCGCTTGGAGGCGGTGAGAAGGTCGATGCCGTCGAAGGCGAGGCGCTGGGCCGTGACCTCGCCGGGCGGAGGGGTCAGGCCGAGGATGGCGCGGCCCGTCTGCGACTTGCCGGAGCCTGACTCGCCCACGATGCCGAGGCGCTCGCGGCCGAGCTGGAAGGACACGCCGCGCACCGCTTCCACGGTGCCGGTGCGCAGGTGAAAGCGGACGCGCAGGTCTTCGACGTCGAGAAGCGGCTTCGTCATTTGGCAGCCTTCGGATCGAGAACGTCGCGCAGGCCGTCGCCCAGCAGGTTGAAGCCGAGGCTCACCACGAAGATGGCCAGGCCCGGCATGGCGGCGACCCACCATTGATCGATGAGGTAGTTGCGGCCCGTGGCAACCATCGCGCCCCACTCGGGCATCGGCGGCTGGGCGCCCAGTCCGAGGAAGCCGAGGCCCGCCGCGGTCAGGATGATTCCCGCCATGTCGAGCGTCACGCGCACGATGAGCGAGGAAAGGCACAGCGGCACCACGTGGCCTAAGATGATGCGCGGCGTGGAGGCGCCCTGGAGCTTCACGGCGGCGATGAAGTCGCTGTTGCGGATCATCATGGTCTCGGCGCGCGCGATGCGGGCATATGGCGGCCAGGAGGTGATCGCGATGGCGATGATGGCGTTCTCGATGCCCGGCCCCAAGGCCGCCACGAAGGCGAGCGCCAGGATGAGACGCGGGAAGGCCAGGAAGATGTCGGTGATCCGCATCAGAACCGTATCGACCCAGCCGCCGAGATATCCGGAGACCGTGCCGACCAGAAGCCCGATGGGGGTTGCGATCAGGGCCACCAGCACGACGACGAAGAGCGTGATGCGTGAGCCGTGGATCACGCGGGAGAAGATGTCCCGGGCCTGATCGTCCGTGCCGAACCAATAGGTCCCGCTCGGCGGCAGGAGGCGCTGCGTGCGCAGGTCCCCGCCGGCGACCGGCGAGTAAGGGGCGATCACGTCGGCGAAGACTGCCACGAGGATCAGCATCAGGATGATGCCGAGACCGATGACGGCGAGCGGATTTCGGGTGAAGGCCCGCCAGCCGAGATAGAAGCGGCCCAGGCGCGCCTGCCAGCGGGAATTCGGCTCCGCTGACAGGAGCCAGCCACGCATGCCGGACGGCTCTGACGCAAGGGGGAGAGGGGCACCGGTCATCAGCGGGTCCTCGGATCGAGCAGACGGTAAAGCAGGTCGGAGACCAGATTGAGCAGCACGAAGACGGCTCCGATCACGAGGGTTCCGCCGAGCACCGCATTCATGTCCGCATTCTGCAGGGAATTGGTGATGTACTGGCCAAGCCCCGGCCATGCGAAGATGGTTTCCGTGAGCACGGAGCCCTCGAGCAGGTTGGCATAGGACAGGGCGATCACGGTCACCAGCGGCACGGCTGCGTTGCGCAGGGCATGGCGCCAGATCACCCGCATCTCCGACAAGCCCTTCACCCGCGCGGCGATCACGTATTCCTGCGCCAGCTCGTTGAGCATGAAGGAGCGCGTCATGCGGCTGATATAGGCCAGGGAGAAATAGCCGAGGAGGCAGGCGGGCAGGATGATGTGGGACACCGCATCCCAGAACGCGTCCCACTGGCCCTGCATGGCGGTGTCGAGGAGCACGATGTTGGTCACCGGCGTGTAGAGATAGGAATAGGTCACGTCGATGCGTCCGGGTCCCGCCACCCAGCCGAGCTTGGCATAGAAGACCAGCAGGCCCATGAGGCCGAGCCAGAAGATCGGGATGGAGTAGCCGGCAAGGCCGAGCACGCGCACGAACTGGTCGATGAAGCTGCCGCGCTTGACGGCGGCCAGGATGCCCAGCGGGATGCCGAGGATCACGCCGATCAGGGTGCCCAGCGTCGCCAGCTCCAGGGTTGCCGGAAAAGCGTTGGCGATATCCGTCATCACCGGATTGGTGGTGAGCACCGAATTGCCGAAATCGCCGGTCGCGGCTTTCTTCAGGTAGATCCAGAACTGCTGGATCAGCGGAAGGTCGAGGCCGAGTTCCTGGCGCGCGCGCTCATAGACATGCGCCGGCGCCCGGTCGCCCACGATGGCGATCACGGGATCGATGGGAACGACGCGTCCGATAAAGAAGGTGACGGCCACAAGCCCAAGAAGGGTGGTCGCCAGCACAATGACGAATTGGGCGGTCTTTGTAAGGTAGAAGCGGAGGGCGTCATGCCCTCCGCCTCCGTTCGCGACTGATGATGCCATCGAGAAATCAGTTCTTCTTGGCCTGAGAGACGAAGTTGGTATCGAACGACGGGCCGATGATGACGCCTTCGACGTTCTTGCGCATCGCCATGACCTCGATTTCCTGCATCATGATGATGAAGGGACCGTCCTTCAGAACTGCCTTTTGCAGCTCTTGGTACATGGCAGCGCGCTTCTCCGGATCCTGCTCGGTCACGGCGGCACGGGTCTTGGCCGTCAGCGGGCCGGGATCCCAAGCATTGCGCCAGGTGAGCGGCTTGGCCTTGGCGTTGTCCGAGTTGTCGTCGTTGGCCGCAAAGGTGTCGGCGTTGGTATTGGGGTCCTGATAGTCAGCGCCCCAGCGGTAGATCACCGAGTCGTGCTGACGAGCCCGATACTTCGTCAGAACCTGCTTGCCGTCGCCCGGAATAAGTTCGAGCTTCACGCCGGCCTGGGCGAAGGTCTGCTGGATCGCCTGGGCAATGGAGGCCGACTCGCTGTTCGAGCGCACGTCCATGGTCATGGAGAAGCCGTTCGGAAGCCCCGCCTTAGTGAGCAGGTCCTTGGCCTTGGCAACGTCGAGCTTGTAGGGCTTGTCGTCGATGGCTCCGAGGAAGCCCTTGGGCAGGAAGGTCTGGTGGACCTCGGCCTGGTTCTTCATGATCGTGTCGGAGATGGCCGAATAATCAACGAGGTATTTCAGCGCTTCGCGCACCTCGGGCTTCGCCAGGTTCGGGTTCTTCTGGTTGAGGCCGACATACCAGACGCCGCCCTTGACACCGCTGTTGGTCTTGATGTCCGGGTTCTTGGAGACAGCCGCCATCTCTTCCGGATTCAGGTTGCGCGCCACGTCCACGTCCCCCTTCTCGAGCAGGAGGCGCTGGGTGGCGGTTTCCTTGATGTGACGGTAGATCACGCGGGCGAGCGGGGTCGGCTTCTCGTAGTTCGGGTTGCGCTCCAGAACCACGACCTCATTGGCCTTCCAGTCGCGGATGGTGAAGGGTCCGGAACCGGCATACTTGGTCTTGAGCCAGTTGTAGCCCATGTCGCCGTCCTTCTCGTTCTGCATCACGAGCTTCTTGTCGACGACGGAGGCCACGCTGGACGTCAGGCAGTAGAGAACGAAGGTGGGGGCGTAAGGCTTGTCGAGTTCCATGGTGAACTCGTAGGGGCCGGTCTGCTTGATCTTGTCCTTCACATTGTCCTTCGTGAAGCCGAACTGGCCGATGATGAAGGCCGGGGACTTGTCCAGGATCACGGCACGTTGCAGCGAGAAAGCCACGTCTTCGGCGGTCAGCGGATTGCCGGACGCAAATTTCTTGCCTTGGCGGATCTTGAAGGTCAGAGTCTTGCCGTCAGGCGAAACCGTCCAGGATTCCGCCACCTCGCCGTGGATCTTGGACACGTCCTTGAGATCGAATCCGATCAGGCGCTCATAGGTGTTGCCGGCGATTTCGGAAGCGGTGAACTCGAAGAGCTCGGCCGGATCGAGGGAGATGATCTCGTCGAGCTTCCAGGCCTCGACCAGCGTGTCCGGCGGCGTGGCTGCCTTTACGGCAGAGAAGGATGTCGCCATCGCCGCGACCATGGCGGCGGATAGGATAAATTTCGGAATACTTTTCATAGGCCAGTTCCCTTGCAGCGCTGGGTGCGCTTCTTGTGCGCCCGTATGAATGCAAATCACACAGGTTCTGTCGAGTCTACCAACTGGTTACTAACTGGTAAACATCGCGCAGCATGCCCAAAGGCCGGGCAGGGCCGCTTCGGATTGGCCTCGGGGGCAAACTGTGGCAAAGGCTCCTCGACCCTTATTCTGGATGAACGACAGTGTCTGACGAAGCAAAGAAATCCGGTGCCAACACCATGTGGGGCGGGCGGTTCTCGTCCTCGCCCAGCGCGCTCATGGAGGCCATCAACGCCTCGATCGGCTTCGACAAGCGATTGGCCTCGCAGGACATCCAGGGTTCCATCGCCCACAGCGCCATGCTGGCGAAACAGGGGATCATCGCGGAGAGCGACCGGGATGCGATCCACGAGGGGCTCCGGCAGGTGCTGGGCGAGATCGAGGCCGGCACGTTCACCTTCTCCACGGCGCTCGAAGACATCCACATGAACGTGGAAAGCCGGCTGCGCGAGATCGTCGGCGACCCGGCGGCCCGCCTGCACACGGCCCGCAGCCGCAACGACCAGGTGGCCACCGACACCCGTCTCTGGGTGCGCGAGGCCCATGACCGGACGGACGAGCAGCTCACGAACCTGATCGGGGCCCTTCTCGACAATGCCCATGCGCATGCGGCCACCGTCATGCCGGGCTTCACCCACCTCCAGAGCGCCCAGCCGGTGACCTTCGGGCATCATCTCATGGCCTATGTGGAGATGTTCGGCCGCGACCGCAGCCGCTTCCGCGATTCCCGCCGGCGCCTGAACGAGTGCCCCCTCGGCGCGGGCGCGCTCGCCGGCACGTCCTTCCCCATCGACCGGCACATGACCGCCGAGGCCCTCGGCTTCGACGGGCCGACCCGCAACTCGCTGGACACGGTCTCCGACCGGGACAGCCTCCTGGAGTTCATGGCGGCGGCCTCCATCTGCGCCATGCACCTGTCACGTCTTGCGGAAGAAATCATCATCTGGATGTCAGCCCCCTTCGGCTTCGTCCGCCTGCCGGACCGCTGGACCACCGGCTCCAGCATGATGCCGCAGAAGCGCAATCCCGACGCCGCCGAGCTGGTGCGCGGCAAGAGCGGGCGGGTCATCGGCTCCCTGGTGGCCGTGCTCACCATGATGAAGGGCCTTCCGCTCACCTATTCCAAGGACATGCAGGAGGACAAGGAGCAGCTCTTCGACGCGGCCGACACCATCGAAATCGTGCTCGCGGCCATGACCGGCATGATCCAGGACCTCGAGCCGGTGCCCGCGCGCATGGCGGCCGTGGCCGGGGCGGGCTTTTCCACCGCGACCGACCTTGCCGATTGGCTGGTGCGCAGCCTCGACATTCCCTTCCGCGACGCCCACCACGTCACGGGCCGCATCGTCTCGGAGGCCGAGAGCCGGGGCTGCAGCCTGGAGGAACTCCCGCTGGAGGCCATGCGGGCGGTCGAGCCCCGCATCCACCAGGGCATCTATGAGGTGCTGGGTGTGGAGAACTCGGTCCGCTCCCGGACAAGCTTCGGCGGCACGTCCCCGGCGCGGGTGGCCGAGCAGATCGCCTGGTGGCGCGAGCGGCTTTAGCACGCTCCGTTTACCTTGATCGAGCCTCTGGCCCAGGCGACTTGGCCGGGGGCTTGATAGGGCCTCATGCCGTATCCATATTCCTGACAGCGGCTCCGTTGGAGCCACTTTGAGTGCCGCATGTGCGGGCTCGAAACCAACCGAAGTGCCTCTAACCTTGGGCTTCGAACATGTCGCGTCAATCGCCCTTCGGGCACCCGTTTCTGTTAGGCTTCGACGAGATCGAGCAGGCGCTCGATCGGGTCGCAAAGGCGGCAGGGGACGGCTATCCGCCCTATAACATCGAGCGTTTGGCGCGCAGCGAACACGCTCCCGAGCGCCTCCGCATCACCCTTGCCGTTGCTGGATTCACCCAGGATCAGCTCGAGGTGACCCTGGAGGAAAGCCAACTCGTCATCCGGGGGCGGCAGTCCGACGACAAGACAAGGCACTTCCTTCATCGCGGCATCGCCGCCCGTCAGTTTCAGCGCACCTTCCTCCTCGTCGACGGCATGGAGGTTCTGGGCGCTGACCTGTCCAACGGCCTGTTGTCGATCGATCTCGTCCGGCCCGAGCCGGAGCGGATCGTTCGCAAGATCAACATCATCGCCTCCGACAAGGTGTGACGGCATCCGCGTGACAAGGAGATGTCCATGAACTTCGATATCAAGCATTACGACACACCGGCCCTGGACGTTGCCGAACTGGCAGCCTTGGGCCTGGGGCAGATGGCCTATGTGAAGCCCATGGAGTCCGACGAGGTGGCCCGGCTGTTTCCGCAGGCTCCCAAGCTCGAACCCGGCATGCGGCTGTTTGCCCTTCTGTCCGCCAGCGGCGAGCCGATCCTGCTGACCGACAACCATGACGCGGCCCTTGCGAATGCCTGGGCCCACGACCTGACGACGGTGAGCCTCCATTAAGGCTCACCCCACCGGGTTCATCAGGCAATCGCTTCGACGGCGGCGATCAGCCGCTCGATGTCCTCGGGCCGGGAGAGCCGGTGGTCGCCGTCCTTGATCAGGGTCAGCGACACGCTGTCTCCCGGCAGGTGCTCCACGATCTGGAGCGCATGGCTCCAGGGCACATCGGGGTCTTCCATCCCCTGCAGGATATGAACTGGACAGCCGGTCTGGATCGGCTGTCCGAGCAGGAGATGGCGTCGGCCATCCTCGATCAGCGCCCTGGTGATGGGGTAGGGGTCCTCGGAATAGGCCGATGGCCGGTTGTAGACGCCCGTCTCCTCGACGACGCGCTTCAAGTCGTCCGGGAAACGGTCCCACATCAGCCGTTCGGTCATGTCCACGGCCGGCGCGATGAGGACGATCCCGGCAGGTGCACTGTTGGGCCGCCTTTCCAGGAGATGGCGGGCCGCCAGGAGGCTGATCCAGCCGCCCATGGACGAGCCGACCAGGACCGGCCGTTCCGTGACGAAGCGCTCGATCACCGTCATCGCATCCTCAAGCCAGCGGGAGATCGTGCCGTCCTCGAAGGCTCCCCCCGATTCGCCATGGCCGCTGTAATCGAAGCGCACGAAGGCGCGGCCGTTCTTCTCGGCCCACTCGTCGAGGGCGGCGGCCTTCGTGGCCCGCATGTCCGACTTGAAGCCGCCGAGCCATACGATGGGTGGCCCCTTGCCCTCACGGGAGAGCACGGCGATGGGACGGGCCTGCACACCTTGGCCTGCCGTGACGCTTTGCGGCATGGTTAACTCATCCTCAACTGCTTTGAAGCAAGCGTTGTAGACGATTCTTTTGAGAAGGCTCTTACTTCTGTGAGTTTTTCATCGCGACCCGGCGGAGGGATGGCTTTCCCGTCCTCCCATTTTCACCCGCTGGAGGGACGGACCATCCTGCAGGTCGTCCCGGAGCTCGAGGCGGGCGGGGCGGAGCGCACCACCGTCGACATCGCCGAGGGGCTGGTCCATGCCGGCGCCCGCGCCCTGGTGGCGACGGAGGGCGGGCGCCTCGTCGGTGAACTGCAAACCAAGGGCGGCGTCTGGATACCGTTTCCGGCGGCCACGAAAAATCCGTTCTCGATGGTCGTCAACGTGCGAAAGCTCGCCCGCATCTGCCATCAGGAGCGGGTCTTCCTGGTGCATGCCCGCTCCCGGGCGCCTGCCTGGGTGGGTCTGGGAGCCGCGCGTTCCCTGAACATCCCGTTCGTGACAACCTATCACGGCAGCTATTCCGGCCGCTCCTCGGTCAAGGTTCTCTACAATTCCGTCATGGCCAGGGGCGACGCCGTCATCGCCAACTCCAACTATACCGGTGAGCTGATCCGCTCGGTCTATCCTCAGGCGGGCGAGCGGATCCGCGTCATCCATCGGGGAACGGACTTTGGCCTCTTCTCTCCGCAGGCCATCGCGCCGGAACGGATCGAGGCTCTGCGCAAGGCCTGGGCAGTGGCGCCCCACGAGCGCGTGGTGCTGCTGGCGGCCCGGCTGACCGGCTGGAAAGGCCAGAGGGTTCTGATCGAGGCCGCGGCCAAACTTCGGGATGCGGGCCTCGGCGACGTCGCCTACATTCTCGCGGGCGATCCGCAGGGACGGGACTCCTACGTCAAGGAGCTCGACGGCTTGATCGAGGCGCGGAAACTGAAGGGGGTCGTGCGCCGCGTCGGCCATTGCACCGACATGCCCGCAGCCTTCCTGGCGGCCTCGGTGGTGACCGTGCCCTCGACGGAGCCCGAAGCCTTCGGCCGCTCCGCCGTGGAGGCCCAGGCCATGGGCACCCCGGTGGTCGTGTCCGATCTGGGCGCCGTGCCGGAGACGGTTCTCTCGCCGCCTGCCGTTCAGCCCCACGAGCGGACGGGCTGGCGCGTCCCGGCAGGTGACGCGGATGCGCTGGCCGAAGCCCTGGGCGCAGCGCTGAGTCTGGGTGCCAGCGCCAGAATCGCCTTAGGAAGCAGGGCCAGGGCCCATGTGGAGCGCCATTTTTCGCTGGAGCGCATGGTGTCGGGCACCCTCGATGTGTATTCAGCCCTTCTGGAGGGCCGTTTTACGCACAGAACAAGTTGACTTCCCGCGCATTTGCGCGAAATGTCGAATCATTCGCGGCAAGGCTGAGCAGGAACAGCAGGGTCCCTCAGGGGGCTCCGATCCTCGGCCTAGCCCTTAACAGGAGATACGAGCCATTCGCAGACCAATGAGAGCCATGCCGGTGCCGCAAAAGGACGGACCGCGCGCCAACCGAGACATTCGCGGTGTTCGCGAAGTGCAGCTGATCGACGATGCAGGGCAGAACCGGGGCGTCGTGCCCTTCTTCGATGCCCTGAAGGTTGCTGAAGACGCGGGCCTCGATCTCGTGGAGATCTCGCCGAACGCAACCCCTCCCGTCTGCAAGATCCTTGATTACGGCAAGTTCCGCTTCCTTGAGCAGAAGAAGGCCGCCGAGGCGCGCAAGAAGCAGAAGACGGTCGAGGTCAAGGAAATCAAGCTGCGTCCAGGCATCGATGACCACGATTACGAGGTCAAGATGAAGGCGATGAAGGGCTTCTTCGAGGAAGGCAACAAGGTGAAGATCACCCTGCGCTTCCGTGGCCGCGAAATGGCGCACCAGTCGCTCGGCCTGAAGGTTCTGGACCGGGTCAAGGCCGATGTGGGCGATCTCGCCAAGGTCGAGATGGAGCCGAATTTCGAGGGCCGCCAGGTCGTCATGGTTTTGGCGCCGCGCTAAGACTCTCCTCGGGCAGAGAAATTCATGGCCGTCGGGGCACCGGCGGCCATTGCTTTTTGAGCGGCCTTCTGCCATAAGGCCGCCTTCATCGAACCGCCCGGCCGTTAGGGCTGCCGTGGCGGTTTGTTTTGCTCAATGCAGCAATGAAAAGGTCGACGAGCGGTTCAAGCCGCTCCGGAGGCCTGTCCAAAGGAGAGCCAAATGCCCAAGCTGAAGACGAAGTCGGGCGCGAAGAAGCGCTTCAAGATCACTGGCACCGGCAAGGTGGTTTACGCCCAGGCCGGCAAGCGCCACGGGATGATCAAGCGGACCAACAAGCAGATCCGCAACCTGCGCGGCACCACGACCATGTTCGAAGGTGATGCGTACAACGTGAAGAAGTACTTCCTGCCGAACGGCTAAGGCGGTTCTTTCCCACATCCCAGATTTTGAAGGAGTTTTAAATGGCCCGCGTCAAACGTGGCGTAACATCCCACGCCAAGCACAAGAAGGTCCTGAAAGCCGCCAAAGGCTTCTACGGCCGCCGCAAGAACACCATCCGCATCGCCAAGCAGGCGGTCGAAAAGAGCATGCAGTATGCGACGCGCGACCGTCGCAACAAGAAGCGCACCTTCCGCGCGCTCTGGATCCAGCGCCTCAACGCCGCTGTCCGCATGCACGACATGACCTATTCCCGATTTATCGACGGTCTCGGCAAGGCTGGGATCGAGGTTGATCGCAAGGTCCTGTCCGAGCTGGCCATCCACGAGCCGGCGGCTTTCGCCGCCTATGTGGAGCGCGCCAAGGCCGCCCTGCCGCAGCAGCAGGCTGCCTAAGCTGGATAGACTGGCTTCCGGTGCGGCTGAACCATCAGCCGCACCGCCTTCCTTCCCCCTTCTCCGAGACCACCCGCGCTGACGGCCCCTGCGCTGTCGGCTGCCAATTCGCGGCTCGGACGACTTGACGGTTCCCGCGCCGCGCCTCACTCAAGGCGCCTCTCATGTGGCGCTTGCATCTGGCCAGGGACCGATGACCGATCTCAACCAACTCGAACGTGACCTGCTCACCCAGGTCGAAGCCGCCGGCGACGAGGCGGCTCTGGAAACCGTGCGCGTCTCCGCGCTCGGCAAGAAGGGCTCCGTCTCCGAACTCCTGAAAACCCTCGGGGCCATGACGCCCGAGGAGCGCAAGGAACGCGGCCCGCTCATCAACGGCCTGCGCGACAAGGTTCAGGGCGCGATCGCAGCCAGGAAAGAGACGCTTGGGGAGGCGGCCCTCGAAGCCCGGCTTTCCGCCGAGCGCATCGACGTGACGCTGCCGGTGCCTGAGGCGCCCGAATCCCGCGGCCGCATCCACCCGATCAGCCAGGTCATCGAGGAACTGACGGCGATCTTCGCCGATATGGGGTTCTCCGTGGCCGAGGGGCCGGATATCGAGACCGATTACCTCAATTTCACGGCGCTGAACTTCCCCGAAGGCCACCCGGCCCGCGAGATGCACGACACCTTCTTCCTCGCCCCCGACGAGAAGGGCGAACGCAAGGTGCTGCGCACGCACACCTCGCCGGTCCAGATCCGCACGATGACGTCCAAGGCGCCGCCGATCCGGGTGATCATCCCCGGGAGGACCTACCGACACGACTCCGACCAGACCCACACGCCGATGTTCCACCAGGTGGAAGGCCTCGTCATCGACAAGCAGGCCAACATCGCCCACCTCAAGTGGATCCTGGAGGAGTTCTGCAAGGCCTTCTTCGAGGTCGAGCAGGTGAAGATGCGGTTCCGCCCGTCCTTCTTCCCCTTCACGGAACCGTCCGCCGAGGTCGACATCCAGTGCTCGCGCAAGGGCGGCGAGATCCGCTTCGGCGAGGGCACGGACTGGCTCGAGATCCTCGGCTGCGGCATGGTCCACCCGAACGTGCTGCGCAATTGCGGGCTCGATCCGGACGAGTACCAGGGCTTCGCCTGGGGCATGGGCATCGACCGCATCGCCATGCTGAAATACGGCATGCCGGACCTGCGCCCGTTCTTCGAGGCCGATGTGCGCTGGCTCAACCATTACGGCTTCCGCCCGCTCGACATCCCAAGCCTCGTCAGCGGCCTCACGTCCTGAGGCGTCATTCCGGCCGAAGTGCCGGGATCGCAAGACGAGACAACACCCCTTCGGATCACGATCCCGGATCTGGCCAGCCAGTCCGGGATGACACTCAAGGAACAGTGTCATGAAATTCACCCTCTCCTGGCTCAAGGATCACCTCGAGACCACGGCTTCCCTCGACGAGATCGTCGAGACGCTCACGCGCATCGGCCTCGAGGTCGAGGGCGTGGAGGACAAGGCGACCATGCTGGCGCCCTACAAGGTCGCCTATGTGATCTCCGCCGAGCAGCACCCCAACGCCGATCGCCTGCGCGTGTGCAAGGTCGATACGGGGGAGGGGAGCCCGATCCAGGTGGTTTGCGGCGCGCCGAATGCCCGCACGGGCATGAAGAGCGTGTTCGCGCCCCCCGGCACCTACATCCCGGGCAAGAACATCACGCTGGGTGTCGGCACCATCCGCGGCGTCGAGAGCGCGGGCATGTTGTGCTCAGGCTCGGAACTCGAGATCTCCGACGACCACGACGGCATCATCGATCTGCCCGAGGATGCGCCGGTCGGTCAGGCTTATGCCGCCTATGCCGGGCTCGACGATCCGGTGATCGAGATCAACCTGACGCCGAACCGTCCCGACTGCACCTCGATCTACGGCATCGCCCGGGATCTGGCGGCTGCCGGCCTCGGCACCTTGAAGGGCGGCGACGTGCCGGTCATTCAGGGCAATGGCCCTTGCCCGGTTTCCGTGACGCTCGATTTCGCGCCCGGCGACGAGAAGCTCTGCCCTGCCTTCGCGCTGCGTCTCGTGCGCGGCGTGAAGAACGGCCCGTCGCCGGAATGGATGCAGCGCCGCCTGCTCGCCATCGGGCTTCGTCCGATCAACGCGCTGGTGGATATCACCAACTACGTCACCTTCGACCGGGGCCGGCCGCTCCACGTCTTCGATCTCAAGAAGGTGAAGGGCAACCTCACCGTCCGCCGGGCGAAGGAAGGCGAGGAGGTGCTGGCCCTCGATGGGCGCACCTACAAGCTCGATCCCGGCGCCGTGGTGATCGCCGACGACAACGGCGTGGAATCCATTGCCGGCATCATGGGCGGCGAGCATTCGGGCTCGGACGAGACCACCACCGACGTGCTGATCGAGTCGGCGCTCTGGGATCCGCTCAATATCGCGCAGACCGGCCGAAAGCACGGGATCATCACCGACGCCCGCTACAGGTTCGAGCGCGGCATCGATCCGGCCTTCACCGTGCCGGGTCTCGATCTTGCGACCCGCATGGTGATCGACCTGTGCGGCGGCGAGGCGAGCGAGGCCGTGGTGGCTGGCCAGGTTCCGCAGGACAACCGCGTCATCGCGTTCCCCTGGAACGAGGTCCCGCGCCTGTCGGGACTTGATGTGCAGCCCGGTGAATCCGAACAGATCCTGAAAAAGCTCGGCTTCGTTATCGAGGGATCGGGCGAGCGCGTCAGCGTCACGGCGCCGTCCTGGCGTCCCGACATCGAGGGCAAGGCGGATCTGGTCGAGGAGGTCATCCGCATCGCCGGTGTCGACCGCATCGAGCCCAAGCCTCTGCCGCGCCTGGAAGACACGGTGGCCAAGCCGATCCTGACCCTGATCCAGAAGCGCACGCGGCTCGCCCGCCGTTCGCTCGCGGTGCGCGGCCTGGTGGAGGCCGTCACCTGGTCGTTCATCGCAAAAAGCGAGGCGGAGCTGTTCGGGGGTGGCGACGGGCGCTTGGCGCTTGCCAATCCCATCGCGGCCGAGCTCTCCGACATGCGCCCGAGCCTGCTGCCAGGCCTGATGAAGGCCGCGCAGCGAAACGCGGATCGCGGCTTGGGCGACGTGGCGCTCTTCGAGGTCGGCCAGACCTTTGCGTCCGACGAGCCGGAAGGCCAGTCGATCAAGGCCGCCGCCGTCCGTCGCGGCACGGCGCGGGCGGAAGGCGTGGGCCGTCACTGGGACGGTGGCGCGCAAACGGTCGATGCGTTCGACGCCAAGGCGGACGTGCTGGCCCTGCTCGCGGCGCTCGGCATCCCGTCCGGCGGCCTCCAGATCGTGGCCGGAGGTCCGGCCTGGTTCCATCCCGGCCGTTCGGGCACCCTGCAGTTCGGGCCGAAGAACGTAGTCGGCGCCTTCGGCGAGGTTCACCCGAAGGTGCTCAAGGCGCTTGACCTGAAGGGGCCGCTGGTGGCCTTCGAGCTCAACCTCGACGCGCTCCCGCCGCCCAAGGCAAAGCCGACCAAGATGAAGCCGAAGCTGAACCTGCCCGACTTCCAGCCGCTCACCCGCGACTTCGCCTTCGTGGTGGGCCGCAACGTGGCAGCCGGCGACATCGTGAAGGCGGCGCAAGGCGCCGAGCGCCAGCTGATCGTGGGCGTCGACGTGTTCGACATCTACGAGGGCACCGGCATCGACCCGGACAAGAAGTCGGTGGCGATTGCCGTCACTCTGCAGCCGACGGAGAAGACGCTCACCGACGTGGAGATCGAAGCGGTTTCCGCCAAGATCGTCGGCGAGGTGTCGAAGAAGACAGGCGCGGTGCTGCGGTCGTAGCTAATTCGTCATCCCGGGGCCGCGTAGCGGAACCCGGGATCGCTTCCAGAATAAGGCGCTTTACTCGTCCTACGATCCCGGATCGCGGCTGTGCCGCGTCCGGGATGACGCCTGTGAGGACCCGCTCAGCGGGTTCGCCTCATCCCAGCCATAGCGAACCGTATCGAACCGCATCCCCCGCGCATCGACCATGAGAAGCCGCCCCACGAGGCTCTCGCCGAACCCGACGATCTCCCGGATCACCTCCATGGCCATCAGACTGCCCATGACCCCGGCAAGCGCGCCGAGCACGCCCGCTTCCGCGCAGGTGGGGATCGCGCCAGCGGGAGGCGGGGAGGCAAAGAGGCAGCGATAGGTGGGGTTGGGCCTGCCGTCCGGTCCGGTCTCATGGGCCCGGATCGTGGTGAGCGAACCATCGAACTGCCCGAGCGCTGCGGTCACCAGCGGCTTTTTTTCGAAGAAGCAGGCATCGGACACCGCGTAGCGGGTCTCGAAGTTGTCCGACCCATCGGCCACCACATCGTATCGGCCGATCAGATCCCGCGCATTCCCCTCCGTAATCCTAAGCCAATGGGGCTCCACCACAACGTGAGGATTGAGCAGCCTGACGGCCTCGGCCGCACTCTCGATCTTCAAGCGCCCAAGATCCTGCGTCCCATGGATCACCTGCCGCTGCAGGTTGGACACGGACACCACGTCGTCGTCTACGATGCCGATCGTGCCGATCCCGGCTGCGGCGAGATACTGGATCAGGGGAGCGCCCAGGCCTCCGGCGCCGATCACGAGAACGCGAGCGGCTTTCAGCTTCAGCTGGCCGGGGCCTCCCACGTCCTGGAGGACGAGGTGTCGGGCGTAGCGGTCGATTTCGTCGGGTGTTAGAGGCATGCCGTGACCTTAGGGGAACGGCTCCTGCCATCAACCATCCCGTGAAGGAAATAACGTGCCGTCTTGACAGGGGCCTTGGCGTTGTGACCCTTGCCGTGCCATCGTCAAGGGGCAACCGGACAACAAGCCCGGCGTCAAACAGGGAACAATGCCGATGACTATCACTAAATTTGGCTTCGCGCTTGCGGGCCTTGCCTTCTCCGCCACGGCTGCCTTCGCGCAGCAGGCCGCCTTCAAGCCCGCCATCGTCTACGATCTCGGCGGAAAGTTCGACAAATCCTTCAACGAGGGCGTCCACACCGGCGCCGAGAAGTACAAGAAGGATACCGGCACCGATTACCGCGATTTCGAGCCGCAGAACGACGCCCAGCGCGAGCAGGCCCTGCGCCGCTTCGCCCGCGACGGCTTCTCGCCGATCCTGGCCGTGGGCTTCTCCCAGGAAACCGCGCTGAAGAAGGTGGCCGACGAGTTCCCCAACATCAAGTTCGCCATCATCGATGCCGTGGTCGAGAAGCCGAACGTCCAGTCCGTGCTGTTCAAGGAGCACGAGGGCTCGTTCCTGGTCGGCCTCCTGGCGGCCCAGGCCTCCAAGACCAACAAGGTCGGCTTCGTGGGCGGCATGGACATCCCGCTCATCCGCAAGTTCGCCTGCGGCTACGTCCAGGGCGTGAAGCACGCCAAGAAGGACGCCGAGGTGTTCCAGAACATGACCGGCACGACGGGCACGGCCTGGAACGATCCGGTCAAGGGCGGCGAACTCGCCAAGAGCCAGATCGATCGCGGCGCCGACGTGATCTATCATGCGGCCGGCGGCACGGGCGTGGGCGTGCTGCGCGCCGCGGCCGACGCGGGCAAGCTGGGCATCGGCGTCGACTCGAACCAGAACGCCATGCATCCCGGCAAGATCCTGACCTCCATGGTCAAGCGCGTGGATCTGGCGGCCTACAACGCCTTCGATCAGGCCAAGAAGGGCACCTTCAAGGCCGGCGTCTCGAACCTCGGCCTTGCCGAGGACGGCGTGGCCTGGGCGCTCGACGACAACAACAAGGCGCTGATCACCCCCGAGATGAAGGCCGCCGCCGACAAGGCCGCCGCCGACATCAAGTCCGGCGCCATCAAGGTGCACGACTACATGTCGGACTCCAAGTGCCCGATGTAAGCTGACGCATCCTTTCGGCCGCAGGCTCGAGGAGGCCTGCGGCCGATTTTTTGAGCGAGTTCTTTGTTTTTCCGATAAGATCCGGCTCCGTCTCTCGTATTTGCCGGCAGATCGTCCGAGGCCGATGTCCCCAGCCATCCAACTCATCGCCATCAACAAGAGCTTCGGCGCCGTTCACGCCAACAAGGATGTGAACCTTTCCGTCGAGCGCGGCACCATCCACGGCATCGTCGGCGAGAACGGCGCGGGCAAGTCGACGCTCATGTCGATCCTGTACGGGTTCTACGAGGCGGATTCCGGCGAGATCCGGGTCAACGGCAAACCCATTGCCATCCGGTCGCCCAATGACGCCATTCAGGCGGGCATCGGCATGGTCCACCAGCACTTCATGCTGGTCGAGACCCTGACGGTCGTCGAGAACGTGATGCTCGGCGCCGAGGGCGGTGCCATGCTGCGCGTGGGCGAGGCGAAAGTTCGGGCCGAGCTTGCGCGGCTTGCCAGGGATTACGGCCTCGAGATCGACGTGGACGCCGTTGTGGGCGACCTGTCCGTCGGCCTGCAGCAGCGCGTCGAAATCCTGAAAGCTCTCTATCGCGGCGCGGATATTCTCATCCTCGACGAGCCCACCGCCGTGCTGACGCCGCCGGAAGCTGATGCGCTGTTCGGGCTGCTGCGGTCGCTGAAGGAGCAGGGCAAGACCGTCATCCTCATCACGCACAAGCTGCGCGAGATCATGGCGATCACGGACCGCGTCTCCGTGATGCGCCGCGGCGAGATGGTGGCCACTCTCGAAACCGCCAGTACCTCGCCGCCTGAATTGGCCGAGCTGATGGTGGGCCGCCGCGTGCTCCTGCGCGTCGAAAAGGCCGAGAAGGTGCCCGGCGCGCCCCTGCTCGAGGTCGACAACCTGTCCGTCGTCGATGCCCGCGGCGTGCTGCGTGTGGCGAATGCGTCCTTTACCGTTCGTGCGGGCGAGATCGTCGGCATCGCAGGGGTGGCCGGCAACGGCCAGAGCGAATTGCTGGAGGCCATCGCCGGCATGCGCCCGCCCATGCTCGGCTCGATCCGGCTGGAGGGGAGCCCCGTCCATTCCAGCGAGCACAACCCGCACCGCATGCGCGAACTCGGCCTCCTGCACGTGCCGGAAGACCGGCTGCGCATGGGGCTTGTGCCCGCGTTCCCGGCCTTTGAGAGCGCCATCCTGGGCTTCAGCGACGAGCCGCATCTCGGCCGTGGGCCGATCCTCGACCATGAACGCCTGATCGCGGATCTTGCCAGGAAGATGGAGCAGTACGATGTGCGCCCGCCGGCGCCGCGGCTCAAATCGTCGAAGTTTTCCGGCGGCAACCAGCAGAAGATCGTTCTGGCGCGCGAGATCGAGCGCAATCCGAAGGTGCTGCTCGTCGGCCAGCCGACCCGCGGCGTCGATATCGGCGCCATCGAGTTCATCCACCGCCGCCTGATCGCGTTGCGCGATGCGGGCGTCGGCATCCTGCTGGTTTCCGTGGAACTCGACGAGATCATGAATCTCTCCGACCGCATCCTCACCATGTGCGGCGGCAAGATCACCGGCGAGCGCAAGGCCTCCGAGACCAACGAGCAGGATCTCGGCCTGCTCATGGCCGGCATCACGGACGAGGCCGCCTGATGCAGCCGCGACTGACCCTTGTGACCCTTGGCGTCGCGGATCTTGCAAAGTCGCGCGCCTTCTACGAGGCCTGGGGCTGGAAAGCCTCCTCCGCCAGCCAGCCCAGCGTCGCCTTCTATCAGGCCAACGGCTTGGCGCTCGGCCTCTTCGGGCGCGCCGATCTGGCCAAGGATGCGGGCGTCGAGGACAAGCCCACCGGCTTTGCCGCCATCACGCTTGCCTACAACGCGCGCTCGAAGCAGGAAGCGGACGAAGTCTACGCCCTTGCGGTGAAGGCGGGCGCGCGCCCGATCAAGCCCCTGCACGATGTTTTCTGGGGCGGCTATTCGGGCTATTTCGCAGATCCTGACGGGCACCTCTGGGAAGTGGCCTGGAACCCGTTCTTTCCTCTCGACGAACAGGGCCACATGTTCCTGCCGGATACTCAAACGTGAGCGCTCCTCTCGACCTGCCCAAATGGGCCGATACGGTTCTCGTGCCCGCCATCTCCGTGGTGGCGGCTTTTCTCGTGGCCGGCCTCGTCGTGGTCGCCATCGGCGAGAACCCGCTGACGGCCACCCGCTGGCTGCTCCAGGGCAGCCTCGGCACGGGGGAGGGGCTCGGCTTCACCCTGTTCTACATGACGGACTTCATCTTCGTCGGGCTGGCGGTTGCGGTGGCCTACCATGCTGGGCTGTTCAACATCGGCGGCGAGGGACAGGCGACGCTTGCGGGCCTCGGCATCGCGCTCGTGCTGAACAACCTGACCTTTCTGCCGGGCTTTCTGCTCATCCCCCTCGGCATCCTGGGGGCGGCTGCCTTCGGGGCCGCCTGGGCTGCGATCCCCGGTTATCTTCAGGCCAAACGCGGCAGCCACATCGTCATCACCACGATCATGTTCAACTGGCTTGCCAGCGTGTTGATCGTTTACCTGCTGGTGAACGTACTGCGCGAGCCGCAGTCCATGAACCCGGAAACCCGCGCCTTCCCGGAGCAGTCGTACATCCCGTTCATGCATGAGGTCTTCGCCGCCTTCGGGATCGAGGTTCCGGCGTCCCAGCTCAACCTCACGCTGGTGCTGGCCCTGGCGGCCGCCTACTGCGTCTGGCTTCTCATCTACCGTTCGCGCCTCGGCTATGCGATCCGCGTCGTGGGATCGAACCCGACCGCCGCCGTTTATGCGGGCATCTCGCCCGCGCGCATCACGGTCATCGCCATGGTGCTGTCGGGCGCTCTCGCCGGCGGCCTCGCGGTCAACGAGCTCATGGGCTACCAGCATCGCCTGCTGCTGGAGTTCACCTCCGGCTACGGCTTCGTCGGAATCGCGGTCGCCCTCATGGGCCGTGCTCATCCGGTGGGCATCATCCTGGCCTCGCTCCTGTTCGGCATTCTCTATCAGGGCGGTGCGGAGCTGGCCTTCGAGCAGCCGGCCATCACCCGCGACATGGTGGTGGTGATCGGCGGCATCATCATCTTGTTTGCGGGCGCCCTCGACGGGTTGTTCCGGCGCGCGGTGGCGCATGTGCTCACGCGTCAGAAGCTGGCGAGGGTGTGACGCCATGGATCTCGGCATTCTCGTCACGGTTTTCGACTCGGCCCTGCGGCTCTCGATCCCGCTTCTTGCCGCATGCCTCGCGGGCCTCTGGTCCGAGCGCTCCGGGGTGGTGGATATCGGCCTCGAGGGCAAGATGCTGGTGGCGGCCTTCGCGGCGGCCGCAGCGGCCTATGCTTTCGGTTCCGCCTGGGCCGGGCTCGTTGCGGGCATCGGTGCATCGGTGGTCTTCGGGCTCATTCATGGCTTTGCATCGATCAGCCAGCGCGGCAACCAGATCGTGTCGGGCGTCGCCATCAACATGCTGGCGGCAGGGCTCACCGCCATCGTGGGCAATGCCTGGTATGCCCAAGGCGGGCGCACCCCGCCGCTGGAAGGGGCGCAGCGCTTCGGCGATGCCCTCCTGGGCCATTCGGCGCTGGTCTATGTGGTTCTGCTCGCAGTGCCGCTGACCTGGTTCGTCCTGGGACGCACGCGCTTCGGGCTTCGCCTGCGGGCGGTTGGCGAAAATCCCGCAGCCGTCGATACGGCGGGCATATCCGTCACAGGCTTGCGCTATGTGGCCGTGGTCATCGGCGGCGTCCTGTGCGGCATCGGCGGCACCTATCTGTCGGTCGGGCAATCGGCGGGCTTTCTCACCAACATGACGGCCGGCAAGGGCTTCATCGCGCTTGCCGCCCTCATCTTCGCCAAATGGCGGGCATGGCCGGCGCTCGGGGCCTGCTTCCTGTTCGGGCTGCTCGACGCCATCGCCATTCGCCTTCAGGGCATTTCGCTGCCGGGCATCGGCGAAGTGCCGGTGCAGGCAATCCAGGCGCTGCCCTATCTCATGACCGTCATCCTGCTCGCCGGTGTCATCGGCAAGGCGATCCCGCCGCGCGCCGCGGGCGTGCCCTATGTGAAGGAGCGCTGAGCATGGCGTCATTGGATACCCTGTTCGAAGCCGCCAAGAGCATCCAGACCAAGGCTTACGCGCCCTATTCACGCTTCAAGGTGGGCGCCGCGATTGCGACGCCCGAGGGCCAGGTCTTCACCGGCTGCAACGTGGAGAATGCAGCTTATCCGGTCGGCTCCTGCGCGGAAGCCGGTGCCGTTTCGGCGATGATCGCCGCTGGCGGGAACCGCATTGCCCGGATCGTCGTGATGGGCGAGGGCGATGTGCTGTGCACGCCCTGCGGCGGCTGCCGCCAGCGCATCCGCGAGTTCGCGGCACCCGATACGCCGATCCACGTTGCGGGTCCCGAGGGGATCCGGAAAAGCTTTACTCTCGAAGAGTTGTTGCCCTTCTCCTTCGGTCCCGACAACCTGACGGATCGGTAGGGCGATTTGCTGTGATGAAAGGAAGGCCTGTCGTTCAGGCCTGAGATGACGATGCACCAGATGATTCAAGAGGCGGTCGAGTTCGTGCGCGGCCGCGGGTTCGACGGCCATTTCGATGCCGCCTTCGTGCTCGGCACGGGACTCGGCACCCTGGTCGACGAGGTCGATAACGCGGTCAGCCTCGCTTACGCTGATATTCCGCATTTCCCGAAGAGCGGCGTATCCGGTCACGCGGGCAAGCTCGTCGCCGGTACGCTCGAAGGCAAGCGCGTCCTGCTGTTCCAGGGCCGTGCGCATTACTACGAGACGGGAGATGCGGGCGCCATGCGCGTGCCCGTCGCCTTCGTGAAGGAGCTTGGCATCCCGACGCTGGTGGCCACCAACGCGGCCGGCTCCGTGCGGGCCGATATTCGTCCCGGAAGCCTCGTGGCGATCAACGATCACCTGAACCTCTCGGGCGCCAACCCGCTGCTGCGCGATCACACGGAAGGGCGCTTCGTGTCGCTCACCGGTGCGTACGATGAGGGCCTGCGCGAGACGCTGCAGCGTGCCGCGAAAAACACCGGCATCGATGTGCCCGAAGGGGTCTATGCCTGGCTGTCCGGCCCGAGCTTCGAGACGCCGGCCGAGATCCGCATGGTGCAGGTCCTTGGCGGCGACCTCGTCGGCATGTCCACGGTGCCGGAGGTGATCCTCGCGCGCTATTACGGCCTGAGGGTCGCGGCGATCTCCGTCGTCACCAATCTCGCGGCCGGCATCGAAGGCGCCTCGCCCTCGCACCAGGAGACCAAGGACACGGCGGCGGAAGCCTCCGAGAAATTCAAGCGTCTCATCCGGTCCTTCGTTGCGGAGCTGTCCCATGTCTGATGCAGAACTTGCAGCACGCGCCCTGCGCAGCCTCGATCTTACCGACCTGACGGAAACCTGCACCGATCAGGCGATCGACGCATTGTGCAAGAAGGCGCTCGATCCGCGCGGGCCTGTGGCCGCCGTGTGCGTGTGGCCACAATTCGTGAAGCGCGCGCAGGAGGGTCTGAAGGGGTCATCCGTGCGCATCGCGACGGTGGTCAACTTCCCCGCCGGCGCTGAGGATGTGGGCCGTGTAACGGACGATACGCAGGAGGCGCTTTCCGACGGCGCGAACGAGATTGATCTCGTGCTGCCCTACAACGCCGTGCGCCGGGGGGATCTCGCTGTCGCCAAGGACATGGTTGATGCGGTGCGCGAACTCGTCGATGGAGACCGCCTGTTGAAGGTGATCCTGGAGACCGGGGAACTGAAGGACCCGAGGCTCATCGAGACCGCAAGCCTCATTGCCATCGAGGCAGGTGCGGACTTCATCAAGACCTCGACCGGCAAGACGCCGGTTTCGGCCACGCCGGAAGCTGCCGAAATCATGCTCACCGCCATCAAGGCCTCCGGTCGCTCGGTAGGCATCAAACCCTCCGGCGGCATCCGCACCGTTGCGGATGCAGGGATCTACCTCGATATGGCCGACCAGATGATGGGGCCGGGCTGGGCGACGCCGCAGACCTTCCGCATCGGGGCAAGCAGCGTCTATGACGCGCTGATCGCCGCTATCGAGGGGCGGGCCGGAACGGCTGCCGCCGGGACCTACTGACATGAACCTTCTTCCGCAGGAAATCATCCGCCGCAAACGTGATGGCGGTACGCTTGAGCCTGAGCATATCGAGCAGTTCATCGAAGGGCTGACCGCAGGTCGCGTGTCCGAGGGCCAGGCGGCCTCCTTCGCCATGGCGATCTTCTTCCGCGGCCTCTCCGTGCCGGAGCGGGTGGCGCTGACCCGCGCCATGATGAACTCCGGGACTGTGCTCGGCTGGGATCTGCCCGGTCCGGTGCTCGACAAGCATTCGACCGGCGGCGTGGGCGATACGGTAAGCCTCGCCCTCGGGCCAGCGGTCGCGGCCTGCGGCGGCTACGTGCCGATGATCTCCGGGCGCGGCCTCGGCCACACGGGCGGCACCCTCGACAAGTTCGATTCCATTCCGGGATACGTCACCCAGCCCGATATCGACACGTTCCGACGCGTCACCCGGGAGGTGGGCTGCGCCATCATCGGACAGACGGCGGATCTCGCGCCCGCCGACAAGCGTCTCTATGCGATCCGCGATGTGACGGCGACGGTGGAATCCATCGATCTCATCACCGCCTCCATCCTGTCGAAGAAGCTCTCCGCCGGTCTGCAAGGCCTCGTCATGGACGTGAAGTTCGGCTCGGGCGCCTTCATGGACAACGCCGCCGATGCGCGAAAGCTCGCCGAGAGCCTCGTGCTCGTCGCCAACGGGGCGGGCCTGCCCACATCCGCGCTGCTCACCAACATGGACGAGCCGCTGGCGTCCGCCGCCGGCAACGCGGTCGAGATGGCCTATGCGGTCGATTACCTGACGGGCCGCCGCCGCGAGAAGCGCTTCCATGAGGTGACGGTGGAGCTGTCCGCCGAGATGCTGGTGCTCGGCAGGCTTGCGGCCGATATCGCCGAGGCGCGCGCGAAGATCGAGCATGCGATTGCGTCGGGCAAGGCGGCGGAGGTTTTCGGGCGCATGGTGTCTGCCCTCGGCGGTCCTGCCGACTTCCTGGAGAACCATGAGAAGCACCTGCAGGCAGCCCCCGTGATCCGCGCCGTCCATGCGGAGCGCTCCGGCATCGTGCAAAAGATCGCCACGCGCGACGTGGGCGTGGCCGTCGTGGCTCTCGGCGGTGGACGCACGCGGCCGCAGGACCCCATCGATCATGCGGTCGGCCTCACAGACTTGGCTTCTGTCGGCAGCATGGTCGACGGGAGCCGTCCGCTCGCCATCGTGCATGCGCGCAGCGAAGAGGCCGCCGATGCGGCAGCCCACGCGGTCCGCGCCGCTTATGCTCTCGGTGAGGAGCAGGCTGCATCGGGCGCCTCCATTCTCGAACGTGTTGGGGCCGGCGCATGAGCCTTCTTATTGCCGTCACGTGGCAGACGCAGCCGTGGGTCGAGCGTTTCCAGCGGCATCTGCCCGGGCGCGAGATCGCGGTGCTGGGTGAGGATTTCGACAGGAGCGCCATCCGCTACGTGGCGACCTGGGGTCCGAAGCCCGGCAGCCTGTCGGGCCTGCCCAATCTCGAGGCGATCTTCTCCCTCGGCGCGGGCGTCGATCACCTGATGAGCTATCCGGATCTTCCCGACGTGCCCATTGTGCGCGTGGCGCAGGACGATCTCACCCATCGCATGAGCGAATACATGGTGCTGCACTGCCTCATGCATCTGCGCGACCAGCGCCGCTTCGACGAGGACCAGAAAGCCAAGCGCTGGAAGCCGGATCGTGCGCCGCCGATTGCGGGCGATGTGCGGGTCGGCATCATGGGCTTCGGCGTGCTGGGGCAGGATTCCGCGCGCAAGCTGAAGACCATGGGCTTCGATGTGGCCGGTTGGAGCCGCACCCCGAAGAGTGTGGAAGGCTTTCAGGTCTATTCCGGCGAAGGCGGACTTGTGCAGTTCCTGGGCCGCACCGACATCCTCATCAGCCTGATCCCGCTCACGCCGGACACGCAAGGGATCCTCAACCGATCCCTGTTCGAGAAGCTTGCCCGCGATGGCGCCCTCGGCGGGCCCATCTTGATCAATGCCGGCCGCGGCAAGCTCCAAGTAGAGGCGGACATCCTGTCCTGCCTCGATGACGGCACCCTGAAGGCGGCGACCCTCGACGTGTTCGAAACCGAGCCGTTGCCGGAGGATTCACCCCTCTGGACCCATCCGCGCGTCACCGTCACGCCGCACAACTCGGCCACCAGCGAACCGGAGGCGACAGCCCGCTACATCGCGCAGCAGATCCTCCGTTACGAGGCAGGCGAGCCGTTCGAGGCTGTCGTGGATCGGGCGCGAGGGTATTGATCTGCTCTGCGGCAGGATCAAAGAGCAATGCCGCATCCCGGAGGGGGAGCCGATCCGGGATCGGGTGCAGTCCCGGGATGACGCTAGGATTAGCGGATTCGCTTGATCGCGGTGATCGGTCCATAGCTCGTGCGGCGGATGCGCTCCTCGGCCACTGCAATCGGCTCGATCATGACCGTCATGCTGTGGCCGGTGGCGTGGATGAAGCGCGTCTCATCCATCATCAGGCCCACATGGCCTTTCCAGAACACCAGATCGCCGCGTCGCAAGCCGCTGAGGTCTGACTTTACTTCGACAGGCGTGCCGAGCTCGCGCTCCTGCATGTCGCTGTCACGGGGAGCCCGGATGCCGGCGGCCGCCAGCACGGTCTGGGCCAGCCCCGAGCAGTCGATGCCGAGGCTCGTCTTGCCGCCCCAGAGATAGGGCGTGTGCAGGAAGCGCTCGGCCATGCCCACGTAATCGGCCTCATATGCATCGAGGACGGTCAGGTGCGGGGCGTAAACCCAGCCGCCGGTGGCAAGGCGCGCGTAATCGCCTTGTGTTTCCACCACGGCCACCTTGGAGTTCAGGGTCAGGTAGCTCTCATGGGGCAGCTTCAGGCTCGGTCCCGGATAGATGAAGGTGCGGACTGCGCCGACCTTGTGGGTGGGCTCTGCTCCTGACCAGCCAAGAACGGTGCTTGGCAGATAGCCCACATAGCCGTCCTCACGCAGCTGCACCCAGGCCCAGCCCTCATGCTCGTCATAGACGGTCACGGCCTCCCCGAAGATCGCCTGCGTGTCGACAGGCGCCTCGCGGGAGGGGTGGCGGTGCAGGTCGGCAAAGGTGGCAATGACGCGCTTGACCGTACCCGTCGTGAAGCGCTCGGCCTCCACCTGCCCGCGCAGGCGCTCATCGGCGAGATCCGCGCGAAAGGGCGTGAGGCGGCGGTCGAAACTCATCGGGGCAGCTCCTTGGCACGGGCGATGATCATGTCTCCTAGCCGCTCCACGGCCAAAGCGCCAGCCACCGTGCGTTTTGGAAGCCTATCGTGGGGGCCGTCAACGCACGGTGCAAGCCATGCCTGCTGCTATGCTTTAGGAAGCGTAGCGCTCCTTGATGAGGCTGTACATCAGGCGCGCCGCCTGCACCTCGCCGCCTTCGGGACGGCCAGGCTTCGTGGAGGGGTTCCAGGCGAAGATGTCGAAATGCACATGCGCCTTGGCGGCCTGCACGAAGCGGCGCAGGAACAGGGCGGCCGTGATCGAGCCCCCCATCGGCCCGCCGGTGTTGTTCATGTCGGCGAACTTGGAATCGAGCTGGCTCTGGTAAGGCGTCCAGAGCGGCAGGCGCCACACGGGATCGTTCACGGCCATGCCGTGGCGGGCGATGTCGGCCGCAAGCTGATCGTCGTCGGTGTAGAACGGCGGCAGCTCGGGACCGAGCGCCACGCGGGCCGCGCCCGTGAGCGTGGCGAAATCGACGACGAGATCGGGGTTCTCCTCGTCGGCGAGCGCCAGAGCATCGGCCAGGATGAGCCGGCCTTCCGCATCCGTGTTGCCGATCTCGACCGTGATGCCCTTGCGGCTTTGCAGGATGTCGCCCGGACGGAAAGCGTTGCTGGAGATCGAGTTCTCCACGGCCGGAATGAGCACGCGCAGGCGCAACGGCAGCTTGGCGCCCATGATCATGTCGGCCAGCGCGAGAGTCGCCGCAGCGCCGCCCATGTCCTTGCGCATGAGCAGCATGGACGAGGAGGGCTTGATGTCGAGGCCGCCGGTGTCGAAGGCGACGCCCTTGCCCACAAGCGTGACGCGCGGCGCATCCGCCTGGCCCCAGGTGAAGTCGATCAGGCGCGGAGGGGTTTCCGAAGCCCGGCCGACCGCGTGGATCATCGGAAAATTCTGCTCTAGAAGATCGTCGCCGACGATGCTGGTGAAGGAGGCGCCATGCCGCTCCGCGATGCCTCGCGCGGCAGCCTCGATGCCGTCGGGGCCAAGATCGCTGGTGGGCGTGTTGACGAGATCGCGGCTTGCGACGACCGCGTTCGCGATGCGCGCCACATCCTCGGCGTCGACGCCGTTCGGCGCCACGAGGCGCACGGATTTTTCAGGTCGCTTGCGATAACGGCCGAAGCTGTAGCTGCCCAGAAGCCAGGCGAGCGTCGCCAATGCGGGATTGGGCGCTTGCGTCTCGAAGCGATAGACACCGTCAGGCAGCAGGCTCGGGAGCTTGCCGACGAGGAATGGGTCGGTGTGCTTGGCGTCCGTTCCGTTGAGGCCGAAGGCAACGCCCAGAAGGTTGCCGTCCGCATCCGGCAGCAGGCAATGGCTTCCCGCCTTGCCCTCGAACCCCTGTGCCTTGGCAAAGCCCTGCGACGTCTTCGGCAACTGCTCGGCAATGGCTGACCATGTCTGCTCCGTCACAAGCCAGATGGGCTTGGATGCGTCGGTCGCGGAGGCAAGGAGGGGATGGGGCATGGATGCTGACCTGGAGGGTTGTGGAGATCGTGCGGGCGAAAGTTGTATGGGCGAAAACGGGCCGTGTCATCCCAGGGCCCCCCGCGATCGTCTGCAGTAGAAGGTTCTTGAACCTCGACACTGTCATCCCCGCGCAGGCGGGGATCCATAACCACGACTTCTTCGGACGAGGCGATCAGCGCTGCGCCTCTTTCTGCACCGCGAGCGGTTATGGATTCCGGGCTCCGCTACGCGGCCCCGGAATGACAGTGCCTTGATTGCACACGATCACTTACCCCACAGCATGCTGCCGCACGATCCGTGCGAGGCCTGCAATCAGCGCCTCCTGGGGAACCTTGACCTCGGATTTGATCCCGTGGCGCTCCAGCGCATGCACGTAGAGATCGGCGCGGCCGGGCTCGGCCAGGATGGTGACGGAGGAGGGGCGGCCGAACTGGGACAGGGCTCCGTTGATCTCGTCGCCCGTGAGAAGGCCCGACAGGTAGGGGGCAAGCAGGCCGCTGTCCATGCGGCGCGACACGACGGACGCGCGCGCGCTGAACAGGAGATGGAGCAGGCCGACGCCGTTGTCGCCCTGATTGCGCTCGGCGGCATCGAGGCCGAGATCGAAGCCCTTCGGGTCCTGAGGCTCGCTGGCCGGACGGCCGATCATGGAATGCTCGCGCAGGAGCGCGTACATCTCGCCGGTCATGTAGGTGGCGAAGCGCTCGATGCGCCCACCGCGCATCAGGATCCACTTGGGGTGGGTTCCGGCCGAGCAGATCAGGCCATCCTCGACGCCCGTGCCCAGCACGAGCGTTTCCTCGCCGCGCATCACATCCGCGGCGCCGGGAGCAGGTTCGCAGAACAGGCCCGGGATGATGTGTCCCTGCCGGCCGTTCTCCAGGTCCACCGGCACGAGGGCGCCGGCGATTTCCGCAGGGCCCGCGGGGCAGGAGGCGTATGGCGCCTCGACCCAGCCTTCGCGGCTTCCCACCATGCCGACGAGCAGCACCGGAGCCTTGGGTTCGGCCTCGAGCCAGCGTCCGCACTGGCGCAGGAAAACGTCGCGGTGCTGGCCCTTTTGCAGGGCCGAGACCCCCTCATTGGACGAGACCTGATCGAGAACCGTCTCGTTCTCGATCAGGTAGCCGCGAAAGCGGGTCGTTCCCCAGTCGGCGACGATGAAGCGCAAGGCAATGATCCGTGGTTGATGCCGGTAGAGGATAAAGCCCGAGAGGCGTCAGCGCGTTCCGTACATCCGGTCGCCCGCATCCCCCAGGCCCGGCTCGATATAGCCGTGGTCGTTGAGGCGATCGTCGATGGAGGCGGTCCAGATATGCACATCAGGGTGCGCGCCGCGCAGCTTCTCGATGCCCTCGGGCGCTGCCAGCAGGCAGACGAAGCGCAGGTCCTTGGCGCCGCGCTCCTTCAGCCGGTCGATGGCCGCAACCGCCGAGTTGGCCGTGGCGAGCATGGGGTCGAGCACCAGCACCATCCGGTCGGCGAGATCCGACGGCGCCTTGAAGTAGTACTCAACGGCCTGGAGCGATTCCGGATCGCGGTAGAGGCCGATATGGGCCACGCGGGCTGCGGGAACCAGGGTGAGCATGCCGTCGAGAAAGCCGACGCCGGCGCGCAGGATCGGGGCCAGGACCAGCTTCTTGCCGGCGATCTGCGCGCCTTCCATGGTGGTGAGCGGCGTCTCGATCTGGATGCGCTCCATGGGCAGGTCGCGGGTGACCTCGTAGCACAGCAGCATGCCGATCTCGTTGAGGAGCTGGCGGAAGCCCTTCGTGGAGCGCTCCTTGTCCCGCATCAGGGTCAGCTTGTGCTGAACCAGCGGATGATCGACCACCGTGACGCCCTGCATGCCTGTCCCCTTTTGGATTGTCGTCTGCTGATTCATCTAAAACACCGTCCCGTCACTAATCACGCTCAGAGGAGGCGAGCCGTCGCCGCGCTTCTCCTTCGCCAATCTCCGCCCTGTGGCCCAGGTGCCGCCTTCGAGCGCCTTGGCCAGGGGGAAGTCCTCCGCGGCGAATCCTAGCTTCGCGCGGATCGGATCGGCAATGCGGTCGAGAAGGGCAACCGTCAAGGCGCGCCACTCCACGACAAGCTGCGAATCCACCGCATGCGCGCGGGAGGCATCCGCAGGGTCTTTCAGGGCGATCACGCCGGTGTCCAGGAAAAGACCGCCGTTGCGGTACTCGGGCAGGCCCGTGAGGCCGTCGATCTCGATGACGTTGCAGCCCGCCCATTCGATGGGCTCGATCAGCGAGTACGACAGCCACTGGGACAGCTTGTGGAAGGGCACGAGCCCCTTGGTGGCATCCGGCGCCTCCACGAGCGGGTGACGCCAGGTGTCGCCGAGATCGACGCCGCCCAGGGTGATCCGGCCCGGCCAGATGGGGCCGAGATGGGTGAGCAGGGCCTCCAGGATCGCGGTCGCCTTGACGGCGCCGTTCTCGGCGGTGGCGGTGATCACATCGTAGAGCCCGCCGGGACGGGAATCGTCATGCTGGCCGAAGATGTCCGGGTTCGTGGCGATCACGCGCCCGAGGCGGTTGAGGAGCGCGGCGCGGCCTTCGAGCCCGACGAGCGGGTTGTTCGGGGATACCTGGAAGCCCGAGGCCAGATCCTCAGGCGTGAGGGTCATCAGCACATCCGCATCGACCCGGAACGGGTCTTCCGGCCGGCTGGAGAAGGCGCCGCTCACGAACATGTCGAAGCTTGCCACCGCCAGACCCTCGGAGCGGATATAGGTTTCGCCCGTGCGGCCTTCCTCGTAGCGCCACTGCGCACCCGCGCCCGCATCGAGCAGCACGGACACGATGGCGAGATCGAAGGCCGAGCGCGCCATCTCGGAGGCGTCCTGCCAGGGCGCGCCGTGCATGACCGCGTCCCAGCGGTCATGGCCGCCGGCCGAGAAATGCCGCCAGCGGGCATGGAAGGGTATGTCGAGGGACGGATAGGCCTGTCGGATCGTGGCCACGACCTCGTCGGCGCAGGCCTCCAGGCGAGCGAGATCGACCGTGAAATGCTGGAGGCGGCCATCGAGGCCAGCCTGCAGCAATTGATGTGACCGCTCGCGCACGGCGGCGGCAGACAGAAGGTTTCGGGCGGCTTCGGTTTCAGAAGACAGGTCAGGCTGGTCGGTCACGCAAGGCTCCGATGCTCTCCGGGGGAGACGCGATAGCACAGTCTTTGGGCAGCCCAGTATCTCCAGGCGAGGCCGTTTGGCGACAAGGTTAAAAACGAAGCGGATGCCGGCGGCAAACCGGCACCCGCTTCACCTTCCGATGGTTCAAAAGCGCTCCAGATCGCGGCCCTTCACCTGCTCGAGCGCGGACGGATCTGGCGCTCCCTCGGGTGTATAGTAGCCGGCGGCCTTCTTGGCCTCGATCTCCACCTGCGCGTCCGGCGGCACCAGTTCGGCCGGGATCGGTACGCGCTCCACCACCTCGATGCCGGAGCCGGTGATGGCGTCGTACTTCATGTTGGACATGGACATGAGCCGGTCGATGCGGCGGATGCCGAGCCAGTGCAGCACATCGGGCATGAGCTGCTGGAAGCGCGCATCCTGCACGCCGGCCACGCATTCCGTGCGCTCGAAATAGGTGGAGGCCTGATCGCCGCCCTCCTGCCGCTTGCGGGCATTGTAGACCAGGAACTTGGTGACCTCGCCGAGCGCCCGGCCTTCCTTGCGGTTATAGGCGATGACGCCCACGCCGCCCCCTTGAGCTTCCCGTACGCATTCCTCGATGCCGTGCACCAGATAGGGGCGGCAGGTGCAGATGTCGGAGCCGAACACGTCGGAGCCGTTGCATTCGTCGTGAACCCGGCAGGCGATGCGGGTCTTAGGATCGCTCAGGCGCGACACGTCGCCCACCACATAGACCGTGATGTTGCCGATGGGCGGCAGGAAGACGCTCATGTCCGGGCGGGTGACGAGCTCCGGGAACATGCCGCCGGTCTGCTCGAACAGGGTGCGGCGCAGCTCGCCCTCGGAGCAGCCGAAGCGCTCGGCGATGCCCGGCAGGTACCACACGGGATCGACCGCGATCTTGGTCACCGAGATGTCGCCGGATTCGTGCAGGAAGCCGCCGTCGGCCTTGAGGCGGCTTGCCCCCATGGCGGACAGGATCTCCGGCATGTTGAGGCGCGCCTTGGTGATGGCGATGCTGGGCCGCACATCAATGCCGCCTGCGATGTCGTCCTGGAAGACCTGGCCCGCCATATGGCCCCAGGGGTCGAGGGACACGATCTTGCCCGGCTCGAACCATTGCGGATGCGGGCCAACCTCGGCGGTGGGGTGCGTGTTGTGAAGATCGGGACGCGCCAGCGGGTTCATGGCCCGGGCCGAGATGGCGAGCGCCCTGTAGAGCGAGTAGGAGCCGCCATGGGCGCCGATCACGTTGCGGTCGGCCGGGGTGGTGACGGTGCCGATGATCGGGCCGCGCTCCTTCGGGTCCGAGGCGCCCCACTTGACTGGATGCTTGATGGTGCCTGCGTTGGGCTCGGGGTGCGAGGTGAGCCGGATATGCGTCGAGCGGTTGGGTGAGCTCATCAATGATCTTCCACGCGAGAACGGGAAGACTCTCCATAGACCGTCCGGAGAGCCTCCTTACGATCTATGGAAGACTGATCCAAAGTTTCGGTGGCGTCAATGGGCCGGGTCAGGATGTGCCATCTTAGCCATGAGACGGGAGAAAATCGGGGTGGCGGCGAGCGTCATTCCGGACGGTGGAGCCGGTCCGGGATCATGAGGGTGTTAGAGCCAGGATGTTCCCTTGCCCTGGTTCCCGACGCCCAGATGCGCCAGCACGCTTGCCCCAATGTCTGCAAAGGTCTCCCGCCGTCCGATGGTGCTCTGCTTCACGCCCGGCCCGAAGCTCAGGATCGGCACGTGCTCGCGGGTATGGTCGGAGCCGCGCCAGGACGGGTCGTTGCCATGGTCGGCCGTGATGATGACGAGGTCGCCCTCCTGGAGAGCAGCCTCGATTTCCGGGATGCGCCGGTCGAAGGCTTCGAGCGCCGCAGCATAGCCGGGAATGTCGCGGCGGTGGCCGAACTCGCTGTCGAAATCCACCAGGTTGGCGAAGACGAAGCCGCCCTCCGGCAGATCGCCCATGGCCTCGATGGCGGCCGACAGGCAGGCGTCGTTGCCGTTCGGCTTGATCTCCCGGCCCGTCGAGCGATGGGCGAAGATGTCGCCGATCTTGCCGACGGTAACCACGGAGCGGCCGGCCTTCGTCAGGGTGTCGAGAATGGTGTCGGCCGGCGGCGGCGTGGCGAAATCCCTGCGGTTGCCGGTCCGCTTGAAGCCCGCTTCCGGCGAGCCGACGAAGGGGCGGGCGATCACGCGGCCGATGTTGTACGCATCGCAGACCTCGCGCCCGATCCGGCACAGCTCGGAGAGGCGCTGCAACCCGAAGGTTTCCTCGTGCGCCGCGATCTGCAGCACGCTGTCGACCGAGGTGTAGAAGATCGGCTTGCCGGTGCGCATATGCTCCGCGCCGAACTCGTCGATGACCGTGGTGCCGGAGGCGTGCTTGTTGCCGAGAATGCCCGGAAGGCTGCCGCGCTCGATGAGCGCCGCCGTCAGCTCCGCCGGGAAGGCCGGGACGGTGTCGGGAAAGTAGCCCCAGTCGAAGGCGACGGGCACGCCCGTGATTTCCCAGTGGCCCGAGGGCGTGTCCTTGCCCTTGGAGGTCTCGACCCCGTAACCCCAGGCTCCCTTCAAGGGGCCTTGCGGCGCGAGGTTGGGCGGCATGCGGCCGGTGGAAGCCTCGCAGGCCAGGCCTAAGCCAAGCGCCGTCATATGGGGAAGATGGAGCGCGCCCTGGCGGAGCCCGGCTTGGTCGCCACGGCCCTCCGCGCAGGCCTCAGCGATGTGCCCGACCGTATCGGCACCCGTATCGCCATAAGCATCGGCATCCTCCGCGCCGCCGATACCGACGGAGTCGAGCACGATGAGAAGAGCGCGAGGCATGACCAGGATCCTTCAACCAGGGGAATCACGCTGATACGGCATTACGGCAAAAGATGCGATGCCCTCTAGCGAGGGGGGTGTCCCCCATGATCGTGCCCCTTGTGGGGATGGTCATGCCGGTGCTCATGATGCTCGGGAGGGTCCCCCTCGCCATGATCCCGCCGTCCCGGGGTGTGGATCTCGATCTGCAGGGTGGCATGCCCGATGCCGAAGCGCTCGTTCAGCTCCCGCTGAGCGCTGGCCAGAAAACCATCGCCCGGATGGCCGCCGGGCATCACCAGATGGGCTGTGAGCGCGGTTTCGGTCGTGCTGACGGCCCAGACGTGAAGCTGGTGGACACGGGCGACCCCTGGCATCTGTTCCAGCGTTCTTCTGACCTCGGGAACCGCGATGCCGCGGGGAACGCCGAGGAGGGAAAGGGTCAGGGACTGCTTCAGCAGGTCCCACGTGCCCCAGACGATCACGGCGGCGATGACGAGGCTGAGAACCGGGTCGATCCAGGTTGCGCCCGTCCACAGGATGCATAAGCCTCCGAGAACGACGCCGAGGGAAACGGCCGCATCGGCCACCATGTGCAGGAAGGCGCCGCGGATGTTGAGATCGTGCTGCCCCTTCATGAAGAGAAGGGCAGTCAGGCCGTTCACGACGATGCCGATGCCCGCCACGACGATCACGGTGCCGGCCGCAACGGGGGCGGGTTCGATCAGGCGCTCCACGGATTCCCACACGATGCCGCCGACGGCGACGAGCAGAAGCAGTGCGTTGAACAGCGCCGCGAGGATGGAACTGGGACGCAGGCCGTAGGTGAAGCGCTCCGTCGGGCTGCGCCGGGCCAGGATCGCGGCGCCCCAGGCAACCGCGAGGCCGAGCACGTCGCTCAGGTTATGGCCGGCATCCGAGAGCAGGGCCATGGAATCCGCCCAGACGCCGTATCCCGCCTCGATGGCAACGAAGCCGAGATTCAACGCGATGCCGATGGCGAAAGCGTGCCCGTGACCCGCCTGGGGAGCGTGGGAATGCCCGTGATGCGAATGGCCGGCCGAGTGGTGATGCGCAGGCATGTTCGACCAGTGGCGTCCTATTCCCGAACCGCGTTCGATGCTGCGGTTTCGAGGTTGAAGGCCGCAGCGAACAGGGCCTTGGTGTAGTCCGTGCGCGGAGCGGCGAAGATGCTCTCGGCCGATCCTTCCTCGACGATCCTGCCGTTCTGCATCACCACCACGTGGTTGGCGAGCGCCCGCACCACCTTCAGGTCATGGCTGATAAACATGTAGGCGAGGTTGCGCCGCTTCTGGAGATCGCGCAGCAGCTCCACGATCTGCGCCTGCACGGACATGTCGAGGGCCGAGGTCGGCTCGTCGAGCATGACGAATTGCGGCTCCAGGGCCATGGCGCGGGCGATGGCGATGCGCTGGCGCTGGCCGCCGGAAAATTCGTGCGGGTAGCGATCCATGGTGGCGGGGTCGAGTCCCACATCGTCCAGGGCCTTGGCGACGATGTTGCGGCGCTCCGCATATGAGAGATCCTTGTTCTGGACGAGGAGGCCTTCCTCGACGATCTCGGCGATCGACATGCGCGGCGAGAGGGAGCCGTAAGGGTCCTGGAACACCACCTGCAGGTCCTTGCGCATCGGGCGGATGTCCTTCGCCCGCATGCCGTCGATGCGGCTGCCGAGGAAGACGATGGGGCCGTCCGACTGCACGAGGCGCAGGATGGCAAGGCCGAGCGTGGTCTTGCCGGACCCGGACTCGCCCACGACGCCCACGGTCTCGCCCCGGCGCACGCGCACGGACACGCCATCCACCGCCTTCACGTGACCGACGGTCTTCTGGAAGAAACCGCGCTTGATCGGAAACCACACCTTGATCGGTCCGGCCTCGACGATGACCGGCGCATCGTTCGCAACAGGATTGGCCCGGCCCTTCGGCTCGGCTGCGAGAAGGCGCTGGGTGTAGGGATGCTGCGGATTGCCGAAAACCTCCTCCACCGTTCCCTGCTCGACGATCTTGCCTTTCAGCATCACGCACACCCGGTCCGCGATCTTGCGCACGATGCCGAGATCGTGGGTGATGAACAGCATCGACATGCCGAGCCTGCTCTTCAGTTCCGCGAGCAGCTTGAGGATCTGCGCCTGCACCGTCACGTCGAGCGCCGTGGTCGGCTCGTCTGCGATGAAGAGGTCGGGCTCGTTGGCAAGCGCCATGGCGATCATCACGCGCTGGCGCTGGCCGCCGGAGAGCTGATGCGGATAGGCGCCGAGCCTCGACTCCGCATCGCGGATGCCCACGAGTTGCAAGAGTTCCAGGGTGCGGGCGCGCGCCTCGCGTTCGGAGAGGCCGCGATGCAATTTGAGGATTTCGCCGATCTGCCGGTCGATGGTGTGCAGCGGATTGAGCGACGTCATCGGCTCCTGGAACACCATGGTGATGTCGTCGCCGCGCACCCTGCGCATCTCGCTCTCGTTCAGCCCGATCAGGTCCTTGCCCTTGAACAGGACACGGCCCGAGGGATGATGGGCGGACGGGTAGGGCAGGAGCTTGAGCACCGAGAGCGCCGAGACGGACTTGCCCGAGCCGGACTCGCCCACCAGCGCCACCGTCTCGCCCGGCATGACGTCGAAGGACACCCGGTCCACCGCCAGCATGTCGCGCTCGCCTTGGCGGAAGGCGACGGAGAGGTCTTGAACCGAAAGCAAAGGCTCTGTCATCGGAAGGTCTTCCTCGGGTCGAAGGCATCGCGCACCGCTTCGCCGACGAAGATGAGAAGGCTGAGCATCAGGGCGATCACGAAGAAGCCCGCAAGGCCGAGCCAGGGCGCCTGCAGATTGGCCTTGCCCTGCGCGAGCAGCTCGCCGAGCGACGGCGAGCCCGGCGGCAGGCCGAAGCCGAGGAAGTCCAGCGAGGTCAGCGTCGTGATCGAGCCGTTGATGATGAACGGCATGAAGGTGAGCGTCGCCACCATGGCGTTGGGCAAGAGGTGCTTGAACATGATGGTGCCGTTGGACAGGCCGAGCGCACGGGCGGCGCGCACATATTCGAAGTTTCTCGCGCGCAGGAACTCGGCGCGCACCACGCCCACCAGCGACACCCAGGAGAAGAGCAGCAGGATGCCGAGCAGCACGAAGAAGCTCGGCGTGATCACCGCCGAGATGATGATGAGCAGGTAAAGCGACGGAATGGCCGTCCAGATCTCGATGAAGCGCTGGAACAGCAAGTCGGTCCAGCCACCGTAATAGCCCTGCACGGCGCCCGCCAGGATGCCGATGATCGACGAGATGCCCGCAAGCGTCAGGCCGAACAGAACCGAGATGCGAAAGCCGTAGATGAGGCGCGCGACCACGTCGCGGCCCTGGTCGTCGGTGCCGAGCCAGTTCCACTCGATGTCGTTGCAGCCCGTGCCGCCGTTGCGCTCCGCGATGGGCCGGCACTGCTCGTCGGCGAGCATCCAGGTGGGCGGGGCCGGGGCAGGCACGGGAAGGTCGAGATTGTGCGTGGTGTAGGAGAAGCGCACGGGCGCCCAGAGCAGCCAGCCGTTGTCCTGGATTTCCTTTCGGATCACCGGATCGCGGTAGTCGGTCTGCGCCAGGAAGCCGCCGAACTTCTCCTCCGGGTAGTCCACGAAGGCCGGATAAAGGATCTCGCCCTTGTAGGAGGCGAGGATCGGCTTGTCGTTGGCGATGAGCTCCGCGAACAGGCTGAGCACGAACAGGACCAGGAAGATCCAGAACGACCAGTAGCCGCGCCGGTTGGCCTTGAAGTTCTCCATCCTGCGCCGGTTGAGCGGCGAGAGCTTGATGAAGCCCTGCCGCGGCAGGGGCGGCGCGACGGGCGACGAGGCCGGGGAGACGACGGGAACGTTCTCGTTCATCTCACGCCTCCTTCGCGCTTGTCATCCCCGGCGAGCGTAGCGAGGGAAGGGGATCCATAGCTGTGAGCATGAGAGTGGATTCCCTTCCCCTCCGCTGCGCTCCGGCCGGGAATGACACTGAGGTGTGAGCGCTTCATCATCTCACGCCTCCCTGGTTTCGAAATCGATCCGCGGATCGATCCAGGTGTAGGTGAGATCGGACACGAGGTTCACCGCCAAGCCCACGAGCGAGAAGATGTAGAGGTTGGCGAACACCACCGGATAGTCGCGGTTCACGATGGACTCGAAGGACAGAAGCCCGAGGCCGTCGAGGGAAAAGATCGTCTCGATGAGAAGCGCCCCGGCAAAGAACGCGCCGATGAAGGCTCCGGGAAAGCCTGCGATGACGATGAGCATGGCATTGCGGAAAACGTGCCCGTAGAGCACCTGTCGTTCGGATAATCCCTTCATGCGGGCGGTGAGCACGTATTGCTTGCGGATCTCGTCGAGGAAGGAGTTCTTGGTGAGCAGCGTGGAGGTGGCGAAGGCCCCAAGCGCCATGGCCGTGATGGGAAGCGCCAGATGCCAGAAGTAGTCGGCGATCTGGGCATACCATGGCATCAGGGCCCAGTTCTCCGAGGTGAGGCCGCGCAAGGGAAAGAACTGCCAGAACGATCCGCCGGCGAACAGCACGATCAGCAGGATCGCGAAGAGGAAGCCCGGAATCGCATAGCCGATGATGACGACGGCCGAGGTCCAGATGTCGAAGGAGGAGCCGTCGCGCACGGCCTTCTTGATGCCCAGCGGCACCGAGATGGCGTAGGACAAAAGCGTCATCCAGAGGCCCAAACTGATGGAGACCGGCAGCTTCTCCTTGATGAGCTCCAGCACCGAGATGTCGCGGAAATAGCTCTTGCCGAAATCGAAGCGCGCGTAGTCCCAGATCATCTTCAGGAAGCGCTCATGGGCCGGCTTGTCGAAGCCGAACTGCGCCTCGAGCTGCTTGATGAACTGCGGGTCGAGTCCTTGGGCGCCCCGGTAGCGCGACGAGGAGGCGTCTCCTGTGCCGCCGGCACTCTGGCCTCCGCCCGAGAAGTCGCCGCCTCCGCCGGAGATGCGGGAGGAGGCGCTTGATTCCTGGCCCTGCAGCTGCGCGATGATGCGCTCGACAGGCCCGCCGGGCGCAAACTGCACCAGCACGAAGGAGATGAGCATGATCCCCAGGATCGTGGGGATCATGAGAAGAACGCGACGCGCGATATAAGCCAGCATCAAACGCCTGCGGATTTGAGGCCGATGCGGCCGAGATGGGTGTCGTTGAAGCCGGATGCGTATTTCAAGCCATATCCCAACATGCGGTCGAACCCGATGTGAGCCGCCCAGATCGCGGCCAATCCCAGCAGCATAGAGTGGTCAAGGGAAAGACCAAGCCCTGTCAGAGCCGCAGGTCCAAGGGTGGAGTGGAAGGCATTGTAGACGGCAGCCCCCGGGCGCGGGCCGGCGGTGTAGGCCACGAAGCTCAGGTCGGGAGCGAGGAACAGGACCGCATAGAACCACCAGGAGAGGTCGGTATAGGTGAAGGCAGTGGTTGCCAGGATGAAAAGGGCCAGGCCCTCGAGGCGCAGGATCAGGCGCGGTGCGTCCACGCCGGCATGTGCTGTCAATGGTGTATCCAAACCTTACCCTCGCCCGATCCGCTTGGCCTTTTCCGCATCGTACCACCAGGTCCAAGGCGCGCCCGAGCTGAAGCGCGGCTTCGTCGCTGGGCGGGAGAACTGGTCCCAATAGGCAAGCCATTCGCTGGCCCTGTACCACATGGGCACCCAATAATGGCCCGAACGGAGAACCCGGTCCAGGGCGCGACAGGCGATGTTGAGCTCGGGCCGAGTCTTGGCATTCCCAAGCGTCTCGATCAAGGCGTCGACGACCGGATCATCGATGCCGGCGAGGTTCTGCGATCCAGGCCGTTTGCCGGCCTCCGAACCGTAGATCACCCGCAGGCTGTCGCCGGGGGTCGGCGAGCCGCTCAGGTTGCGGCTCGCCACGTCGAAGTCGTAGGCATCCATGCGGGAGCGGTACTGGGCGGCATCCACGATGCGGGAGGAGGCATCGATGCCGAGCCGTTTCAGGTTGGCCTGGAATGGCTGGGTATGGGGCTGGAGCGACGGCTGGAAGTCCAGGAACTCGATCCTGAAAGGCTGCCCGTTCGGCAGCTTCAGCACGCCGCCCTCGCGTTTGCAGCCTGCTTCGCGCAGGAGTTCTTCGGCCCGGCGCAAGTGACGGCGGTCCTGTCCCGAGCCATCGGAGACCGGCGGCATCACGGGCTCCCCGAACACCGAGGCAGGCAGCCTGTCGCGGAACGGCTCCAGCAGGGCGAGTTCCTCCGGCGAGGGCTTGCCCACGGCCTTCATGTCGCTGTTCTCGAAAAACGAGCTCGTGCGCTTGTACAAGCCGAACATGATGTTGGCGTTGGTCCATTCGAAATCGAAGGCAAGGCCGACGGCTTCCCTGATGCGCGGATCCTTGAAGGCTTCGCGCCGGGTGTTGAAGTACCATCCCTGAACGTTCGAGGGCGCGTCGTTCGAGATCTCTTCCTTTTTCACGCGGCCTTCGCGCATGGCCGGAAAATCATAGCCCGTCGACCAGATGCGGGACGTGTATTCCTCGTTGTAGGTCAACGTGCCGTTCTTGAAAGCTTCGAAAGCCACGATCCGGTCGCGGAAATACTCGTAGCGGATGCGGTCGAAATTGTTCAAGCCCACATTCACCGGCAGGTCCTTGCCCCAGTAATCCGCCACGCGCTCGAACTCGATGAAGCGGCCCTGCTCGAAGGGGCCGACCTTGTAAGGGCCGGAGCCGAGCGGCGCTTCCAGCGTGGAGGCCTCGAAATCCCGTCCCTGCCAGTAGCGTTCGGACAGGATCGGCAATCCCGCGATGACGAGGTGGAGATCGCGGCTGCGCTGGGGCGTGAGCCGCACGCGCAGCATCTCGTCGGACTCCGCCTCGGCCGAGGCCATCTGGGTCAGCAGCTGGCTGAAGAGCGGATGCCCCTTCGTCTTCAG
>NZ_JAEQMY010000219.1 GCF_016743775.1 Microvirga aerilata | reverse complement strand
ATTCCTGTCGTCACGCAGCACTTCACGATGCTGGCCCGCAACCTGCTCTACACGGGGGTCACCCGCGGCAAGCGGCTCGTGGTGCTGGTAGGGCAGAAGAAGGCCGTCGGGATCGCAGTCAGGGGTGGTCAGATGAAGAGGCGCTGGACGAAACTGCGGCAATGGTTAGCTGCTCATTGATCGACAGCTCAAACATCCTTTCTCATGGCGCATTTAACGCATAAGGCTCTAACACCGCACGCATCTCTCGAGGTAATCTAAGCCAGACCATGCCGCTGCTCGCATACACCAACTCAGGAGAGCCCCTCGTTGCTCCACTGATGACTGATGATGAATGGGAGCGATTACGATCCGCGCGCAATCGGGATGCGTGGATGCCATATGCGAGAGGGCGAGCAATCCCCAAAGTCTCGCGCGCCGGAACACGCTTCTTCGCCCATCCTCCTGGGCGAGCCCCTGAAGGAGCGAAGGAGAGTGACCTCCACCTCTACATCAAAGCACAGATTCTGATCGGAGCCCGGGCCGCGGGTTGGGATGCTCTGCCGGAGCAATCCGGGACGACGCCAGATGGTCAGGAATGGCGAGCTGACGTCCTGTGCCGCCGGCCTGGAAAGCCCTGGACAGTCGCCCTTGAGGCCCAGGTTCAACTCCAAGGCGAGGAAGCCTACCGCCAGCGGCAAGAGCGCTATATGGCTTCAGGAATTCGCACCCTCTGGCTGGTCGCTCATGAGCCTGCAGCTCTGCATCATTACTGGCTCAGGCCTGACCAACATCTCCCGGCCTTCAAAACCACGACTTGGAAGGATCAGGATGGCCGACCGGGAGCGCACGTGCATGTCGATCGCCTGTCGCTCAGCATCTCTGACTTTGTCGCCGGTGCGCTGAGCGGGCAACTTCAGTGGTCCGGAAATGGCCGGCACGGGATCATCCCACTCTTTTTCCGCGAGGACCAATGCTGGCACCGCACATGCCGCAAAAGGGTTCTCCTGGCCTACAGGGCCGAAGCGCCGCGGGGGGACCCTCTTGAAATTGAGGTGGTTCAAGCGATGGAGGGCTATGCAGATGCTTATGCCAAGGCACAGGTGGCTCTTCCCGACCTGGCAGAAAGCCCACGGGCCTTCAGAAAAATCCTCGCGTCGCGCTGCCCTCACTGCCAAAGAGAGATTCGCTATCAGCGCGAGGACTGGGCGGGCCAGACCGCCACTTATAAGTTGCCGGTCGGCATCACTATTCCGGTGCAGGGAAGCCACATCGGCATGACGCCACATGCTCAGTGGCACTGGGGACCTGAGTCCCGGTGGCCCGACTGGGCTCCCTCCGGCGGTATTGGTCCGATCTCCCATCAGCCTCTTGAGATGCGGCCGAGGCGCCTAGGTCCCAGGACAGGTTGATGGATCTTGAGCGTCGGACTTATAGCGAGAGTCACAGGTCCTGCATCCAGGGTGAGGTGCTTGCGGGGGCGCAGAGCAGTGGCTAACAATCAGCAATCGGGAGATCATTCATGCTGCACGTTTTGGCCTACATCACTGCAAAGCCTGGTATGCGCGAAGCTGTGCTCCGGGAGTTCCGGGCGAACATGCCGGCCGTGCATGCCGAAGAGGGTTGCATCGAGTACGTTCCTGTTATCGATCTTCCAACATTCGGCCCCTTTCAGACCGAACTTGGGCCGGACACCTTTGTCGTAGTCGAGAAATGGGCGAGCCCTGAAGCACTCAACGCCCATGCCGCGTCTCCGCACATGAGAGCTTATGCCGAGAGGACGGCTGACATGATCGAGACCCGCATGATCCACGTCCTCTCACCTCTCTAGAATCCTGCCTGACGGCCCCTGACGAGTCGTGCTTGATTGCACTGCATACCGCAGCGGTTCCCGTCAGAACCTGCCCCATGTCGTCCCCTGCTGCTGGAGTTCTCCTTTGATCACATTCTACTACAACCTTGCCCCGAACCCAATGAAGGTGGCTCTGTGCCTGGAGGAGATGAGCCTTCCGTATGAGCTCAAGCCGGTAGATACCCGCAAAGGCGAGCAGCACCAGCCGGACTTTCTGGCTATTAATCCGAATGGCAAGGTGCCTGTGATCATCGACCAGGATACGGGCGCAAGGGTTTTCGACTCGAACGCGATCCTGCTCTATCTTGCGGAGAGAACCGGACAGTTCCTGCCCGACAGCACACCTGTCTCGCGTGGTGAGCTTCTCTCCTGGCTAATGTTCATTGCGACAGGCGTCGGACCGTTCTCAGGCCAGGCCGTACATTTCAAGCACTTTGCGCCTGAGCCGAAGGAGTATGCCGTCAATCGCTACTTGTATGAAGCGAAGCGGCATTACGGCATCATTGATGCGCATCTGTCCGGGCAGCGCTACATGGTGGGAGAGACTTACACCATCGTTGACATGGCCCTATGGGGATGGGCGCGCATGGTGCCCTTCATCCTGGGCGAGAACGCCTGGGACGACTTCCCGAACCTCAAGCGTCTTTTTGACGAGATCAGCGCTCGCCCGGCCGCTCAGACCGCTGCCGCGCTGAAGGAGCGGCACAGCTTCAAAGCTGAGATGGACGACGAAGCACGCCAACATATGTTCCGACATTTGGCTGCCCCGGCTAGCTGACATTTCACGCGTGCCGCCGTTCCTCCGTCCAGCCAGCAAAATGGCCGCTGGGCGCAGGTCAAAGCCGTGGAGGGACATAGGTGTCCAGGGGAGTTCCTGATCGGACGCTGAAAGAACGGCACCAGATGCGCCGAACGGCTCAGGCGCGAAGCGGCTGAGGCAGCCTTCCGGTCTTATTGATCTTCACGCGACAGGTGTAACGTAGTCGGCCCTGAACAATGCCGTTTGATCAGGCGGCGATTGGCTTCC
>NZ_JAEQMY010000218.1 GCF_016743775.1 Microvirga aerilata | reverse complement strand
GTTCGGCAGCCATTCTGGCTGCTCACAGGCAGAAACTCCACTTAGCCCGCTGTCCAGATTTCCCGAGCCAGCTCTGTCCATATGCCGGATGATCGAACGCGAGCAGCGAGCCATCGATTTGAGCAACTTGGATGTGCCAAGGTGGCTCCGTCACAGCCTCAAGCGTCTTCCCGTCGAGTGACTGCTTCGGTGTTCCCTCAACCATGCGGGACCTCGCTTGACCAAGCAGGTTGATCACCTTGGTGAGTTGTTCAAGGTCTAGCCCCACGGGAGATGATGGCCCGTCAACGCTACCGATCTCAACGGTCACACTCTTTCGATCATCAGCAACTCGGACGCCGACACGTGCTTGAGCCATGACACATGCCTCTCTGCTTGGTTGCCAGTTCACAGGGTCACAGTTCCCTTTGCTCAAATCATGACGCTGATGATCTGATGTACGCAAAAAAAGAACCCCAGGGGTGGGGTTCCTGGGGCTCTCTGTAGGGAAGTCATCGCTAACCTAGCGGGGTCGGATGTGTGAGGATCGCGTTTGCTAGATTGCTGACTTAACGCCGGTCCAGCCTCTATGGCTCCGTTAGACTTTCGGCGGGTCCAACTACGGCATTTGTGCGCAGATGAAGAAGGCGACACTGGCTGCTGATAGCGCTGCAGCGAGCAGGCCTATATCGATTGGCGAATGAGGCTTCACTGCCAAATGCACGATCTGCTTGATCATGGGTGTACCCAGGATGCGGAATTAATCTATGTGAACGCCCAACTGGGTCTGAAGGTCGGGAGATCAACGAACCAGATCGAGGACCATTGATGATGAGCCCTGAATGTTGCTCATGAGTGACACTATGTGCGACCTCAGCATTAGAGCTGCTGCCCATCACAGGTCGCCTCTCCAGTGGCCTTGGACCTAAACTCAAAGCTGGAAGCAGCGTTGGATAGGCTATTGCAGAGTTATTGGCAGAGCCGAGGCGGATCAGAGCCAGGACGATGAGCGGGAAACTATCTAACCGGAAGGAAGCGTTCTTGGCGAAAGCACGGTTCCTGATCAACCACCCTGACCCTGATGTGAGGGAGGCAGGTAGGCTTCTCTATAAGCGGCTTCAGATCGCTGACGAGATCATCACAAGTGCCGGTGGATCTGGACCTGCAAAACCGCTTTATCCCAGGTTAGATGATCTGATCGAGCAGTGATGCCCACTATCAGCAACCAAGACATCGAGGCTGAAGCACGGTCCCTCCTCCGTAAGCAGATTCAGGATTCCGCTTGGTATCCCTGGATGAAAGAGGATGAGCGCCGGAAGCGGATTGAGGAAGACGTAGACCGCTACTGGTACGTCAAGGTATCCGAAGCTTCGAGGAAGCTGCTGGATCAGGCACATGATGACGCGACATTCTGTCTGGGAGGCAGAGAACGAACATAGAACGTGCAATCGAGTTATCATAGGACCCGGATGAATTCCGCCGGAGCTAAAGCAACGGATGAGTTGTGTCATGTCCGAATTGCCTACAGTGACTGGGTTTGTACATCAGACCCTTGCGATGCCAGCCTCCACGGCTACAGCGGTGACAAGGCCTCTTCCCGACGACTCAAACAATGATCGCTGGGTCAGACGGCTCAAAGGTTACGTGGACCTCCTAACCTCCGTCGTGAGGTTCGCAAAGGAGGTCGGCGTGTGGGACCTAATCTCATCGGCCTGGTCTCGGATCATGCCGAGCGACGGAGCCACCCGAGGAATCCCCTTCCTGAAACGGATTCAGCCTTCTTCGTCAGGTCCGTAATCTGCCGTTGGCTTGCCTCCAGAGCTGAAGCCCACCGGTCCCTCTCCTGGCGCAACTCCTCGGCTCTCTTCCATTCGACCTCAAGGATCTCCCTCAGGCCCTCGACCTCGGCTTCCATCCTGACGATCAATGATCTCTCAAGGGGTGGCTCTCAGTGATGCCTTCCTTACTTCTGGATAGGCACTTGCCGTGTCACCCCTCAATCACTAGCGGCGATCTAGTGCAGGAAGCTACCCACACCTCATCCAAGGTCTGACCTACCCAAGGGGTGGACGTCACCATGCGGATCAAGGTCATTGCTATTTAACAGGGTCCTTCGCAGGAGACGTTAAACTCTGGTTTGTTGTTGTTCGGCTACTGTGCAGAGAATAACGCCTGGAGGAGATACGGGCATGTGCGGACGAGTTATTCAGTATCGCAGGCCTGAGGAGTACGCCGCCTCACTTGGCGTAAGTTGCCAAGAAGGGAGCATCTCCGAGATCCCGACCCGTTTCAATGGTGCGCCGGGGCAGAACTTCTTGGTGATCTGCCGTGATCCAGACAGTCAACAGCCAGTATTTAGCGTGATGCAGTGGGGTTTCATTCCGAGTGGGGCCGATGACCCGAAGATCGCATCCAATCTTGTCAATGCTCGTGCCGAAAGCGTCGTGACCGAAGATGTCTTTCGTGCTGCCTATCGTTATCGTCGCTGTTTGATCCCGGTAGACGGCTTCTATGAGTGGAAGAAGCTTTGGCCGGTAGGAAAGCAGCCTCATGCGGTTGGCATGACAGAAGGTCAGCCTTTCACTCTTGCCGGGCTATGGGAACAGTGGAAAAACCCTGACGGCGAATGGCTCCGCACGTTCACGATCATCACTATCCAGAGTAACAAGTTTCTGGCGGATCTCAGCGAGAGGATGCCGCTGATCATAGAACCAAGGGATCGTGAGCGATGGATGAGCGAAGAAGCGCATCCTGGCGATCTCCTGAAGCCATCTCAGTCTGAGGGCATGATCAAGTGGTTGGTGTCCACACTGGTGAACAGCCCCAAGAACAACGATCGAGATTTGCTGGAGCCTCTTCCCATAGAGTCGGTCCGAGCGATTCATGAGCTTTGACAAAGCCTTGCGATCCTGCGGGTCATGAGCCGGATCATGGCGAGT
>NZ_JAEQMY010000217.1 GCF_016743775.1 Microvirga aerilata | reverse complement strand
GCCGACACCGGCCACGCCGTTCGCCTGGCATCGCCCTGGTACCGAGGGCGGCATGACTTACCGGATGCACCACTAAAGCGGCACGATGCTAATCCGTTCGGTAGGGAATAGAGGGCAGCCTGTTGTGCCGCCCTCTTGGGGAAGCTTACCGTCCTTGCCGTGCGGCCTGGGGGATGTCGCCCCGGGACAAGCCGATGTCGGAGAGTTCCCGGTCACTCAGGGCAGCAAGTTGACGGGCAGTCTCACGGGAACGGTGCCACTGACGAAGGCTCGAAAGAATGACCGAAAGAAACATGACGCAACCTCAACAATGATCCAGCCCGAGCGGAAGGGCGCCGCGAACTGGTAACGAGAAAAAGGCCACCGAATGGGGTGGCCGAGTTTAGGGAGGAAACCCGCCACAAGAGGCCATGGCGGAGGAGGGGGCATCTACAGCGCTCCTGGCTTGGGACAAACCTGAAAGTGTTCGCCCCTGCCATGCGGAATGAGCATGGAACGGATCGGAAGCGTTTACCGCCTGTTTACGGCTGCCGCGCACCTCACGCAGGAACCTTGCCGACGATCCACGCCGCCGCCACTGGGCTGAAGCCGATTTCGATCAATTCCTCCTCAAGGTCATCAATGGGATCAGGCTCAAGTGTAGTCGAGTTGTCCTCGGCTTCTGCATTGGGCTTCTGCCCACCTGAGTCCTGCTCCGCGTCCTCGATGGGCGCTACCGTGACCCGCACGATTGGGTCTTCGTTGCCGTTATCATCATCCTCACCTTCGTAGACCTTGAGTGTGACCCAGCGCTCCTCGACCTCATCCTCATAGACCGTTTTCCACTCGCCCATGTTCCCCTCCTGGATCATGTACCGGGGAAGGCCCGGCACTGACCAAGCTAGAGGTTGAAGCGAGGGATGCAATCGGCCTCCTTGTTCTCAATGCTGTAGCGCTATAGCGGCTTAGCATTATCGCATTATCGTGCTTTAACGTCACAGCACTATTGATCAATAACGGGCACACACCACCTCAGAAGAGCGGAGGCAATCCCCGCAACCCCTTGACTGGCCTCCGTAGACTTCAGCCCCGTTCAACCCAATCCCGACGGGGCTTTTTCATGCCTCATTATCAGCCCCACGGCACCCAGCCAGACATCGCTTGACAGCCTACGTCATGACGCAAGAATGATCCTGCCGTGACGGAGAAGCCGCCGTGGATGTGGTTGTGACGCCTGCGGAGTTCAAACTAGGCACTTGGATGTTGAGCGATAGGCTCCGGCGCCCTCTTGGAACCATCATCGAAGTCGCTCCGTCACTGTTCACCATCCAAGCGGACGGCAACGCTGGGCTGGCCGGAATGGAGGCTGCCAACTTTGTCTCTCTCGGCAGCGCTATGTCGGCCATCGCGAAGCACATGAAGGGTGAGTGTCAGCTTTCTAGCGGCAATGGATAACGTGAGGTCGCGTGACTTGCCGCCCGAGCGGTTGCTCAGCCTTTCACCACCCTGGAGACGGCTTCAGCCGTGAAGGGCCTGCCTGTCCTTGTGAGGAAGCCTGCCTGGGCGAGGGCGCTGGAGACGTCCCGGAGGGAACGACGCTTCCCGTTGACCGGATACCGATGGAGCCTCTTGGCAAAGCGTACCAGGTCCGGGTTGATTTCCCCGTAGCTCTTGCGGCCTTCCACCTTCACCCGGATGGCCTTGTCCTCCTTGGCAGCCTGGGCGAGGGCGATCCGCTTCCGATCCCGGGCGCCTTTCAGCTTCGTCACCACCATGGCCTTCTCGAACTGCGACACGGCCCCGAGAACCTGCCGGATTAGGATGGCAGTAGGAGTGTCGTCCAGGAAGGCGTCAGGCTTGTCGGCTGCAATCAGCTCGATCCCCTGTTCCTTCAAGAGAGCATAGCCCGTCTCCTGCACAATCAGGTCACGGGCGAAGCGGTTCGCCATCTCCACGATGATGGTCCGGACACCGTTCCCAGCGATCCGCTCCATCATGGCCGTGAAGCCGGGACGGGACGTCACCTGATCCGCGCCGCTCACCGCCTCGTCATAGTAGGTGCCCACCAGCTCGTACCCGGCAGCCCGGGCCAAGGACTCGATGGCAGCCCTTTGCCGCTTCTCGCTGTCCTTGTCGGCGCCAACATTGGCCGCGGACGAGGTGCGGAGATAGGCCACAGCCTTGATGGGTTCCTTACGCGCCATAGGTTTCCCTGTCCCTTTCGTCCCTATTTCTGAAGCACTGCAAAACCTGACCCTCAGCAACGTCCGTTGGACTAACGGCGCCTTCGGTTCGGTGATGCTCGTGAACTTAACGATCGCCAACCGCAATGATTTCTCCGTGAAAGACGTTGAAGTGACATGCGAGCATTTCGCTAATAGCGGTACCCAGATCGACTCAAACACACGAACTATTTACGAGAGAGTTCCAGCCAATACAGCATTCTCCGTCCATGGGTTCAACATGGGCTTTATTCATAGTCAGGCCAAAACAACTCGGTGTTCCGTAACGGATTACGAGCTGCTTTGAATTTAGTACCTAATTTGGAAGGATCAGTTACTCTCCGCACTCGACGCGGAGATAGAAGTCCATGGTGCGGATGACGCAGCGCTGACTGATCAGCAACGCGCGAGCCGAGTGGCCGAGATCCTCACCGAGATCCTCGCGGTTGAGCGTGAGGAGGAAGGCTTCATTGAGCAAGCGAATGCCGCAGGCGCGACTGTCCTGCGCCGCGCAGATGCTAATCCCCAAGCCGTTCTTGGCGTGTCGCTGTCTAACGTCTAGCGGCGCAATCTCGATGGCGAGGCTGTCCAGCAACGACAGCCTGCCCCGTTACTTCCGGGGGCCCTGACCCCGACACTTCATAGGGGGCCACAACTAAAGCGAATTGCGGGCTGGTTTGAAGCTAAAGCAATGGGTTGAGCGTTGGAGAGGTGTTGGTGCAGGAGGCCTACT
>NZ_JAEQMY010000216.1 GCF_016743775.1 Microvirga aerilata | reverse complement strand
AGACGCTCAAGATCGCTGCGGCCCATGACAGCAAGGAATCAGCGAAATCCAGTTCGCGCAAGGGCCTGGGTAATTACATCACGAAGTCCCTGTAAGCGGCCTGGCTCATCAACCGACCACGGTCGTAGGCGCTGCCGGCAAACAGGTGCTTGAGAAAGTGCCAGCGCTGACGCACCGCCTTGATGATCTGCTCAGCGCCCTGGGCATCCTGCACATCGGCGGGTGTGAGGTTGACCAGCAAACAGGCGCCCGTCCGTGTCCGCTGCAATGTGCCGCTTGCGGCCCTTTACCTTCTTGGCGGCATCGTAGCCGCCTCCGCCCGGGGCTGCAGGAGCTTTGACCGTCTGGCTGTCGATCACGCCAGCGGTTGGGCTCGCCTCCCGACCCGCCTGTTACCGGTCGAGCATCAGGGCGACATCGTGCAGGGTCTGGAACAGCAGGCGGCGCACAAAGCGCCTAAACCACCAATACACGGTTTGCCATGGCCCGAACTCATGCGGCAGCATGCGCCAGCCGCAGTCGGTCCGAGCCAGGTAGCGCATGGCATTGAGGATCTCGCGCAGGTTCACCTTGGGCTTGTGGCCACGCCGGGCAGGTTGAGGCAGGATAGGCCTGACCCGCTCCCATTCCTCGTCGGTCAGGTCGGTCGGGTAGCGGCGCCGCTCAAAAGCCTTCTGGCGCTCACGATGGTCTTTCGTCCACATCCGTCCCATGTGGACTCGACACTACCCCAATCCGACTCCGTGCGACATTCTCAAACAGGCACTCACAAGCTCCCAATGCTCGATCTAACGGCCTAGTGTATCGCAGTATCGGCGACCTGTCTCGTATGATGGACTAAGAAGACTTGCTTTCTCCCGTTTCCACGGAGTCTCGAGACCGTAGATATCAAGAAGCGTGTTGATCAGGCTATCGGACTGAAACGGGCGCCCTAGATTACGCCTCAAAGTTAACATGCGACTGCCAAGCTCCTGCTTTATCGCGTCAGAGAAGAAGAAAAGCAAAGGGATCTCATATACCTGCCGCGGCGCGGGCCCATCGATATGCCCCAGTATATCTGACGTTTCGCCAAGGCTTTCGCCGTGGTCCGACAAGTACGTGAGGGTAACTCGGTTTAACTGTGCTGCTTCGCGGATCAACTCGCTCATAAAAGCATCGTTGTAAAGAACTGCAGTATCGTAGCTATTATATGCCTTAATTTCACTTGGGCTAGGGTTTTTACTTATGAAGTCCGGATCGACCCCCTGTAGGCCACTGAATTCCGTGAAGCCGGGTGGGTAACGCAGTTCGTAGTTCATGTGGGACCCCAGCAGGTGCACTATGATAAAGCGTCGGGCTGACTTATCCGACAGCGCCTCACGAATTGGGCCTAGTAAATCAGTGTCAAGCGTGAGTGCGCGAGTTGTTGTCGCCCCGCCCCAAAGCCCCCTCTTATTAATGAAGGTTTGCACATCCGCTGCTTGAGCGAAGACGGCAGGCCAATTGTCACTTCCAGTGTTAAGTCCACCTACCAATTGCTGGTTCGAGATCCAGTAGCTATGGAATCCAGCGCTCTTCATAACTTGTACGAGATTAGGTCCAGTAAACAATGCTCGATGGTCCTCGCGTGTCGCAAAGGTGAGAAGCTCTTTAAACTGTTGAAGTGTAGCCCCTCGCGACGAACATGCGTCTTGTGCAATTTCAATCTGCTTTTCCATAGCAAGTTGCGATAGCCGAGGCGTTGTATCACGACCGTAACCATAAAGTGACATATGACGCCGCGTTGTAGACTCGCCTATAACTAATATGTGAGTGATTGGCCCTTCGTTTTTGTCCCGAAGTGTCACGTTAATATTGGGCGGAGCGCTTGAGGATAGGGCACGTACAGCAGCCTTTTCTGCAATCGATTGTCCAATCGATCCGATGGCAAAGAGAACAGGGTTGTTCTCCTGCAAGAACTCCTTTTTAAGCCCAACATAGCCGAGCAGGCACACAATTGTCACGCTAGCATAAGAGACTACGTGGTTGCAGCCTGCTTCGAGACTGCGGTGTGAAAGAAATCGACTCGCGCCAAAGAATAATGGCAAGCCTGACAAAAATGACAGGAATAGAAGATCTGCACGGATGACTGACTGTGCAAACTCAAGCCCCTCGTGTATGTTCGTGTCGAGAATGGCATAAATGGAAGACACTCCGATTACTTGACGATATAAACAAAAGTGCAGTACAGATCCTATGGTAAAAACAACCAAATAAAACCACAAGACAATCAGTCCTGTGCTACGCACCATCTTCAGTTTTAATTCACTCAACGATATCACGAATAATGTGAAGAAAATTAAATTATATACGAAAGATACTATAATTCTAATAAATAAATCATAATAGAGAGACGACCGCGCATTAAAATCTACGCCCCCCGACCCATAGAACACTGCTGCCATATTAAGAAGCGTAGTTACGGCGAACGGGTACATACAAAGTAGTGTCAGCCCAAAAAGCACGATCCAAGGATATTCGGCCAAGGCAGAACTGAAGATCTTGAACTTCTCGCCTAGCAAGTGCGACATGCCCTTGGGCAAGTACTTGTTCGGATTAGACATATAAAAACCTTCCTACGCGATGGGTGCTGCGGAAGTCGGCGAAATTATAGCGATCAAGAACGAACAGCATAAGATAAGCAGAGATGACAGGGTGCAATAAACAGAGTTGAACAGATCATCCTACAACATCACCACCTCCTCAAGCCGCTACAGTTCCCCTCCCGCGCTACAAAGACCACAATGCAACTTGTGTTATTTGAGGTGATCCCCCCTCATGCAATCTTTTTTCGTATACGAATGAATAATCAAACCAGCAACGACTTATTCGAGGTAACTACCCACGCCTTGAGCGAGGTGGACTTCAGGCCCTGACGGTTGGGAGGATGGTGCCGAAGACGGTGGCGCCGGTTGC
>NZ_JAEQMY010000215.1 GCF_016743775.1 Microvirga aerilata | reverse complement strand
GACCTGCCGCGGTGGCTGACCTGGTACAATCAGCAGCGCCCGCATGGTAGTCTCGGCCGACGAACACCGGCTCAGGCTCTCGCCGGAACAACCTGATCAGAACTCACAGCTAGATAGCCTCCGATCAGCTAACCATATCCGCCGCATGACGAAACAACCAAGTAGGGTCCAGGCTGCTCCCGGGGCAAACGGAATATGACGCCCTGACACTGGCCTCCCCGATCAAGGGACATCACGAGACCTGGCTGGTCCTTGGTTCCCCGAAACCACTCGATCCTGAAGCAGAAGGATCAGTGCCAGCCCCTTGCGGTGGCTTTTCGCACTTCAACAGGCATCGTCAACTTAACGGCTTGAGATAGGTCCACCCCCTCCCTAGAGCATCCGATCAGCGGCCCATGAGGACGCCGGAGACCTCGGCCCAGACCCGAAATGCCTGACCTCGGGACATGCGATGACCGGCAGCGCTGGTGTTGGCAGGACGGCGGAAGAAGTTTGCAACCTGATCGTGGACTGAGAAGAAGCGTTGCGCCTGCCCGGCTGACTTGAAGCGCTTCATGATGCGCTCGCGTCGCCGGGTGGGCTGATGGCTGTTCTCGGCTCGATTATTCAAATCCCGATGCTGCCGATGTTCGACGCCCGGCATGAGCTGTCGCTTGGCGATACCATAGCTGGCCAGCTTATCCGTGATCATAACGCGAGGCACCGCACCTTGCTTCTTGAGCAACTTCCGTAACAGGCGCTTGGCCGCTTTAGCGTTGCGGCGGCTCTGGACGAGAATGTCGAGTACGGCTCCATGCTGATCGACAGCTCGCCAGAGCCAGTGTTTCTTGCCGGAGATGCTGATCACGACTTCATCAAGATGCCATTTGTCGCAAGACGCTAGAAGGCGCCTGCGGATCTGGTTGGCAAAGCTCTGGCCGAACTTCAACGCCCACTGCCGCACGGTCTCGTGGCTGACCAGGATGCCTCGGGCGGCCAGCATCTCCTCGACCATGCGCAGGCTGAGCGGAAACCGGAAGTACAGCCAGACGGCATGGCTGATCACCTCAGCCGGAAAGCGGTGGCGGGCGTAGCGAGGGGCACGGGTCGATCTCATCCCTCATGATAGCTCGATCCTAGTCACCCGTCGGTTAAGTTGACGGTGCCCTTCAACATGAGCGAGTTAAGGCTTCCAGATCAGGGAGCCGTAGGCAAAGAGCCATGTATCCGGTCCGTTAGGATGGGAAGCGAGCAGGCCCTGCACAAGAGCGTCGTAGTCCTCGTTGGTGTGGTACGTCCAAGTCGGATCGGGACCAGGATCTTCCAGCACCCGGTGAACTTGCGCCACGAGGTCAGGAGTAAGTGCCATCTGCCGGGGAGCCCTCATGAGCCATCTCCAGGTCCGCGATGTGTTAGGCTGAGCTAGTACTGTCTGACCTTCAATCCGACTGAGGCATTTTCTCTAGGCGGGCAACCCAGCTAATCGGAGCCCCTTCCGCAGATGCTCCTCGTCCTCTGTCCGCCGCAAGAATGAGGCGTCCACCAGCCAGTTGACATACTCCACCGGACCCGCTGACGGATCGCCGCGCCAAGCCTGTCTAACTCCCTCAAGAAACAATCCGGCACAGCGCTGAGCATCCTCACGTCGTCCTAAGAAACCGTAGGCTGCCGCCAGCCATGCCAGATCGCGGCGGTGCATTACCGGGGGTTCTCGCGTTCGCGGCTCCAAGGCTGTGGCCACGTCCTCATACCGATGGAGAAGAAAGAGGATGCGGGACAGAAAGTGGGTGTACCAACTTGGATACAGCGGGTTGAGTCGGAGGGCTATCTCTGCCGCAGGCAATCCGTGCTCCGGTCTTCCGAAGCACGCCTCGGCGAAGGCCCAGGTCATCTGGATCAAAGGGTCGTTCGGGTTCAAGGCTCGGGCCAAATCCAGATGGCGTTCGGCGTGGTCGAACTCACGCCATACCAAGTACAAGTAACCAATTGTCGATTGGACTCGTGGATCGTTCGGATCGCGTGCCAACGCCTCTTTCGCAAGACGCAGCGCCTCCACCCGGTTGGGTTCCTGATCACGAGGCACCCCCACTCCGCAGTCGGTCGCCCGTTCAAGATAGAGATAGGCGAGGCCTGTATAGGCTCGGGCGAAGGTCGGATCTAGATCTCGCGCCTGCTCGAAGAAAGCTTTGGCTTGGTCTTGGGTTTCTTTCGTCAACCGGAGAGTGTGACCCTGGAGAAAGAGATCGTAGGCTCGGAGATCCTGCGGTGGACGGCGGCGGGCGGCTGCCGAAGTATCCTCGATGATACGTTGAGCTACAGTGGCGACTACCCCGCGTGCAACTTCGTCCTGGATGGCGAATACATCCTCCAGTGGGCGGTCATATCGTTCCGTCCATAGGTGCGAGCCGCTCGCGGCATTGATCAACTGTGCCGTTACCCGAATACGTTCCCCGGCTCGGCGAACACTACCCTCCACGATATAGTCCGCATTCAGCGCCCGCCCGACCTCACGCACGTCTATAGCAGGGTCACGGAACGCGAATGAAGAATGGCGCGAAATTACGAGGAACTCGCGAAATCGGGCGAGTTCGGTGATGATGTCCTCAGTGATGCCATCGCTGAAGTAGGTATGTGTCGGATCGCCGCCCATGTTCGTGAAGAGCAGTATAGCAACAGATGGCCTATCACTGTGAGGCTGACCTCGCCTGTCGCGGCGAGATGGGATTGGTTTTGCAATACTGCTAGTAGGAGCCTTGATGGCAAAGAGCCTTACAGGCCCGTCGATGTTCTTGACCAATTGTAATCCTAGATCCTTGGCTGGGGGTGCCAATATCTTTCTGACATACTCGTGCGCCGCCGCAGACAGGCAGATCCCTCCTGGCTCAGCGATACTCTCCAGCCGCGCGGCAATGTTTGATCTTCCCTCGTTTTGACGGATACCTCTGATACGCTCCTGCGGGAGCGGGAAGGTGTTTGATGACGAAGACGAGG
>NZ_JAEQMY010000214.1 GCF_016743775.1 Microvirga aerilata | reverse complement strand
GGACTGTAGACCGGGGTTCCCTCAACCCGGTTGCTCTCAATCAGGGGATGGACGGAGGTGGTTGTACCGGATGTCTGTGCTGCTGTTCCTGCTGCCTGGGTCATGACAAACCTCCTGCGCAGAACGATCTATAGAACTAACCCGACTTAGATCGGGCGAGTTCCGCAGAGGTTCACACTATCGTGCCTACTCAACAGGATGGCCTCGGCGACGTGAAGAGGCTGGCACAGCATCACCTCCGTGCAGGCGCAGCGTCAGGCACTACAGCGATAACTCGACGACCCTGACGCCACTCCCACCAGATGCGGCCCGTGCTGATGGCGGTGACACAGGAGAGCGCTGCGTTCGCGTTGATCTTGGGCACACATCGCCCGTTTGCAGCAGGCACATGGGCCTGGGATCAGTTATCAGAGGTTCGGTCCGGTGCCGGAATATCGGCGTCCCCATAGCCACGCCGCCCGTCAAGCTTGACCTTCGGCGGCGGTGCGGGACGCTCGTCCAGAACCCGCACGGCTTTCCAGACCGAGTTCACAACTCGTTGGATGGGGCTAAGAGGCGTCTTGCTCATGATTGGCTCGCTTTCTTCCGCCGTAGCGGCTGTTAGCATCCCCCACCTTATCCGATTGCTTTTGGGTCGTGGACCTCAGCGAACGCAACCGTCAGCACCGGTTGATTGGCTCGGTCCATGATCTCGAAGCGCCAGCCTCGCCGGTCTTCGCCCTTCTGATTGCCTTGCGCGATCATGTCACGAGCTTTGGTGAGGGCATCCTCTCGGGCCACCTGGAGATTGGGATAAGTGTCGCCTTCCGGGTCGTCGATGAGGCCGCTCTCGGTTCTGAGATTGAAGTAGTACAGAGCCTGTTCGACCTCATGCTGAGGCGCGAGATGATGCTCATGGGACGGGTGCCCTGAGCGAGGCGCACCACCCTCGTCGTTCCACCTCTTGAGATCGTCACGCTGGCGTGGGCGTCTTGGAGCTTGGCTCATAGAGAAATAATAGAACCAAGACCGGGCTTCTTGATGACAGTAAACATCGTGCAGCGCTGGGTTGTTGTCTGGCCCTCGTCTGTTGTGGAGCGCCAAGATGACGTTTGTTCTTACACCTACTCAGGTGGCCGATAAGCATATCTTTGTACCTGAGGAGGGCGTATACTTCCGTGACATAAGGAGAGCGTCATGGTTCAGAAAATGTTGTCCTATGTTTCGTATGAAAACGAAGCGATCTTTGTTGCTGCTCTGGCATTCCTATTCTGTGGCGCTGTGACCTTGGGATTTCCGTAGTGCCCTCCCAAAGTTCTGATCGCGCTGCTCCTACTGGCTGCCGTGGTCGCGATCTACGTGCTCGCAATCAAGACTGGAGAGTGAGAAAATCCTGATTGGGGAGCGTAAAACTCCCAGCGTTGATGATCTCGCCTATCCGTTGATGTGTGCCTGAACGATGGGTAATTGATTGCCTGCGCTGAAGCAATGCGAGTTCTACCGGAGGACGCCATGGCCTATGTCATGTTTCAGTATGATCGCCCAACCGACTCGCACCGCTGGAACAAGTACAACCAACATGTGAGAGACTGGGTCACTCAGCTTTTGCACCTTCCGGGTGCCATGTCGTTCATGGCCTATCGCACTTCTGATGAGGCAAGCCCGGATACCTTTACCATGCTGGAATTCCGAACGGTCGAGGAGGCGCGCAAAGCGGCAGCGTCTGAACACATGAAGACGGTTCTCCAGGAACTGCGGTCAGTCGGTGCCGTCACGAAGGTCTTGGTGCTTGAGCGTTCGCCGTTCACGCCGGAACCCATTCGGGCCTGAGGCACGACAGGTTAGGATCGCCCAGTCATTCCCAAGTCTGTCACCGCCTACGAGTTTCTCGTCTCAATCCAAAGATCAGTCATGGCAGCACGAAGCTGCTTGGTTCTGACACCCTTCTGTATCAGGTGCATCAGCCTGCCTTTGACTCCACATGCTGCCCAGACCCATCTGCCACAGCCGTGCTTGCCCCTTCCTGATAATCGATTGCACGGAGACGGGTACCTATCGTGAAGCGATCAAGGCTGGCCAGTGGAAGATGGACGAACGTGCTGATGCGGCTCTTGAGAGACTGGAAAACCCGAACGAAGGCTTTTGCCCTGTCCACATCGGAGCCCTCGACGCCTGATGGGTCATCAATGCCCCAGTGCGCGAGTGACGGATGCCCCGGCCAGACAGGGCAGGCTTCACCGACTGCGGTGTCGCAGACGGTGATCACAAAGTCCATGACGGGGGCTCCTGGAGCGGCGAACTCGTCCCAGCTTTTCGAGCGGTACCCGTCTGTCGGATAGTCCTGGGCTCCCAGCACCTTCAGGGCCAGCGGATTGACCGCGCCTTTCGGCTGACTACCTGCTGAGTAAGCGATGAAGTGACCCTCCCCATCCTTGCGCAGGATGCCTTCCGCCAGGATCGACCGGGCTGAGTTGCCCGTGCAGAGAAACAAGACATTGTAGGTTCGCTCGATCATGGGAGAACTCCCGTGTCAGACGTTGCAACTCAGCCCTTGTGCTCCGAACTGCCAAGCCCCGCTGTTCGGCTGACGTGTTGCCGCTAAAGAGCAGGCGGATGATCCTGCTTGGTGCCAAAGGAGCGCGAAGGAGTGCCAGGAAACAGCGACACGTGCGTGTGTTGCGCCACCCATTCTCCACCTATAGCCTCTCGCCCGAGCACAATCGTTGCTCGTCCTGGTCGGTCGAACACCTTGCCATCTTCCGTGTAGCCGGTGGACTCGAAGACGGCCATGCCAACTGCCGTGAGACGGTCGCCTGAGATGAGGGTGCGCAGATCATCCAAACGCCAACGAAACCGGTCGATATGCCCCCAGACGTGACGCCACTGCTCTTGTTCGGTCGCTTCGCGTCCGACAATGAAAGCTGTGAAGGAGCCGAAGGTGAGCATGTCGTCGGCAAAGAGCGGTCGGGAGCCGACGAAATCCACCGTCTGAACGCAGACCTGGAGTGTCCGAAACCAGC
>NZ_JAEQMY010000213.1 GCF_016743775.1 Microvirga aerilata | reverse complement strand
GCCCTGGTCGACCTGTGCTGCCGTCCGGGCAAAGCCGGTGCCATAGGCGGTTTGGTTTTGCTCATACGGTTGCATCGAACTCTCCGTTGCAGGGGATCTCTGGGTAAAATAGTTGTCCCGATTGCACTCCCATTCAAGACCAAGCCCGTGCATGCCCTTTGAGAACTGCATTGCGGGAGGAGCGCTACGCAGCAGGAGGGTTCAAAAGGGTTCAGAATCCTGAAACGGCCATGCCCACTCTGGCAAGGCATCAAGCCGCCCTGCACGGGAACCTGCCCTGCTAGGCGGCGTTCACTGGTAAGGCCAGCTGAGCAATAGGTCCGACTGGCTGTGCTGGGCCTCCTCAACCGGAGACGCAATCATGAGCAAGCTCACGGCACTCATGGGCTTTATCTTCCTGGCTGTTTCGTCTGCATGGGCCCAGACCCCGCCTGCTACGCCCGGCTCGCCCCCTGCCGGGGATGCCGCCGCTGCTGGTGGCGGAGTTGCGGATTACTGGTGGATCATCCTGCTTGTCATCGTCGTCGCCGCAGCAATCTGGTACTTCTCACGCAGCCGCGGCCGCAACCGCAATCAGCTGTAGGAAGCCGGTCCCCAGGCGTGGCAACTCAGGAACGGCTGCATGGGCGTGAGCGTTGGTGAGCAGACGTGTTGTTGCTCATGACCGTCCCTGAGACAGGAATCCGGCCTTGTGCCGGGTTCTTTTTACGTCAGTTCCGGCTCAGGGCCTTAAGCTTCATCGGGCTCCACTGGCTCAATGGCTGGTTTCGGTCAGATGATCCGTGATGTTCCGCTCAAGCTCAGCCATGCTATTGGTCATGGTAGCCCAGTCCCCGATCATCAGCACTGTGGCCGACACATTTACAAGCGCCAGGATCACGATCAGCGCCACCAAAACGCGCGGGGTATCCTGCGGCAGATGATTGTCATCTTTTGCCCAGTGGATCCTGAGTCTCAGGTTAGGTGCGATCATCGGACCATTCCTTAGAGAGATCCTGAAGATGATGTCTATGATGAGCTTGAAGCCGCACTGATGCGGTGTGCCAGGGCACCTGCAAGCATCATGTGGGTTGGCCGGCTTGCTACGTACTACGTTAGCGTATGTTTGGGAGCAGACCTTGTTCTGACCCCTGAGTGCTTCGCCATCATGCAGGAGATCGATGCTGGCCGACTGTGTCCGATTGGCCTTGTCACCGCGGCGGTGGATCCCCTGAGACATCTTCAAGATCCATGTGGTGCTGGTCTAGGGGTATGATCGGGCTGGCGATTGGTTGAACCTCTACACTTACGACAGCAACTTCCCGGGCCGGAATGACATCACCGTTCGTCTGGATCTCAGCTCCAGCGATTCCGGCAGGCAGATCACGACTAACGGAACGGATGGGCTGACGGCCGGCTGCCTTCAGAGCTTATTTCGGGTGCCGTACCGATACGCGGCGGTCGACATCTGATGGCTTAGACCTGGTTGGCGCAATCAGAAATGATGGATGAGGCAGGTCCCCTCGCTCGAAGCTTTGAACGGCTCACACCGGAACCTTGCTGGCAATCCACGTGGCTGCCACTGGGCTGAAGCCGATTGCGATCAACTCCTCCTCGAGGTCCTCAACCGGATCGGGTTCAAGCGTGATTGAGATGTCTTCTGCTTCCAAGCCCGCAATGGGCGTCTGCCCGTCCCCGTTCTGCTCCGGATCACCCTCATCATTGTCAATGGGCGCTGCCGTCACGCGCACAGCCGGACCTTCATCCCCGCCCATGTCGTCCTCGCTCTCGTAGACCTTGACCGTGACCCAGCGCTCCTCAACCTCGTCCTCATAGACCGTCTTCCACTCGCCCATGTTCCCCTCCTGGATCATGTACCGGGGTAGGCCCGGCACTGACCAAGCTAGAGTTTGGGTCGAGGCATGCAACCGAATTCCTCGTCTTTCGTGCTGTAGGCCCACGATGCTCTAACGCCATCACATTGTTGTGCCTCAACGGCATACTGCACTTGGAGGCCAACAGAAGCACACCATATCCTTCATTGCGGAGGCAAGCCCGCAACCCCTTGACCGCCTCCGTAGACTTCAGCCCCGTTCAACCCAATCCCGACGGGGCTTTTTCATGCCTCATTATCAGCCCCACGGCACCCAGCCAGACATCGCTTGACAGCCTACGTCATGACGCAAGAATTATCTTGCCTTAACGGAGCAGCTGCCGTGGATGTGGTCGTGACGCCTGCGGAGTTCAAAACAGGCACTTGGATGTTGAGCGACAGGCTCCGGCGCCCGCTCGGAACCATCACAGAGGTTTCCCCGTCGCTGTTCACCATCCAAGCGGACGGTAACTCTGGGCTGGCCGGAATAGAGGCTGCCAACTTTGTCTCTCTCGGCAGCGCCATGTCGGCCATCGCGAAACACATGAAGGGTGAGTGTCAGCTTACTAGCGGCATTGGGTAACGTGGAGCCACGTGGCTATGATGGAGGTCCGACCGGTCTCATGCCCTTGCGCCAGTCCTGTCCAGCACGCGCATGATTTGAGCGGTCGTCCATTCTCCACCCCGTGCAATTCTGATATGTCGCTCATTGAGGGCAGCCGCAATCTGCCGAAAAGACACAGCGCCGCTCGCCCGGACTGGCATAGCTGGAGGGCCCCGCTCACTGACCAGTCTCACTCTCATCCGCGGTGAGCAGCCCATGAAACACCAGATCGATATGAGCCTCAAGAAAAGCTTTGCTGCTGATCGGTGCATGGCGCTCAAAGGTCATGCGCCAGATCGCTGCCATGAGAGCGGGGGCGATGAGCACGAGGGGGAGGCGGGCAGCCGCGCCAGTGTTGTCACGTTAACCAGCCTCGGGCACATTGAGACAAATTCGGCCGCATGACAGTTTCAAGCCGCGACATTCGCCGCGATTTTCCACTCCGTCATGGCATTGAGGCGGTGCAGACGCGTGGCAGGGGCAGAGCGGCGGGAGCGGGGTGGAACGAAAAGGTTGCGGACGGCGGAGAACACGTTGACGAGCCTCTGCAGCCCTCCGGCAGATCGAAAGCCCTGCCTCGCCCGTTCTCGCCGGCGGAACGGCAGATGCGAATTCTCCG
>NZ_JAEQMY010000212.1 GCF_016743775.1 Microvirga aerilata | reverse complement strand
TAGGGCTGGGGCATGGCTTGCCTCCCGGGCCATATCCCGGTCAACGCGCAGCCCACCCGAATGGATTCAAGCCCAGAGCAAAAGCGCTTTAATGAACTCGCCGGGCCACTACGCTAACATTGTCAACGGGTCCTTTGAGGAGATCGGGATCGGCTTGAAGGAAGGCACGATCAACGGCTACAACGTGGTCTTCGTCACCCAGAACTTCGGCACGCCGAATGCTGTGGAGCGGGCTGAGGCGAACGATGTCGGTACCACCACAACGACCGCTCCGCCGACCCCGAGCACAGCCACAGGGCAGACCATCCTCGGCGACGGCTACAGCAACACGCTGTATGGCACGTCCGGCAACGACACCCTCAATGGCAACGGCGGCAGGGAGTCCTCTGGGGCAGTTCCGGCAGCGATACCTTTGTGTTCGACACAGCATCAGAAGCCAACGGGGATACCATCAGCGACTTTGTCCGTGGTGTCGACAAGATCAATCTGTCAGGCATCGATGCCAACACCCGCTCGTATGGGAACCAGGCGTTCAAGTTCATCAGCACGCAGGGCTTCCACAAGGTCGCAGGCGAGCTAAAGGCGTACCAGTCGAGCGGCAACACGTACCTCGCCGGAGACGTCAACGGCGACGGCTATGCCGACTTCACGATCAAGGCTCTTGGCTTGCATACCTTGGCCAGCACTGACGTCCTGCTCTGACGACGGCAAGGGCTCTTGGCTTATCCCGGGAGCCCTCCTCACGGCTGTCATCACTCAGCTTCAGATCAACTGAGGTGGCGGCTCTTCGAGGTGCCTTCTCTATTGGACTATGTACGTGGAAGCGGCGACTACTGCAAGACTGTGAAGCAACTACCAAAGGAGCATTTCGCCATTGTGATTGCGCCCGTCACCATAGTGGAAGGTATAGCCAGAGCATCCAACCGATGGAGCTATGGAACTATGTATCGGTGCTTCTCTTTCCCATGTGACAAAGCCAATGACCGCCTCTGGTACTCTCCGGAAGTGAAGCAAACGTCTACAGCCGCGCGAAGAAGTGGAACTTAATTTAGGCCACTCTACCTCCTGGATTGATCCAGAACGGAAGCCGCTCCATCTCACTGAAGCTCGGACGTTCATCCTTACTTGGCCACTCGTGCCTCACCCCGCTTGTTCACATGCCAGATAACAACATGGTAGTGGGGCACCTCCACACCGGGATGGCCTTCGTTGAAGTACATGGACACATGATCGTTCCGGCCCGCGAACCCTGCTAGGTCGAACTTCTTCCGGTTCCCAATATCCTCAACTGGGATCATGTAGACAGTGCTCACCCGCCGTCCCTGCCGGTCGTAGGCGAGAAACGGTCCTGCTGGCAGAGTCTCGGGGCGGACGTAAAGCACACCTAACCCAGGGAGGAAGCGAGGGATCTTCACGAGATCGCTGACCCTCTTAAAACCACGGGGCGGAGGGCCTAAAGATGTTGAAGGTGTCTGTGCCTCAGCCGTCGAAGACGTCACGATAGCCAGCACACTCGCGACAATTAACTGCTTCCTCATGGCCATCATCCCTCAAGCTCGTTGCGCCTATTGCCAAGACTGCTTCTTCAACGTCTTCCTCGCTGTTCGCGCCAATGCAGGAATTCTTCAAACAAGCGCTCCGCCTCAGCGTCCCGCCCTTCCGGTGCCGTCTTCTGGGGCGTGTCAGATTGCGACACTGAACCCGTAGCTGCAGTGCCTGGGCGTCGGGCCTGTGAACTCTGGAGCCAACGCTCAGCAGGTTTGAACCGCTTCCAACCCGGCAAGGTGGCGGCAAGGTTAACCTCCTGCCACTTGGGATGCCGTGATGGCGCTTGGAATTCAGAGAAGCGGGAGAGGAACGCGTCAACGAAGCTGCCCAGCAATTGGTAGCGACTGCTCTTCTCTGGCCAGTTATAGGCGATGAGGACTGTCCCGACTGCGACAGTCTCTACTCCCTCTCCTGTCGGGATGAGCTTTGGATAATCTTCGTGGCGGAGGCTGGTCGGCAAATAGAGCGTTGCATCGGCGGGAACTGGGATTGGAATCAGATGAAATCCACCATCGTTTATGAGGCGCTCAACCATGGCTGCTGGCTTCGCAGCTAAGAACGCCGTCGCAGCGACCCTCCCTTGCCGCATCTCTTCCAAAGCCTCATCCTGTCCTAAGTAAACCTCCGAGACCTTGACACCAAGCGTCCTAAAGACATAGCGCGCGATGTCTTCAGCGCTGTTGCCGTAGTCCCCAAGATTGACCGGCTTGCCCGCAAGATCGGACACTTGCCGAACGTCCTGTCGCGCTATGACATGGAACTCTTCATTGAAGAGTTTGGTAACGTAGACGAGCCTGCTCTTGAGATCTCCAAGCTCTTTGCTCTCCTGCAAACGGGTAAGTATGTGCTCCTGTGTGATTGCCATGTCCACGCCGGGAAGCGAGAGGACATCACGAACGTCGTGAACGCCGCCACGGCCGACAAATGGGAGAGCGCGCAACGCCAGTTCTCCATTGGGGCCGGTCTCCTGCCCGCTCGCGATGACTTTCGCGATTTCATTGACAAACCGGAGAGCACCCTCCTCAGGGCCTCCTCCAACAATCCCAATTGTGTTCGGGTCGCGAGCAGGAGCGGCTTGTTTTATAATAGGTGGTGTGGGTGGAGTCTGCGCCATCACTAGCGACGGGATTAGCTCCACTAGAAGGAGAAGCGCGGCAGCCACTCCAATCCTCGAAGATCGGGCTACACTATCAGGAACCATCATGGCCTCCCGGCTTGTTGATCCCAACTATCTCGAGTTTTTGGGGATAATTTAGGGCGTGGGATCGAAGGCAGAGTTCACGAGCCCCTCTGTGGGCCGCCTGTGGAGGTGAGCTGAGGTTAGCCAATAGAACGATGTCCGGGAGAAAGATTATTGGGCTTCATTTCCTGGGCACAGTGGAGGTGTGAAGCGCCATCCCGCCACCCAGCTTCAGGATTAGCACGATCAACACGCTCACGGTCGCTATCGGTTTGGCGGAAATGTCAGCTGTTGGCAGATTGCGTTGACAAAGTCGGCATCGAGACGGGCTGGAACAGCGCTGAAGCTTGCTTTATTGAGGTCAGGTCTGAGGT
>NZ_JAEQMY010000211.1 GCF_016743775.1 Microvirga aerilata | reverse complement strand
TACACCACGGTGAAGACCGCCTACACCTTCGACGGCAACGGCCCCTACGTGCCCAAGACGAAGTCGAGCGAGTAAGCCACGACGGTTCGGATAGCTGGGCGGTGCAACACGTGTTGCACCGCTCTGATCACCTAAGACAGACGAGAGTCCTTTGATCCAGACAAATTATGGCTCTCTCAAAGGCAAGACCGTTCTCATCACCGGCGGCGCCAGCGGCATCGGCGAGAGCATCGTGCGCTCGTTTCATGCGCAAGGCAGCAAGGTCGCAGTCCTCGATTATAACGCCGAAGCCGGTCAGGCTCTCGCAAAGGAGCTCGGCGAGCGCGTGCATTTCGAGCACAACGACGTGCGCGACATTCCCGCTCTGCAGGCTGCGATCCGCCGTGCGAGCGATGCGGTGGGACCCATCACGATCCTCGTCAACAACGCCGCCCGCGATGACCGTCACACCATCGATGAGGTGACGCCGGAGTACTGGCGCGAGCGCTTCGCCACCAATCTCGACCACCAGTTCTTTGCAGCGCAGGCCGTGCTGCCGGACATGGACAAGGCGGGCGGGGGCTCGATCATCAACATGGGTTCGACGAGCTACATGGTGAGCGACGATGCCTTCGCGGCCTACAAGACCGCAAAATCCGCCGTGGTCGGCCTCACCCGGGCACTGGCGCGGGAGCTGGGCGACAGGAATATCCGCGTCAACTGCCTGGTGCCGGGCTGGATCATGACCCAGCGCCAGATCGACCTGTGGCTCACGCCCGAGGGCGAGAAGGAGCTGCTCAAGCGCCAATGCGTGAAGCGCAAGCTCGTGCCGCAGGATATCGCCAACTTCACGCTCTTCCTCGGCTCGGACGATTCCAGCGCCATGTCGGCGCAGACCTATCTCGTGGACGGCGGCTGGGTTTAGTCGCGCTTGATCGTCGGGCGCCTGAAGCTCGTGCGGCGCTTCCACTTATTGATCCGGCTTGGGCGATCTTGAACTACGCGGCATAGCGGAATGGCTGATGCCTGAAGTAGCTCCGGCTTCGTGCGGGCAGCTTTAACAGCCGCCGCATGTGGCTGATCACGGTATGCTTGAGTTCGGGCTTGCTACGGGCCGGCGGCTGGCGGGTCACGGCTTGCTTAAGGTCGGCGTTCAGGCCCTCGTCCGGGTTCAGCTCGGGACTGTAGGAAGGCAGGTGGAAGACCTCGATCTGCTCCGTGCGTGCGGCCAACCAGTCCTGCACCGCCCGGGCCCGATGGACCGGCAGGTTGTCCCAGATCAGAAACACCTTGCCGTTGGCATCCTGGATCAGCCGCCCGAGAAAGCGGATCAGGCTCGGAGCATTGACGGCTCCATCGAGCACTATCCAGCGCAACTCGCCCTTGTTGGTCACAGCCGAGATCAGGCCCAGACCCGCGCGCTTGTGGCTGGGGCGCACCACTGGCGTCCGGCCTCGTGGAGCGAAGCTGCGGCCACGCACGTCGTCGGAGCGCAAACCGATCTCGTCCCCCAGAAGATCGTGCCCTTCTCTTCTCTGGCTTGCGCCACGATGGCGGGGTAGTCGTGCCGCAGCCAGCGCCGCACAGCCTTCGGTGACTGCTCATCGGCCTGTCGGAGCGGCTTCTGGGCCGTGAAGCCCCAGCGCGCCAGATAGGTGCCGATGGTGCGCACTGCCAGCCGGACCCCACAATGCCGCTCGATCAGCATCCGCACCGCCGCCCGGCTCCACAGGGCGAAGGGCAGGCCGAGTTCGTCGGGCGTGTGCCGGCTGATCTCAGCGCGGATCTGCGCTTCCTGTTCGGCCTCGAGAAAGCGTCCTGTGCCGGGTGTCGGGCCCCGCGGCTGGCTCGCCAATCCGGCCAGGCACTGCTCGCCGAAGCGGCGGCAGATATCGAATACGCCTGTCCGGGTCAGGCCCACCTGGGCGGCAATGGCATCATAGGTCAGGCCGCTCTCGCGCAGTCCGACGACCTGCCGCCGACGCTCTTCTTGCGCTGCTGCGGGCAGCTTGCGCATGTCGACATGTTTCATCCCGCCAAACTGGATCGCTCGGCCCCGGATTTCAAAATCACCCAAGCCGGATCAATAAGATCCGGCAGGCTCAGATTGTAGGCCAGAAGCCAGTAGACACAGAATGGGACCGCAGAATGGTCAGAATGTCTGCCCATGAACACGTAATCCTCTGCTACTGAGCCTTCATGATGCATGAAATTCTTGGATAACCGGTTTCAGAGAGAACCAATTTGGACGCCCCGTCACAGTAGCTAGAGCACCGGACGGTTAAACGGACGCATATCCAGCAGCCTTGAGGAAGTTCCAACATTCTTGCGGCTCAAACAAATCGCAGATGTCGCCAAGGGCCCGCCAGAGCGCGTCAAAGGTGCGGGCTTCGGCCTTGCGCAGGTGTGCCTTGATCTTGGCAAAGGCCTGCTCAATTGGATTAAGATCAGGCGAATAAGCCGGCAGGAACAGGAACCAGGCGCCTCTTTGCTTCAGGCACTGCGCGGCTTTCTCACTCTTGTGGACGGCCAGGTTGTCGAGGACCACCACGTCACCTTGGCGCAGGGTCGGCGCAAGCTGTGTCTCGATGTAAGCCTCAAATGCCAACCGGGTGATCGGACCATCGATCACCCACGGGGCGCTCAACGCGCTGCACCGCAGCCCTGCAATGAAAGTGTGGGTTGTCCAGTGACCGAAGGGAGCTTTCATGCGCAACCGCTGGCCTTTGCGCGAGCGCCCCCGCAGGCGGGTCATCTTGGTGTTGGCGGAGGTCTCATCCAGGAACACCAGCCGGTGGGGCTCTTGGCGCATGCGCGGCTGACGCTGGGTATGCCAGACCCGGCGCTCATCCCGCACGTTGGCGCGTGCGCACTCCGCCGCCATGAGGCATTTTTTTATATGAGAAGCCGCACCGGCACAGGAAGCGCGAGAGCCTCGCGGGAGCAGCCAGGATCCCGTGCTCGTCCAGCAGCCGAGCGGCCAGTTCAGGCATGGTGATGGCCGGCCTTGCCTCAACGGTCTGGATCAGGAAGCTCTCATAGGGCACCAGCTTGCCGCCTCCGGGCGGGCGGCCTTGCCGGGCCGGCGCGAGGGAGCCGGACTGCCGCTGGCGTTGCATCAGCTTGATGGCGCAGCTGTCGCTGACGCC
>NZ_JAEQMY010000210.1 GCF_016743775.1 Microvirga aerilata | reverse complement strand
AACTCGCCATGATCCGGCTCATGACCCGCAGGATCGCAAGGCTTTGTCAAAGCTCATGAATCGCTCGGACCGACTCTAAGAGATAAAGCTAATAGCTTAGGTACCTGTTCTAAGTTGACAGGTTTGGGGTGCTGATGGCAACGCTTAAAACAAACGTCGAGTACCTCAATGACGAGGAACCTCCAGGCGCGGCAAATGAGAACTGTCCAGAGTTCCGCCAGCAGCATTCCTGGTGCGCTGCCGCTATCGCCTATCACAGCCAGGGCAAGCCCGCCCCAGCATTATCAGAGCCGGAAGCGCAGGTTCTCCGGTCTCTCCTTGCAGGAAAACAGAGCAGCCAGATCGCTGACGAAATCGATGGCGGCACGCTCGCTGTGAAGGAACACATCAAATCCATGCTGAGGAAGATCAGAGGCCACTAGAGCCAGCTCGGTGTATCAGGTACCGTACTCAGTACTACCACTAGATGACGGTTACGGGCTCATTGCGGACATTTTGGAAGGGTAGGGGGGCTCCCTCGCCCTTCCCCAGATCAGGATCCTGCAATGTTGTCGATCCATTCGCCGAACAGGTCGGCAACTTCCAGGCTACTGGCAAGATTGTAATTCTCATCCACGAGTTCCTTGTCCTGGTGCTGTAATAAGCCGCTCGCGAGGTGTGGCTCTGATCCTGCCCGATAGCGAGCGGTGAAGGCCCCGCTCCGCTGGAAGTCGTGTGGGCTGAGGGATCGTCCAATGAAAAAGCGGGTGGTCTCCATAATTCTTCGTTCGACACTGCCATAGCTGAGGGCCTCGCCATACTGCCCGACCCAAAGTGGACCAGTGAGCAACGGATATTGCTCCTCTCCAATCATGAACTCGCCGGTATGGCGCATCAGCCGTGGTCTCGCCCAGGTGAGATACAATCCGATTGCAGGATTGAGGCGCTGTCGGATGAGGCGTAGATCAGTCCGTCCATTCTTAACCTCTACGCCAGGCAGTGTAATCGTCCAGCGATCCCGCTCGCGCACAAAGCTGTGGCCGAGTTCAAGCTCCGAGAAGTTCTTCAGCCGAATGGGGCAGAAAGCCAGCATGGCAATCATCGGACCGTCCCGGATTTGACCAGCCCGCCTGATTGGTCTGTGGCTGCGAGCCACCTGGGCTTCCTTGACCAGCGTGAGACCTGCCCTGATCAGGACCTCGGAGAGGACAATGCGGTCGAACCGCTCCAGTGGGTAGGCGACAAGGTCCAGGTCATTGGCAATCTCGGTCAGCCACTCAAGATCCGAAGCAGGCGCTAGGATCCTCGCCATGGTTTGCAGCTTGCGCACTGAGCCGGCCAGCGTCACAGAGGTCCAGCCGGAGCGGACGCGCTTGATGTAGCAGTCAACGTTTTCAGGTGTGACCAGCCGGCCAGCTCCGGCCTGAGGATCGAGAGCGCCGCGCTCCCGGAGCGACTCCAGGAAGTAGCCGTAACGGCGCTCAAGATCCTCTCGGGTGATCGGCTTCCATCGGGACGCCGCTCCGCCGCGCCTCCACCCCACACCAGGCTCGCACGCGCGAAGCCATGCGAGGCGGTCGTCAGCAGGCCATCCGTCGAGGGGCAAGGAGGTGATCATGCTCACTCCTCCTCGCCATCAAGATGCGAGTCGACGATCTCGCCAAAGCGCTCGGTCGTTGTGAAGCTCTCAAGACCAATGTAGAACTTTATGGTGGTCTTCAGGCTCTTGTGCCCAAGGATCCGGCGCACGAACTCGTAGTTACCCGGCTCGCGCTTCAGGATCAGGGCGGCGGCGGCATGACGGAACTGATGGGCGCGCACCCGCAGGCCGGTAGCCTTCTCGACAGCGCTGGTGATCTGCTCGCTGAACATGCTTGGCGTCTTGAACGATCCGCTCTCGCCAGGAAACAACCACAGCTCGTTTTGCCCTCTCAGAAGCACAGGTCGGTGATCATGCAGGTACTCGTCGATGAGCGCCGTGAGCCGCTCACTGAGCTTGAACTCAAGCTTCACGCGGTTCTTCACATCGTACTTTGGGAAGGTCAGCAGGTAGCGGGTTCCAGGACCGCCTGGGCGGATCAGGTTCTCCTCCAATCGGATCCGTACAAGGTTGCCACAGCGCACCGGAGCTGCGGTGAGGAGCCCCACTGCGACGGCTAGCTGGGCGCGTAGGGCAGCCTTGACAGGAGCATGGTCGCGCAGGCTGCGAGCCTCCTCGATCAGGCGATAGGGCGTCCGGATGACCTCATCCCAGATTGGACTGCTCAAGACCTTATGGACGAGCGCAAGATTGAACTCGGTCATCCCCTCGCTTCTGTGCTCCTCAAGCTGGAAGCGCATCTCATCGAGCCGCTCCAGGGCAAGGTCATCGAACCCACCCACTCGGCGAGCGATCGACAGCACCTTCCAGGCAAGTTCGATCATGTAGATGCTGGGCGTATCTCCGGTCCCATGTCCGTAATCATCGAGTACGCGCTCAACCACATCAGCGTCGAGAAGGGCACGCAGCGAGGTGAGATCTTCGAGAGGAAAGCCCATGCGAACAGCCCGGCGGGCAAAGGCTTCGATCTCGCGCCGGCGCGTTGCGATGGTGGAGGATTTTGCCGGCCGGAGCTTCTTGCCCGAGGCCGTCCGGCGGGTGCCAGCCAGTCCTTCGAGATAGGCCTGAACATCGTCTCGAAGCCCCTGTGGGAACTCGCCCCAGGTCGGAGCACTCAGCCGTGAGGGGAGGGCGGGCATCGATAGGTGGACCGCAGGCCAGCCCAGAATATGCTCCCGGCACTCATTCCAGGCTCGCGTCGTCGACCGGTGGGCTGCAGGCCCTCCAAGACGGGCCGTGGTCTCGGTCCGGTAGGCCAAGTATGTGCAAAGCACATCATCCGTGATCTGCCCCGGTGCAATGCCCTTGGCGGAGGCATAGCGCATCAGGCCGTAGAGGCGCGCGCGCCGACCACGATCCGTGATCTTGTCCCGGAGCGACGCCCAAGCTGGGGTGAGGGGCGTACCCCGCACAGGCACATCCGTCTCTCCGCGCAAGAACCGCAAGGCCGCTTTCAGGTTTGACTTATGGTTTCGAAAGGTCTGCACCGACAGCCTAAGTGGTGCATCCGGTAGGTTGCGGGGTATAATGGCGGCCCCTTCTGACCTGCTGGCGGAGGCGACCCATGGCAC
>NZ_JAEQMY010000020.1 GCF_016743775.1 Microvirga aerilata | reverse complement strand
AACCCAAAGCCGCCGCACACACCGCGCAAAACAGCCAGGGAGGCGCTCATATAAACAATCAAGCAAAGACTGCAAGGGGATTGTTTGGCGCCTCAACATATCGCGTGAGGGAAGCCAGAGTGCTGTCTTAAGAAATATAAGTATCAGACCTGCCGTTTTGAAGGGGCAATCCCGATGGCAGCCTATCGAAATGCCGATCGGGCTCTGCCAAGCAAGGCAACGCGACCAGGAGGCCTCAAGGGGCTCTATCCGGGCCTGGCGCTCTGAATTTAATATGAAAGAGGCGGCTCATGCGAGCCGCCTCTTTAGGCTTCGATGGGCTTTGCAGATTACTCGATGACCTGGACGACTTCCCGGGTCTGCGGGTCGACCAGCACGGTCTGGTCGTTGACGATGGTGTAGCTGTAGGAGTTCTGAAGGCCGACGTTCGGGGGAACGGAGTAGAGCCTCACGCGAGGCGGCAGGGGTTGGCCGACGACCACTTCTTCGGACACGCGGATCGACGGACGGCGCTGGGCGACCACATAGCTGCGAACACGAGTCGATTCCTCAGCCGTGAGCGCGCCGCCGACTGCGGCACCGGCCACACCGCCGACAACGGCGCCGACCGGCCCGCCGACGACGGCGCCGGTTACCGCCCCTCCCGCTGCGCCTGTGGCAGCACCGCTCTGGCAAGCGGCGAGGGGAAGGGCCAGGATTGTCAGGAGAGCAGCCGAGCTAAGGATATGATTGCGCATGACGGATTCCTTTCCGATTGGCATCATGCGAACGCCGGAAAGCTTAGCCGGTTCCCTCGGGGGCCAACAGATCGGCTCCGGGTTCCCCGGACTTCGGTCGGCAATTCACGCGAATAACCGCTAGGTCGATCCTTGGACGCAGGTTAGCCTCCAGGCGTTGCCGTGTTGCCCTAAGACGCATCGCTCGGTGTAGGCCACAGGATCATCAAGGAGAGAAGCATGACGGGAAGTGCCAAGGTTGCAATCGTGACAGGTGCTGGAACCGGGGTCGGCAAGGCCATCTGCGCCGGCCTGTTGGGCGCCGGCTATAGCGTCGCGATGGCGGGGAGGCGGCAAGAAGTACTTGAAGCGGCAAACCAAGAGATCGGCGGCGAGGGTGCCTCGACCCTTCTCGTCCCCACCGACATCACGGACCCGTCCTCCGTCTCGGCCCTGTTCGCTGCAACCACGCAGGCTTTTGGAAGGCTCGATCTTCTCGTCAACAATGCCGGCATGGGCTCTCCGGCTATCCCTCTGGAAGACATCCCGCTCGAGCAGTGGCGAACCGTCGTCGACACCAACCTGACAGGGGCCTTCCTCTGCACCCAGGAGGCGTTTCGGATAATGAAGGCTCAGGATCCAAGAGGCGGGCGCATCATCAACAACGGTTCGGTCTCGGCTTATGCGCCGCGTCCCCTCTCGGCTCCTTATACGGCCACCAAGCACGCCGTTCTGGGGCTGACGAAATCCACGTCCCTCGACGGCCGCGCCTATGACATTGCCTGTGGTCAGATCGACATCGGCAATGCGGCCACGGACATGACGGCCCGAATGACGGAGGGTGTGCTGCAGCCCAACGGGACGCTTGCGCCGGAGCCGAGGATCGACCCAAAGCATGTTGCCGATGCGGTGCTCTACATGGCAAGCCTGCCGCTGGATGCGAATGTTCTCACCATGACGGTCATGGCAACCAAGATGCCGTTCGTCGGCCGTGGCTGAAGACACATTCCCGTGACCGCGGCATTCCTCGTCTGGGAACCAAGCTGGGCAGGTCCATCTCATTCTGATGGCCGGTCCTAAAACAGCCGCGATGTACGGCTTCCATTCAGGTTGTTTCCAGCAAGGTTCAATCCGCCGACGACGGCATGTCTCGGCAGGTTGTGCCGATAACCCTCTCGTGGAGTGCAGCTTTCTGATGACGGCGACGGAATGAGCGCGATTCTCGTCAAGATTTTCGCAACGGCCCTGACATTGAGCCAGGTTCTCGTCGATCCGGATTCGGTGAAGACCACCTTCGATCCCGTGCGGGATCAGGCGGAAGTATCGGAGATCCTCAAGAGCGGCTGCACGCACATGCGCCGCGCCTTCGATATCGAGGACATCAACCTCGATGATCTGATCGCCACGGCCATGGAGGATCCGCAGGCCATCGCCGGGGACATGAAGGTCCTGCAGGGATTGAGCTTCAGCGACCTTCACGCGAGCTACCGCCTGTTCTGCAAGAACGAGAAGGTCGAGCCGGCGCCCGTCGATCTCGGCGAGGTGATCTCATACTACAATGCGGCCGTGGCTGGTCTTCCCGATGTAGGCAAGCTGAAGGGTCTCAAGCTGCCGGGTGTCAGCGTCGTCCTCGACGGAAGCGGCAAGCGCTTTGCGGAGGTGTTCGAACCGGACCATCGGCGCATCTGGGTTCCCCTGTCGGATATCCCAAAATCCGTCCAGCAGGCCTTTGTCTCGGCCGAGGACAAACGCTTCTACCAGCATCGCGGCGTCGACGAGCGCGGGGTGATCCGCGCTTTCGTCGGCAACTTCGCCAATCCAGGGCGGCCGGCCGGAGGCTCCACCATTACCCAGCAGGTGGCCAAGAACCTGCTGGTTGGCGACGACGTCACTTACGACCGCAAGATGCGGGAGATGATCGTCGCCTCCCGCATCGAGCGCACGCTCAGCAAGGCCGAGATCCTGGAGATCTATCTCAACTCCATCTATCTCGGGCGCTCCTCCTGGGGCATCGAGATGGCGGCCCGCAGCTATTTCGGAAAAGGCGTCAAGGCACTCTCCGTTTCCGAGGGGGCTCTTCTGGCAGGGCTGGCGAAGGGGCCGAACTATTACAATCCCGATACTCGAGCGGAGCGAACGCAGGAGCGCATGGCCTATGTGTTGAGCCGCATGCAGGAGGATGGGTTCCTGAAGTCGGAGCAGGTGCAGCAGGCGGTCGTGTCCCTGCCGCAACGCGTGCCGATCGAGCGCACCCGGCGGACGACAGGATTTCACTTCGTCGATCACGTGAGCCGCGACGCGCGCACGTTGGCCGACATCGAGAAGCTTACCGCAGGCGCCTATACGGTGCGCTCCACGCTCAATCCCGCCCTGCAGCAGGCGGCTGAGGCTGCGCTGCAGGAGGGCTTGGCGCGCTATGAGCTGAGCATCGGGCGGCAGCGCTATCAGGGAGCCGAGATCAATCTCGCCGAGGCCATCAAGGCCTTCGAGGGCAAAAATGATGCCGCGGCCGCTCCCGCGTGGCGGCGCGCGCTGGAGGCGGCGCGACTGCCTTTGTATGACGTGCATTGGCCCGCAGCCGTGGTGATCGAGAAAGGGAAGGATAAAAAGAGCGGTGCGAACGTGCTGCGCGTCGGATTGAAAGATGGAAGCATCCTGTCCCTGAATGCCTGGGAGGCTGCTCGCCGCGACATCAAGCTCCACGATGTCGTGCGGGTCCGGGTGATCGAGCAGAAGGGCAAGGGGACTGTTCGTGCCGATTTGCGCACGCCTCCTTCCGTTCAGGGCGGAGCCGTCGTGCTGGAGAACAAGTCCGGCCGAATCCTCGCGATGACAGGCGGGTTCTCCTATCCCTTAAGCCAGCTCAACCGCGCCACTCAGGCTCACCGGCAACCAGGCTCCGCCCTCAAGCCGCTCACCTATCTGGCTGCCCTGTCCAAAGGGCTTCAGCCCAACACCCTGATCTGGGACACGCCCGTGACCCTGCCGCCCGTAAGCGGCGAGGCCAATGCCAGAGCGCGGGATTATTGGAGCCCGAAGAACTATGACGGCACCGGCTCGGGCATCATGACCCTGCGCCGGGCGCTGGAGAACTCCAAGAACCTGGTGACGGCGCGGCTTCTCGACGGAGGCATCGAGTCCACTCCCGAGCAAAGCCTGAAGCGGGTGTGCGAACTTGCCCTCGAGGCGCAGCTCTACCTGGAATGCACGCCGCATTACCCCTTCGTGCTCGGCGCGCAGCCGGTGAGAATTCTCGACATCGCGGCCTTCTATGCCGCCGTGGCCAACGAGGGCGCCATGCCGGTGCCTTACGCGATCGAATCCGTCGAGGAGAACGGACGCGCCATCTACAGCCGCAAGGCGAATGCGCCAGTGCGGCTTGGGTCTGCCGATCCGGCGGCCTTCTATCAGTTGAAGACCATGCTGCAGGGGGTGTTGGAGCGCGGAACGGCCCGTTCCCTGAAGGCACTTGCTCCCTTTGCCGCAGGCAAGACGGGCACATCGGACAACGAGAACGATGCCTGGTTCGTCGGCTTTACCAACGACGTGACCATCGCCGTCTGGGCAGGACACGACAATGCCGACGGCAAGCGGCGGACGCTTGGGCGCGGCCAGACAGGCGGGAAGGTCACGGCTCCGATCTTCCAGTCCATTCTGCAGGCGGCCTGGGAGCACCATGCACCGAAGGCGCCTCTCGGTCCGCCGTCTCCGCAGGCGGCAAAGCAGCTCATCACTTTGCCGATCGATCTCAACACGGGCGACCGGCTGACGGACGGGCAAGGCAAAGGCTTCATGGAGCATTTCCGCCTGAACTGGCTCGGGCGGCTCAGCGAGACGCAGTTCCGTCTCGTGCCGCAGGATGAGGCCTACGCTTTCCGCAATCCTGATCTGTGGAGCGACGGCGACGATAGGGGCGGGGGCTCGCAGTATGAAAACGAGGGGCCCTACGCCGAGGGGCCCGGTTGGCTCGATGGCCTGCGCCAGATGATTCCGCCGTCGCGGCGCCAGGCTGATCCGGAATCGGTTTTCCGCCGGTGGTGGGACGAGGAGGAACCTCCGCGCAGGTCCCGGCGCGTCGATCCCGATTATTTCTGGCGCAACGGACAGGTTTATTGATGATATCGAAGATGGCATTCGGGCAGGCGCTGATCGCTGCTGTCGCCTTGCTGGCCTCCGTGGGGCCAGGGGCGGCTCAAGGGTTCAAGATCGAGGAGGTCCGCTCCGTCACGGCTGTTGCTCCGGGCCAGCTCAAGCCGAAGACCATCGTGTTCAGCGATCACCGGGACGACAAGCTCACCGATGCCGGGACCGGGCTGATCCGGTTCGCGGACTGGGGGCGTGAGCGGCCGGTGCAGAAGCAGTACCTGAGCCTCTTTCCCGGCTACACGGAGCCCACCATCAAGGTTTCGGTGCACGGAATCGAGAAGTCCTATACCGAGAAGCTCCACATGTATGTTGTGGAAGCCCGCTTCCTGATCGACAAGGCGCCGGGATCGATCGACCTGGCTCGCTATACCCGGCTCGACGTGCTGGAGAAGCTCGATCCGACCATCAAGCACCGGCGCATCACGGCCGAGCAGGCTCTCCCGCAGGTGGACCCGCAAAGCGCCCATAACCGCCACCCCGGTCGACGCTGGTGCGAGGCGCCGCAGAGCCTGTGCATCGAGTCCCGCTATCCGCTCGAGGGCAAGCTGCCCGTCGGCATTCGCTTAGCCAACAAGCTGGAGGAGGGCGGAAAGAAGATTTCCGAGGCCATGGAATTCCAGACCGAGATCCGGGTGCTGCCGGCGGGTGAGATCGACCGGACCGGGCTTTCGAAGCTGACCGGTTTCGAGGCTCCCGTCACCGGCGTCCTGGAACAGACGCTCTTTCAGGTCAATCAGGTGATACAGTTCGGAAAGCTGCTCGCCGTGCTGCAGGAAAACCCCGCGGACAGCAGCAAGACGGTTGCGACCGTGTTCATGGCGCTTGCGGTCGAGACCGACGTTCTGGAACGCAGGAAGGAGTTCGAGAACGTTCCCGTCCTGCGCAACCTCATTCCTGCGCAGGTGCTGATGGGCAAGAGCTCGTTCAACTCGGGCAACTCCATCAGCGCCGGACTTCCCGACTATGTTCGCAACCGCATCCGGTCGATTGCGGATATGCTCGAGCAATAGTGAGGCTGGGGCAGCGGCATGAAAAAGCCCCGTTCCAATCTGCCGAACGGGGCTGTCAAGTCTGCGGAGGCGACAAGGGGTTGCGGGGAATGGTGCCTCCGTACCAAACCAAGCGTTCATCTTGTTCAATGTTCCTTCGCCAACCGTTTCATGAAGCTGGGCAGGCATCAACTTTCGTTGATTGCGCCTCAGGTGTCCCTCGCGTTCGGCTGGTGTGGTGGAACGCCACACCGCATAACAATCCTGGCCTGCGGTTGTTGGAGGGCTGCGCCTGCTCAATCTGCTTTCGTCCGAACGTAACCGCTGCTATCTCCCGAGCCGTGAACCAATCTTGATGCCTCCTGCCCCGGCAGGCGGCCGGCAGCGCTGAGCGAGGTGCTTTCCATGGCCAAGGCCATCCATTCCATGATCCGGGTGCTGGACGAGCAGCGCTCCCTCGATTTCTACCGGAAGGCCTTCGGCCTCGCGGTGGCGGAACGCCTGCCCTTCGCGGGCTTCACCTTGGTCTACCTGAGCAATGAGGAAGGCGATTTCGAGCTTGAGCTGACCATCAACCATGACCGGACCGAGCCTTACGTGCTCGGCGACGGTTACGGGCATTTGGCCTTATCCGTGGAGGATCTCGATGCGGAGCATGCCCGGTTCTCGTCCCTTGGCCTCGAGCCCACGCCGTTGAAGGAACTCAGGCTTGAGGGAAGGCCTGGGGCGAGGTTCTTTTTCGTGCAGGACCCTGACGGCTACAAGATCGAGGTGCTACAGCGCGGCGGTCGCTATAAGTAAGCTTGCAGCCTACAACCCTCCTGTCCCTCGAAGCAACAAGGAGACGGCCGGTGGCTACGCGCCCGATCGTCCGCTTTCCCGACCAGCGCCTGCGCCAGAAGGCGGAGCCGATCATCGCGATCGATGAGGAGATCCGGACGCTTGCTCGCGATCTGACCGAGACGATGCATGCGGCGCCCGGAATAGGCATCACCGCTCCGCATATCGGCATTCTTCGGCGGCTCGTGGTCATCCAGTTGGAAACCGATCCCGAGCCGCACATCTATATCAATCCCGAGATTACCTGGACATCCTCCGAAACGGCCCGCCATGTGGAGGGAAGCGTTTCGATGCCGGGGGTTACGGACGAGATCGAGCGCCCTCAGAGGGTGGGCGTGAGGTACAAGCGGCTTGACGGCACGGAACATGGGGAAGAGGCGGAAGGCCTGATGGCCGTATGCCTTCAGCACGAGATCGATCAGCTCGAAGGCATCTTCTGGATCGACCGTCTGTCGAAATTGAAGCGGGACCGGCTGATCAAGCGGTTCGAAAAGCTCCAGCGTCTCAGGGCGTGATCATGGAGCAGGTCCGACTTTGGAGCTTTGGAAAGCGTGTTTGAGATTTATCGCATCGAGACCTTGGCTTCGGAGGAGGCAGGCGGCGGGGTCGTGCGCCGCATCATGGTCCGCACCGACTCCCTCGAAAAGGCGAAGGAGCGGGCCCTGAAGGTCTTCTCCCTCGCCCGCAGGCCCCAGTCCCGTGAACCGGAGGTCGAGGCCGTTCGGGTGCTGAACGGCGCCGGACACGAGGTCTTCTCGGTCAGCACGAGAGATTGAGCGGTATCGGAGGGATCATGGCCCGGCCTGCGGCGCCAGGGGCTGGGGATAATCCAAACACCATTTGACAGCGTGCTCATTCACCGCTACGAGCGCGCCTCCATCGCAAGAAACGCCCCGGGCGCCAAGCGATGCGAGAGAAATGCGCGGGCGTAGCTCAGTCGGTTAGAGTGCCGGCCTGTCACGCCGGAGGTCGCGGGTTCGAGCCCCGTCGCCCGCGCCACTCTCCTTCAGGGCTGCCGTGCCCAAGGCTGTTATGAGCAGCACTTCATCCCAATCCGAAGATATTACCCCCCGCGCCTTCAGCCGGCGGATCTCCGCCTCGCCTGAATGAACAAAGGAGCCGCTGGGGCTCCTTTGTCAGTGCCAATGAGCACTCGCCGGTGGAACGCCGTCAGGCGATCTTGCCGCCGCCTTGCTTGGTGACGACCAGCACCGAGGGACGGGTCGGCATGCCATCCTTGAAATCCGGCCAGCGGGTGATCGGATTTTCGAAGGTCGACGTCGCGCCTTCTTCCGCCTCTCCGGGATGCTGAACGGCGAGGAACAGCGACTCGTCGTTTGGCGTGAAGAAGGGACCGCACAGCTCGCCGCCGACCGGAACGCGGAAGAAGTGCTTCGAGGTGCCGCGCTTCTCGCCTTCCGTTTCAAGAGCCCAGAGGCCATCGGCCCGGCCCGTGGCCTTTGCGTTGTTGCCGTCCGTGGAAATCCAGAGGCGGCCCTGGCTGTCGATGGCGCAGTTGTCGGGCATGCCGAACCAGCCGTTCTTGGTGGTCTCCGACGAGAAGGTGGCGCCGACGGAGGCGACGGACGGATCGCCGCACTTCACCAGAACTTCCCAGGTGAACGCAGCGGCGGCATGGTTTCCGCCTTCCGGCATCATCTCGACGATATGGCCGAACGCATTGTTCGCACGCGGATTGGCCGCATCCACCTGGTCTTCCTTGCGGCGCGTGTTGTTCGTCAGCATGACGTAGACGCGGTTCGTCTGCGGATTCGCCTCGATGTCCTCGGGACGGTCCATCTTGGTGGCGCCGAGAAGGTCTGCTGCGCGCCGGGTCTCGATCAGCACGTCGGCCTGGTTCTTGAAGCCGTTGGCCTCGGTGAGCGCCCCCTGGCCGTGAACCATCGGGAGCCAGGTGCCCGTGCCGTCCGGGTTGTACTTGGCGACGTAGAGGGTGCCCTCGTCGAGAAGACCCAGGTTGGCGGCGCGGTTCTGCGGGTCGACCTTGCCGGCGGTGACGAACTTGTAGACGTAGTCGAAGCGCTCGTCGTCGCCGAGATAGACCACGTAGCGGCCGTCGCTGTTGGTGATGCCGGCAGCGCCCTCGTGCTTGGTGCGTCCGAGAGCGGTGCGCTTCTTCGGCACGAAGGTCGGATCGAAGGGATCGATCTCGACCACCCAGCCGAAGCGGTTCGCCTCGTTGGGCTCCTTCGTCAGGTCGAAGCGGTCGTAATACTTGCCCCAGGCATAGGCGGGCGTGCCGAGGCCGTAGCGCTTGTAGTTCTTGGCCTCCGCATGATCGTCGCCGAGCTTGCCCCAGAAGTAGCCGTTGAAGTTCTCTTCGCAGCTGAGCCAGGTGCCCCAGGGGGTCACGCCGCCGGCGCAGTTGTTGATCATGCCATTCACCTTGCGGCCGGTGGCATCGGCGGAGGTCTTCATGCGATCGTGGCCTGCGGCGGGGCCGGTGATGTCCATCGGGGTCGCGGCGGTGATGCGACGGTTGTACCTGGAGTCCTTCACCACCTGCCATTGGCCGTTGACGCGGCGGATCTCGACGACAGCGCCGCCATGCGCGGCGATTTCGATGTCGACCAGCTCCTTGGTCATCTTCGAGAAGTTCGCATCCTTGGCGTCCTGGATGCCCACGCCCGGGAACATCAGCTCCTCGTTGGTGTACTCATGATTGGCCACGAGCAGGCCATGGTCGGCCGAGCCGTTGAGCGGGATGAAGCCGATGAAGTCGGTGTTGTAGCCGAACTGGCGCGCTTGGCGTTCGGCAGTCTGGTTCATGGGATCGAACTCAGGCGCATCGGCGAAAATCGGGTCGCCCCAACGCAGCAGAACCTGGGCGTCGTAGCCCTCGGCCACGTGGTGGGTCTGATCGACCCCGGCTTCGATTTCCTTGAAGTCGAAGGAGATCGGGTTCGAAGCTTTTTTGGCCGGCTGTTCGTTCGCGGCCAGGGCACGGGTGCCCACGGTCGCCGAGATCGCCGCGACGGCGAGCGAGCCCCGCAGGAAGTCGCGCCGGTCGAAGCGCGTGGCGATGATCTCGCCCATCGTGAGGTTTTGTGTCGGGTTCACTCCGACATCGCCTGAGTCTTCCAGTTCGCTGGCGCGAAGTCGGCCCTTGTGCTCGTCCATATCGGGTTCTCCGTCTCTTGGGGGACGGAAGCGCATTAGAACGGTTCTATGTAAGCTTGGTGACAGTCGGGTCGAAGGAGAGCCCTGCCGCAGACAAAACGGGACAGGTCGTGTATGGTTACGGGATGAGCAACGATATTTCCGAACTTCGCGAGCAGTTGTGCGATCAGTGGCAGAAGGTTGCCATCGATCTGGTCAGGAAGGGAATCCAGGCCGATCTGGTCTTCGAATCCCTTCTGACGGTGGGACTGGCCGGACATGTGGAGCTTCACGGCAAGGATGCGACGGCCTCCAAGCTCGTCGCCATCGCCGAGCAGCTGTCCGAGCAGGTCAGGCGGGAGAAGGAGGCATTGCAGGAAGCTTCCCAGGCGACGAAGAACTAGGCCGGCTCGAAAGCCCGCATGTTCGCATTTCGTCGTACGACTAAAGCTTCTTCAAAAAAGCACCTGGAAGATTTTCCAGGTGCAACGCTGGGGGAGATTGGGGCGTTAGCTTAACGAAACCATTCGAAGCAGCCTCGGCTGTTTCTCCGCCCAACAGCCCACATAGGGTGGTCTCCTCATGCAGCCGGCGCTAGACAGCAATACCCTGGACCGCTTGATCGCCCTCGGACGCAAGCAGGGCTATCTTACGAACCAGGATCTTGAGGCCAATCTGCCGATCGACTCCATGAGCCCGGAGGAAATCGCGCTCATCGTCGTCCATCTGGAGGAGACAGGAGTTCCGGTCGAGCTGGAAGACAGCCTCATCTCGCCAAATCCGAAACCGAGCCTGCCGCCTGCACGCACCGCCGAGATCATCCCGTTTCCGGGCCGCTCCGCCGCACCGCCGGCAAAGCCTCGAAAAATTGCTCTCCAGACAGGTGCCCCGGTCCAGCCGGCCTTGAACAAGCCTGAGGTGCAAGCCGGGGACAAAGCCGCCGCGCATTGGGCAGTTGCCGTCGCAGGGGGCCTCGTGCTGATCGTGCTCGTCGGCCTTCTCATGGTCTCGGCAATCTGATCGCAGCCGCCGGACCTCAGAGGTTGGCCCGAGCTTCCCCGAAAACCGGCAGCGGCTTGACGGCTGGACCGGTGAACTGGTTTGCGCTCAGTTCTTCCTTCGCCTGCGATGCGAAGCCAATATCCAGGAATGCCGTTCTGGGATCGAGGAGCGCCTTCACGGCGGCATCTTCGTCGTAGCCGAGAATGGCCTCCGGCCCCGGGAGCGGAGTGGGCTGAGGGGTTGCAATCATCGCCGCCAATGCACCGGCATCCGGCGGAAGGGCAGTCGCAAGCCTGATCTCCCGCGGCCGCTGCGGCGGCAGGGGAACCTCCACGGCGATTTCCTCCACGACTTCACGATCGGCTGAGGCGACCAGCGTCTCCGCGGCGGGGGCAGGCACAGCCGGCTGCGGCGCCGGCGTGGGGTTCCTGCGACCGAAAAGGTTCGCCAGCAGATTGCCGAAGGATCCACCTCCAGCCGAGGCTTGCGACGCAAGGGCGGCATTGCGGGCCAGGATCTCGGCCTTGGCTTCCTCGTAGCCGGGGAGCGGCTTGCCGTTCGAGGGCAGGTGGAGGGTCTTGCCGTCGGGGAACAGCCGCACGAGCTGCTGCTGCGTCATGCGAGGCCAGGCGCGCACGTTGCCCGTATCCACATGGACAAAGGCAGAGGACGAATAGTAGCCGACTCCGCCATATTGCATGCGCATGGCGATGGCACGCAGGCGCGCCGTGTCCACATCCGGCAGGCGGATGTCCATGGCCTTGCCGAGCATGTGCTGGCTGTGTTCGGCGACCCCGCTCGACCGGCGTCGCAACGAGCCGTTGGTTTCCGGTGACCGATAGGCAGAGATGATGTGGATCGGCTGGGAGGAGCCGGCTTCGCGGTAGACCTCCCAGATGATGTCGAATAGGCGCGGGTCCATCTGGGCGGGCTTCTCCACGCGCCAGTCCCGCAGGAACCAGTTGAGCTGGGTCAGAGCCTGCTGGTCGTATTGACCGTTCCTGCGGAAGGTCACGGTCGCACTTTCCCTCGTATGGGTGTGGAAGAAGGTGAGGGTGCGCGTATCCCCGTTCGCGGCGGCGTCCTGCGTGCGGGCGGTCACGATCATAAGAGACGAAGCGGCGGCAAGAAGGCTGAGTATCAGGCGAGAGGCGCCTTTTCTACCGGACAGGCAGCCGCTCCGCGGCACAGGAAGCGTCCCGCGCCTGCCAACCGATCGTTTCGACTGGGCAAATATTCCCGCCATGGTTCGTTAGTTCCCGCGTCCCTACGGAACGTGTGTTTGTTAACCATGGCAAAAATAGGCGCGAACCGTGCCTTTTTGCTTAATCAGGTGCGGGAAACCATCTGATTGCGCCTGCTCCGGCCCGACGACAGGACCACCACTTTAGTGCCTGTCGGGACGTGTCTGTAAAGATCGATCACATCCTGATTGATCATGCGGATGCAGCCGGACGAAACATTGGTGCCGATGGTCCAGGGCTCGAAGGTGCCGTGGATGCGGTAGAGGGTGTCCTTGTTGCCCTTCCAGAGGTAGAGGGCGCGGGCGCCCAAGGGATTGCCAGGGCCACCGGGCATGCCGGGTCCGCCCGGCAACTCGCCCATCTTCTCCATGAGATCCGGCTCCCGTTCGAACATTTCCTTCGGCGGGTACCAGTCAGGCCATTCCTGCTTGTCCTTGATCGTCGCCGCCCCGGACCAACCGAAGCCCGAACGTCCGACGCCGACCCCGTAGCGCACGGCCATGCCGTCGCGCAGGACGAGGTGGAGATAGCGGGTCTGGGGATCGACCACGATGGTTCCGGGAGCCTCGGCGGTGTCGTAACGGACCACCCGGCGCAGATAGGCCGGATTGATCCGGGAAATGTCGACGCCGGGAATTGGATAAAGATCATCGTCAATGGGAGCGTACATGCTCCGGTAGACGGATTGATCGACAGCCGCCTGAGCAAGGCTGCGGCTCGCGGGAAGGCTGGTGCCGGCGGCAGCGGCTGACACGCCAAGCAGGAAGGTACGGCGGCTGAGGTCCATTCTTGTCTCCCCGGCATATAACTGGACAATAAGAAGACGCAGGACCATGCATCTGGGTTTCATGATAGCTGCTATGCTCCTGCGGCAGGCAGGAGCTTTGCCGTTCACAATCCCGGGAATGGAGCATCAGGGAATGGTTGGGGCGAACCCATGATCGAGAACCTTCCATGGTCCTGGCTGGCAGGGTGCGCTCTGCTTGCCGTCATGTTCGTCCTCGTCCTCTTCTGGACCCGCAAGCCGCGCTACCGGCGGCATACGATCATGACGGAGAACGAAAGGGAGTTCTACCAGCGCCTCCTGGCCGCATGCCCCGACTGTCAGATCTGGCCGCAGGTGCCGATCCTGGCCCTCGTGCGGCCCGATGCGAAGGAGGGAAGCCGCGCGTTCTGGACGGCCTTTCGAAGGATTTCGAACACGCGCGTGGATTGGGCGATCGTTCAAGACTTGGAAGTGCTGGCAATCGTCGAGCTCGATGACCGCTCCCACGATGCCAGGAAGGACGCACAACAGGACCGTATCCTGAAATCCTGCGGCTACCGGGTCGTCCGGTTCAGTTCCAGCCGCAGGCCCGATCCGCGGCAGATCCATGAGGCCGTGTTCAACCCCGAATAAGTCCCTCAGCCTGTCATTGCCGCCCGGTCGGCGGCATCGAAGCTCTCGAACAGCTCCTCCCGGAGCACATCCGGCTCGGACAGGTAGCGTGCGGAGTGGTGGAAAGGCGTCACGTGCCTGACTCCCGCCTCCCGGGCGATGGCTCCGGCGTCCCAGGCCGTCAGGTGGTGGGAGGCAAGCGCCAGGGGGCGATCCCGCTCAAGAAAGACGGCCTCGATGAAAAGCTGGTCCGCTTTTTGCGCCAGCCGAAGGATTTTTGCTCGGTTCTCCGCGTGGGGAGCGGCGTCCGTCACATAGGCGACCGCCTGTCCCGGAGCCACGCGCAAGGCACGATCCCTCAGCTCCCCCAAGCGAATGCTGCCTTCTGTCGGAACCGTGACCATATGGGCATCCGGCAGCCCGAGGCGAACGGCCCGTTTCGCCTCATTGAGCCAGGGGCCGGGGGGAAGGCCCATCTCACCCAGCACGCCCCGCCATACATTGACCTGAAGAACCTCCCGCAGGGCAAAAGCGAGGGAAGGGATGCCGTGATCGAGGGCTGCGGCCTCGACCTTGAACTCATCCTCCATCCAGGCGATGCCTTCCGGAAAAGCCGGGGGCTCCCTATCGCGCCTGGCGAAGGCTTCGCGGGCGTGGAACTCGGCGGCCTTCACCAGGCGGCTTCCATCGTAGTCCATGGCCCGAATGCAGAAATCGACCGAGTTCTCGTCCAGCAGGTTCCAGGTGAAGCTGCGGATGCGATGCTCAACCTGCACCGCGAAGCCCGGCGGCCCGATGAGGGTCAGCGGGGAGGGACGATGGAGACAGAGGCGAAACAGGCGGTCGAAGCCTGCCACGTGATCCACATGCGTGTGGGACACGAACACATGGCTCACCCGCAGCAATTCCCGGGACGAGAGACCGCCGACATCGCCCAAATCGAAAAGGATGGCCCGGCGGCCATAGCTAAAATCGAGGTAGACACCCGGGTCGCTGAAGGGGTCGTTCACGAGGCGGGATTGAACAAGCCAACTCATCGTGGGCCAACGGCCCTGCCTGCCGTGTGTTCCCGCGCCGTCAGACCTCGCGGCCGCCCGTGAACCGGGCATAGGTCCGCTGACCGGAGGGCCCGAAGAGAACGACCTCATAGGTGTCGGGCTCCATGCCCTCGACCTCCATGCCGGGAGATCCGGCCGGCATGCCGGGAACCGCGAGACCTTTGGCCTGTGGCCTTTCGGCAAGAAGCCGTTTGATGGCGCCTGCCGGCACGTGCCCCTCGATCACATAGCCGCCGATTTCCGCCGTATGGCAGGAGGCAAGGGCCTGGGGCACGCCGAGACGAGCCTTCAGGCGGTTGACCTCGGGCGTCTCGACCACATCCACCTGGAAGCCTTCCGCCCGAACATGGTCGACCCACCCGGTGCAGCAGCCGCAATTCGGATCCTTGGTCACCACCATTGTCGGCAGGGCTCCCGTGGCCGAGGCGGCTTTGGCGGAAAACGCCATGGGAGAGGCCATGAGTCCGGCAAGCAGTGTCCGCCGGCTCATCGTCAGACCAGGTTGCACGGATGAACTCCGCATGGATGAACTCCTTCCCAGTGTCGCAGGATGAAGGCGCTCGCCTCCTGCAGAGCGGCCGGGCCCGGATCGCCCGGGCGCGGCCTTGTTGAGAGATTCGTTCGAGATTGGCGGCTTGAGGTCCGCCGATCAGCCCTCGTCGCTCTCGTCGGGATCGGTCACGTCGACCAGGAACATGATGTAGGGGCCTTCCTCCTCATCATCGTCGTCCTCCTCCTCGTCGAAGTCCGCGTCCTCGAACTCGGCCTTCTCCTCGTCGGTCGCCGGCCGAACATTGAGGCTCGCGATCCCGTCCCACAACGGAGCGCCCTCGCTCTCCAGGACCTTGAGGTCTTCCTTGAAGTCCTCACTCATGAGGAGCTCGCGGGCTTCCTCCTCATCGGCATTCGTGATGGCAACCGGCTTGTCGCTGATTGTAAGCGTGAACATGGTTTGTCCTTTCCATTCGCCCGCAGGGGATATCCACTAACGCTCGACCCCGCTCGTTCGAAGCAAAGTGGTGTCCACAAGTGTGCGGCCGGACCCTGTACCACGACGCGGGAGATTCTCGACACTGTCATGGAGGAAAGCTCCGGTACCTCTCAAGGGACAAGCATCAGGTCATGGAGATCGTTTCGTCCCTGACAACGGGAGCGGCGATCTCGCACACGACACCGGTGGCGGCAAATCTGATCTCGGCCGTCCCGTTCAGGTCATGGGCCAGGCTGCGCTCGATCAACCGGGTTCCGAACCCGCGGCGCTCCGGCATCCTGACCGGAAGGCCACCCGTCTCCTCCCAGCGCAGCTTCAGACAGGGAGGATCGCTGCTGTTGTCGAGAGTCCACCGAATTCCCACCTGCCCATGCTCGTTGTACAGGGCGCCATACTTGACGGCGTTGGTGGCAAGCTCCTGGAACGCCATGGCAAGCGCAAGGGCCATGCGCGGTGGAATGCGCACCGTGGGGCCCGCAAACTGAATGCGGCTGCCGTAGCTGCGGTAGGGCTCGACCGCCTGGGAGACGATCTCGTGCAGGTTCGCGGCGTCCCAGTTCTCCCGGGTGAGCACGTCATGAGCGCGGGAGAGAGCGAACAGGCGGCTCTCAAGGGCTTCCTTGGCTTCGTACATGGTGAAGGCATTGCGCAGGGTTTGCGACGCGATCGACTGAACCGTCGCGAGGGTGTTCTTCACGCGGTGATTCAGTTCGTGAATCAAGACCCTTTGGTGCTCCTCGGCCTTCTTTCGATGGGTGATGTCGCGGAAATAGATGGACAAGCCGCCCTCGGCGGTCGGGTAGATGTGAACGTCGATCCAGTGGTTCAGGATCGGCGATACCGCCTCGAAGTGAAACGGCAGCCGCTCCTCCATGACCTTGAGGTGAGCATTGTAGACTTCGCTGCCGACGACCTGCGGAAAGATTTCGGGATAGACATTCCCGATCATCTCTTCCCGCCGGCGCCCCCACCACTCCTCCGCCTTCCGGTTGATGTAGGTGAATCGCAGGTCGCGATCGACGGCGTAGAAGGCATCGGAGATGCTTTCCAGGATCTCGCGAAGCTGCTCCTCGCTGTTATGCAGTTGCTGAGCGGCCTGCTTCTCCTCCGTGCGGTCTCGCAGGATCTTGAGGAAACCGAGCATTTCGGAGTCACGAAAGGGCATGAGAACGCCCTTGGCCCAGAAGAGCGATCCATCCTTCTTCAGATGCCAGCGCTCGTCTTCCGCCCGCCCCGCCGCAAGGGCCTCCCGCATCTCGTCTTCGTGGGCTCCGGCCTTTCTGTCTTCTTCGTTGAAGAAGAAGTCCGTGTACTCACCGACAACATCCGCCTCGTCCCAGCCGAGAATGTTGCGGGCGCCGGTGTTCCAGCTCGTGACATGGCCCCTCAGGTCGAGGGTAATGATGGCGTAATCGGTTGCGCTCTCCACCAAAGCCCGAAGCCAGCCCTCGCTGATGCGCAGCGAGTTGCGATCCTGCTGAAGCGTGAGGATCCTCGTGTCCGCTGCCGCGCTCTGCCCGTCGCTCGACCGTTCGGCCTGCGCCCGAAGCTTTCGGTTCTCCCGTTCCAGATCGGCCAGCCGCTTGAGAAGATCGTCCCGGCTCAGGATGGCGGTCTCTTGCTGGTTCATTCCCCGCGGCTCGATGGTTGATGGAAAACGCTACAATGGGATCAAGCCACCCCTGGGCAGGGGCGGCTTGGCGATCCACGAATAACGTGCATGGCTCCGAGGGGTTGCAAAGGCATCCACGAACTCCCTTGAGGCATCTACCACCTTTGCCCATCGAGCGGCCGAGCGGCGATGAGCAGAGTCACGGCCGCTGCTGAAGCGGGGCCGTTGCCTACTGAACGCCCTTCTTTTTCAGCCAGGCCTGCATCTCGGCGATCTCGCGCTCCTGCTCCCGGATGACGTCGGTGGCCCATTTGCGGATCTGTTCATCCTTGGCGTGCTGGAGAGCGACCTTCGCCATGTCGATGGCGCCTTGGTGGTGGGGGATCATGCCGCGGACGAAATCCACATCGGCGTCGCCGCTGAAGGTGATGTCCATGGCGCGGTGCATTGTCTCGTTAGCCTGGCGATAGCCCTTAATCGCAGGATTGTCAGGGGTCTGCGCCGTCTGTGCTGGGGTGGAATGGCCCGAATGCCCCCCATGGTTGGCCTGCGCCAGGGCAAGGGAGGGGACAACCCCGATCACGGCGGCAAGAACAAGGGAAGAGGTCTTCATGATCGTTCTCCTTAAGGGAATGAAGATGTGGGGTCAGTGCTCGTGAAAGGCATGCACCACGGCGTGGCCTCGTCCGCGGGCAATCAGCCAGCGGTTGACCGGGAAGGCGAAGACGCCCGCGACGAGAAGGGAGACGGCAAGGCTCCCCCAAAAGAAGAGGCTTGAGAGCCCGGCATCCATCGCGCCAGGGACCGCCAGCATGATCAGGTTGTCGACGATCTCCATGATGGTGATCGAAGCCGTATCCGACGCTAGGGCGAGGCCCAGAGCCGTGCCGAACGGCAGACCGCTGCGGAGGAGGGGCAGCATGGTCAGGCCGTAGCCGAACAGGAAGGCGAGGGCGACGGCAAGCACGATCGTCGGCGCCGTGCCCCAGCCGAGGGCGGTACCGATCATGAGGCCGATAACCTCGCCGATCGCGCAACCCGTGAGGCAGTGCACGGTCGCGCTGAAAGCCACGCGGTTCAAGCCTGCCGTCGATGGTGGGGCGCCATGATGGTGGAAATGAGCATCGGCTGCCATGGCGGCCTCCTCATGTATCCTGTTGCGGAAGGGTTTGGGCCGGATATCCGGCATCGCTCAAAGCCGCCAGCAATTGGGCTTGCGTCTTCGCCGACGCAACCTTGATGCTCCGGGTTTGCGGATTGCCTTCGATTTCGGCTTGCGGATCGAGCTTCTGGAGCGAACGCGTGATCGAGCCAAGGCAGCCGCCGCAGGTCATGTTCGGAACGAGAAACTGGTGCATTTGCGGAATCCTTCATTTCCAAGGTTCCAGAGTTTTGCACCTTCCCATCGTGGAAAGGTCAAGCGAATGATTGAAGGGCATGAGAGCTATATGACGGGGGAGTAGGAGAGCGGGCCGAGTTGTGGCTTATGTTCCGTTCAAGGCTCTGCTATCGCGGATGGGGAGCGGAATTGAGTTGGGCCATGGCCGGCATAAGCCGGGGGAGACAAGGATGAAGGTTGTAACTCATAGCGGCACGTTCCACGCCGACGATGTCTTCGCCTTCTCCGTCTTGCGCGAGGCTCTCGGGAGCTTCGATTTCGCTCGAACTCGCGACGCTGCGGTGATCGACGCGGCCGACATCGTGTTCGATGTCGGCGCGGTCTACGAGCCGGGCAAGGGGCGCTACGATCATCATATGCGCGACCTGCCCAGGCGTTCCGACGGCACCCCCTACAGCTCGGTTGGCCTAATCTGGCGCGATTACGGGCGGGAGGCCCTGCCCAAGCTCGCTCCCGGCATCGAGGATGAAGCACTCGATACCGTCTGGCAGGATATCGACCAGGAGTTCATCCTGGCTATCGATCAGGCCGACAACGGCGTCGCTCCCGTGAGTTCAGGCCACCTTTCGTTGCTGATCGAAGCCTTCAATCCAACCTGGAACAGTGCGCAGTCCTATGACGAGGCTTTCCTCGAGGCGGCCGGCTTTGCACGAGGCATTCTGGTTCGGGCATGCCGGCAGGCCCATGCGGAGGCGCAGGCCCTGTCGCAGGTGCTGACGGCGGCGCGACAGGCGCAAGATCCGCGGGTGATCGTCCTCGACCGCAAGCTGCCCTGGGAAAAAGCCGTTTTTACCGGCGGCCTGCAGGATCTGCTCTTCGTCGTCTACCCCAATGAGGACCTCACGTCCTGGTATTGCCGGACCGTACCGCCCGAGCTCGGATCCTTCGGTCAAAGGCTGTCCCTGCCGGAGGCCTGGCGCGGGCTGCAGGACGCTGCCTTCTCCCAGGCGGCCGGTGTCGAGGATGGCGTCTTCTGCCATCCGGGGGGCTTCATATGCGGTGCGCGCTCGCGGCAGTCGGCTCTCCGGCTCGCCCATATGGCGATAGCGGCAGGCGGGACCGGTTAGGGCCGATCCGCTCGTCTCACGTCTGTGTGAGCTCGCAAAAGCCGCACTTGCTCGCGTGGCGGGAAGCCCGATCTTGCTTGAGCCCGCACGTGTCTGCGGGCGGGTTTGAGCGAGATCCGCGTGTCACCTCCGGTCCTGAGCGCCTGTCGAACAGCCATTGCAACCGTCCTTGTTCTTGCCGGCACGACCGCATCTCGAGCCGATGCCGCCTTGGCGTCGACCTCAGTCGATGTGGATCCGTATCGCCACGTTAAGGCGCTGCAGGATATTGCGGCGGCTCACAAGGGGAACAGGGCCGCCGGCACGCCAGGCTATGACCGGTCTGCTGAATACGTCGCGGACCAGCTTCGCGGGGCCGGCTACGCCGTGCGGTTCGAGGAGTTCACGTTTCCGTTCTTCGAGGAGGGCTCCCCTCCCGTCCTCGTCTCCGAGCCTGAGGGCTCCAACGCGTTCAGCCCCTCCCGCGAGACGATGCGCACCCTGATGAATTCGGGCTCGGGCGACGTGACGGCCACTCTTCAGCCGGTGGATCTCGGCTTGGCGGAAGAGGCCCTGCAAACGTCGACAAGCGCCTGTGAGAGCGAGGACTTTGCCGGATTCGCACCCGGCCACATTGCCCTCGTCCGGCGAGGCACCTGCCCATTCCAGACCAAGGTTGAGCAGGCGCAGGCGGCGGGAGCGGCCGGCGTCATCATCATGAACCAGGGGACCGAGGGCCAGGCAGGGGTCTTCGGCGGGCGTCTGGCCACGCTCGCCTCCATTCCGGTGCTTGGCGTAACCACGGAGGTGGGACGCAGGCTCGCGGATGCGGCCCGGGATCCGGTTCGCAGCAAGGCCCGCCTCAAGATCGAGGTCGAGACGGGCATCCGCTCCACGCGAAATGTCATTGCCGAGCGAGGGGAGGCGGGCGGCCCCCTGACGATGGTGGGCGCTCACCTGGACAGCGTATCCCAGGGACCCGGCATGAACGACAATGCCAGCGGTTCGGCTGCCGTGCTGGAGGCTGCTCTGCGCCTTGCAGGGGAGCCTGCGCCTCCTGCATCGATCCGCTTTGCCTTCTGGGGCGCGGAGGAGCGCGGCCTTGTCGGCTCCCGGCACCACCTCGACACGCTCCCGGACGAGGAGCGTCGCCGTGTCCACCTCTACATCAACCTCGACATGGTCGGATCGCCCAATTTCGGGCGCTTCGTCCAGCTGACCCATCCGGACAAGACCGCGCAGGCGGCAAGCACCCTCCAGGCGCTCAGGGATTACTTCGGCGCACGGAGCCTGCCCATCGAGGAGCGCACGAGCTATCAGCGCGGCTTCGGCTCGGACGATGCAGCCTTCGCGGCCAAGGACATCCCGACCATCGGCCTGTTCACGGGAGCGGGCAACGCCAAGAACGGTGCTCATGCGGAGCGGTTCGGCGGGCAGGCCGGACAGCCTTTCGACCCCTGCTATCATGAGGCCTGCGACACCCCTCTCAATGTCAACCGACAAGTGCTGGGACAGATGACCGACGCTCTCACCCATATTTTGGGTCGGCTCGCGCCGGCCACCCCGTCGGACCGATAGGCCCGCCCGGCCATGCCGATCATGGCCCTATGACCGCTTTAGGCATTTAAGCTGACAGGTTTCGGATTTTAGAATGGCTGCGATGCAGGTACCGATCGTTTCCCATCCCGCCTATCAGGCCACGCTCCCGGACGGCCATCGCTTTCCCATGAGAAAGTATGGACGCCTGGCGGAGGTGTTGGCGGAAAAGGGGCTGGCGCCGAACGGCTTCGTGGTGCCGGAGGAGGCGTCGGCGGAGCTGATCGCCCTGACCCACGACCACGCATACGTGGAGCAGGTGCTGACCTGCTCTGTTCCGCGCGAGATCGAGCGGCGGATCGGCCTTCCCATCGACGAAGGTGTGGCACGCCGCGCCCGTGCCTCCGCCGGAGGGACGCTGCTCGCGGCCCGATTGGCGCTCCAGCACGGTCTTGCGGGAAGCACCGCGGGCGGCAGCCACCATGGGCAACGGGAGACGGGGGCAGGCTTTTGCGTGTTCAACGATGTTGCCATCGCGGCAAAGGCGCTCAAGCACGAGGGCACGATCCAGCATGCGCTCGTGGTCGATCTCGACGTGCACCAGGGCGACGGAACGGCCGATTGCCTGCGGGACGAGCCCGATCTCTTCACCTTCTCGATGCATGCGGAGAAGAATTATCCGGTTCGCAAGATCCCGAGCGATCTCGATATCGGCTTGCCGGACCTCATGGAGGATGCCGCCTATATGAGCGTCCTCCAGGCCCATCTGCCGCGCCTTCTCGACGCCCTGGAGCCCGATCTCGTCTTTCTCAACGCGGGCGTCGATCCGCATCGTGACGACAAGCTCGGACGCTTGTCTCTCTCGGACGAGGGCCTTCGCCGCCGCGACAGCTATGTGGTCGAACAGGCGCGCACCCGGCACATCCCCCTGGTCGCCGTGATCGGCGGCGGCTATTCCGCTGATATCGACGCGCTCGCCCACAGGCATGCCATCGTCTTCGAGGCGATGACAGCCTGGAGCGAGGGAGGAAATTGAGGCCACTCCCCAGGCGATCCTCCCTGTTTGGATAGTGCCCCTTCATGGGGCCCCGACCGATAATAGGTGCTTCAGAAAGCTTTGGGGCGTGAATGCCGGCCATGGCGTCGAGGGGAGAGACCGCCATGCTGGGGCCGGCATTTATCTTCAATGCCTATTACGTCACCCTGTATGCGCCGATTGCGGTCTTGATCAGCTTTTTCCGCTGTGGCTGCGGTCTCAGGGGCTGACCGAGGCCGACGTTGGTCTTTGCCTCTCCCTCGGGTCGGTCCTTGCCATCGTGGCAAACCCCATCGTCGGGATCATCGCCGACAAGACAGGCCGGCGCGAGAGGCTGCTCATCGTCCTTGGCTCGGCAACAGCCCTGATATCGCTGTTCAACTTCATGGCTGAGGGCTTCACGGTCATCCTGGCCATCTACCTTTCGGTTCGCCTCTTCTCGTCGAGTCTCATTCCTTTGAGCGAATCCATCGTTCTGGCGAACATGAAGCGGCTTGATCTCAATTTCGGACGAATCCGGTCTTGGGGCTCTTCCGCAGTCGTTGCCCTCTCGCCTGTATTAGGCATCCTGGTCGACAGAACGGGCCCTACGGCCATCATCGTGGTGCTGTCCTGCGCCTACGCCGCACAAGCCTTGGCCGCCTGCGCTCTCCCCGTTCACAGGGAGGAGAGAGCCCGGCAGCCGGCGCCGTCCGCGCCGATGACGAAGGTCTTGCGGGTGCCGGGCTTCGGGTTGCTGCTGGGCAGCGCCGCCATCTCACAGGCATGTCACGGTGTCTTCTACACCTACAGCACGTTCTATTGGCTGGCAGCCGGCCATTCGGCCATGGTGATCGGATTGCTGTGGGCGCTTGGAGTGACGGTGGAGATCGTGGTCTTCAAGTTCAGCCATCTCGTCACGCGCCGCTTTTCCTGGATCCTTATCGTTGCCGCATGCGGCGGCGGCGTCCTGCGCTGGGGGCTGTTGGGCCTGAGCGGCGAGCTGCCCATGGCCATCCTGGTTCAGCTGCTTCAGGGGGCCACACTCGGGCTCACGCAGGTTGGAGTCGCCGCCTATATGAGCGCCAGCATGCCCCCTCGGATTCTCTCGACCGGGACGGGGTTGTACACGGCCTGTACGGGCCTGCTGGCGGCCGTCTTCATCTACGGTGGCGGCCTGTTGTATCCCGGCTTCGGCGGACGCCTGTTTCTCGTCAGTGCAGCTCTCTGTGCGGTTGCGCTGATCCCCGCCACGATCCTGGCGGTCCACATTCACCGTCGTTTAGGAGCCCGCACGGATCATTGAGACAATGAGGCGGCAAGCTGCGCGGCCAAGGCGGCGTTGTTCTTTACCAGCGCAATGTTGGTGGCAAGGCTTCGTCCGCCGGTCTTCTCGAACAGATGGAATAGCAGGAAGGGCGTCACCGCCTTGCCCGCCACGCCGCGGGCTTTCGCCTCGGCCACGGCGGCGTCGATGAAGGTTCTCATCTCGTCGGCCGGGATCTCATGGGCGGTCGGAACCGGATTGGCCACGAGGACGCCGCCTTCGAGCCCAAGCGCCTCCTTGGTGCGGATGAGGTCGGCCATTGCCTCCGGGCTGTCGAGGCGCAGGGGAACCGGCAGCTCGCTCGTCCTGCTCCAGAAAGCCGGAAAGCAGTCCGTGCGATAGCCCACGACCGGCACCCCGCAGGTTTCGAGATATTCGAGTGTCCGCGGCAGGTCGAGGATGGCCTTGGCGCCTGCACAGATCACCGCCACGGGGGTTCTGGCCAGCTCGTCGAGATCTGCCGAGATATCCATGGTGGCCTCGACGCCTTGGTGCACGCCGCCGATACCCCCCGTAGCAAAGACCCGGATGCCCGCCAGATGGGCACAGATCATGGTGGCGGCTACCGTCGTCGCCCCATGGCGCCCGGAGGCGACCGCGTAGGGCAGGTCGGCGCGGCTCAGCTTCATCACGTCCTTGGCTGTGCCGAGCCACTCGAGCTCCTCGGGCGAGAGGCCGATCTTGATGCGTCCTCCGATGATGGCGATCGTTGCCGGAACGGCCCCGTTCTCCCGCACCACGGCCTCCACCTCGCGGGCGGTCGCCACGTTCTGCGGATAGGGCATGCCGTGGGTGATGATGGTGGATTCGAGCGCCACGACGGCTCCGCCCTGGCTCAGGGTCGATTGCACCTCGGGAGCGATATCGAGAAACTGGCTGACCATGGGGTGACTCATCCGGGCTCGCGTTCAAAGGATCGGTGGGCTCTACGCGACAATGCGGTTTCCAGCAACGGCAGGGAAAGATCGGGCCGGACGCTGGCCGTGCTCTCGACCGTCAGGGCCGCCGCCGCGGTGCCCAGCCGGGCGGCCTCCGCAAGGGAGCGGCCGTTCAGCATCGCCACGAGCGTGGCGGCGATCAAGGCATCGCCTGCGCCCGTCGCATCGGCCACCTGCGCCTCGACTGCGCCGATCCGCACGGGCCCGGATCGATCCGCTGCAACCAGGCCTTCCGCCCCAAGGGTCAGGACGACACGCTGCGCCCCACGGGCGAGGAGCTCCTCGGCTGCCGCTTCAGGCGAGGGGCTGGGATGGCCCAGAAAGGCTTGCGCCTCGTCGCGATTGAGAAACAGCACCCCGACCCCTGCGAGATCCCGTGGCAGGCGCATCACCTTCGGGGTCGAGACCGCGTCGAGCGCCAGCATGGTCGGTTGCCGGCGGGCGAGGCGGATCAACTCGTGCAGGGTCTCGGACGGCATGTTGCAGTCGGCGAAGATCCATGCGGAGGAAAGATCGGCCAGGGCTTCGCGGAGCAGGGCAGGGGTCAGGCTGTCGAAGATCGCCATGTCGGCGAGGCCGAACGCCAGATCGCCATCCGGCTGCAGGACCGCAATATATTCCGCCGTGGCATGCTCGCCCAGGATCGCCACATGCCCCGCGTCGATATGCAGGCGCCTCAGGTCTTCGAGAACGGCGCGGCCATTCTCGTCGTCGCCCAGGATCGTCACCAGGGAGACCTGGGCGCCGAGCCTCGCGATGTTCTCCGCCACATTGCGGGCCACCCCGCCGAACGAGCGCTCGGATGTGACGGGATTGGAGGTGCCCGGCCGGACCGGATCCAAGGCGCGGTACTTGCGATCGACGGCAGCCCCGCCGATGCAGACCACCCTGCTTGCCTCCGGCTCCATGGGTCGGGTCCTTCGCTCTACCGGTAGGAGGCGGTGACCGCCCGAGCGGCGGCGGCTATCGCGGCGGCCCTGTCCTTCGACGGAGCCTTCGAATCGGCGACAAAGGCCGCAATCGCGACCTTTCCCCCGTCGGGAGCGGTGAGGATGCCGACATCGTTCGTCGCCGCCGCGATGCCGTTCCAGGTTCCGCTCGAGCCCGTCTTGTGAGCGACCGTCCAGCCGGGAGCGGCGCCTGCGCGCAGGCGGTCCGGGAACGTGGCCGTCTGGGTCATCACATCCAAGAGGTGCCGGGTGGAAGTGGGGGAGAGCAGGCGTCCCGTCATGAGCGCGTGGAGGAACGAGGTCATGCCCTTCGGGGTTGCCGTGTCCCGCTCATCCTTGCGGTAAGCCTCGTAGGCTGCGTCGCGAGCCTGCTTCGGAACCCCCTGCCGGGCTTCGGCGAAGCGCTTCGGATCGGCGTATTCGGCCTTCCAGGCGAGCCCTATGGTTTCGGCCTGGAGGTGACGCTCGTCGCGATCGATCCTGAGGTTCGTGATGCCTTTTCGGTTGAGAAAGGCCTGAACCGCCTCAGGTCCGCCGAGGCGCGCCACAAGGTTATCCACCGCGGCGTTGTCGCTTTGCACGACGGCGCGGCGGATGAGGTCTCCGATGGTGGTGTCGAATTGTCCGTGCTTTGCCACCATTTCGGCAATGGGCTGAGCGTAGACGCTCAGGTCCTTCCGGCGCACGGTGATCGGCTCCTCCAGCTTCATCGCATTCCGGTCGACGGCATCCAACGCGGCTGCTGCGGTGATCGCCTTCATCACGCTCTGCAAGGAGAAGCGCTGATCCCCGTTGACGCAGATCGGGGCAGAGCGCTCATCCTGAGCGCAGACGCCGACCCGGCCCGGGTGCCTGCTGGCGATGGCCTGGAGCTTTGCCCGCAGCCCCTCGGGATCGGACAGGCCCCCGGCTTCTGCGGTGTTGGCCGCGAGGATGAACGTGAAAACAAGGCCGAGAACACGGATCACTGCGTTGCCCCATGACAGGATTGGTTTGCTTCAGGAGGAAGCAGGCTGAACCGTTACGCTCTCCCGGTCGAAGTGCAAAGGCACGGCGAGCAGCGCGCGGAACTTCTTGTACCCGGCTTCCCCAGGAAAGAACGCATGCAGGAAGAGCCATGGCGCTCCATCCGGTCCTGGAGCGACGGAGGGGTGGCCCGGCCCGACCCACTCCGCGGACGAGCGCAGGAGAGGGCGGTCCATCTTGCGGTAAGGGCCGAGCGGCGACGGCGCGACTGCAACGCCGGTGCCGTATTCCGGCGTCGAGAAATCGTTGCCGGCATAGAACATGTAGAAGAGGCCCGCATGTTCGAGCACCCAAATCCCCTCGATGAGATGGGCCTCCCACACCTGATCGTTTTCAAGCACGATCCGGCGCTCCCCGAGGAGCTTGCGGGTACGAGGATCGAACTCCTGCGCGTAGACCGGGGTGCGCAGGGCGGTGAGGATGCCCCGGATCCCGGCCTGGGCCGCTTCTGGCATTCCACCGCCGAGCAGGGCCTGCAGGCGCTCCCGGAAGCCCGCGAAATCGGCCACCACCGCTTCGATCAGCACCTGCTGCACGAGGAAGCGCTCCATGGGCTCGAGCGTCTTCACCCAGGGCCAGAGCGTGAGCGCGAGCGAGGCCGTCCGCTGGTCCTCGGACAGGGGGAAGAGCGTTCCTGTCCGATCCGGATGATCGTGCAGGAATGCGCTCAGCAGGCTCGGCCAGACATCGTTCGAGTCCTCCTTCCAGAACAGGAAGGAGCGCCCGTCGCGTCCGACGAAGAGGTGGGGATCGATCACGCCTCCGCCGATGATGGGCGCCTCGTCGCTCTCGAACGGGCCCTCGGGGCTGGAGGACCGCGCCAGCCCAATGGCCAGCGCGCCGCTCTTTTCCCTGGCCGTGAAGCACACCAGGAAGCTCTCCTCCGTCATGTGCATCTCGGGGGCCCAGTAGTCGCTGACATTCACGCCGTCCATGGCCCAAGCGGGCTTCCGGCCTTCCGGGAACACGAAGCCCGTGAGTTCCCAGGTGTCGAGGGTTCTGGAGCGCAGGATCGGGAACGAGTTCGGCGCGTCGTTGGAGGTGGCAAACAGGTAGTACCAGTCGCCGTCGCCGGTCCGCTCGGCCGGAACCCGGGTGACGGCGGGATCGCCATAGCCGTACCAGATCTCCGGCGCGATGTTGCGGTCGAGCAGCACCCGGTAGGGAGCCGTGAAGGTGGACGGCTCGCTCTCCTGGCGGTTGCGGGGGAGGCGGGTGCCGAAGGTGCGGGAAATCCCCTCGAACAATGCGAGATAATCGTTCTGCTCCCGGCCGGAGAGCTCATGCCGGTGCGACGCCGTCCCGCCCGATGCGGGATCCGGTCCGGCGACGTCGAAAACGTGCCCGCCATTCGTCGGCGCGATGCGAAGCTCGAACGGAACGGGCGCCCGCGCCGGCGCCTTCAGCCTCACCTCGTCGTTCTGCTTGCCGTCCATGAATCCCCCTTCGGCTCCTGATCGAAGCGCATGCCGGCACCCTCGGGCCGCTATCGTCCGATACCCCATTCCTCAACTCCAAACGGGAGCTCTGGTGCCGTTGCCCCCAGAGCAGAGGCCTGAGGCCTGCTCTTCGGCCGGACGAGGTTTGCCCACCTCGTGCGATGGCCGCAACCCTGATGCCTCCTTCGTGCGAAAGCGCCCGGGCGAGCTTGACGAAACGGAATGCGCTCCAAGGTCTGTTGTGGGCCTGGAGTTCAGTCCATTTGTCCCGTCCAAATCCACCGCACAAGGGAAGACCACGATGCCATACGTGAAAACCACGGGCGCGCCTGCGACCGACCTCTACTATCAGGACCTGGGGCAGGGGCAGCCTGTCGTTCTCATCCATGGCTGGCCGCTCAGCCACCGCATGTGGGAACAGCAGATCACGGCGCTGACGGAGGCGGGATATCGCTGCGTGGCCTATGACCGGCGCGGCTTCGGCGAATCCGGCAAGCCCGCGGGCGGCTACGACTACGACACCTTCGCGTCCGATCTCAACGACCTGATGGAGCATCTCGACCTGCGCGATGCGGTGCTGGCCGGCTTCTCCATGGGCGGCGGCGAGGTGGCCCGCTATCTTGGACGCTACGGCTCGGATCGGGTGGCGAAGGCCATGCTGCTCGGCGCCGTACCGCCCTTCCTGCTCAAGACCGACGACAACCCGGACGGCGTGGGCCAGGAGGTGTTCGACGGCATGCTGGGCGCGGTGAAGAAGGACCGCATCGGCTTCCTCGACGGGTTCTTCCCGAATTTCTACAACGCCGACCAGGGTTTGAACGAGGCCGGCAACGACCTGATCCCCTTCAGCAAGTGGATCGCCTGGGGTGCTTCGCCGCTCGGAACCCAGCAGTGCATCGTCGCCTTCGGCACCACCGACTTCCGCGAGGACCTGAAGACGATCACGATTTCCACCCTGGTCATCCACGGCGACAGCGACCGTATCGTGCCCCTGGAGGTTTCGGGCCAGCGCTCGCATGAGATGATCGCCGGGAGCCGTCTCGAGGTGGTCCAGGGCGCACCGCACGGCTTTGCAGCCACGCATGCCTCGCAGCTCAACCGGCTGATGCTGGATTTCCTGCGTTCTTAGGAGTGACCCGGGAGGGACGATGGAGGGCTCGCTACCCCCCGGTCGACACTGCTATGCCCGCCGGCGTGTGCCGGTCCGGGATCGGGTGCAGGATCAAGTACTGGATCCTCAACGCTGTCATCCCCGCGTAGGCGGGGATCCATAACCGCGACGGTGTAGGACAGGGCGAACAGCGTCGCGCCTCTTTCTGCATCGTCAGCGGCTATGGATCCCGGGCTCTGCTGCGCAGCCCCGGGATGACAGTGCTTTATTCTGCTCGCGCTCCCGGATCTTCGCTCATGCTTCGTGCGGGGGGTGCTGATGGTGTGCTTGTCAAAGATCCAGCGCCTTCGGGCCCGCAGCCTTGGGCTGCGAGCCTGAAGAGCACACGAGGGTGGCGCGCGATGCAGCCCGGCTCGCTGTGGTATGAAAGGGAAGAGCCGAACTGCCTCTTCGCGCACGGTTCTTTTCAGGCGGACTGGTGCGACCGGTGCGGCGCTGGCCCAAGGCGGCCATGCTGGAGGCCCTGGGCCCAACCCGCTTCCGGCCCCTCACCAGGGCCTCCTGCCCCATGAGCCTGCGTTGAGCTCATGCACAGGACCGTGCCTGCTCCCACACTGCGACGCCTCGCGAGCGCGCCCCTCGTCAGGACCAGGCTGTGCAACGATATAGCCAAGATTGCCGCAGAAGTCAAGAACAAAACAGGAACATTTATCCCGCTGCCCCTGCGCTTCACTCCTTGCCGTGAAACAGCAGCGTCATATCCCCACCGATTCCGCTGGAGGCGACAGGGCGTTTTTCCTCCAGGACCGCTTCAGCCTCAGGTGAGGGGAAACGGCTCTGGTGGATTTCCAGCCAGGCGATGCGGTTGGCCGGCACCGTGTCGCCGCCCGGATAGGCCTCCTGCTTCGTGCCGCTGGCCTTCTCAAAAAAGGACGGATCGTCGAGGGAATCCACCACCCGCTTCACCAGCTTGCTCAAAGCGCCGTCGTTCTCCGCATAGAGATCGACGCCCTGGCTGCGAGCCAGTTCGGCGGTGGCGACCAGCGGCTGGGCCGCGAAGATGTGGTAGTCGCGGGCGCGTTTGCCGCGCTTCACTTCAAGCGGCAGGGTGCCGTCCGGCGTGATCTGCGCAAGGCCGATCCGCGCGCTGTCGATGCCCCAGTCGGTGAGCCGCTTGTCGCCGCTGGCGATTCCGGCTGCGGCGGCGCTCAAGCCGGCCCAGTAACGATGGTTGTTCCTGCCTGAAACTTCCTTGTTGCCGTCCATGAACTCCTGGATCTGCAAGCCCAGGGCCTTCAGCCAGGCCTCGACGCGTTTCTTCTGGTCCTCCGCCAAACCCGGCGCGTTGCGGATCTGCAGGTAGGCCAGCGCGAAGCCGCCGAGCGCCTGGCCGAGATTGAAGCGGGCCTGCTTCGAGCGCATGGCGGTCATCGCATCCGCCGCGGCCCAGTGGTTCAGCCAGGTCAGCGCGCAAGTGGCCGCTAGGGTGTTCCTCGGATCCGACTTCACATAGGCGTTGGAGATCCTCACGAGGTTCTTGGCATATTCGCGCAAGGGCTCCACCGCCTCGGAGTAAGCCTCCTCGGCCTCTTCGTCGATCGTCGCCTTGCTGGCCTCGTCCTGCTTGTACTTGCTCTGGACATCGAGGGAGATCACGGGTGCGCCGGGGGTGTCGCAATCGTATTTCGGCTTGGCCTGAACTTTGTCCTTGGCAGGAGCCGGCACAAGAAAGCCCAGCCCTTGCGCCTGGGACGGCGCTGCGCCCAGAAATCCGGTGAAAAGGATCGTGGCGGCCAAGGCGACGCGAAGGAGGCGAGGCGACCCCGGTGTGGACGGATGGCGCGACCCGACGTCTCCGCCATGCAGGTTGTCAGCCCGTTCCGCCGCAGATCGCGGATCTTCCATCATGCCCGTCTCTCCTCCTGGCGATGCCCATCATGAACTAGGCCCGGAGCGCCTCCATGCAAGGCCGCGAATCGCAGGCTTTAGGGGGCATGTCAGCGCATGCGGATCTATCCGAATTCGACCGGATTGAGCCAAGCATCACAGTTCGGGTCGAGGACCGCAGGCATTGCGGCCTGCTGAGAGCATCCTGGAGGCATCCGGGGCGCAAGCCGCCTCTCAGCTGTTGTTGGCCGAGCGTCGGGAGGAGCCGGTCCGGTTGGCCAGACGGGGCAGGAGATCCTGGCCGCGTCCGGCGGTCACGATCAGGCGCTTCACCTCGCCTCTCAGGTAAGCCTGGAGGAACCGGTCGTAGTTCTTGAAGGACACGCACCCGTTCGAGTCCCCTCTGGGCCCGAGCAAATAGGTGTGCGCCAGGATGCCGTCGCGGCCGTAGATGGCGGCGCTGCCGCCCACCGGGGTGAGACGCAACGCCCGCACCCCGTGGAACAGCGCTTCGCGTTCGGTGATGACGTAGGTGCCCGGCGGCGTGGCGCCTTGCATCCGCACGTTCACGTGGCGCGGATCGTCCATCTTGTCGCCGAGACCCGAATGCGCTTCCAGCCGCTCGCCGTTCGGCATGACCACCACCTGGGCCACGATGTCATAGACCGCGGTTCCGCTGCCTGCGAGATCGGGAGCGGGACTGAAGCGTGAGGTGGGCGCGATGCTGCCCGTGCCCCTGTCCAGGGACGCATAGCCGAGAGCGGCGTCGGGCGCGGAGGCGGGGCGGACGCCAAAGAGCTTCTCGATGAAAGAGCGGTTGTCCGCCGGTGCGCTCGGCAGGGCCGGTGTCGCTGGGTTCACGGGAGCTGCCGGCGCGCTTGCCACCCGCGATGTCGCGAGAGGCTTCGGAGCCCGCAGATCGGCGGGACGCGGCATCGGCAGCGGCACCGAGGCGGGCATCGGCTGGACGACCTGCGCCATCGCAACTGGCGCCGCCGGTTGAGCAGGCTCCTGCGGTTGCGGTTCGACACTGGCTTCCCGCTGGACGACCGATGACCTGAACGCCGCCTGGAGCGGTGCGTTCTGAGCGAAGTTGAGCGCATCCGGCTTCATGGAAGGAGTCGGATCGACCAGCGCCGGGTCATAGGCCCTGCTCGAGGCGATCACGGGAGCCGCTGGTGCGGGCGCCTGGTTGGAGGCGCTGTTCACGGATGGAGCAGGTGGCGCATCGCTTTGAAGGTTGAAGTCGGCGAAATAGGCCAGAGGGCTCAGCGAGACCGCCACGAGAGCCGCCGTCAGAAAAAGGCTGCGCCGGTTTTTGCGCAAGGCGCGGCGGCGTAAGGGATACGGCTTGTGCAACATGGCGAACTCTACGCAGCAAAACAGATCGCGCACGACGCCCGAACCCATCCTCATGGCGCCGGGAACAGGCCCTCGAGTGATCAGGCCGTCATACGCAAAAACAAATTCACTCGGGCTCGATTAAACGACGGCTTGGTTAAGGTCTGGATAATCCGCGCGTCGCTGCCGCAGAAATGATGTGTCTGTTTTGCGTGTGTGGTCCCCGTGAGCGCGTGTGCTGGCTCACAGATTGCCGTACGGGCACAGGCTATGGGTGAGAGCGGGGGCATGCTTCGAAATTTTAAGCGGGAGACCCAATCATGGGGTTCTATGCACGTCACATCGGTCCACGATTCGTCAGCTGCCTGTGCTCGATGGAGGCCATCGCGAACGAGCGCGAGAGGGTCGTTCCGCAGGCGTCCGGCGTGGTGCTGGAGATCGGGATCGGGCCGGGCCTGAACCTGCCGCTCTATGATCCTGATCGCGTCACCCGCGTGATCGGCGTCGACCCGATCGCGGGCTTCCTGAAGCTCGGTTGGGAGCGCCATCGCCGCTCACCGGTTCCCCTGGAGATCATCCAGGCCCCGGCGGAGAAGCTGCCCCTGGAGGATGCCTCCGTCGACACGGCGGTGATCACCTACACCCTGTGCTCGGTGCAGGACCCCGCCCAGGCGCTGCGCGAGGTTCGGCGCGTGCTGAAGCCGAACGGCCGCGTGCTGTTCCTGGAGCATGGCCTGTCGAGCGATGCCGGCGTGGCTACCTGGCAGCACCGCCTCAACCCGATCTGGCGCAGGCTCGCCGTGGGCTGCAACCTGACGCGTCCCGTGCAAAAGCTCCTCGACGAGGCAGGTTTCACGATCCGCCGCATCGAGCACTACTACCTCGACGGCGCGCCGCGGCCTGTGGGCTTCCTGTGCCAGGGTGTTGCACAGGCGGCTTGATGACGGGTGTCCTGGTCCTCGACGGGCGCCGCGAGGTTGGAGGAAGACCTCAGCAGGCAGACTGCCGGGCGACGGCGCGGATATCGCGGCGGCCGAGGCCGAGCTCGGCCAGTTCCCGATCATTGAGCCCGTCGAGCTCGCGGAAAGTCTGACGATAGCGGCGCCAGCTGGCAAGGCGGGCGAGGATCATTGATGTAATCATGGGATGTGGCTCCTTTGGACGAGCCCGGCGCTCCGGGGTCCGTGACCCGGCGCTCCGGGTCACCAATCGAGGTGGGGGTGGTGACGTGCTGCGTCACGCTGCATCTGCAGGGCCTCGGACAGGACGCTGTGGAAGAGGCGAATGAAGCTGACGAGGATCATGGCGGTCTCCTGGAAAGGGCTTTAGGCCGAGCGGGTCTCAGGTGCGGTCCGGGATACCGAGTCCATAGCTGCGGGCCGCCCGGGCGATCTCAAGCTCGGCCCTGCGGCGGTTGGTTTCGGCCATGGCGGCGACCACGGTCCTGAGGACCCGAAGCACGGGACCAGGGCGCCGGAGGGTACCCTCCGAGGCGGTGCTAGTGGCCATGGATGCGCTGATCTGCAACGTGCTCATAGGATCTCTCCTCGGCCCCGGATCGGCCGATCTAATACTTTCGTCTGAGTTAGTATGGGGTTTTTTGTGCGGCGCAAAAGATACATCTGCGAAGATGTCATATGCATTGAATGCATAAGTAGAAACTTAACCATGCTTTCTTATGCGCACGACGCCTAGTTCTTTGACAATGTGCCTGCAGAGCGGGCATCCGTCAGTCTCGGATCAGGTTCGCGGCAGCACGGCTCCAGCTGCAAGCTCGACCGGTCACGATACTTTGAAAGTAGCATGACCTTTGTGCTCGCCGGATCATGTGGCATATCAAGTCGCGTGAACCGGAGGAGTATCGAATGAACTACGACGTCATCATCATCGGAGGCAGCTATGCCGGACTTGCGGCGGGGCTTCAGCTCGCCCGGGCTCGACGACGCGTTCTGGTCGAGGATGCCGGGATGCGTCGCAATCGCTTCGCGGGGGCCTCGCATGGGTTTCTGACCCAGGACGGCACCCCCGCCGCCGAGATCGCCGCGCGAGGACGCTCACAGCTCATGGCCTACGACAATGTCGAATGGCTTCCGGGCGAGGCGACCCACGCGGAGGCGGCTGAGATGGGCTTTCGCATCACTGTCGCGGCCGCAGGGCGGGAGGCAACGGGCAGGCGGCTTGTTCTTGCCCTGGGCGTCAGGGACGAGCTGCCGAACATCCCCGGCCTTGAGGAGCGTTGGGGCAGAAGCGTCTTCCACTGTCCTTACTGCCATGGTTACGAGCTCGACCGGGGCCGCATCGGCGTCCTTGCCACATCGCCCAAGTCCCTGCATCACGCGCTGATGCTGCCGGATTGGGGGCCGACCACCTTCTTCCTCAATGAGGCGTTCACACCCGATGCCGGGCAGACCGAGCAACTTCGAAGCCGCGGGATCACGGTCGTCGACGGCCCGGTCGGCCGCCTCGAAGGGGATGGCGTAACCCTTGTCATGGGCGACGGGCGCGTTTTCCCTCTTGAGGGCCTGTTCACCCTGCCGCGGACGAGCGTGGCGAGCCCGGTCGCCGCGCAGCTTGGCTGCGCCTTCGACGAGGGGCCGATGGGGTCCTTCATTCGCACGGATGCGGTCAAGGCTACCACAGTTCCCGGGGTCTTCGCCTGCGGCGACGCGGCACGGATGGCGGGGTCGGTCTCGCTCGCGGTCGGAGACGGCGCGTTGGCGGGCGCGGCCGCCCATCAGTCGCTGATCTTCGGAAGCTGAGACGGGCGGTGCGTGACGCTCCGGCGGCCTCTATGGTAGCAAGGGACGGTTTGAAAGAAGGTCTTCTCCTTGAGACAGAACGGAAGCCTCTCCCGCATTCTTCACGTGCTGCTCCACATGGACCAGCATCAGGCTCCCATGACCTCCGAGCAGATCGGCCAGATGCTGGGCACCAACCCGACCGTGGTGAGGCGCACGATGGCGGGGTTGCGCGAGGCGGGATATGTCAGCTCGGTGAAGGGGCATGGGGGCGGCTGGACCCTGTCGCGGCCGCTCTCCCACGTCACGCTCCTCGACGTTTATCAGGCGCTTGGGGCGCCGGAGCTCTTTGCCCTCGGCATGGCAAAGGACGCGCCGGCCTGCCTCGTGGAGCAGGCGGTGAACGGCGCCCTCGGACGAACCCTGGAAGAAGCCGAGCGCCAGCTTCTGGCGCGCTTCGGTGAGGTGAAGCTCTCCGAGATTGCCGCGGATTTCCCGCTTCGCGCCTCCGAGGCCAAGCATGGGACCTGCCGGGTCGAGCATGTGGCCTGAGGGCCGCGCTTCCGGAGCCTTGCCGACTATTGCGACTTGCGCGGATCGTCCGCCGGGTTCACGTAGGCGATCGCCCAGGGGCCGCGGGTGCTCAGCTGCACGACCGTTTCTTGGTCGATCTGCACGTAGTGCTGCATGCCCGGCGACATGGCGACGACCCCGCCCGCGGTGATGGCCTTCGTCTTCGCCGCGTCGAACGCAGTGCCCATGCCGATGTTGAACGAGCCGCTGACCACGGTGACCACCTCATCGGTCGGATGGGTATGGGCCGGGATCCTGTAGTTGGCCGGAAGCTTCAGGCGCATCACGAACATGCCGTCCTTGGCCGGGTCGCCGTAGAGGAGCGCCATCTGCGCGCCCTTGGGAAGGGACGGAGGGCCGTCCTTCCAGGTGAGCTCGCCGGGATTGACCATGACGTGCTGGTGCTGCTGGGCGAAGGCGGGCGCCAGGCAGAGCAGAAGGGCGGAAACGCAGGTTGTGGCTTGAAGCGTGAGGGACTGCATCGCAACCTCCCAAAGGGGTGATGGAGCGGACGCAAACAAAGCGGCCGGGCGAAAGGCATCTGCCGCCCGAAAAGGCTCTGCCCCTTGGGGGCCGCTGTCAAGCAAGCGCCCGCCTTTGGCGCTTCACGAGGTGCGTTCGCGCACCCCTTGCGAATCGAAAACCAATCCCCATATCAAGCTGACCAGCGGACATTGTTGTGGACTTCGAAGCGGCGGGCGTCACCGCCAGGCTTCGATGGGACCGTGCCAGGACGGATGTACTCCGGCCCGGTCCGATCCTGCACCTGCCTGACGATGCAGGCGCCCGTCTGGACCCCCTTAGCCCAGGCCCGTAGCTGGCGAGGCAGGAGATGCGGCTGCATCCCGCCCGTTCGCCCCGGAGCCTGGGCTTTTCCTTTTTCAGGCCCGCTCCTCCCAGATCTTGGCGAGCTCGACGATGGTGCTCACCGCCTTTTCCATGTCCTGGCTGCTGACGAATTCCAGCGGGGAGTGGAAGGCGTGGCCCCCGGCGAAGATGTTGGCGCAGGGCAGGCCCATGAAGGACAGGCGCGAGCCGTCCGTGCCGCCGCGGATGCTGCCGCGCACGGGCTCCATGCCGGCCCGGCGGATCGCCTCCACCGCGTAGTCGACGATCTCGGGGCGCCGGTCGAGCACCTCCTTCATGTTGCGGTACTGCTCCTTGACCGTGAACGTGTAGCTGGAGCCCGGATAGGCCTCCATGACCTCCCGGGTGATCTTCTCCAGCAGCGCTTCCTTGGTCTTGAGCCCGTCTTCCGTGAAGTCGCGGATGATGAAGCTCAAAGCCGCCTTTTCCATCACGCCCGTCACGCCGGTGGGATGGATGAAGCCGTCGCGGCCCTTGGTGGTTTCGGGCGCCATGTCTTTCGGCAGTCGCGCGATGATGTCGCCCGCGATCCTGACCGCGTTCTCCATCTTGCCGAAGGCGAAGCCCGGATGGATGGCCACGCCCCTGATGGCGATCTCCACCGCGTCGGCCGAGAAGCTCTCGTCCTCGATGGTGCCGGCGGTCTCGCCGTCCATGGTGTAGCCGAAATCGGCGCCGAGCTTTTCGAGGTCCACCTTGTCGACCCCGCGGCCGATCTCCTCGTCCGTGGTGAAGAGGATGCGGATCGTGCCGTGCTTGACGTCGGGGTTGCTGATCAGGAACTCGGCCGCCGCCATGATTTCGGCGATGCCCGCCTTGTCGTCGGCGCCGAGCAGCGTCGTGCCGTCCGAGGTGACGATGTCGTGGCCGACGAGATCCTTCAGCACCGGATGGTCGGACACGCGGATCACCTGGGCGGTGTCGCCCGGCAGCCGGATGTCGCCGCCCGCGTAGTTCCTGACAATCTGCGGCTTCACGCCCGTGCCGGAAAAGTCCGGCGCCGTATCCATGTGGGCGCAGATGCAGATGACCGGCACGTTGTTTTTCGGCGTGTTCGACGGAATGGTCGCGTACACGTAGCCGTGCTCGTCGAGATGCGCGTCGGACACGCCGATCTCCAGCAGCTCCTCGACCAGCAGGCGGCCGAGATCCTTCTGCTTCTCGGTGGAGGGCTGGCTGGGGGACTTGGCGTCGGACTGGGTGTCGATGACGACGTAGCGGAGGAAGCGGTCGGTAACGCTGGCGGCCATGAGGAATCCAAACTGCAGTGAAGGGTCACATGCTTGTAGCGGCGCAAAGCCGGCGCGTGAATGGCCTGCCGGGCCATCCTTTTGTGCAAGCCTGCCTTTTGTGCAAGCCCGCCTTTTGTTCAGGCCCGCCTTTTGTGCAAGCCCGGCGGGAGGCCGGCGCGATGGCGGCGCGAGGCGCAGCCCGTCCGGTCGCGCGCGGCTCAGCTTCATCCTAGCGCCGCAGCAGGGTCTCGATCCTGGCGCGCTGGTCGATCCAGTGCTGGCGGTGCTCGGCCATCTCCTCCAGCACCGCATCGGAGAAGCGCTTGCGGTTCTCCAGAAAGCACGGCGGCCCGAAGCCGCCCTGGCACAGCCCTTGTGTGCGGCACCCGCGCCGGCGGCAGCCGGACGGCACCTGGATCACGTCGGCGAGGCGGCGCAGAACATCGTCGGCATCGGGCAGGCCGGCCAGGATGGTGCGAACTCGGCTCATGATGAAACCTCATGCAATGAATGACGAAAAGGAATTGGGAAATAAGAGCAGCGCCTTCGGGCCCGCAGCCTTGGGCTGCGAGCCTGAAGAGCACACGAGGGTGGCGCAAGCTGCAGCCCGGCTCGCTGTGGTATGAAAGGGAAGAGCCGAACTGCCTCTTCGCGCACGGTTCTTTTCAGGCGGACTGGTGCGACCGGTGCGGCGCTGGCCCAAGGCGGCCATGCTGGAGGCCCTGGGCCCAACCCGCTTCCGGCCCCTCACCAGGGCCTCCTGCCCCATGAGCCTGCGTCACGCTCATGCACAGGACCGTGCCTGCTCCCACACTGCGACGCCTCGCGAGCGCGCCCCTCGTCAGGACCAGGCTGTGCAACGATATAGCTAAGATGAGGAAGTTTGTCAAGAACAAAACAGGAACATCACACCGGCTATCATCCGTCATGGCTGGGCTCGTTCCGGCCATCCCGATGCGGTGAAGCGATGCGCCCCGATCAATCGGGATCACCGGCAAGAGGGCCGGTGATGACGTGAGGGGGCTGGCCTATCGATCTCTGCCCGCATCCCGAGGAACATGCGCAGGGGCGTCAGTTCCCCAAGCCTTCGCGAACCGCCTGGGTCCAGTGGTCTTCTTTCTTGCCCATCGGGTGGGACGCGACGACGAAGCGACCGACGGTTTCGCCATCGAGCACGAGGCGGCCCCCGGCCTCCACAGGCTTCGTGCCGGGCCTCCGGTCGCCCGCGAAGCACGGCGCGTCGAGGAAGGGACGCGCCCAGTTCATGCCCGTAGCCAAGACGAGGCGCCTGGGACGGAAGGTTGCGATCTCGTGCAGCAGCAACTCCCGGCATCGCGCCCGCTGCAGGGCGGCGACCGCCTCGCTCGGGTTCCAGCCCTTTTCCGGCGCGAACTTGTAGAGGTTGGACCACACGAGCCGCGAGGGCCAGGCCCCTCCGTCGCGCCCGCATCGCCAGCCTCGAGCAGGATGCGCCGCGCCGTCCGCCAGAACGCCGAGCGGGCCGTGTTGTAGCTGGCCGTTCGGCTGCCCCATTGATCGGCAACCCAGCGCAGCGGGCAGGGGCCTTCGCTTTCGCCGACGGCCTTGGCGAGCACGGCTTGCACCAGGGCCTCGGCCCAGGCGGCATCCCGCAGCTCGGCAGGCGTGCAGCCCGGCTTCACCCAGCCGTTCACCGCGCGGCCGACCCACATCAGCGCGCCGTCATAGGCGCGGCCCCGCATGGCGAGAAAGGCGGTCAGCGGCTCCTCCGGCAAGCGATGCGCGGCCCCGCTGATCTCCTGCGCCATGGCCCGGAGCAGGCTCCTGTCGCATGTGCGGTCCATCAGGATTGCGCGCGCGCCGGACGCTGTGCGGCCTGAGATGCATCCAGGGAAGCGGCGGCGGGGATGAGTGCCATAAAAGCCTTCGGCTCGAGCGCCGCGCCCTCATGCAGATCGATGGGGCGGCGGGTGCTGCGCTCAAAGCCGGCATCGAAGAGGCGGGACGGGCCGTCAAGCGAAGCGCCCTTGGCGAAGGTTGGCTTCACGCCGTTCTTGTCGGTCTCAACCTTAGAGATGATCCCGGCCTTCTCCCACACCGGAACCCCGCGCCCCTTCACCGCCTCGACCATATCGGGAACAGCCTGCCGGATGAGCGCCCGGACCCACCCCAGCGTCTCGCCGCGCCAGTCGTCGTTCAGGTGCTGGAAATACACGTCGATCTGTTGGGAGGGGAAGGGTGGTTCTTGCTGCAGGGTGGTTACTTCAGTCTGCATGGTTGCTGCTGCTCTTGGCGAACAAGCTTCTTTATACAACAATCATTCTATGGAAACGAGACTGTTTACCAATCATATTAAGTGCGTTGAAGATACTTTCCCCAAATTCATTAGCTTTATCCATGTAGTCTTCTAAAGTGTTCCTTTGCGAGAACCTCTTCTGCAGTTCACTTTCTGCAAGGCCTGTTCGCAAGAGGAAACTGTCATAATTTGATATGACTTTCAAAAGATGAGGGTGCGCATCTTCAAAGTTTTTATCCTTAGAGAGTTCCTGTATTCTTTGTATAGGGCTTAGCTTTGCCATATCCATGGCTAATTCTTTGGAGACTGTATTCATCTTATTGAAATGAGCTAGCAAATAAAGTATAGCAGAAAAGCATGTAAGCATTCTGCTGTATTTCAGTTTGTAGTTTTTTATTTTTCCGCTTATCTTCTTCTCTTCTGGCTCACGGAATATGCTTGCTTCGTAATTAACGCACAGCGTTCGCCACAATCTTAAAATATCATTCGTTAAATAAGCTGGCATGAATTCATCTTGATGATCGGCGTAATCTCGCCAATAAGCATTAATCACGTCTTTGATAATTTCGTTATATACATGTTTTTCTAAAAGAGGATGACTCTCTAGTAAAAGTAGGAGTCGGGCGGTAAAAGTATTCGTGGCATCATCTTCAGGTCTGCCCATACTCCTTGTTAGGTCATCTAACGAATGATGAACTAAGTACCGCCCATCCCCATCAAACTCGCGGATCTTGAGGCGCTCTGTTGCTCTTATAAGATCTGCTTTGATGCAGATCTCATCCAGGCGTCGAAGTAAGCTTTTCTTTGTGTCTTTGTCAGACTTGCCGACGATAAAGAGATCTAAATCGCTGTGTTCGCTTGCCTCACAACGTCCGTAAGAGCCGGTTGCGTAGACACAGGCCTTCCCTTCTAATAAGTTTTCTGCATCCGAGAGCAATTCGCGCATGGCATTCATGCGCTCTGCTGTCAAAGCGCGACGCTTATCAATCTCCACCATTTACTCCCCCCCACTCGAACACGTTAGCGAAGATTTCCGCTTGTTCGACAGCGTCATCTAGCGCGTGGTGGGTGTGACTATAGGTTGAAGCTAAATTTGGAGGAAGTCTTGAACGACCAGCTTCAGAGATAGGGATCCTAGCTTTGACAGCCAATGCAGTCTTGATATCGTAGCAACGGGAGTAATCAAATGGGGATCCATCGCTAGTAAAATTTACGAAATACCAGTATAGCCAAGTCCAATCGAAACTTAGTGGATAAGCTACTAATACTGGATTTGCTCCTCTAGCATTGGACCTAATCCATTCCGCTGCTTCCTGCATGGCAGTTTGCGGGGAAGAGCCCTCATGTTTTAATCTATCTCTATTAAGTCCATTGATCTTGAGTGCTTCTGGTTGGTACTTCTCTGATATCGGACGCAATTCTTTGTAGAATACTCTATCGTAAGTTCGCGGACGTATAAATCTTACGCCGTCGAAAGACCCAGCATAAACGATTGCAAATGAAAGAATGGAATACGGGCCTGGAATTGGCCCATCAGTTTCTACATCTGCTGAAAAATAAGCGTCCACTCTTCTCTCCGCACTCTTGCCGTAAGGCTTATGAGTAGCAGCTGTAGGTTCAGAGCCAGTCAAATCAATGAGACTCATTTAGAGTACCTGATAGATAAGTGCGAAAAGATATAAAAGATAGCAGATGCTTCTTGAGCATTCGTTGTGAGTCACGCCGCAACCTACAAGGTTGCTGTAGAGGCCCCCAAAGGATGCCTCACGTGCACTCCAGAACGCCCAGAAAATAAGGGTTTCTGATTCAGGAATGCCTCACGTGAGTGGCGTTGTAAGCCATCAGATCGCCTCACCCTCGTACGCATCAATTCGCCTCACCGTGAGGCAGACTTTGACAACGGGCATGAAAAAGCCCCGGTGGTGCCGGGGCTGCTTCATGAGGAATGCTGAACTAGGGAAAGGTGTTCGGATCCTTTGGGAGAGTGTCTAGTTGCTCAATCCCGTGATGTACTTCCTGTCATAGAAGCTAGCGTGCACCAACGCGGGATCGAAGGCGGACCGGGCACCCGCCTCGTCCAGCGCCGACCTCAGCTTCCTGAAATGGATCCCTCGTTCCTTCGCGGCGACGTGCAGCGTGACGTAGCGGTCCATGAAGGCCTCCAGGTCGTCCTGCCTCACGACCTGCCGGGAACAACGGTTCACAGGGTTGATCTCGACGCGCGAGGGCAGGTGGCCATGTTTGATCAGGGCCTTCACCACCCGTGTCGTGGTGACGAGCCGCTGCTCGACCTCGCGCAGCGAGAGGCTCCCGTCGGCCTGACCCTGCACGAGGGGCTTCACCTCCTCGGGATCGACCAGCACCGATAGGTACCCCGCGACGTCAGCCCGGCGCCTGACCCGTGCCAGCTTTCGATCAAGGATCAGCCGCACGATCTCCATCGCGGAGCAGGACGCTCGCTTGGCCGCGGACGGGATGGGCACGAGCGCACCGTCATCGGGACCTGCATCGGGCGCGTCCGCCAGCAGCCTCTTTAGGAAGGCATGGAGATCCTGCTGGGCGAAGGCGTGGTCCTTGAGGATGTCCGTCCCGCCACGGACGAACGGTACGATGAACCCGGCCTCGAACAGGAGGCGCTCGTGCGGGCGAGGGGCGTTGAGGTACTCGCCCGCCTCAGTGAGCGTCATTGCCTCCGATACCCACTCCAGGAAGTCGCGTGCCGATTCCGCGTCGAATGTGACCCACGAGTCCGACAGGGACATGGCCTCGGACGACACGTACCCTGCCGCGTGCAGGAGCTTTCGCAGGCGCTTGGGATGGGCACCCGTCTCGCGAGCGGCCGATCCGACGGAGTGCAGGCAGCGCACCGTCACCTCCCGACCGAAGACGTCATCGCCGGGGCCGAGCGGCATCGTCTCGACCACGTGCCGCCGGATGAGGTCGCGCAGCGGCTCGTACGCCGCATCGTCCGATTCGTGCGCAAGCCACTCGTACAGGCGGCCGAACACCAGTCGCGGCCCCCAGTCGCCCTTGGCCGACCTGACGCGGTCCTGGAGGCCCGACAGGAAGGCACGGATGGCATCCTCCCCGCCCGAAGCGATCTCGAATCCCGCCGCCCCGGCCTCGTGCCACTCGCCGTCGGAGAGACGATCGGTCCGGAAGCGGATGCCGTGCGTCGCAATGGCGCCGATCACCTCGCAGGCCTTCGCCGCGGCGTAGAACGGCAACGCGCGCAGGAACGGCACGTCGTCGGTGTCGGATCCCTCGCACCGGGCCAGCAGGTGCCGCTCGAAGGCGGTAACGCTCCGCCGGGACGCCCCGTCTGCGATCTGCCGAATCCCGGGGATGGCAGGCTGGATCAAGGCGGCGAAGTCGTGGACGCGCTGGGGGTGGTCGTCTCCGGCGACGGCGACGAGGCCCACGCCATGCTCCGGACAGGTGCGGATCGGCTCGATGAGCCATGCCGTCCGGCCATACGGTCGGACGGCCAAGGGCTCGGTCCCTTGCTCGAGATCCGTTTGGATGCAATGCGGGCATACCCGCAGCGACTTGCGGCTCAGGGTGTCGCGGACGAGCGCCTGCCCCGAGACGGAGAAGCGGCACTCGCCAACCTTCACCACGGCACCTGCCGCGAGTAGCCCGAGATCAGCGCGCGTGCGTAGGGCCAGGGCTTCCAAGGCGGGCATGTCCCCGTCCACGATGCCTTGGAAGGAAAGCCCCATGTCTCGGCAGAATTCACGGGCCGAGCGGCCGAGCAGCAGGGCGTTGCGCGAGCACTGGCTCTGCGGGGTCTCGTCGAGGCGCAGGCGAACGGTCAGGGAGGGATGCAGCGGGGTCACGGGTTTCTCCTGTCACGGGGTTGGGTGTTGCGGCCTTGCTTGCCGCCGCGGCGCCTCTTCGGCTTCTCGTCCTCATCCTCCTCATCCTCGGGCAGGTCGCGGACGAGGCCCTCGCGCGGCCGGATCAGCCACCAGTCGCCCGAGGCCGTGAACACGTTCGCCTCGGGCAGGCACCCGGTCCTGGCCGAGTAGGCGTCCGCGAAGTGGTCGACCCCGAGAGAAGCGGACTCCTCCAGGAGCGCCTTCCGGATCGCGTCCTGGATGAACTCGATCACGATCCCGAACCGGCCGAGCGCCGCATGGAGGAGCCGGGCGACGAACGCGTCGCTGACCACGTCGTTCACGGACAGGCTGGCCTTCTCCTGCCCGTAGGAGGAGATCAGGCGGCGGACGAGCGCGGCGTCGCGCTCGAGAGTCAGGTCGTTGAAAACGACGTGACGGGTGCGGCGCCAGACCTGCTCATCGTCCGCGAAGAACCGCCCGATCTCCGGCAGGCCGGACAGGATCAGCCACACGGGCCAGGACTTGTTCTGCATCAGGCGCTTCAGGGTGTCCTGGACCTTGCCGATCTCGACCGGATTCCTGGTCTGGAGGACGTGCTGGAGCTCGTCGATGTGCAGGAAACGCACGCCGCGCAGGGCCATCTGGTGCTGCACCATGTCCCAGACGACGTTCTCCTCGAGCCTGCGGGTGGTCTCGTACCCGAGGGCCGCGAGCACTTCCATCCCGAGGAGCCGCAGCGTGCACGGCGACGGCGTCGAAACGGAGACCAGGATGCAGTCGGCGTTCGGATCGCCGTACCCTGCGAACTCCTCCCGTTTGAGGAAGTGGCGCTCGAGTGTCCGGGTCTTGCCCGCCCCGGACTGCCCTGTGACGGTCAGGGCACGTCCCTCGCGCAGCCGCCCCACCTGGCGGGACGAGCCGTCCTCTGCCGCCTCTTGCGCTAGCAGGAAGCTGTCGATGAGACCGTCCAGTTCGGGCTCGAGCACCTTATCACGCTGGGTGGTGATGTAGGCCAACAATACGCCTGCCATCACCCCGCTGCTGCGGGCGCGTCGCTCCGACTGGAGGCGGCGCATCCGGCTGACGGCATCCTCGATGCCGCCGGGTTCATTCACGCTCGTATCCATCCTCAATCCTCCATGCCGTAGTCGTCTTCCTTGGTTCCGTCGTCACCTTCCGGCGCCCCAGAACCCCTGCCGTCGGGCCCAGGCATCTGCGCGGCGTCGGTGCGGCAAGGCGTATCCGCATCGTCCTCCATGGCGACGTCGACGGGGTCGAACACGGCGGGGCCGTCCTCCGGGCCGCGGTCGAACGAGAAGGTGCGGAACCGATCCCGCTCGAGGCGATCGACATCGGTGGAGGTGATGATCGGGGACGCGATGCCGGCACGTTGCGTGGCCGAGGCGGAGAAGGCCTTAATGTCGGCCAGCGCCTGAAGGACGACTTCCTCAGAGAGCCGCGCCATGTCGGCATGCTCACGGCGCAGCGCTCGCTCGGTTGCGACCCAGCGCTCGAGAGGAACGCCGTTGAAGCCCGCCTTCACGCAGGGAACGGTCAGCCAGCCGTCCTCGGCCCGCACCGACACGTAGCCGAGGTCGCCCTCGTCGATGCGCACGAGAACAGGCTTCTGCTGCGCGACCCGGCGCAGGCGCTGGATCTCCTCGGACTGGTAGTTGAGGCCCAGCACCCGCACGCCCGAGTTGGTGATCCGGCGCTCGACCGTAATGCCGAAGATGTGGCGGCAGACGTCCGGGTCCGGTGGGGGCAGCACCGGGTGGAGGCGGGTGGTGCGGATCCAGCAGTTGCGCGGGGTCTCGCCCCCGAGGCCTTCGTGCGGCGTGTTGTGGTAGACGTCGACGATCCAGCGCACGATCGCCCGTCCGAGTTCGTCCGCGTCGATGACGGCGTTGGCTTCGGATTCGTAGTCGCCCTTCGCGACCACGTTCTCGAAGCTGCGGCCGTGGAACAGGGCCACGAGCTGCTTGTGGATGGTGCGGAAGAAGCGCTCGATCCTGGCCCGGTTCTGCGGGGTTCCTGCCGGCGGGAACAGCATCTCGCTGCCCATGTCGGTCACGGATGCCCGGGTCTCGTAGGCCGTGTAGGCCTTGTCGTTGTCCGTCGCGTAGGTCTCTCCAGTCCCGCACTGGTCCCACGGGGTCACGCACCCGGCGGCCTCGGCGAAGCGCGACTTGTCCATCACGGCCATTGCGATCGTGGACACGGCAGCGGTGGACGTGTTGCTGTCGATGATGCGGGCGGCCAGGATGCAGCGCGTGTAGCAATCGATGGCGACCGAAAGCAACAGCCGCCGACGCCCGACCTCGGCCCTGATCTCGGGGGAGAGCTTGGACCAAACGCCTGCATCCTCGAGAATGACCTGGAGGGAAATTGTCCAGGCATCCATCTCCACCCGCTCGAGCGGCCGGGACATGTCGAGGCCGCCGCGGACGATGAAGAACTTCTTGCGCGCCGCCGCCTCTCCCTCGCGGCCGGCGCAGACCATGAACGGGTCGAGGCCCGAGATCACGCGCTCGAAGGCCGCCCGGCTCGGTTTCTTGAGGAGCCGCTCGCCCGTCGCGCGGCGCTTCAGGTTCTCCTTCCGAACCGCATCGACCAAGTCGATGTAGAGCGTTGCCTTCGTCGGCTGGAGGCGACTCGCGTAGCGCTCGGCGATCTCGCGCATCAGCGCGCGTTCCTCGCTCTCCAGGCGCGGCATGCGGTTGCCGCTGCGGCCGTAGCCGTCGCGCAGGGACATCGCATCGAAGCCGCAGGCCTCGTACTTGCGCAGCCACTTGCGCAGCGCGGTCGGGCTCGGTGGGCGCTTCACGATGATGTCGTCGCTGCCGCAGCGTCCCTGCTCGACGGCCTTCTCAAGGATCCCCATCGCGTAGCGTTTGATGAACGCCTTCATGGGGACGTCCGCGCGGCTGGTCTCGCCCGCCGCCTCGGCCCGCAGGAAGGCATCGCAGACGTCCTTGCGCGCGAGCAGCCTCTCGCGGCGCTTGGGCGCGAGCTCCGTGATAAGCCGCTCGGGGCCTTCAAGCCGGACGGCGGCCGCGGACGCACGATGGTAGTCCCGGACGATGTTCATCCGACCCTCGTCGAGCAACTCCGCAAACACTGCATGCGTGAACGACTCGCACAGGTTGGGATTGTCGACGCGGCGCAGGACGTGTCCATGGTCGTCGCTGGAGTGCGCGACGAACTCCAAGGTGCCGTCGATGATGTACCGGGCGTGCGGCTCCAAGCGGTAGCGGGGGACGAAAGGGGTCGGAACGGTCCTCGGCATCTTGGGTGATTGCGGGGCGGTGGGGAGCGTCATGGTGTGTCCTTTCCTCTGTGGGACTCGGTGGGCTTGCGGGCCGGCCGGACGGCGCTGTCGGCCGAGATGCGGCCGGGCCCGGCGTGATCGAGCACGCCGTCATCGATCAGGCAGACGACAGCCATGAAGCCGTGGCCGTCGTTGCGGGTGGCGGCCATCAGGTCGGCGATCCTCACCGTGCCGCGAAGGCGGGACGCGACGGCGCCGACCTCGGCGATGCACGCGTCGTCGCGCATGCGGCGGGACTTGAGGATCAGGCGGGCATCCGCCGCGCGGGCGCGGGTGATGTGATACCCGGTGCGAAGCACGAAGGTCTCTCGCCGCCCCTTGGTGGACGTCGCCCGGATCAGCTCGAGGGTCTCCTCGATGCCACTGGATGCCACCTTCGCGGCTGGTTTCACCGCGATGTTCAGGCGGGTCATGTCCTTCAGGTCCACGACGAGGTCGAAAGTGTGGTTCCGTTCACGGCCATCTACATCGATGTACGTGATTGCCTTGGGCTGCTCGCGCAGGGCCCTTGCGTCACGGTGGGTCGCAGCGATGCAGATGAGGTCGCGCTCGAGTGTGCTGTCGTAGACCATCTCCCGGTTGGTCGTCGGGATGACGAGGGAGCCCCTGACGGACGACGTGGTCGTTCCCTTGAGGGGTGACCGCCGGCTCGCCAGCGAGGCCGACGGCGGAGTCCAGACACGGCTCGCGCGGGCTGCGGTTCGGGTGCCGGCGTCCGATGGTGTCTCTTTTGTACTGGATGTGCTCATGACGTGTTTCTCCGTTCCCGCAGACGGTGCTGCGCGGCATGTTGTGAGGGATCGGTTGGCTTGAGGTGTCTGGCGGTCTGTCGACGCTGCCGGTTCAGGGTTCCGTGCGATCGCCTCGACCAAGCGCGGCGGGCCCGTCGCGTGCCTTCACCATCCGGAGTGCGGTAAGCAGGACGAACTCAATGTCGTGCCCGGGTGGGCTCTCGAAGCGGATGTCCGGCGGCTTCAGGGGCCGACCCCGCGTGCTTTTCCCGACCAGGGCGGTGGCAGGAGTGACGGTCGGCCTCGACGTGCTCATCGCGTGCTCCTTCATTCCCGCTGCGGTTGCGGCGGGTCGTGTTGCTAGGATTCGTTCGGATGGATGCCGCCGACAGCGGCGCGGGGGTTAGCGCGCCTTCGGAGCCTTGTCAGGTGGTCGGCGGCGGTCCTCTTAAGGCGTTTCTGAGTCCTACGGCAGGTAGGGGGTGCCGCGCGCCGTCGGTGCGAAGGAATAGGTTGCGGACGCTTGCGGGCATGATAGTGTCTCCCGTCATGGCGAGCGATGGCTCGCGGACTCAATCCCTTGAAACAGGGACTGCCTGCCAATCTTCGAAGGTTTCATTCGGGCGCTGCCGAATCATTGGTAGTCAAGCAGAAGACGGCCTCGCCTCCCGGGGCTCAAAACGTGAATCCTTAAAAAAATTTGGACATTGTCTGGGTCCTTAGGACCTGGCCGCCTTCTGCTCGTGAATCCTGGTCAGCATCTGGGACAGGAATGGCGCGGCTCCGATCCGCCGTCAAAACAGTCCTGAGGATGTGGTCGAACTGCACGCGCCCGCGCCTCCCGAGCACGTCCGCGAGTTCTTCAAGCGCGGGCCCGTTCGCCCGCAGCAGCGCCTTCGCTCGCTCCAGGCACTCGCCCAGCGTCCGGTTCACCGTCCGCCGCAGCGAGGCGTCCACCCGCACCCGCTCCAGCACCTCGGCGCCGTCCCGCGGCACGATGTAGGCTAGGCTGTGTCCCAAGCCCAGGGATGCTTCCATTGTGGCCGCAAGCACCGTCGCCTGGTGGAGATCGGCACCGTTTGATCCGCCGCCGCCGTCGGAGCGGCTCCCGAAAACGAGCTCCTCCGCCGCAACTCCTGCCAGGAGGACCGTGATCCACGCCAGGTAAGCTGCCCTCGTGCGGACGACCCCGCAGCGGTGGTCGAAGGCAGTGGACCCGACGGGCGCGCCGGGCGCCACCTCCCGGAAGGCGCGGGCCTCAATAGGCGAGCTGCCCGACTCCTCCGCCAGTAGGCAGCCGACCACCGCATGCCCGGCCTCGTGGACGCAGGCCCGGTGGTACATGGCATCCGATAGGCGCAGGCGCGTCGGTAGGCTTTGGTCGAGGTCACCGACACCAAGGTCCCGCCGCTCACCCCTTGCTCGCCGCTTGGCGTCGCGCACGACCTGCTCGATGGCGGCACCTGACGCTCCCTCCAGCCTTTCCGCCACCTCCGATAGATCGGCCTCCGGGAGCGCGTCGCCCAGATGATGCCGCAGGATGCCCTTGCGAGCCTCAAGATCCGGCACCGGGATCGCAATGTGTCTGTCGAGGCGGCCCGGCCTACGGATTGCGGCATCAATCTTGTGGGGGAAGTTTGTCGCCCCGACCACGACCACCCCCTCGCGTCCTTCCGCGCCGTCGAGGCACTCGAGGAAGCCGTTGATGACCTCCCGGGTGTACTGCTCGTGCCGCTCGTTGACCTTCTCGCGGTCCCCGAACGAGTCGAGCTCGTCGATGAACAGGATGCAGGGAGCGTCCTTCCGCGCCTCGTCGAAGGCGGCCCGCATGGCCTTCAGAAGGTCGTTGAGGTAGCCCTTAGCCTGCCAACGGGCGAGGGAGTGCACGTGGACGGACACGCCGCAGGTTTTTCCGAGTGCCCGGGCGAACATCGTCTTGCCCGTCCCGGGAGGTCCGCTGATGAGGGCGCCGCGATCCACATCGGACCAGGGGATGCGGCCAGCTCGGTAGTCGGTGAGATCCCGCGCCAGAGACCGTCCCCACTCGGCAGCCTCGCCGAGGCCATGCAGGTCGTCGAGGCATGGGTGCTCGCGGCGTTCCTTCGGGCTGACGGGGGCGGGTTCGACCTGCTTGGCAAGCCGCAGTCTTCGGACGATCTGCCCGACACTTCGGCCGGGCTTGACCAAGGTGCCGATGATCACGAGCGGCAGCCCGGTCGCGGCGTCAACGAGCTCGTTGGGCGCGCGGCCAAGCACGACGTACAGCGCGCCCCTAAGGGCGTCCGCGTCAACCGGATTCGGTACGACGATCCCATCGGCCGCGATCTGGAACATGGGCGGGATCTCAGCGGGGTCGGAGGCGAAGGCGAATACACGAACATGGGATGCCAGCATGTTTCGGATGGCAGACTCGGTCGTATTCGACCGCTTGCCCTTGCCGCCGTCGAACTCAAGAACCTCATAGGCGGAGTCGATCCTGTCGAGTTCGATCTCGAGCATGTCCTTGGAGAGGGAGCGGAGCAGCGTCCTTCCAGCGTCCACGAATACTTCCCTATCCTTCGGGTCGGCCACGACGATGCCGATGATGCCAGGCTGCCCGCGCAGGACGTGGTGAAGGTCTGCATGCCTGAGGGCACGAATGAGCAGGTTGCGGGCCAGGGTCTTGCCCACATCGGTGGGGCGGCGCACGGCCTCCTTGCGCCTGTTCGGGAGAATGCGTGTCATTGTCGATGTCCATGTGGCGAGCCCGCCGGGGAGGGCGGTGTGATGCCTGTGTTCGGGGCGATGGGTCCGTCTTGAGACTAGCGGAGGTCTAGCAGCGCGGAGCGGTCCGGCCTGCCAAGGGCGTAGAGGCGGGTGATCGTTCGTGCGTAGCCGAGTTTGGGTGCCAGCACCCACAGCCCGGTCGTGACGCCCTGCCGCCCATCGCCAATCGTCGGATGGTTGAACATGATACCTGTCAGGCAGGGATCGGGGCGCGTGATACCCAGCCAATCATGGATCTTGGGGCAGGTGGCCAGTGCGGCATTGTCGGGATGCTTTCCCCGGCGGATGTCCTCGAGGTCCTGCACGAGGGCGCGCAGCCGCTGGATTTCCGGTTCGAGTCCGGGTGCCGGGCCGTCTTTGTTGATGATGAAGGTCATAGGCGTGCTCCGTCGTCTCCGGACCCGATGGTGCAGGCCAGTCGATCTGGATGGACTGCGAAAGGGAGGTTTCAGTCGTGGAAACGGGAGACGCGAGTCTCCGGGCCGATGCGGGCCTTGTCGAGATCGATCTCCACGAAGCGGCGCAAGGCCATGGCGGCGATCACGCCGACTGAGTTTTGGCTTCCGCGAAGGACATGCATGCAGGCTGAGAGTGGTAAGCTGCGGTACTCGTCGAGACACGTGAGCAAGAGCAGGCGTTCACGCAACAGGATCGGGTGGGACGCGTAAGCCAACAGCTCACGAGCATTCTCAAAGCGGCAGCGAAGGGTTCGGTCAAACACGTGCCGTTCGTACCGAAATCCCTCTCTGTCGGCCGCTTCGTGACACCAGCCGAGGGCGGGATGCACGGATGCTAAGGATGCATCCACCAACACCATGCCATCCGCACGCCTCACGAGAAAGTCTGGGACATGATCAATGCCACGGTGGGCTAGCACCAGAGGAAGGCAACACCAGCTCTGTACTGTACGATCAACATCGAGCAGACATGCTAGATCGTGTGCCGCTTGCGTACGGAAGCGAGGCGGTCCGACGCAGTAGAGGAAATTTTCGACGGCAGAGTACTGTGGGCTGCTCTCAGTATGGAGTTTGGCCAAAGGAATACTATTGCCGCCGCTGTCAGCGGCAGTGGATGGAATACTCATCGGTGTGTCTCAGGTTGTCCCGCGGTCGCCGCCGCAGGGGCAGGTCTGGATCAGGAGCGGATTTGCTCCCAGCTTGGCATCACTGAAGTGGCATGTTGCACAGTCATCGAGCTCGCGACGTTTGGTCAACCGCCATATCAATGATGGGCAAAAGCTTGTTGGTTATTGTCATGAGAGTCAAACCTGCCCAATAAGGGGTGAGTTGGCCTGTATGTGCACAGATCCGGAAAACGTCTGTTTACTCGCGCCGGGGACACATGGTTTGGAATTGTTGACAGATACTCTGATCAGATTGAGAGGACGTGCTCATTCCTCTTGAGGACGGTACATGAGCAGGATCAAGTTCTATCAATTGCTCACAGCGAGGGATTCACGCTACTCGCCGCAGCGAGCTTGGATTGATTTTGGACGGTGCGGACAAGGGCCTCGATTTCAGCATGGGAGATGCATGCCGCCGGCTGCGAGCCCCGGGGATAACCCGGGGAAAATCTCGACAACGAGCCACCAGCGGAGGCCGATGAGACAGACCCTTATGGCAATCGGCTTTCGAACCGGTGGCGCTGCTACGTCCAATTTGAGGCAGGTCTGCCTGTACTGCACCATGATCGGCGTCGCCGCGGAGTGAGGGCCGCCTCGGCAAAGGCCCGAGAACGGCACACCTGAAACACTAGCTCGAAGGCAGCAATCCTCACGTAACCAGACCTTCCAAAAAGTGAGTGAACTTCACTTCCTGACCCAGCCTGTGTAAAAACGCGAACAGGTCCGATCTCGACGAACTATCTGTACAATTTCAGCTCCATATACCGAGGAATCGCCAGTCAATTCCGACTTGCAAGACATAAAATTGCTCGACCGGGCGACGCGTCGGCGTTTTTACACAACCAAGACCCAAAGCGGCCCCTGAGAAGTGCGCAGTCTGTCGACAGCGCTCAGGTGCCGCTCCCTGAGTTGGTCGGGGATATGGCCGACGTGGTCAAGGCAGGCGACAACGTCATTCCTCGGCTTGCAGCGCTTCGCCGTTTTCCGGAGGGGGCGCCTCCGACCATCCCCTGGCCCGCATGGCCGGCCCGATCCGGATGGAGGACCTCAGGGACCATACGCAGATACTGCTATCGTCTGGGCTGGAGGTGAGCGGCGCCAAGGACTACGGTGCCCTTGCCGTCAACCGCTGGCGGGTGAACGACCTGCGCCTGCGTCACCACCTGCTCCTTGCGGGGACCGGCTGGAGCAGCATGCCCCGCCATCTCGTGGCCGAGGACCTCCAGGCGGGGCGGCTCGTGGCGCTGACACTCGATGCAGCCAGCGCGGCGGAGCAGCCTCCCGACCTTCCCCTCAGCGTGGCCCATCTCCGGACCAAGGCCCTGGGTCCAGCCGGCCGCTGGCTTTCGGACCGACTGGCCGAGAACGGCGCGGGTTCGGAGGACGCATGATAGCAAGTGCAGAGGCTCATGTGAGATGAGCTGAGGTCTCGTTCGCACGCGTCCAGAAGTTCAGGGCCCGGCGAGGGAGATCTTCTGTTTCAGGATGGCGCAACCTGGCATGAGGCGCGACAAGCCCTCAACGAGCACTTCGCCCGCTTCCTCAAGCGCATCCTCCGGCATGGTTCCCAAGGTTTCCAGTATGAACCACATGCGGCCCGTCGCAGCCTCCAGCCGCGTGCGCGTGCCTTGACGCCAATTCCATCTCCTGCACGTGACGCCTAGATCGTCCCGCCAGATGACCTCTCCCGGGGCCGGGTTCTCTACGACGGCTTCCCCATTCATGACCGTGTCGAAGACTTCGGTTCCGTCGGCGATGATCAGATGCGGTCTTCCGACATACGCATCGAAGTTTTCCCCGCCGACAGGGAGGGCATAGCGGAGGCTGATGGCATTATAGAGATCCACGACAGGGTTGATCGCAGGAATCCGACCGTCCTTCACGACCCGTTTTCTCAAGGCCTGAGCAGAGCAGGGCGTTCGGTTGGGCTTTGCGCCGAAACGCTGGTAGGCTTCCGACCAGCTTGCCAGATGGGCGTCAGCCCATGATGGCCCTCCTGCCGAGACAAGATCGCAAGCATCCGCCAGAAAGCCTGGATCAAGGCTTCCTTCCGCCGCCGCCTTGGCGTCGACGTGAATGCTCATTGCCCGAAAATCGGGGGCGATTGCCCTTATCTGTTCGGTGATGACTGGAGTGTCGAACATACCACTCAATTCCATTGGCCAGTTTCGATGGAAGTATCGAGCGCGGTGAGGGAGGTCAACACATCGGCCGTGGCGGGCGCTGATGTCGAACACGTCAGCGCAACCGTGTCTCAGGAAACCAAGATGTTTCGTCACCAGAACGGACTGATGTTTGACGAGCTTTCTTGAACGCAAGAGATCAGCGGTGGCATGCTGGCAAAGATCGAAATGGGGAGTGCCAGCCCCAGCATCGCTACAATTCACGGAATTGTCGCAGCCTTCGGAGGCGATGTCGCGGACGTCATGGATCCTGCACGAGCACCGACTTGGCCTCGTGCAGGACAGCACGGGTCATCTGGTTCAGCATGGGGCTCACAATGCGGCTCTGCTGCCAGAACAAGGGGACATCCAAAGGTTTGTCCAGCCTGAGAGCAGCCAGCCTCCCGGCGCGCAGGTGGTCGGCCACGAGCGGCTCCGGGTTCATGCCCCAGCCGATGCCGGCCAGGGCCGCATCCACAAAAGCCTGCGAAGAGGGGAGCCAGTGCAGGGGCGGATGAACATCAGTTCCGAGTACCTGCCGAAGCCATTCGGCCTGGAGCCGATCCTTCTGGTTGAAGATCAGACATGGCGCCTGAGCGGCCGCAGCCTCGCTGAAGCCACCGGAAAACCACCGGGCGCAATACTCCGGGCTTGCGGTCGCAACATAGCGCAGGGCTCCGAGAGGATGGCAGTCACAGCCCTGGATCGGTGTGCTGTTCCCCGTCACGGCCGCCACGACCTCGCCGCGCCGTAGCCAGCCTGCGCTGTGGTCCTCATCGTCCAGCACCAGGTCGAACAGGTACCCTTCGGTCCTCGCTATGGCTTTGATCAACCAGGTCGCAAGACTGTCTGCATTCACGGCAATCCTCAGGGTCGTAGGCTGCCTTTCGGCCTGGAGGCTCGGCAAGCTTCCCTGCAAGGAGCTTTCCAGCAGGGCAACCTGCTCCACATGCTGGCACAGGCGCTGGCCCACCCCGGTCGGCGTGCAGGGCTGCCCCCGGACCACGAGCACAGTTCCCACCCGCTCCTCCAGCAGCTTGATCCTCTGGGAGACGGCCGAGGGCGTGACGTTGAGCTGCTGAGCCGCCCGCTCGAAGCTGCCGGTGCGGACGACGGCCGCGAGGGCGGCGAGGTGAGCATAATCGAGCATGAGTTAGAGAAACTGAATTGGAGTGAGAAACTTTAACTTTCCTAATCCTAGGAGGTCTCCTAACGTACGTCGACCCCTACCAGCGTCTCATGTTGGGCGCTGTACCTCAAACACGCCGGAAAGTGCCTATGCCCGAACTTACCCAACTTGCCTTGTTCTTCGCCGCAGCCTTTGCTCTCGCCATTACGCCTGGCCCTGGCATCTTCTATGTCGCCGCCCGCACGCTCGCGGGCGGCCGTGCCGAGGGCATCGCCTCCAGCTTCGGTACGGGACTGGGCGGCATGGTCCACGTCCTCGCCGGGAGCTTGGGTGTCTCTGCCATCGTGCTGGCGAGCGCGGACCTGTTCACGGTCCTGAAGCTGTTGGGCGCGGCCTATCTGGTCTGGATCGGCTGGCGGACCTTCCAGGCCGCACGCCGGGATGCGCTGGCGACCTTGGCGGGCGGGACGGCGGCACCACCTGTCGGCGCACGCTGGGCTTTCCGGGAAGGGGTGCTGGTGGAGGCCCTGAACCCGAAGACAGCCGCCTTCTTCCTGGCCTTCGTGCCGCAGTTCGTGGACCCGGCTGCCGGCAACGTGGCCCTGCAATTCGCCGTCCTCGGCTTCGTCTCCGTTGCCCTCAACACCCTCGCCGACGTCGTGGTGGCCTTTGCGGCGGGTGGCATCCGGGCAGGGGCCACGGCACGGCCCACTCTGATCCGCCGCCTGCGGGAGGGGTCGGGAGCCGCAATGGTCGCGCTCGGCATCGGCCTTGCCTTGGCCGGACGCCCTTCGACCTGATAGCCGTGATCGTGCCGGATCTGAAGGTATGCAAACAGTGACTGCCGAACTTCAACACCTCCTGCTGGTCTACGCCACGTATGTCATCGCGGCGGGCAGCCCTGGCCCCAGCAACATGCGCATCATGGGCGTCGCAATGCAGCAAGGCCGCCAGGCGGCACTCACGCTGGCCGCGGGGGTCGTCACCGGTTCCATGTTCTGGGGCATGATGGCGGCAACGGGGATCTCCGTCCTCCTCACCCGCTATGCCGAGGTGCTGACCGCCCTCAAGATCTTCGGCGGCCTCTACCTCTTGTTTCTCGCCTTCAGGGCCGGACGAGCCGCCTTGATCTCGGAAGAGCGAGCCACGGCAGGAGCACCTACGCCCGCTTCATCGCGGACGGCGCTGTACAGGCAGGGGCTGTTGATGCACCTCGGCAACCCGAAGTCCGTGCTCGCATGGATCGCCCTGGTGACGCTTGGCCTCGGCACCGATGCATCCTGGCAGGGCGTTGCCGCGACCCTCGGCGGATGCGCCGTGCTGAGCGTGACGATCTTTTGCGGCTATGCCGTCCTGTTCTCGACCACGCCGATGGTGCGCCTGTACCGCCGCGCCCGCCGCTGGATCGAGGGCGCCCTCTCCATTGTCTTCGGTTTTGCAGGACTGCGCCTGCTTCTGGCCCGCACATGATGACCACACAAGAAACCCTGAGACTGTTCAGCGGCCTTTCAGCCTTTCCGCTGACGCCGACCGATGCCGCAGGGCATCTGCAAGCCGATGTGCTGGGCCGCTTCCTCGAGCGCATCCAGGCGGCAGGGGCGGATTCCATCGGCCTGCTCGGGAGCACTGGCGGCTATGCCTACCTGAGCCGGGAGGCACGCCAGCATGCGGTCCGGGTAGCGGTGGAATGCGTGGGTGGCAAGATCCCGATCATCGTGGGCGTGGGTGCGCTGCGCACCGACGAGGCCGAGACACTCGCCCGTGACGCCAAGGCAGCAGGGGCTGATGGCCTGCTGCTCGCCCCGATGTCCTATACGCCCCTGACCGACGAGGAGGTGTTCCAGCACTTCTCGGCCGTGGCCGAGACGGGCGGGCTGCCCCTGTGCATCTACAACAATCCAAGCACCACAAAATTCACCTTCAGCGATGACATGATCGCCAGACTGGCGAAGCTCCCGAACGTGGCGGCGGTGAAGATGCCGCTTCCGGCGAATGGTGATTTCAGCGGCGAGATGGAGCGGCTGCGGGAGATGACTCCTGGCGGCTTCGCCATTGGCTACAGCGGCGATTGGGGTGCCACCGACGCCCTGCTGGCTGGCTGTGACGCCTGGTACAGCGTGGTTGCAGGCCTGCTGCCCGCTCCGGCTATGGCTCTCGCACGCGCGGCGCAAGCGGGCGACGGTTCGGAAGCCGCCCGCATTAACGATGCCTTTCAGCCGCTCTGGGATCTGTTCAGGACGTTCGGCAGCTTTCGGGTGATGTACGTGATGGCAGACCTTCTCGGTCTCGCTAGGATCGAGCCGCCGCGCCCGATCCTGCCGTTGCCTCAAGAGGCCCGCAGTCGCGTGGGAGAGGCTTTGCAGAGCTTGAAGAGTTGAGATCACTCCATTCCCTGAAACGGATTCCACGAAGTTCCGGGTGTGAGGCCAGAATGTCGCCTCCTGGCAGATTTTGTTGAAAAACTCCCGAGCACTGCTTGGTCGATCTATTACTGGCGTCAGCGTGCCAAGTAAGACTCAACATCCTGTATGTTGCCGACACGAAAAACGGCAGTTGCAGACTTTTTCAACAGTATCGGCACGGAGCTGACCTTGGCCGTATCTCCGCACTGCTGAGATGAGCGGACCTTCTTTCAGGCTCACGGGACTGCCGAGCTTGACCCGGAGCAGACATTTGCTTCAGTGGCAAGCCTTCAGCTCGGTGTTCGGTTAGGCGCGGCACGTGCTGAACAGGAGATTCTATGACCGTCTCTGCGCACTAACTGCCTCTACCACCGCCGTAAGGACGTTCTCGATCCTGAACGGCTTGTCGTAGACAGCCGCGAACAGCTCCGGACGGCTACGGGCAATCGCTCCTTGGGCCCCGCTCAGCAGGATGATTGGGATCCGGGCCCAATCCGGATTGGACTTGATCACCTGCGCCAGCTCCAGCCCGTTCATCAGCGGCATCATGAAGTCGGTGACCACCAGCGCCGGCACCTCCTTGTCCAGCAGCTCCAGGGCCTTGCGGCCGTTCGAGGCGGTCAGCACCCGGAATCCTTCCTCCTCCAGAGCATCAACGAGAATGTCCGTGATCAGAAACTCGTCATCAACAACTAGGATCGTCGTCATTCCCCGGTCCTGCTCCCGCTTCAGACAACGTGCCGTCTCAAGAACGGGTCCGGCCGTCCAGCCGGGGCGTGCCTTCCAGCGCATGCTCCGCGCCCTCGAACGTCTCCGGAAGGCTGATGCCCTGGCTGCTGATGGCCAGTTCCCGAATGGAAGGGTCGAAGGCACTGTCCCGTACCTTCTGGATCGACAGCAGACGGCGCAGCCGCGAATGCTGGTCGACAAAGCGCAAAGTGATCAGGTTGTCGGTCACGCTGGAGATCTCAGGCATCGGAGCCAGGATCTGGCGGCTGAACAGATCGGTCAGCTCCCGGGTGCCAACGGCCGTGACGTTCAGAGCCCGCAACTCGTTGGTGAGCGCAGTGAAGAACTCCACCAGCCGTGGGGGATGAAGTGCAGCTCGCTCAAACCCGCCAAACCCGTCGATGAATAACCGCTTCACCCCACGGCGGCGTACTGCTTCCAGAAGCTTGTGCGCAAGTCCATCCAGCAGGTTTTCCGTCGAGGGCTGCCACAGGATCTCCAAGGCTCCAGAGGCGAGCAGCGGGTCAAGATCAAGCCCGAGAGTACGTGCCTTGAGCTTCAGGCGCTCCGGCGTCTCATAGAACCCGAAGTGAAGCGTCGGCTCCTCTGGAGAGGCCTGAGCCAAGAAGTGCAGCCCCAGGGTGGTCTTTCCTGTGCCGGAGGCGCCAATCACCAGCGTGCTGGAGCCCTGTTGCAGGCCGCCACCCATCATCTTATCAAGTTCTGCCACGCCTGACGTGGTCCGGGCCGTGGTGGGGCTGTCCGGCATCGAGGGCTGTCCGAGAACGGCTTCGAGCCGCGGGTAGACCACCACACCCCGGTCTAGGATCTCGAACTGATGGTACCCATGCATGGCCTTCACCCCACGGGACTTGCGCACCTGGAGGCGCCGTGCCGAGCGCACACCGAAGATCTCGTCCTTGAGCTGGATCACGCCATCGACCATCGTGTGCTCGGGGCTGGACTCATCTACTCGGGAGCTGGTGAGAAAGAGAACGGTGCAGCCGGCAAAGGCCGCATGACCCTGCAACTCGGCGATGAAGGTTTTCACGTCCAGGTTGCTCTCGGCCTTCTCACGGGCGTTGAGCAGGCCGTCGAGGATGAGCAGGGTCGACTTCGTGCGCCCGATCTCCTGACGCAGGAGCTTGACGACGGCAGTGAGCCCTTCATCGCGCAAGGTCGTGAAGGCGCTCACATAGTTGATGCCATTGCCGAGTTTGGAGGGATCGAAGAACGTCAGGGTCGAGAGGTTCTCGAACAGGCGCTCGTGGGACTCAGCCAAGAGGGTCACGTACAGGACATGCTGACCGGAGGCGGCGTGATGGAAGGCGATCTGATTGGACAGGATTGTCTTGCCGGCACCCGGGTGACCCTGGATGATGTAGGACGTGCCGGCGACCAGGCCGCCGCGCAGCACCGCATCAAGTCCTTCGACACCCGTCTCGACGCGGGGCAGCTCATGGGGCACAGCTTAAGCTCCTCGAAGATGCTGTCCAAAGGAAGGAGCCCCACCAGAGGCGGAGCGCAGGATCGGACCGACAAGCCTATAGCAGCGATAGTCTTGCACCACCAGAATTGCACTCGATCAATGCCGTGGAACCCGCTGCCAATGGCAGTCCTGCGCCGGGTTACGCAGCCTTGCCCACATGTTCGTCCCGCTCGTCCACCAAGGGCGCCTTCACCTCACAGACCACCCCGGCGAGGTCATAGGTGATCTTGACGTCACCTCCGAGCTCCAGCGCCAGGCTGCGCTCAATCAGGCGTGACCCGAAACCCTTCTGCTCGGGTGGTGAAACCAGCGGGCCGCCACGCTCTTGCCAGCGAAGGATCAGATGCGGCGGATCGTCGGCCTGAACCCGCCAGGTGATTGCGATCCGGCCTGACGGAGCCGAGAGCGCGCCATACTTCGCCGCATTGGTCGCCAACTCGTGCAGCGCCAAGGTCAGGGCCAGGGCCATCTTCGGGGTCAAGCGCACATCCGGCCCGCCGGTTTCGAAACGGTCACGGTGGTACGGTGAGAGGACCTCAGCAACAACTTGCGACAGGCTGGCTCTATCCCAGTTCTCCCGTGTGAGCAGGTCGTGGGCCTTGGACAGAGCGAGAAGGCGTGCCTCGAAGGTCTGACGCACTGTGTCGCCTGATTGTCGGGAGTTGAAGGTTTGCCGGGCAACAGCCTGCACCGTTGCAAGAATGTTCTTCACGCGATGGTTCAGTTCATGCACCAGTAGGCGTTGTAGACGCTCGGCCTCCTTGTGCCTGGTGATGTCGCGGGCAATCTTCGATGCACCCACGATCCTGCCTTGGGCATCCTTGATCGGGGAGATCGTCAGGGAAACCTCAACCAGACTGCCGTCCTTGCGTTGGCGGGTGCTCTCGAAATGCTCGACGCGCTCACCCCGGCGGATGCGGGCGAGGATCCTCTCCTCCTCATCCTGCCGGTCCTCAGGGAACAGAAGCGTAATGGGCCTGCCAATGATCTCCTCGGCCTTGTAGCCGAAGAGCCGTTCCGCCCCCGTGTTCCAGCTTGTGACGATGCTCTCAAGGTTCTTGCTGACGATGGCGTCATCCGACGACTCGATGATCGCAGCGAGCCATCCCTCGACCTCTTCAACACGCTTGCGTGCACTGATGTCGCGGAAGTAAACGGATAGCCCGCCATCGCGGGTTGGGGAGATGCTCAAGTCCACCCACTGATGCACAACCGGAGACACCACCTCCAAGCGTGTGGGCTGACGCTCCTGCATGGCCTTCAGAAACGCCTTCCAAGGTTCAGAGTCGGCTGCTTGCGGAAACTGCTCGACAAAGTCCTTGCCGATCAGGTCGTCGCGACTGCGGTTCCATCGTTCTGCCGCGGCCCGGTTGACGTAGGTAAAGCGCCAGTGGTGATCGACGGCGAAGAAGGCGTCGGCAACACTTTCCAAGATGTCGAAGCTCTGCTCGCGTGACGCCCCGACGCGGTTGCTTTTGGCCCGTCCTTGCTTCGTCGAGGGTTCACGCGGCATCGCGCGACCTTGCGGCAGGTGTTCTGCTCCTGCTCTCGTTCCGACGCTCGTGATCGTCCAGGAGCCGCAGGGCGGCCCGCACCACTTCACTGGCGCTCCGATAGCGTCCAGCCGCCACCTTCGCGGCAATCATGGCTGTGAGTTCCGGGGTCAATGAGGCGGTAATGATCGACTTTGAAGGCATGGCAGGACGGCCCGATAAGAAAAGTTCTTACCCTTGTAGGGGTACGCTGCAAGGTCTGCAAGGAGATGGAAGGCATCTCAGTGTCCAAAGTCCAAGCCGAGCTTCGAGAATGCGGGAGTGAGCAGATCATGTCACGCCCACGCTTAACGGCCGAGATTGGCACTCCTGAGACATAAACGTTTGGTCCGCTTGAGGACTCAAGAGCCGACGTTCGTTGATCGGCCGGAAGGTGAAAGTCTGACCCGAAGCGGTCCTTCCTGAGTATCACTGAGTCCAAGTGAAGCGTGTAAGCTCCGCGTGGAATCATCTGCGGCGGATCATGCGCAAGCGCACAGCCATCAGAGCTGGCCACCGTCGGAACGCGGAGGCCGCTGGCGGCCCTCCGGCCTGTGCTATCGGTCACTGCTCGATCATGTCGCGGATCCGTGCGGCCAGGGCCTCAACCGCAAAGGGCTTGGTGATCATCTCCATGCCGTGATCAAGGAAGCCGCTCGCCACCGCCGCGTTCTCCGCATAGCCAGTAATGAACAGCACCTTGAGGTCAGGACGATGGTCCCGGCCCTGGTCAGCAAGTTGGCGGCCGTTCATCCCCGGCAGCCCGACATCCGTCACCAGAAGATCGATGCGCTGGCGCGACTGGAGGATCTTGAGGCCAGAGGGGCCATCCGTCGCCTCCAAGGCGCGATAGCCAAGGTCCTTGAGAACCTCGACAATCAGATCGCGCACCACCGGCTCATCCTCCACGACGAGCACCGTCTCCCCGGCAGCACGGTGGGCGTCGATCAGCCCGCCTGCTTCTATTTCCTCCTCAACCGCGCCGTTGAAGCGCGGAAGATAGATCTTGATCGTGGTGCCGTGGCCGACCTCAGAATAGATCCGGGCATGACCCTCTGGCTGCTGCGCAAAGCCGTAGATCATCGACAGGCCCAGTCCCGTACCCTTCCCAAGTGGCTTGGTGGTGAAGAACGGCTCGAACGCGTGCTCAATCACATCGGGCGGCATGCCGGTGCCGGTGTCGGTGACCGCAACGCAGACGTACTGGCCCGGGCGCACTCCTGGGTGCAGCACCGCATAGGCGCGGTCGAGATGCGTGTTGCAGGTTTCGATGATCAGCCTACCGCCGTCTGGCATGGCGTCGCGGGCGTTGATGGCAAGGTTGAGAATGGCGCTCTCAAGCTGATGCGGGTCGCAGCGTGTCAGCCAGAGCCCACCCGCTGTGACAAACTCCATCTGGATGGCCTCGCCGAGGGTGCGCCGGAGCAGATCCTCCATCGAAACTACGAGCTTGTTCACCTCCACCGTCTTGGGCTGGAGTGGCTGGCGCCGCGCGAAGGCGAGCAGGCGGTGGGTCAGTGCGGCGGCACGCTGGGCTGAGCTCATGGCGGCCTTGGCATAGCGTTCCAGGGCGTCTGTGCGACCTTGGGTGATCCGCATCTGCATGAGGTCGAGCGAGCCAACAATGCCAGTGAGAAGATTGTTGAAGTCGTGCGCGATGCCGCCGGTGAGCTGACCCACCGCCTCCATCTTCTGCGCCTGCCGCAGGGCCTCTTCCGTCTGCCGCAGCGCCTCTTCCTGCTGCTTCTCGGCCGTGATATCGCGGCCATAGGCGTAGACGAGGTTGCCGTCCGCCGAGGTGTGCCAGGAGATCCAGCGCGGCGTGCCGTCCCGGTGCGTGTAGCGGTCCTCAAAGTTCGTCAGATCTCGGCTTGCCACCGCGTCATCCAAGGCGCCCTGACTGCGGGCGGCATCCTCGGGCCATATGAAGTCCAGGAACGAACGCCCGACGACCTCGTCGGGCGCATGGCCCAGGATCTCGGTCCAAGCTGGGTTTACGGCCCTGAAGATCCCGTCCGCCCCAATCACCACAAGCAGGTCGCGGGAGTTCTTCCAGACCCGGTCGCGCTCGGCGGTGCGTTCCGCCACACGCGCTTCCAGTGTGTGGTTGAGATCCCGCAGCGCCTCCTCGGCCCGCCTGCGCTCGGCGAGCTCGTACTGTGCGGCCTGGAACAGGCGGGCGTTGTCGATGGCAATCGCCGCCTGGCCGGCGATGCCGGTCAGCAGGGTCTCGTGCTCGTCCGTGAAGACCCCAGGGGCCTCATGGCCGAAGAAGAGCCCGCCTAAAACCTCCCCGGATCGCGACACCACCGGCACTGCCAGATAGCTCCTCACCGGGAGGTGGTCTTTCGGCATGCCGTAGTGAGGCTCGTTCTTGCCGTAGCGCGGGTCCCTGAGGATGTCGTCCGAACGCACCACACCTTCCCCGGCGAAGGTCGGGTGGAACACGGCCGTCGAGCGCCTCAGAGCTGATGGAGCGGCAGCTCAAGAATGCAACGCAGGCCCGCGGGATCAAAATCGAGCCGAGCCTTGCCTTGAAGATCCTTGGTCATGCTGCGCTCGATCAGGCGGGTGCCGAAGCTGCGCTTGGTCGGCGGGGTCACTGCGGGTCCGTCACTTTCGATCCAGTTGATCCGAAGAACTTCAGAAGCGCCAGATCCTGAAGCGCTCCAGCAAACGGTAACGAGACCCTGCTCGGCGGACAGCGAACCGTACTTGGCGGCGTTGGTAGTCAGCTCGTGCAGGACGAGGCTGAGGGCAAGGCCGACCCGAGGCTCCAGGGTAAGATCCGTGCCCTCCAGCCGAACACGCGTGGTGGAGCCATCGTCGTAGGGCTCCAGTTCCTGGCAGATGATGTCGCGCAGGTTGACACCTGTCCACGCCTGACGTGTCAGCAGCTCATGGGCCTTGCTCAGGGACAGGAGGCGAGACTCAAAATTCTCAGAGAAGGTCTCGATGGCAGGTGAAGTGCGGATGGTCTGGGTGGCAATCGACTGCACGGTGGCCAACGTGTTCTTGACCCGGTGGTTCAGCTCGTCGATCAGCACCCGCTGATGCTCTTCCGCCTGCTTGCGCTCCGTGATGTCGACCAGCATGTTGATCGCGCCGATGAGCCTGCCCGAAGCATCCCGCAGCGGCGTCGGAAATGGGATGAACGGAACGCGGGTGCCGTCCGGACGCTCGGCAATTGCTTCTGCACCACGAACAGCGCGCCCCTCCTTCAAGGCGACTGCCATGGGACACTGATCGTGCGGCAGCGGGGTGCCGTCCGGCATGAAGAGGCGCCAGGTCACACACCACTCATCACTGCCGAGGATGGGCCTCCTCCCGGAGAAATCGACCGCGGCCTGGTTGTAGTAGGTGATTCGGCCTGCGGGATCGGTGGTGTAGATCGCGGCCGGCAGCGCCTCCAGGAGCTCACGAACGTGACGCTCGTTCTCGCGCAGCCGCTCCTCTGCGTGTAGCCGCTCCGTCACGTCCTGAACCACGCGAACGCCGTAGCGGAACCGGCCCTGCTGGTCGAGCACGGACGAGCTGAGGACATTCACGAAGACGACCCCACCGTCCCGGCGCAGGAAGCGCTTCTGCATCGAGTAGTGAGCGATCTCGCCTCGCACTTGGCGCGCGTACTGCTCGGCATCGTCGTCCCTGTCCTCAGGGTGGGTCAGCTCGACGAAGGATCGACCTACAAGCTCCTCGGGAGCGTAGCCGATGATGGCCGAGAGAGCTGCGTTGACACGAACGAAGCGCCCGGCTGGGTCCATCTCGGCGATACCGATAGGAGCCTTCTCGTAGGTCACGGCCAGCCGCTGCTGGCTCTCTCGCAGGGCCTCGTCGGCGCGATGCTGGTCGGTCACGTCAACTGTAAAGCAACGGGTGTTGTGGAAGTCACCATTGCGGAAGTGCACATTGGACGTGATCAGAACATGCCGGATCGAGCCGTCCTTGGCCTTCAGGCGCGCTGGATACCGGTCCAGTGTCTCGCCCCGGGAGAGGCGCTGGAGAATGTCCCGGATTACGGGGGCATCGGCATGGAAGGCAGCAATTGGCTGGCCGATATACTCGTCCGCCGTATAGCCGAGAAGGTCAAGTTCAGCCCGGTTAGCCCGCAGGATGGTGCCATCCGCGGCCACCAAGTGGAGCCCCACGGCGCCGTTCTCGAAGAAATCCTCAAGATCCTGCCGGCTCTTACGGAGTTCGAGCTCCAGGGCTTTGCGGTCGGAGATGTCCTGGAAGCAGTTGATCGCGCCAAGGATACTGCCCTGATCGTCCAGCAACGGCTCGATCTGTACCAGCACGGTGCGGTGGCTCCCATCCGGCCGCTCGATCAGGACCTCGAGCCCGTACGCGGGCTCTCCAGTGCGCAGGACCTGCGCCATTGGGGTGTCGGCATGAGCAAGCGGGCGCCCGTCCAGGTAATAAAGGCGAAAGGACCCGCAGTAACGTTCGTCAGTCTCACCCAGGCTGGGCTTGCGACCCCACAGCTCAGCGGCCAATCGATTGTAGCGCAGGATCGCCCCATCTGCCGAGCAGACATACAGGGCGGTGGGCATGGCATCCAGGATGGCTTGACTGACGGTGGCGAGGTCCTGAAAGCTGGATCGGAGCAAGGAACTGCTGGAGGGAAGAGCGGCAACCGTCATCGGAGTTCATCTTCCTTTTCGCCAACCATCTCTCGCGATGGCACACCGGGCGATAACTCCGGCGCCTCGGCAGAAACACGGGTCTATCCGCGATGAGGGATCATCGTCGTTAAACCCAGAGCGAACATCTACAGATAGGGCGTTCTCTGCCGATTTGGAGGTCCCGTCAAGATTATTGTCCGTGGGAGAGAAGTGCCCGAAATTGGCACGAGGCGGTCGGAAACCGGACTTCCGCTTCGGACAAAAACATCGGACTTTCCTGTCAGTGAGCGAACTTCACTGCCAGACCCAGTGCGGACGTTCCCACCGCATGACCCCGCCTTCTGTCGGCGTTTTGTGTAGCAAATGCCACGAGACGGCCCCGTATGGATCAGGGGATCAGTCGGTCGGCTCGGAGTTCCGCAAACAGATCGAAGAAGGCATCATCGGTCGGCTGGTACGCGGCAAAGCCAAGACGACGGCTCTTCGACATGTCGGTCACCACCTCGATCGGCCGTCCCAGATCGGCATCCGTGTGCCAAGGGGATGCGAGACGACCAAGGTCCGGCTCGACCAAGCCCTCCCGCTCGGCAATGTAACGCCATGTGGGAGCGTCCTCCTTCATCTGCGCTTCCAGCGGCAGGGCAGATCCGTCGAAGGGTGCGGGCTCGAGGCCGAACCACTCGGCAAGGCGGCCCCACATCCAGCTCCAGCGGAAAACATCGCCATTGACCACGTTGAACGCTTGATCAAAGGCAGCCGGGGTGGTCGCAGCCCACAGGAGATGCTTGGCGAGCTGCCGGGCATCGGTCATGTCCGTCAATCCGTTCCACTGTGCCGCCGACCCAGGAAAGCGGAAGGGACGTCCCGTCTCGCGGCACAGCGTGGCATACACCGCTAGCGTCGTTCCCATGTTCATGGCGTTGCCGACCGCCTTGCCGATGACGGTGTGCGGGCGATGGATGCTCCAGGTGAAGCCGTCGCGCTTTGCCGCGGCGAACACCTCGTCCTCCTGCGCATAATAGAAGTTCTCGATGTCGAGCCGACCTTGGTCTTCCCGGAACGGGGTCTGCGGGAGCGTGCCCTTGCCATAGGCCTCGAAAGGGCCGAGGTAGTGCTTGAGCCCTGTGACCAGCGCGACATGGCGAACGGAGCCCGCGGGACGCAGCCCATCCAAGAGGTTGCGCACCATTGCCGCGTTGATGCGGATGTTCTCCGCTTCCGTCGCCTGCCGCGACCAGGTCGTGATGAACACGGCCTCCGGCTTGACCTCAGCGAGAGTTGCGGCGAGCGAGGCTTCATCCTGGAGGTCGGCGGCAATCGGCGTCACGCCCGTCTGCGCGGTCGGCCTTCTGGCCAGACCGAGCACATCCCAGCCCTCTGCCGCGAGATGCGCCGCGGTTGCGCTCCCCACGATACCGCTCACGCCTACCACCAATGCCATCTGAGCCATTGCAGCCTCCAGGGTCGGAGGTGGTAGCTAGGCATCGAAGCCGTCGGTGCCTAGAGGGAGCCGTCCACGCACTTACCTGCTACCCACCGGTCTTTGCTACCGACCAACCCGGATCGGTCTTCGTGGGCGGGATCGCGTGTATGCGGAATCATCCCGCCCATGTCTCGCTTACGAGCAATTTGGGCAGGTTTTGGCCTCGTTTGCCGCTACATCCTGGGAGAACTTTCCAACAACGCTGCATCAAAAGCCAAGCCAGAGCGTTTGCGTCCAAGCGCCGTTCTAAACGTGAGGGATCCGATCCAGTGGCCACAGCCAAAGCAGTCGTCTCTAACCCTTCTCTTCTCCGCGCCGAAGCGGACGGAGGCTGTCAGTGATACATGCTGTGCGCCGGGGACAGGGACGACCCCTGCTCCTCATCCATGGTCTGGGTGGAAGCTGGCGGTCCTGGAGCACCATCCATCTTGCCCTAGCTGACAAGCGGGAAGTGATCGCAATCGATCTGCCCGGCCACGGTGCCACACCTGCCGGAGTCGAAAGCGGCACCTTCATAGGCCTCGCCAATAGCGTTGATGCCTTCATTGCCGAACAGGAGCTTTCCGGTATCGATGTTGTTGGCAGCTCGATGGGCGCGCGGCTTGTGCTGGAGCTGGCCCGCCGTGGGAGTGTCGGCGCGGTGGTTGCCCTCAATCCCGGCGGGTTCTGGCGCGGGTGGGAGCGGACGTTCTTTCGCACAACCATCGGAGCATCCATTCGGTTGGTCCGTGGTCTCGAGCCTGCCCTGCCCATGCTATCGCGCAACGTCGCGGCGCGGACGGCTCTCCTGGCGCAGCTCTCGGCAAAACCGTGGGCCCTTGCTCCCGAGCTTGTCGCGACCGAGTTGAAGAGCTATGCCGCGACGCCCACCTTCGACGCTCTGGTTCGAGACTTAGCCGAGGGGCCGGAACAGCAAGGACCAGCCGCACCCGGTTCCCCGGTGGTGATCGGCTGGGGCCGCCAGGATCGCCTGTGTCTGCCGCGCCAAGCAGCCCGCGCGCAGGAGGCGTTCCCGACGGCCAACCTGCATTGGTTCGACAAGTGTGGCCATTTCCCGATGTGGGATCAGCCCAAGGAGACGATACGGCTCATCCTCGAAAGCACAGGTGGCAACGCCGACAAACCCACTGCAAGCACTTGAACAGCCGCTTTGCATCAGAGGCGAGCATTACTTCTCGGGTAACAAGTGTCAGACTTCAACCACTAGGTCCGATAATCCCCATCCTGAGCCCCCGCAAAACGTGCTCACGATCGGCCGGATTGATCGTGAAGGTGAGCCCACCCGAGCCGCGGCGTCATCAGGGACAATGTGCCAATCGGATGAACCTTTGTGTGACCGCAAATACACATCTCTCATCGCATAAGTCAGGGGCGCAATCTTCCGATCCGCCCCTGGCGTCGTGCATTACTGCTTCTTTTCGCCCGAGCGCGGGGTTGTCGAGCCAGTAGTCTTGGCTGAGAATGCCTCTCTCAGTTCACGCGCTGCGAGGTCTTGCGCTTTATCAGCATCTGCGACGGCGGGAGCCATTCCAAAGAACTCATGCGTGGCACCCTCGAAGTTCTGGTACGTGACCTTGGAGCCTGCCGCCTTCAACTTCTCAGATAAGGTTTTCCCCTCAGTCATCAGCGGGTCGATCTCGGCCGTGATCACGGTCGCGTCCGGCAGATCCTTCAAGTTCGCTTGGACGAGGTTCAGCCTCGGGTCCTTCAGGTCAGCCTCAGACTGCACGGTGTTCTTCGCAAACCACTCCATAGCCTGCTTGCTCAGCGGGATCGCATTCTCATTTTCCTTGTAGGAGGCGGTGGTCATGTCGGTGCCTGCTACAGGATAGATGAGAAGCATGTGGGCAGGTTGCTGGAACTTGCCCTCTCGGGCTGCAATCGCAACATTGGCAGCAAGATTGCCGCCTGCTGACTCCCCTGCCACGGCAACCCGGGTCGGATCACCACCAAAGGACTGCGCGTTCTTGAGCACCCAGGAGTAGGCTGCAATCGCGTCCTCATGAGCTGCCGGAAACTTGTGCTCCGGTGCGTGGCGATACTCCACAGACACCACAACTGCATTGGCTTTCTTTGCTAGCGCCATAGCTGAGGCTTCGTAGGTGTTGATGTCGGCAATCACCCATCCACCACCATGGTAGAAGACCACCACTGGCAGCGCACCTTGAGTCCCTTCTGGCCTGTAGACGCGCGCAGGCAGGTCACCTGAAGGGCCTGAGTAGGTGATGTCCTGTTTGGCCACCTTCATCTGCGCCATAAGCGCATCTGGGTCCTTGCCGTCGTCCTTCAGCAAAGCTTTGACTGCATCAGCCGGGGTTGGGCCGTTCCGGGTCTCCTCGACGGACTGCGTGCCAAGAGGTTTAGCCCCGAGTTCCTGAAGCTTGACGATGACACGGCCCATGTCGTTATCAGCACGTTTCATGGTGCCGCTGTCGTCCATCTTAGCGGCCCCTTGCAGGGCTGAGCTGTCCATCTGCATGGCCGGCGCCGTAGGGGAGGGGTGAGATTGGCTCTGTTGCGCCTGTGCGGTTGAACTGAGTGCTTGAGCGTTTGCCAAAGCAAAGAGGGAAACAGCGGCAAGAGCCGCTCCTCGAGTCATGGCCATTCCGGAGTCCTTTGGTGGAAACTGCCGATATTAACCCGTGTTAATGTCAGCCAATGGCCGACAACGAACCCAGCCACATTAGTGTTCCACACCAACCAGACGTCCAACAGCCGAGGTGATCGAGATTTCCGTAATGCATAGCAGTGATGATCGTGGATCGGAATGGAACTGCGGGAGATGCAAGTCGGAGTCGTTCAGAAGCTATTTCTGCTGGGCCTACTAATACTCACCCACGAGACTGAACCGCGATCAGAAACCCCTTCTGCGCATGAAGAGGTGTATGTCTCTGGCCCACCGATCTGAATTCGATGGCTGCCGCAAAGAAGGACTTTGCAGGACGAGCTTACAAGTGGCTCATCAGTCCGCGGCCTGATTTGGGGTCAACTCAGTCTCGATGGGAACAGTGCTGCGCCTGAGGCGTCTTCGGTGGGCATCTGTTGCCGCTCAAACCTCTGTCGCTGGAGTTTGCCACCTTGGAAGCCCCTCCACTTGAACGCAAGCTCGTTGCCATCCTCGCTGCTGATGTGGCAGGCTACAGCCGCATGATGCACCAGGACGAGGACGCGACCCTCGCAACCCTGACCACCCACCGCACCATCATCGATGATCTGATCATCGCCGGGCGAGGGGAGATTTCCGGCACAGCCGGCGACAGTGTCCTGGCCGAGTTTGCCAGTGTCGTCGATGCCGTGCACTGTGCGGTGGCCATCCAGCAGGCCCTGCACAAGGCAAATGCCGCAATGCCGGCCGAGCGCCAGATGAACCTGCGCATCGGCATCAATGTTGGTGATGTTCTGGTCAAGGATGGCACCATCTTCGGCGATGGCGTCAATGTAGCCTCGCGTTTGGAAGCCCTGGCAGAGCCCGGCAGCGTGTGCATCACGCGCGGCGTGCGGGATCACATCCGCGATAGGGGCGAGTACGAGTTCGAGGATCTCGGTGAGCACAGCGTCAAGAACATTGCCCGTTCCGTTCGCGCCTTCCGGATCATGTTCGACCCGGATGCTACGACCGAACTTGGGGAGGTAGCCGGGGCGCCGGAGGTGTCCCTCTCGAGCGAAGCCGCCCCGAGTGTTCCGCAGGATGCAATCGAGCTTGAGTTCTGGCAGTCGGTTCAGGCCAGTGGAGCGGTCGAGGAGTACAGCGCCTACCTCGACCGTTACCCGGATGGGATCTTTGCCCCTCTGGCCCGGGAGCGTCTTGCCAAGCCTGACATTTTGGAGCGACCGCAACCTGCGCCGGAGAGCTCTGCCGTCGAACTCGCTTTCTGGGATACAGTCAAGGAGAGCGACAATCCGGCGATGTTCCAGGCCTACCTTGAGCAGTTCCCCACAGGGTCGTTCAAGGCTCTGGCAGAGATCCGCTTGGCTGAACTGAACCTAACTAGAGATGGGTAGGCGTCGCCGTATGCGCTGGGAGTAATGACGCACCGGGCTCGCGGCGATGATCAGGGACATGTGTAGACGCCCCTGGTAACGCAAGAAGAATCTTCGGGTTTGGTACAGCGCGTAGGTCGGATGCGGACATGTGTTCGGCCTTGTCTGCGGCCGTTCCCATGCCGCGGGCCCGAATGGGAGTACGCGGATCAGGTCCCAATCAGATCTCCGCGCTCGTAGCGCTTGTGCCTAAGCTGGTTTGTCTGACCCCGTCTCGGTGACCGTTGCGCCATTCCTCTCCTTCGACCTTCCTACGCCCCAACAGCCTCACACCTGTGAACGCTCATGCACTCACAGCCGGAGCCCGATACACTTCCCCGCTCGTCAGCAGCGCCCAGACGATGCGAGCCATCTTGTTGGCGAGGGCCACCCGCACCAGCATCGGCGGCTTGCGCGCCAGCATGCGGCCGATCCACGACCCTGCGGGAGCACCGTTGCGGGCGACCCGGAGCAAGACACTGTTCGCGCCGATGATCAGCAGACGGCGCAGCGTTCGCTCACCCATCTTCGAGGTCGCTCCCAGCTTCTGCTTGCCGCCGGTTGAATGCTGCAAGGGCGTGAGTCCGACCCAAGCGGCAAAGTCCCGTCCACGACTGAAAGCCTCGGCCGGCGGAGCAAGGGCCGTCAGAGCCACCGCGGTGACCGGGCCAATCCCAGGAATGGTCATCAGCCGCCGCGCCGTCTCATCTCTCTTGGCCCTTTCGGCGACCTCGCGATCCAGACGGGCGATCTGCTCGTCCAAGCTATGGAGCGTCTCGATCAGCATCTTCAGAATCGGTCGGGCGAGTTCCGGGACCGACTCGGCCCCATCCTCGATAACCTGCACGAGTTGTGGAACGTGAGCCGGCCCTTTGGCCCTGACGAGCCCGAACTCCGCCAAATGACCGCGTAGAGCATTGATGATCTGGGTCCGCTGCTTCACGAGAAGATCGCGCGCCCGGAACACGATGGCTGCGGCTTGGGCCTGCTCGCTCTTGGGAGCCACAAAGCGCATGGTCGGGCGCTGGGCTGCTTCACAGATCGCCTCGGCATCCGCCGCGTCGTTCTTCTGGCGCTTGACGAAAGGCTTCACGTAAGCGGGTGGGATCAGACGGACGGCGTGACCGAGCCGGCCGATCTCGCGCGCCCAGTGGTGCGAGCTGGCGCAGGCCTCCATGGCCACGGTGCAGGGCCGCTGGGCTGCAAAGAATGTCAAAACCTGGTGTCGCCGCAGCTTCTTGCGGAACAGGACCGCTCCCGATGCATCGGCTCCGTGAACCTGGAACACGTTCTTCGCCAAGTCCAAACCGATTGTGCTAACCTCTCCCATGGACGCCTCCCTCAAGTGGTGTTTCAACACCTCCACTTTGGCACACCGAGGCCGTTGGGGGGCGTCTACCCCATCAGATCTTGTTCCTTGTGAGCCGCCGGGCAGCACGCTCTTGGCCGACCTATCCCGCAAGAGGAGATGAGCCGTAGGTGATTGCTGTGCTTTCGACGATGTTCCAAGGTCAGCAAATGGCACTCCTGAGATGTAAGCGCTTGGTCCACTTAAGCGCTCAAGAGCGGACGTTCGTTAAGCAGTCGGAATGTGAAAGATTGACCCTGAACTGACGTTTCGAGCTCAAGGGGATCATCTGTCGGCACCAAGCGACACGGGAAGATCAGCTATCGGGTTGCTCTAGCTGCCAACGGCACTGTCAAGATGACGGCGGTGCCGGGCGACTGGCTCTTCACCTCCAGCTCACCCCCAAGCTGCCCAATCAGTGAGCGGACCAGCCGCGATCCAAGCCCGCTTTTCGGGGCAGCTTCACCTGGCATGCCGACGCCCTGGTCCTTCACAGTGACCCGCAGGACCCTCTGACCATCCTCTCTGGCGATCACGTCAATCGGGCCCGGCGCACCCGCATAGGCATATTTCACCGCATTCGTCAGAAGCTCCGTGACCACCAGCGCCAGAACAACGGCCTCGTTCGTCGGCACCAGCACCTGCCCGGCATGTACCTTGATGTGCTCGGCCCACGCCTTACCCCAAGCCTCCAGCAGCCCCTCCCGCAGCTCCTCCAGGTAGGATCCGAAGTCGATGCTCTGGATCTGGTCCGACCGCCACAGGTGCTGGTGGACGGTGCTCACCGCCATGATGCGCCGGGTTGCCTCCTCGAACTGCGCCTTGACCTGCGCGTCGGAGGTTTGCCGGGCCTGAAGGTGGAGCATGGAATTGACGAGCTGAAGGCTGTTCTGGACGCGGTGATTGACCTCGCGCATCAGCAGGTCCTTCTGGCTGAGCAGCACCTCCCTGTCGGCAAGGGTTCGCCGGAGCTGCACATTCAGCTCCTTCAGGGCGGCCTGTTGGCGCAGATCCAGCACAGCGCGCCGCAGCCTGCGGGCCGCTTCAACTTCGGCCAGCGACCAGGCCCGGGACTGGTGCCGCACCGTCTCCTTCCAGGTCTCGAACGAGGTGCGTGGCGTGAGCTGGCCCATGCCCTTGCCCGGCTCCGCCGGCTTGTGGGGATTGCCTGCCCAGTTGATCGTCTCGATGTGCTCGGCTCGGAACCAGAGCAGGACGAGCGGATCCTCGTGCGACACGACCGTCGCCAGCAATCCGCTCGCCTGCGCCGAATAGGCCTCGGCTGGGCTGTGGTGCCGCACAAGGCTGTTGGTGGCAAAAGGGTCGGATAGGTCAGATTGGAGCAGCCGGTCCGCCAGCTCGCGGGTCTGAGCCTCCGACAGGGCATGGCCTGCTTGGCTCACCTTGCCCCGGAACACAACCGCAGCCCCATCGGAGGGGATCAGCTTCTTCAGATCGGCAGCAGCATCCAGCAGGCCGTTCTCAGTGGATCCCGCTCGCGCGAGCCCCTCCAGGAACTCGTCACGGGCAACGCTGAGGCGGGCCGTCTGCCGGTGCCGCTCGGCGTCCTCCCGTGCCTTGATCTGTTGGCTCAGGATCTGCCCCACATGCTTGCAGCTTTCCCGCAGCTCGTAGGGCACCAGCTTGGGCGCCGCATGATGGCAGGCGATGAGGCCCCACAGGGCTCCGTCCACGACAAGTGACACAGACATGGACGCCGCCACCCCCATGTTCTTGAGGTACTGTACGTGAATGGGCGAGACGCTCCGCAGCGAGCAGTCGCTCATGTCGAGCGGCCTGCCGGTTGTGGGATTGAGCGGTGGGACGAGCGGAGCTGGCCGGTAGTCCACGTCCGGAATGACCCGGATGAGGTTCTGAAGGTAGAGCGCCCGCGCCTGCTTCGGAATGTCCGAGGCAGGATAGCGGTGGTTGAGGAACGGATCCAGGCTGTCGGCCTTGGCCTCCGCCACTACGGCGCCGGAGCCGTCGTCGAGAAAGCTGTAGATCATCACCCGGTCGAAGCCTGTGAGGCGCCGGAACTCCCGGCTGGCAGCCTGGACGAGCCGGGCCAGGTCGGGCGCGGCATCGAGCTCGGCGCTGATCCGGCGCACGGTGGCCAGCGTCTGGGCCGCAGTCTCGGGATGGGGGGTGCTGGGCTCCAGTTCCAGGATGAAAATCCCGTCGCGCCGGTGGGCGGTTACATCCAGATGCCTGGATGGATCGGCAGGGGCAGGGATGTTTCCCAGATAGAGGGGCTCCGTTGATTGTACGCCCGCGGAGCGGATCAGGTGGACCGCCTGTGCGCCGAGAACCGCCTCGGCATACTCGCCGGGAAGCCCATCGACAGCCCGTCCGACAGTGCCTTCCGTCTCACCTGCCGCTTGGTAAATGCTCAGCGTCTCGGGGTCGAGCGCGAGAAGGATGCCATGCGGCTGAATGGATCCGGGAACATGGATGGGCTCCCGATCACAACTGGTGAGGTCGAGAGAAGGGGTGGGCTGGGTCATGGCGGGAACCTAGCTCACCAGTTCTGTTCGCGCCAGAAAGATAAGGGCCTTCGAGGCTTGAACCTTTCGAAAGCGCCGCCTCCGGCATGAAGTGGGCCCATGCCTTGCTCCTTCGTCGGCGTCCCAGTACCCAATGGGCAGGATGGTCTCAGGAGTACCGGCTCCAACCGGGACCTCATTCTTCTGGCAGCCATTGAACGTGGCGCTTAGGCACATCTGAGACGCTACTCCGAGGGCTGCAATCCTCACGGAACCAGACATTCCGAAAAGTGAACGGACTTCACTGCCTGACCCCGAGCGGACATTCCGTGAATAGCTACGGACTCCACGTATCGGCTCATGCCTTGAGCGGTCCCATGCTTCCGTGGAGGAGCGTCGCCCCAAGTGCTTGGACCGGGATCTCCCAGGATCGCTTGATCTTCTGCATCGGGTATCCGTCTTGAAATCGCGGCTTCCGTTGATACGCCTAAGCAGTTCGATCTAGAAACACCTATACGCATCGAGGGCGGCTGCTACGATCCTCAACACGAAGTCACGGTCACCTTCTAGGAGGTGACATTCAACGGCTTAGGGAAGCTTCCGGACCGCATTTATGGCATGTTGTCTCAGTATCGGTGCGTTAAGGGGCTCACCTGTTGGCTGATGGGGTCGCCGGTGGGCTTACACGGGGCGCAGGAACCAAACGCCAGTCCAACTTGATGCCTAGGGTGCCGATCACGATCAGGACCATGCCGAGGGCTTGAGGCCAGCCCAGCAGGTGATCGAAAAACAGCCAGTCCGTCATGATTGCGGTCAATGGGTTGACGAAACTCAGGACCGCGAGAACCGGTGTGGAGACATACGGGTAGGCCGAATAGATGAGCACCCACGCGACCCCGGTTTGCAGAACGCCGACCATCGCAACCCAACCCCAAGAAGGCAATGTGATGTCCTGGGAAAAATCGACGAAGGGGGCAAAGACGATGATGCCGACAACGGTCTGGCACAGCGTCGTGATTTCCCCACGCTGGCCTGCCAGTCCCTTCCCGGCAATTGCCGTGATCGCGTAAAAGAAGGCTCCACCCAGCGTAATTCCGATACCCAAGAGCCAATCGGGATCGACTTCACCTGATGACAATGAGAGGCCGCTGGCGAGGACAACTCCAGCGAAAGCGCCGGCCAACCAAATCGTCTGATTAAGCGAAACCCGTTCCTTCCAGATCGCGGCGCTGATCAACAGGATCAGGAATGGCTGGATGTGAAACAGGATGGTGGCAGTGCTGATCGAGGTCAGCATAATGCCTCCGAAGAACGCTGCCCAGCTCATTACCAGACTGGTTCCTGCAACAGCTCCGAGAGCCAAGTTTCGGAGCGTGAGAGTGCGATCCGGCAGGATGCCCGTTGCAAAGCACCAAACGAGGAGAAACAGCGTTGCGATTGCGCTGCGCCAAAAGACGATCGTGATTGGGTCAAGGCCACTCGCGACGACCGCCGCGCCGACCGTACCAATCAACACCAAGCCCAGCGTTAACCGCAAAGCCGCCCGGTCGAACATAACGGGGTCGCCCATACTTGAAATCCTGCTCAACTAGCGTGTTGTCCAACCCGTGTCCTATGGACAGTTATCGGTCAAACGAATAGCCTTCATAGTCCCCATTCGTTTTGCTGATGTCGCTATGCCGAAGCCTCTTGAACTCGACTTACTAAGGACCCTGATCGCCGTTGCAGAGACAGGAAGCTTCTCAAATGCGGGGCTGCGGATTGGGCGTAGTCAGTCAGCCGTCAGCATGCAGATTCAAAGACTTGAAGGGATCGTCGGAAAAGAGCTTTTGGTTCGAGGAGGCCAAAAGGTCGTTCCCAACCGTTTAGGGACTGATTTGCTGGCCTATGCTCGACGGCTCTTGAAGCTCTCGGAGGAGGCGCTCGCCAGCGTTACGCAGCCCGAAGTGTCTGGGACCGTACGGCTTGGCGTTCCGGAGGATTATGCAGCATCGCTGCTTCCCAGCATCCTGGAGCAGTTCGGCCGCGACTTTCCACTCGTCACGGTCGAGCTTGTGTGCGAGCCCTCGACGTCTCTCGCCCGGACAGTCGGCGCAGACGAGATTGACATTGCCATCGTCACCCGATCTCACGATATCCCGGTTGAAGTACTGAGGCGGGAGCCCATGGCGTGGGTTGCGTCCCCTCACCATGCAGTGTGGGAGAATGATCCCCTTCCCGTGGCACTTTTTCAAACCTGCACAGCGCGCACCAACATCCTGGCAGCCTTGGCGGAGGCCGAGCGAAGCTACCGCTGCACCTATTCAAGCGCGAGCTTGGCAGGGATGACTGCCATCGTCCAGGCCGGGTTAGCGGTTGCGGGGCTTGCCTTGTGCAGCGTACCGCCGTCGCTCAAGATCATTGGAGACAGGGAGGGCCTACCTCCCATTCCTGAGCTGGAGATCGGCATCATTCGAGGTTCGAACCACAAAAATGTTGCGGCCGCTCGCTTGCACGATGCGTTACGCTACGGATTGGCGCACGCAGATCCTGCTCTGCCTCACGTACAAGGCTGATGGAGGGCTAGCCTATGTGCCTGCCGAATGGTGGACGCCGCGCTGAAGGCATCGTCTCCATCATACAATCCGGGAGCAGCCGCGCCTGACCTTGTCCTGTTCGTCGATGCGCTAAGGTATTGGGCTGAGATGGAAACGTCTCCATCCGCCTACGTCAGGTATTTACATACCGTCGCAATTGAGCCAATTCGGATTCGGTGAGGGACCGCTGTTGGCACTTCTCGGAAGTAAGCCGAGGGTCTTCTCCAGCAAGGAACAGCGGACATTCCTGGAGGACAGGGGATCGTCAGTGGGTGACCCAAGGCGGACGACCAACTGTTACACAGCAAGTAAATCGCGGCCCGCGATCACAGTGCCTTCGAACACCCTCCTTGGTGCGGCGAGCCACATCTCCTCAGTGATCGCAGGATCGTCGCCCGGGACGAAGTGGTTCAGCACCAGCGTTCCAACCTCGGCCCGAGCCGCAACAGCGCCGACCTGCTCTGTGGTGGTGTGACTGGCCAGCAGGTGCGCATATAACGCGAGGGCATTCGGCAATCCGGCGACCAACTTCGGCAGGCTCTCCACTCGCATGACCTCATGCACCAGCACATCCGCCCTCCGGGCCAACGCGACCAGCCCCGGGCACATGGCCGTATCGCCGGAAAGGATGAGTGAACGGTGGTGGGTGTCCAACCGATACGCAAATGCATGCCGTAGGGGAGGGTGATGGACCTGCCCGGCTGTCACCCGGATGTTCGCTGTTTCCAGCACAACACTCGCTGCATCGATCTCGTGGATCCGAACGAGCTGCCGCGGATCGGAGCGTCCCTCATCCTCCATGCGCGTGGCGATTTCGAACCAGAGGGATGCAAAGAAGCCGTTGATCAGTGTCGCGAGCGGGGGCGGTCCAAATACGTCAATGGGTCGGCGAAGACCTCCGACCCAGGCTTGGTAGAGCAGTGGCCCGAGCTCCAGCGTATGATCGGAGTGATGATGTGTGATGAAGATCGCGTCGAGTTCATGAGGCTGCACTCCTGCCAACAGAAGCTGCCGTGTAGTGCCATAACCGCAGTCGACCAGATAGGCTGAGCCCTCGGAGAGGATCAGATTGGCCGGGTTGGACCGCAGGAGGCTCGGGCGTGGCCCACCCTTCGTGCCCAGAAGAATGAGCCTGTCCTCGGCCGGAGGATCGCATGGGGTTGCGTCGTGGAGCATTGGCAGGTCCTCTCACTGCTGGTCGGGTGTAAAGCGAGCTGCCTTCACCGCCGGGGCCCACATTGCTGCATCCCGGTTCAGAATTTCGGCAAGCCGTGAACGGGATGTCCCGGTCGGTTCAAATCCCATAGCGATGATCCGCTCTTTCACCTGCTCCTTCTGCAAAGCAGCAGTAATGAGCTGATTGAACCGGTCAAGAACGTCCGCGGGTGTGCCACGGGGTGCAAAGACACCGTGCCAGCCTGCTCCGGCAATCGCGTAGCCCGCCTCCTGGAAGGTCGGGACGCCCGGCAGAAAGGGCGAGCGTGAGGTGCTGGAAGTCGCCAGGATCCGAATGCGCCCTGCCTTATGCAGTTCCAGCAGTTCGCCCGTGTTGGTGAAGACCATCGGGAGCTGGCCGGCGAGGAGGTCGTTGATGGCTGCCGACGTCCCCCGGTAGGGAACATGACGCAGATCCAGACCTGTCTCACGGCCGAACAGCACGGCAAAGAAATGGGGAAGAGTGCCGGCCCCCGGCGTGCCGTAGTTGGCCCGTTCGGGATGAGCCTTGAGCCATTCTACCAAGCTGGACAGAGTGTCTGCCGGGATGTCAGCGCCCACGGCGACCGCAAAGTCAAATGTGGCCACCTGCGAGACCGGCTCAAAATCCTGAACAGGATCGTATCCCAGCACTGGGTAGACGTGCTGGTAGACGGCCATGGGAGCAATGGGGGTGAACAGGAGCGTGGCTCCGTCAGGGGTGGCGCTTTTGACGGCCTGCACGCCGACGCGTCCGGCCGCGCCGGTTCTGTTCTCAACCACGACCGCCCGGCCCAGGCCTGTCTCAAGTTCGTCGGCAATGACCCTGGAGAGAGCGTCCGTGGCGGAGCCGGCGGCGAACGGCATGACAAGCCTGACCGCTTCCGTTGCCGAACTCCCGGAGGAGACCAAGCCAGCAACCAGGGCCAGGATAGGAGCGAGCATCCGTTTCATGAGAACCTCCCTAGGATTGCCGCTGGCCCCACCATGAGGCGGTGGCTTGCCGCCGAGGCCAACGGTATGGGTAACGCGGCAGGCAGGAAAGCACCCGAGGCCAGAGATCCGACCTCAGAGCGGCACGCTTCCAGGCTGTGAGACCGACGATGGCCAGGCAGCAGATGGCGTTCACTGCGCTGATCAGGGCCAGCAAACCGTCCCCGAGGTTGACCGCCGCATGAGCCGCCGTCGTGCTGTTGGCTAAGAGGAAAATCGACCACGACGTGAACGAGATGCATGACGCTCCGTGCTGGTCACGTGCCACACGGATGATCTGGGGCACATAGGACCCCAGCCGCAGAAAGTTACACGCCGAGAACGCCAGAAACGCAGCCTCGCCCAGGGTCATAGCCGCCTCCGCATCATTTATGTCGTGAGTGTTGCCTGGTTGAGCTATAAAGAGAATTCGTATTCTGGAATGGGCCTATAACTTTTCGGAAGAGCCTCATGCAGTGGGACGAGCGCATCGGCCGGCGATTGCGGCTGCGGGACCTTCACACGCTGCAAGTGATCGCGGAGGCCGGGAGCATGGCCAAGGCCGCCGAGCGGTTGGCCGTCTCACAGCCTGCCGTTTCGAAGGCCATTGCCGATCTGGAGCATACGCTCGGCGTGCCCGTGCTCGACCGGACGCCGAGAGGTGTCGAGGTGACCGCCTACGGGCGTGCCCTGCTGAGGCATGGGGCCGCCGTGTTCGATGACCTGAGGCAGGGGCTCGCCGAGATCGAGTTCCTGCGGGATCCGACGCAAGGGGAGCTGAGGGTCGGCGCTCCCGAGCCCGTCACGCCAGTGTTGGCCGTCATCATCAACGAACTTCTGGCCCTGATGCCCAAGATCCGGTTTCAGGTGATGGTTGGCGACACAGCCGTTCTTTACGACGCGCTACGCGAGCGGCGGCTGGACGTGGCGCTCACGCGCATGCCGGAGCTTGATGCCGAAAGCGACCTAGAGATGGAGGTGCTGTTTGCTGACCCACTTGTGGTGGCGGCGGGAGCACACAATCCATGGGCAAGACGCCAGTCAATCAGCCTGGCTGATCTCATCGATCAGCCCTGGGTTCTTCCGCCTCCGGAGACGGTGCTCGGTCGATTTGGAGCCGAGATCTTTCGGGTGCGTGGTCTCGAGCCGCCCCGCGCTACTGTGGTGGCCCCCTCCCTTCAACTGCGGCTGAGCCTGATGAGCGGTGGTCCTCACCTGACGCTTCTTCCGAGAGCCATGTTGCGTTTTCCCGGTGCTCAACCTGCCATAGTCGCAATCCCGCTGGAGCTTCCTGAGACTGAACGCCCGGTGGGCTTGGTGAAGCTGCAAGGGAGGAGCATGAGCCCAGTGCTCGGGACGTTTGTTGCACGAGCACATGAGGTGACATCGCGGATGCTTACGGGCCCTGAATGCATTTGAGAGGAATGCGCGCAAAGCGGCACCACCCGAATGGTCAGATTACAAGTGGCTACAAGCAATCAGGTTTCCTAAGCCTGCAAGGGTTCAGGCCAGATTGAAGCGTTGCATGCAAACTTCAAGGCAAGCTTGGACATACTGTGAAGGTCAGGAATTGGCACGTTCCGGACATGGAGCGAACTTCCGCTTTGGACAGGAACATAGGACATTCCTGTCAGTGAGCGAACTTCACTGCCAGACCCAATTCAGACCTTCCCGCGTGCGCGAAATTGCTAACGGCCCCGCGGGGCGGGCGGATTCCTGGTGGTCTACCCTCACCCGAGTTCAAGGAACGCCATGAGTTCCTCCGCAGCGGCCCGGCCGGCCCGGTTGGCCCCGATAGTGGAGGCGGACGGACCGTACCCCACCAGATGCACCCTCGGGTCCTTCGCGACCTGCGTTGCCAACCGTCCGGTCATGACGATGCCTCCTCCAGGCTCGCGCAGCATGAGTGGTGCCAGGTGATCGAGGGAGCTGCGCCGGTGCACCAGAGGATCACGTCGGCGCGGAGCGCGGTCCCATCGGGCCAGCGAACCCCGTCCTCCGTGATCTCACTGAACATGGGGCGCCGGGTCAGCACCCCGCGTGCGTGCATCGCCGTAATGGCGGGAGTGACGGGGATCCCAGTGACCGAGACAACGGACGCGGGCGGCAGGCCGCGGCGCACCCGGTCCTCCACAATCGCCACGGCGGCGCGCCCGACCTTCTCGTCGAACGCACCATCCCGGAACTCGGGCTCCCTCCGGGTCACCCAGGTCGTCGTGGTGACGCGAGACACCTCATCGAGCAACTGGATCGCCGAGATGCCAGCCCCCACGACAATGACATGCCGGCCCGAGAACTCCTGGGCGGTGCGGTAATCCTTCGTGTGCAGTTGCCTGCCCTTGAACCGCCCGGCTCCGGGCACGTCGGGAACATAGGGGCTCTCCCAAGTTCCCGTGGCATTGATGAGCCCGCGTGCGGAGACCTGGATCCGATCCGTCTCGACCCGGAAGTGGTCGTGCCTGTCGCAGACGACCTTCACCGCCACTGGGCGATAGACCGGCAGTTCGAACCGCTTCTCGTAGGCTGCGAAATACTCCGGGACGGCGACGCTCGCCCGCGCCTCCGAGCTGTCCGTGCCGATCACCTCGGAAAAGGACATCCCCGGCAGGTCGTGGATGCGGTTGACGGTGCTCAGGGTCAGCGAGGGCCAGCGGTCCTGCCAGGTGCCCCCCGGTCCTGGAGACTGGTCGAGCACCACGAAACCCTTGTGCGGCGTCAATCCCAGCCTCTTGAGATGGTAGGCCGCCGAGAGCCCAGCCTGACCGGCGCCGATGACAACGATCTGGACCTTGAGCGCGATGCCCGGGGCGGCGGCATTTGGCGGCGAAGAAAGTGTTGAGGGGCTGTCCATCGGCACGCAGGCTCGGCTCCTGGTTGCTTCTGCAAGCCTGATCACCGCCCGCGTAGGACAACCTTGCCCTTGCGACCGGGTTCAGTGCTGGCGCGCACGGCGTCGGCGATCCGATCAAGCGGGAAGGCGGCGTCGACTGGGAGCGTAAGCCTGCCACTGGCAGCCTCGGCGACGACTTCCTCGAGCAGACGGCCGATCACGTCGGGTGCAAGGCGCGGCTTGGCACCCCAGAAACCCCGAATGGTGATCTGTTGGAAGATCGCGACAGACGGCTCGATGCGGATCGGCTGGCCGCTCAGGGCGCCGAAGATGACGATCTCGCCGCCGTCAGCCATCAGGCAAGCAAGTTGCGCGGGGCCGTCCCCGCCCACGGAGTCGAGCCCAGCGCGGATCGATCCATCACCGACAAGATCTCGAGCGCGCGCTTCCCAGCCGGGCTGCTCGGTTGAAACGACGTTGGTGATGCCGGCGGCGGCAAGTTCGGCGACCGCCGCGTCACGCCGAACAAGGCTGAGCACGTTGACGCTCTTTTCCGCGCCAAAGCGCGACACAAGGCGTCCGACCGCGCCATTGGCACTGTTCTGCACGAGCCAGTCGCCGCGCTGAAGGCCAAGGTCAGCCAGCACCATCTTGGCGCTGAGTGGCATGGCGATGAGCTGACAAGCTGTCTCATCATCGATGCCGTCGGGCACGGGGCGTGCGTACCTTGCATCGACCAGGTAATAGTCGGCCCAGGTCTGCTGGCCACCGCCGATCACGCGTTGCCCGACTTGGAGGTTCTCGACCCCGGCGCCGAGTTTTTCCACCACGCCGAGCGCCTCCGTACCGCCGATCGCCGGCAGCGGGGGCTTGATGCCATAGGTGCCAGCCACGGTCATCAGGTCATGATTGTGGATGGGGGACAGGATCATCCGGAGCAGCACCTGCCCCGGCCCGGGCGCTGGCCGCTCACGCTTGGCAAGGGTCAACACCTCGGCCGGATCGCCGAACCGTTCGAAGACAATGCTGTGCATGAGCAATCCCTTTGTCGAAATAGGTGCTTCAATTAGGTTGGCTGGTTCTGAGGGCAAGATTTGGCACGAGGCTGAAGAAACGCTTCGGTCTGCTCATGAGGCGGCGAGCAGACCTTGATTCCATCTGCTGTTCGTTACTCCATGACCCACAGCGGACCTTGGGTGTCGTACTTCCACCCGGCATTCGGTAGTGATTGCCACAAGAGCCCCTGAGTGGTCAGGGGATCAGTCGGTCGGCTCGGAGTTCCGCAAACAGGTCGAAGAAGGCATCATCGGTGGGCTGGTAGGCGGTAAAGCCGAGACGACGGCTCTTCGACATGTCGGTAACGACCTCGATCGGCCGTCCCAGATCCGCATCCGTGTGCCAAGGGGATGCCAGACGGCCAAGGTCCGGCTCGGCTAAGCCCTCCCTCTCGGCAATCCGACGCCAGATGGGGGCGTCCGCCTTCATTTGCTCTTCCAGCGGCAGGGCAGATCCGTCGAAGGGTGCGGGCTCGAGGCCGAACCACTCGGCAAGGCGGCCCCACATCCAG
>NZ_JAEQMY010000209.1 GCF_016743775.1 Microvirga aerilata | reverse complement strand
CTCCAGGCGTTCGTGCGGCACCTGCGCCGGGACTACGAACGCGGTGGGAGGTCCTTCGCGCCGCTGCTGCTGGCCCGTGAGCGGGAAGAACCATGCGAGGAGCTGCAAGCCCTCACGGCTTGCATCGCCCGGGAAGGCGGTCATGGGGATGGGAACGGATCGACGCTGCTCCTGCTGGCAGCCTTAGGGTTGATGCTCTCAAGCCTCGCCCGGCTTCCCCTGCCGGAGCATGCATCCGACCTCCTGGATGAGCTGGAAGCCGCAGCCGGGCGGATCGGCTGAGGGCGGACGCACGGTTCATCGAAAGAATTGCCTCGCGTCCAACGGCGTGAGGTTCGGGCGGAGAAATCCAGGCTCTGTCCTGCGCCCCAACCCTAGAAACCGGAGTTTCCTCATGACGAAAACAAGTACCCCATCCGTTTGCATCGTTGGCGCCGGCTCGATGGGCGTCAGCACGGGCTATCACCTGAGCCTGGCGGGAGCTGCCGTCACCTTCCTGGTGCGACCGCATCGTCAGGAGCAGTTGTCGAGGCCGCAGGTCCTCTACTCCTACGACGACCACAGCCTGAAGACCTTCTCCGGCTACGGGCTGCTCACCGACCCGGCCGAGCTGGCCGGAACCTCGTTCGACTTCCTGGTCATCACGCTCGATGGAGCGGCGCTTCGCGCGGAGGCCGGCCAGAGGCTGGTGGACGAGATCGGGCGCGCCTTCCGGGGCACCAAGACGGAGGTGATCATCGGCAGCGTGGGCATCGATCTTCGGTCCTGGTTCCTGGAGCGGTCCGGGCTTGCGGAGACGCAGGTCACCAGCGGCGGTCTTGCAAACCTCGTCTACGAGGTGGGACCGGCGGCGATCCCGCTGCACCCCGGCGTGAATGCGGACCTGCTGGCGACGGCCGACTACGGGTATCGCCACTTCTCCGCATCCGGCTTCTATGTGGCTCTCAATGCGCCGAAGGTGGCGCATGGGTTTGCGGCACTCTATGACCGCTGCGCCGTTTCGAAATGCGATGTCTTCCCGGTGGAGGAGGTCAGGCTATGGGTCGCGTTTTTTGCGTCCTTGGCAGCCTGGGAACTGCTGGGTTGGCCCGTAACCGCGGACATCGACCCGGCGGACGAGACATGGCAGCTCGGCAGCGAGGCCATGCGGGAGATCCAACGCTTGCCGATGTACGGACAGACGGGTTTGGCCGCCAGCGAAAGCACCGATGCGAAAACGATCCTGGAGTTCCATCGCCGGATGGAGACGGAGGCCATGCCGCTCGATCTGGCCGCCTTCTACCGCTACCATCACGGCGGCAAGGTGAACGGTCAGGATCATCAGCTTCTCCGTGAGGCACTGGCCCTCGGGGAAGCGCAGGGTGCCGATATGCCCGCACTGCGCGCGTTGGTCGCGCGACTGCCCAGCTAGGAAGCGACGGGTTGGAGTTCGGCTGCCTGCGACCTCGGGCGGCCGACACCCGCTTACGGGATTGGGTAACGACCTCGCCCATCCCTGATTTGTCGATGTCCAGCGGGGACGTGCTGCACCAATCAGGATTTCGGTCTTGCCGGCCCACGCCCGGAGCCGTGCAGTGATCTCATCAATCGAATCAGCAGGATCTCGGGCAGTCATACCCGGGCTGCCCCAACAAGGATCAGAAGAATGAAAGCTGTGAGATGGACGTCCGGCGACAAGCCGGGCCTGGAACTACACGACGAGCCTGTGCCGACGCCGGGCCGCCATGAGGTGATGATCCGGGTTCATGCCGCGTCCCTGAACTATCGGGACCAAGCCATCCTGGACGGCCAGTACGGCGGGCCTACCCAGAAGAACGGCGTCCCGCTGTCGGACGGTGCCGGCGAGGTCGTCGCGGTCGGTGACAGTGTTACACGGGCGAAAGTCGGCGACCGTGTCACGGCCGGCTGCCACCCCCACTGGATCGGCGGCCCCCCGCGTCCGGAGTATCAGTTGGATAGCCTCGGCATGACCACGGATGGGTGGCTGGCCGACCACATCCTGCTGCACGAAAACGCAATCGTTCATTTGCCTGCCTACATGTCCTACGTCGAGGCCGCATCGCTGCCGTGTGCGGCCGTGACGGCCTGGACGGCCCTCAACCTGGTGTCGCCCCTTCAGCCGGGCCAGACGGTGCTGGTCCAGGGCACGGGTGGCGTGGCGTTGTTCGCACTCCAGGTGGCGCGGATGTTCGGTGCGCGCGTTCTGGCGATCACGTCGACGGACGAAAAGGCCGAGAAGCTCAAGGGATTGGGCGCTGAGTCGGTCGTGAACTACCGCACGTTCCCCGACTGGGACCGCGAGATCCTCGCCCTCACCGACGGCAGGGGCGTCGACAAGGTCGTCGACATCGCCGGGGACAAGACGATCGTCAAATCCGCCGCAGCGACCCGCAAAGGCGGTGACATCACAATCGTAGGGTTTGTCAGCGGCTTCGGCGGTGGACTGCCCCCCATCGACATCCTCTCACGATCCCTCACCATCGCCGGCACGGCGATCGGTCCCAGGGAGAACTTCGAGGCCCTGCTCGCCGCGATGGCCATGCACGAGGTCAGGCCGGTCATCGATCAGGTGTTTCCCTTTGCGGAGTACTGCGAGGCGTACCGGCGGATCGCGAGCGGCAACCATGTCGGCAAGGTCGTCATCGACGTGGCGCACTGAGCCATCGGTCGCAAGTAAGATATGGGCGGGATCATCCCGCCCACGCAGACCGGTCTGGGTGGACGGTAGCAATTACGGGCGGGCAGCAGGTAAGTGCGTGGACGGCTCCCTCTAGTCGCCGTCGGCATCGATCCCTAGCTAACCCACCCTGATGAGGAGGCTGCAATGGCCAAGACGGCACTGGTGGTAGGCGTGAGCGGTATCGTGGGAAGCGCGACGGCGGCGCACCTCGCGGCTGAAGGCTGGGATGTGCTCGGTCTCGCCAGAAAGCCGGCTCCGCAGGCGGGAGTAAGGCCGATTGCGGCCGATCTCCAGGATGAAGCCCTGCTCGCCGCGGCCCTTGCCGAGGTCGAGCCAGAGGCCGTGTTCATCACAACCTGGTCGCGGCAGGCGACGGAAGCGGAGAACATCCGCGTCAACGCCGCCATGGTGCGCAACCTCCTGGATGGGCTGCGTCCCGCGGGCTCCGTTCGCCATGTCGCGCTGGTCACAGGGCTCAAGCACTACCTCGGCCCTTTC
>NZ_JAEQMY010000208.1 GCF_016743775.1 Microvirga aerilata | reverse complement strand
CGCCTCGATGATCTGCTGCCGTGGGCCTACGCCACTGCGCCAGACCTCAAGGCCGTGGCCTGAGAACAGCGCTTACGCTTTGACCGCTCTGAGTTCCACATGCGGGCCAAGCCGCTGCCGGGCACGATCGAGCGGATCCTGCCAAGTCTCAGTAATCGGCTCCGTCGTGCTTCGATCGGGCAATGAACTTCCCTGCAACCGCTCTGCCCAGTTCGACGCCGGCATAGTTGTCTATGTCATAATGGAGACCTGCCCAAACGCGCGAGTCACCCGCCTCCTTGCCAAGCATGCGGATGAAGTCCGCTCGCGTGGGGAACAGATAGGCCAGGATCTCGCTGGGTGCGGTTGAGAGCACCGAGCGGTCGGCACAGTCGAGCTAGGCACTGACTGTCAGCGGCTCTTGACTGAGCCGTGATGGAGGACCCGACTGGTCTCGGACACAATTACTGGCTTGCCGCTGGACAAGCTCACAACAAGCTCGTGTTCTCCGATCCCAAGGGACCGTTGGCCTCGGCCAGAACTTGCCGCTGAAAAGTCGAAGACGGCCCACACCGTGCAACGCGTTCCGTCCCTCTCGCATGCCACTATCGTTGTCTCCGGTCGATACTGGTAGGTCCGTTCGGGCCAGCGCTCCGCAAACCGGCGCTTCTCAGCAAGCACAGAGCCAATAGTTCGCTCGCGACCATGAAACGTAACGGTGGAGCCATAAAATGATGAGGCTGCGGCGAGCGTCAGCCGGTTCGGTGCGGACCAGAGGTCAAGATAGTTGACAGCTAGAGCTTGAGCAGCTTGCGCTCGCAGGGCGTTGCGATCGCTCTCCCACATATCTTGAGTGGCCAGCCGAGCAGACCCGGGTGGCGCAGCTTCAGGAGCGGCGATGTCGCCCGGATGTGTGGGTGGGTCAATCCATGTTGGGTTCACTTGCGCAACCGCCGTAGGTCCCCAGAGAAGCATCCAGGAAATGACTGCGGTTCTCGCTGCGCGGAGGAATACCGGTACCATGCCGTTCTCCTACGAGATCGTTAGATCTAACATAGACTCTACATAGAGCATGGCTTCCTTATGGCAAAACGACCTGTAAGGTGCCGAGGATTATCAAAGTCCATTTCCGGCAAATGGCAGTGGTCAGCATCGCCTTGAGTAGATGAACAACAGCAAACGCGCACATCAGCCGGTGTTCATTTCTCGCTAAGTATATCAGGTTGGCTCGTAAATTGCCGATACAAATATGCTCAGCACTGATCATACGCGGCCAAGGCTAACGGAGCCGGATCTGAATCCGTAATGCGAAACAACTTGGATTAGCCGTTTAGGACCGTTGTGTAGCTTAGCTAACGGGCGAATTTGCCACGCGACTGATGCTAGAGGTCAGATATGACGGAAGAACAGGAAGAGATGCTGCGAGTTGCGCTGCAGAACCAGGAGGTGATTATGAATGCCTTGGTTGAGCTCCTCACCGCGTATCCGGACGAACTGCTAAGCTGTCAGCGTCTTGGCGATACGATTACGGAGCTCGGCACCTGCGTCGGCTTCACACACTGCTACTTGGCAGACTTGACCGAGACTTTGGACCAAGTGAGTTAGGAGCCTGTTGTTCGCTTGCAAGTCTGGGTAGCTGCTCTCAAATCGTCGTAATGGTGGATGCACTGATTGCTGGTCTGGAACGGCGTGCTGCCAACCTTGCTGGATTGATCTGTATCGACTTCAATGATGATTCAAGCTTTCCAATATGTCATGCTTCCGACACTCATCCTAACGACCGACTTGAAGACAGCAGCGTCCTTGCAGGCGCACGCGAGATTCAGGTCTTGAGGCACAGGCACCTCGATCTGATAGGGTTTGGCAATGATGTGTTCTGAACCAATCTTTTTCGGACCATGGGTGGTTCCTTCTCTCGAGACCACCACCAGTAATTGATCTGCCTCCAATTCATCTTGTATCAGAGCTGGGTTCTTGACTGGTCGCCAGCATTATCCCAGCAGTCGCGTCAGTTGCACACTTGAACTTCGGCAATGAAGCAGCCTACAGAGCTATGCTTGGAGACTAACTGCAACCAGATGCGAGCTTGGTCGAATAACGGGAGTGCACTCGCAAAGCAAATCAAGCTCAGTTTCGATCTGCAGGAACGCAGCAACCTAGTTATTTGTGGAAGAGCCTTCTTTGGCCCGAATTATGCGGTCAACTATATCTTTGCACCCGAAAGAGCCCAATGCAGGTTTGTCGTCAGTTGCGCCTACTGGTTATATTGGGCTTATTGGAGAGAGTTATGCGAGCTATATGGAACCAAGCTTGGAAGGCTACTGTCATTCCTGCGCTGCTCCTTGGCTCCGCAGCATTGGGGCAGACGAGGGGAGCGTGGGTTGACCCGCCAGCCGATCTGTCTGGGCCCCCAGCCGAGGGCTCTAAGCTGAGCGTACCAATTCCGGCAACTCCCCTACCAATAGAGCCCCCGTTGGTTCCAGTGATTGCAGCTCCTGCACCAGAGGCTGAACCGATCTCCTCCCTCAGCGCCCTTCGGCTGAAACCCGAGGTTCCAAAGGAGGGGCATCCCGGTGGGCGTTTAGCGCAGCAGGATCAAGACGTTCCATCTCAGGCTGTGTCTCGACAGCAAAGTCCCCAACCTGCCCCTGAACCCACAGGAGCGGGAATGAGCATTACCCGCGCGGCAACCCAGCCGAACGTCGCGCGTAGGCCGTCAAGCTCTCGTCAGCAAGTTGCGCAGAGTTTAGCCATTGATTATCTTGATCTCTGGTCAGCCTCAAACCGTCAGGCGCTTCAAATGACGCCACAGTTTTATGGGCCCAGAGTGCTATTCCATGGCAAGCGAATTAGCTTTGGATCGCTGCTTGCAGAGAAGCGCCGCTTCGCTCAACGCTGGCCAAACCGAAGCTACCGTTATCGCCCTGACACGATGAACATTCGGTGCGAGCCCGACGGGAATACATGCACGGTGCAGTCAACCTTTGACTTTGTTGCCGCCAACTCCGCGCTGGACCGACGCTCGCGCGGAACTGGGACGCATGAGTTGGTTGTTAGCTTTGCAGGAGAACGGCCGGTAATTATCTCAGAGAGCAGCCGGGTGCTGAGCAGGCGACGCCAAAAGTGATCGATCATACGATCAATTTATGGGAAAGTTGTTGCAGGACCGTGCCCACCTGAGCACCTAGGTGTTTGATCCCGGGGAGTGGTGGTACGATTGACCACCATTCTGCGAGGGAAGCGTTATGGGCCAAGTTCTTC
>NZ_JAEQMY010000207.1 GCF_016743775.1 Microvirga aerilata | reverse complement strand
CCTCGGTAAGGATTGGACGTGGTAATCATGCCCGAGACCCTGCCATAAGCCCGATCCTTCGCCAACCTGACAATACCTCCGCGAGGGCGTCCACGACCAGGAGCGAGCCCACCTGTGCATGCTCCAGCACGGCGCGTGCGGTGTAGCCAAGGCCAAGGCCGCCGACGACCACATCAAGGGAGGCTCCGATAGGGCTGCGAGCCCGAGCTGTGCGCGGGCGATCTCTGATGCGGTGAACAGGCTCGACATCAGGAACTCGTCACCAAGCTTGATCTCGTAGATGTCACCTCCGCTCACGAGATTGCGTCGGCGCCGAAGACTGAGCGCTCCCATGGGAGTGGGGCGATAATCAAGCTCCTCGAAAAGGGCACTCATCGCATGCTCCGCATTGGCCGGTCATAGTGGCTCCATCGCAGCATCCGCGATAGCCGGGTTATCGTGACGTCGACGGCTGCCGACCCCCAAGGCACTCGGCCCCCTCGAAATTGTGGCAGGCCAACGCAACTTTTCCAGTGTACCTGAGCGCCTGAGTGCTTAAGCAGTGGCAGCTGGTGGGTGCGCCCGAGATGGATCCGATAAGTAGTAAAGCTATTTCTTTCACCGCACTGCAGAGCTATAGCCACGAGGCAAGGTTGGAGATGATAAGTTCTCTGCGGGCGAAGGGCGGCTCCAGCTAGTACTTGCTATTTTTTATGCAAGTGTCTATATGATATTTATCGGATTTTGGCCGGACAATCGCGTCGTTTCGCTTTTGGTCTTTCCAGGCGCACGTTCGGACTTTCTCACCATTACATCGACGAACTGAGTTCAGGCCGTGTTTCTGCGCGCCTTTGCTCACGTGCATCTGCAGCAATCGCGAAAGGCTTTCCCATGAACACGGGCACTGTGAAATTCTACAACGACATGAAGGGCTTCGGCTTCATCCAGCCGAACGACGGCAGCAAGGACGTGTTCGTCCATGCGACCGCGCTTGAGCGTGCCGGAATGCGGAACCTTGTTGAAGGCCAAAAGGTCGCCTTCGACACGGCCGAAGACCGCCGCTCCGGCAAGATTGCCGTCAACAACATCGAGAACGCGTGATCTTGATGATTGGCTCAGACCACAATCTGGGCCGCTAAGCCTCGAAACCGCTCCCACGTGGGGCGGCTTTTTCGTTTTTACCGGCTAACGACCAGCAGCGGCTACCCGCTCTGCTCGATAACGGTTAAGCCCAGGAGGAATGAATGTCCCATAAGTATCAGGTTCATCAATTGGTCCGCATCACCCATCCGCGTATTTCGGATAAGCGTGCAAGTGCCAGCGGCATCTACGAGGTGACGCGCCTCATGCCGGCCGACCAGACGGGTGAAGTCTCGTACCGCATTAAATCGTCCGGCTTCGGCGAGCGCGCCGTGCGCGAAAGCGAGATCGCGGCCAAGGCATCAGTCATTTGACCGACGGCGACACCTTCTTTCAGGGATCGCTGATCTACGAACCGGTCGCGCTGCTCCGGGAGGGTGAAGAGGTCCTGTATGTCGCTCGCGTCGGCATGAAGGCGTCACGGCAGTTCATCATCCTCACGCCCACAGGCGAGCCCGCCTGGCCGCACGAGCCGCTCGGCAGCCTCTCGGACGTGGGATGGGCGCTTCGGGCGCATGGGTGGCACCTCCTGCCGCCCGAGCCTGTCGGCCAAGATGCCCAGCCGGCCAAGACGCTGGCGCGGCTTCTGGCCGAGAGAGCGTAAGCGACAAAGCAGAGGAAAGCCCCTCATGGTTGATCAACCGACCAATCTCGATACCCATCGCGGCATGGCAGCCCAGAAAGCAACCGACCTTCGACGCCTGCGGTCCGAGGTCGAAGCCGATCAGGAAGCGCTGCGCACGAGACAGGCGGAACTCGAAGACCTGCTGGCCGCTGCGCCCGCTACTGATTGGCAAGAGGCTGTCGAGAAGGCACGCTACCTGCTTGGCCTCTTGGCGCAGAACTTGGATGCAAGCGATGTGCGCCGCCGCAAGCTAATCGACTGCGTTATGGCCGACTTCGATCATCTGCTCGACAATCCGACCCACGACTGAGACGATCCTTCGCACGAACTCACCAACAACGGAGACCACCCATGGCCAAAGGCGAACAACGTGGCAACCGCGAGGCAAAGAAGCCGAAGGATGCCATCCCAGCCTCGCCCTTCGCAAACTTGGGCAAAGGCAGCACACCGGCAAAACCATCCGGTGGCAAGCGATAGCATCTCGACGCATTGATCCACCCCCATTGAACTGGTCCACCTTGAAGTATGTCTTGAGGCAGACAGGAGGACCACAATGCCCAGGAAGCGCCACAAGCCGGAAGAGATCGTCGCCAAGTTGCGCCAGGTTGATGTGATGGTCTCACAAGGCCAGTCCGTTGCCGATGCCGTTCGCATGATCGGCGTGACCGAGGTCACGTATTACCGATGGCGATCCGAGTTCGGCGGGCTCAAATCCGATCAGGTCAAGCGCTTGAAGGATCTTGAGGCGGAGAATGCCCGCCTTCGGCGCGCCGTGGCAGACCTCACCCTGGACAAGCAGATCCTTAAAGAGGCCGCCTCGGGAAACTGGTGAGCCCCGCCCGCCGCCGTGCCTGCATCGATCACGTGCGATCCACCCTGAAGCAGTCCGAGCGCCGGGTCTGCCGTGTGCTTGGACAGCATCGCTCGACACAACGGCGTGTTCCACGAGGGCGGGACGATGAGGCACGGCTCACCGCCGACATCATTGAACTCGCCCGCCAGTACGGCCGCTACGGCTATCGCAAGATCGCAGAGCTTCTGCGTTCGACTGCCGGCTGGGTCGTCAACGACAAGCGGGTCGAGCGGATCTGGCGGCGGGAGGGGCTCAAGGTGCCACATAAGCAACCCAAGAAAGGTCGTCTCTGGCTTAATGACGGATCCTGTATCCGGCTGCGAGCGGAAAGGCCCAACCATGTCTGGAGCTACGACTTTGTGGAGGATCGCACCCATGACGGGAGAAAGTACCGGATGCTGAACGTGATCGATGAGTTCACGCATGAGTGTCTCGCCATCCGTGTCCAGAGACGGCTGAAGGCCACAGATGTGATCGATGTGCTCTCGGACCTGTTCATCCTGCGCGGCGTGCCCGAACATATTCGGTCAGATAACGGTGCGGAGTTCGTCGCGAAGGCCGTCCAGGAGTGGATCGCCGCCGTCGGAGCGAAGACGGCTTACATCGCTCCTGGCAGTCCGTGGGAGAACGGCTTCATCGAGAGCTTCAATGCC
>NZ_JAEQMY010000206.1 GCF_016743775.1 Microvirga aerilata | reverse complement strand
ACAAGCTCGTCGACGAGAAGGGCCGGCTCACAACCCTCACGGCTTACCCGTACCTCATCGCGTCGGAAATTCCGTGAACGGGTATAATCCGTAAAGCGGGGGCTCATAGGGCTTCTGAGGAGCAGGCGGAAATTCCTTCCGCAGTACTGTCAAGTTTACACGATTGGATGAAGTTGCGGCTGGGACTGCCATCAAGCCGGTCCATATCAGCCCACCAAGGCAGCACCGGCGGCCTCGCGCCACGAAGCAAAGGTAGAACAATCGCGGCAGGAACAGCCATAACCTTTGATGCCGAGATCAGTGATATCTTCACCGTGCTTGAGAACGGCGAGGAGCATGCTCTTGCGCTGGCTGAGGTCGCCCGTGCGGTGATCGGAAAGGACAAGGTCCTGACAGCGCCTGAACCGATGATGGGCAGCGAGGACTTCGCCGACATGCTCCGCGCTGTGCCGGGTACTTATTGCTGGTTGGGACATAGTGGTGACGTTCCATTGCATAATCCAGGATTCATCTTCGATGACGCAATCCTGACCACCGGTGCAAGGCTCCTCGCCCGGCTGGTTGAAACACGCCTGCCCGCTATGTGAGCACACCTCCCTGCATGCAAGGCCCCTGACCACCAGCTTAAGAAGAGGCCACCGCAAGCGCAGGAGCCTCCACTCCATCATGCTACCTGATGGCGCAGTCCCATGCCGATACCATCATGTCGGCCTCTTGGACGTATAAACATGCACGCCCTTCCAACCGCTTGCCCGTGCGGCCACAAGGGCTTGGCGTATTTCCGAAGTATATGCAAGCAGGACACCCGCTGCATGATCGCGCGGATCGACACTGACGATGGCCGCAAATCCTCGCTCGGCCGTTTCAAAGTCACCTTCAACCAGTGATCTCAAAGCAGCCTCGTGAAGATCCCGTATTCTCAGCTTTGCGGAGTCCACTTCACCTTTGCGTCCAAGGAGTTCATACAGTTCGATCGGAGCCTCGCGACCTGCCACCGCAATCCGGTCAAGATGCCGCCACTCGAACCGATCGCCAGCAGCTGCATACACCGCTCCGTCGGTCAAAATGGCAGTGCCATAGACCTTGTTGAGCGCCTCGAGATGGCTCGACAAGTTCACCACATCGCCGATGGCAGTGTAGGCCAAGCGGTGTGAGGAGCCGATGTTACCCACCATAGCTGGCCCGAGGGCAAGGCCGATCCGGGTGCGGAATGGCATCATGCCTTCGGCTTGGCGCTGGGTGTTGAAGGAGACTAAACGATCCTGAACCGCCAAGGCTGCCTCACAGGCACGTGAGGCGTGATCGGGCAAAAGGTTCGGAGCATTGAAGAAGGCCATCGTGCCGTCCCCCATGAACTTGTCCAGAAGGCCACCGGCCGTTGTGATGGCGCCCTCCAGAAGGTCGAAGTAGCTGCCCAGTTCTCGACTGGTTTGCTCCGGCGAAAGGGTTTCGGCAATCTTCGTGAAGTCCGCAACGTCGGTAAACATCACTGTCAGGACCCGTGTTTCGCCTCCGGGTTCGACATCGCGACCACTGGCAAGGGTTGCCCGGACAAGCTCCCGGGGCACATAGAGGGCGAAGGACCGCAGACCTGCTTTCATAGCGGCCAAGGTTTGCCCCATTGTATCCAGCTCTGAGATGAACGATGGCACAGGAGGCGTCGTTGAGAGATGAAGCTCGCCCACACGCCGGAGATCCGCACTCATCTTCCAGATGGGGCGGGTGATCAGGCGCGCCATCCCAACCGCGACGACAAGTCCGATGGTGAGGAATATGAGACTTACAATCAGGGTATCTCGGGTCGCTTGTTGGATCGGACCATCGATCTCTTCGGCGGGAACCATCACGGCAAGAAACCACGGCCGTCCATTTCCTGGATCAAGCACGCGCCTGTCCATAACGATGGATGCATTGCCGACCAGGTCACCAAAGGTGCGGGCGAGGGGTGCGGAACTGCTCTGACGCCCGGCTGAGACAGCTGTTCCCATTTCATCAAGGGCGGTTTTCATCAGGGAAGGCAATGCAGATCGCCCCAGAACAACGGGGGCTCCCAAGGGCTGAGGGATGATGACGGCAGCGCGGCCGCTCTTGCCGATCCGAAGGCCACTGAGAAACTCATCAACCACCCTCAGGTGAAAGTCCGCTGTGGCGACACCTCCGCCGTGCTCGCTGGCAGGTGAGTTCATCCTCAGAACTGTTGAAACCCCCCACTCACCCTCAGCAAACTTGTATAGGTCGGTCCAGCGAGGCTGAGTGGCCTGGAGGCCGATAAGGAACCAAGGGGCTGTGCGCGGATCATACGGCACTTGCAGCAGGGCAGATAGTGCTACACGCGTGCCGTCGGCGCGGACCTCCCACTCTTGAGGCTTTCCTCCGTTGACCTCCAGGGCCGCTCGATTGAGGACGAGCATTCCGTTTCGGTGTGTCACGCCAATAAAGGCCCCAGTCTGAGCATTCGAGTAACTCAGCCAGGTCAGATCGCGGTCGGCCCTCATCTCCGCAATCAGATACGTGGCCAGGCGCTCGCTGTCGTTCAGATCGAGAAAACGCTCATTGATGAGCCGCTGCATCCGTGTCAGCGCCGATGGGCCCTTCTCGAGGAAATTGGCAATTTTCGTCTCAACTTCCGTCGCAGCCTGATCAACTTGCAGATGACTGATGACGCGAGAGCTTTCGTTGTTTCGGATCAGCACGAAGGCCGCAACGGCACCCAAGGACGTGGCCATGAGAACGATGGTCACGGCAATCAAGACAAAGCGGATCTTCAGTTTCATAGCCGCTGTCTCAGGTGTGAGAGCCTATAGCCTTGAGCGTAACTCTGTAGCAGCTCTTGATCGCCAGAAGTGAACTCATGGACTTGATCAGGGCTGCGGGCTTCTCAATAGAGCCGGCTTGCTGCACTGCGCAACGCACTCTGCACCAATCCAATTTACGATCATATCACTCAAAATGGCTGAGTGCCAAAAGCGAGCGCTGGAGAATAGTCGAGCAAGGGGACACGGGTAGCATCAGCACAAGAGCTCCTGTCCAAGCCGTTTTGACCTTTCTGGAGATCACGATACGGAGCACAGGTAAGCAAACGGATGCTGGCATGAGCGTCTGAAACTGGAACCAGGCAGACGAGGGCCGAACTACCGTGGTCATAGGGTAAGCTGACCTTCATAAGGCAGTGCCCAACGGTTCAGTTTGACCCAGTGCGGACCATCTGCTGATGCCGCATTCCGGATCGCCTCGTTTTGCGATTGACGCATACATGGGC
>NZ_JAEQMY010000205.1 GCF_016743775.1 Microvirga aerilata | reverse complement strand
CCCCATCCCAGCTTTAGATGGTCTGAATTCCCGGTGGTTTGGGCCTGATCTGAAGCCGCACAGTCTGGGACTGCTGCAGGCTCAGGCACTTACGATAGGAGCCTTGTCACGTAAGTTGCCATGCAAAAGGATGCGTAATATCAGCCTCTTACTATACTTCTTGGCGCTGCTGCTCCGGTAGCAGCAATGCTCCTTACTTTTGCTTATGTAGCAAGTGTGTTGGCCTCAGCCTTGTTTCCCTGAGACTCCAGTCTTGCTGGACAAGTTAGTCTTGGAATAGAGCGCGGCAGGACCACCCACCTTTCTCAGTTTCGCCCGGGTCTGTTGCGTTCCACACAGCGATACCCAATCGGACACTGGCTAGTATCTGCCGTTGGGACCCAAACAGGCTCCATGACCTCACCCCGTACACATTGACCAGCCGCTCCTACGTAACGGTCGTAGGTCGTGGCGCTTGTATTGAGGACGATGGCACCCTGAGCGGCAACCAGTTCTCGTGCCCCATAACAGGACATCTGTAAGGTCAGAGGATGGCTCTGGGACAAGGCAACAGGACCCATACCGATGAAGAAAACAGCAGCACACATTAGCTTCACGGGGTCCATTGTCCCCTCCTACGGTGGGCATCCAAGGGGTCTATCCGTGTCAGGATGCTGTCAGGCCATCAGCGATAGCACAGTCGCACAGACGTTCATGACCAGAACAGTTCCAGCCAGCAATAAGGAGGCCGGTGGGTAGCGCCGATCAAGGCCACGATTGTTTTCACTATAAGGCAACGCCTGAGTGGAGTGGTGTGTGTTGCTGACGGTCATCAGCCGTCTCCTCCAGTTAGGGATGGGGCGATAACGATCCGAAGATGGTACCCGTCATTTCGTCCATCGGCGGTGCGCTCCCGCACGATCATTCCGTCTGTGGCAACCGTGACACCCTTGACGATTTCTGCGTCGCCAGCAGTTCAATCCTGTAGGTGGAGATGTGCGTCGTCATTGTAATGTGCGGGGGCTGCCATGAAGACATTGAGCCTCATCCTCGTTGTGATGGCTGGACTAGCGACAGAAGCCATCGGCCAACCGAGACCTTCAAGCCTTGTCATGAGTTGCGGCCAAGCCCGCTCCCTTGTCGCCAGTCGAGGCGCAGTCGTTCTGGGCACAGGGCGCTACACCTACGACCGCTATGTCAGCAGCCAAGCTTTCTGCTTGCGCAATGAGTACGTTCGGCCGGCTTGGGTGCCCACGGCTGATACCCCGCAGTGCCCCGTTGGGTATACCTGCGTGGATGATCCACCCTGGTTCTTTGATCGATAACAGGCTGGAAGTGTTTAGGGGACGGTCCATAAGCTGGGCCATGGAGCCCAAAGGCCAAGGTTAACTCGCGGTTAACTTCCTCCGGTCAGGTTCTGACCTCAACACGGATGGAGCCTGCTATGCGTATCCTCAAGACCTCCCTCAGCCTCGTTGTGGCAGCCACCGTGCTTGGCCCAATCGTCACCGTATCAGCCTATGCAGCGACCATTCTGGCAGCGGCAGCGGTTGCGCCGTGACGGGACTGCCTGTCATCGACGTGGTGGTTCGGTAAACGGGCGTTGACGCAACGCCGGGAACCTACAGGTCCATCGTTGGAGGCGATCCTATGCGACTGGGTGTGTCTCCCAAGGTTGGTCCTCACGAGACGACACACCCACCTTGCCCGGTTTCTGGTGAGGTGGGTGAGTTTCCAGTCCTCCAAGTCTCCGGCTCCCGGTCAGACGGCTTCCTTGAGCTCTTTCGCGGGCCGGAAGGCGATCTTCTTGGACGCTTTGATCTTGATCGGCTCGCCGGTCTGCGGATTGCGGCCGGTGCGGGCGGCACGCTTGCGCACCTGCAGGATGCCAAGGCCGCTCAGCCGGATCTTATCGCCCTTCTTCAGGCTCTTGGCGATCATCTCGACCACCTGCGTCAGCATCTCGTTGGCCTGCCACTTGGGTAGTTCATGCGCTTCCGACAGCTGCTCGGCAATGTGGCGCAGGGTCAGGATCGCGCTAGCCGAAGAGCCGGTGGCCTTCTTCGCCACCTTGGGAGCTGCTTTTGCAGTCGCCTTTGGTGCCGCAGCCTTTGCTGGGCTCTTGGCGGCTGTGCCGATCGCTCGTGCCGCTTTCGCCGGTATAGACTTCGACGCAGCCGCTTTGCGGGCCGGCGCCTTCTTGGTTGTGGTCTTGGTTGCTGCTTTCGCCATTGGTCAGACCCTCCTGATGAGCTATGAACCGAACAGTCACTGATCGGCAAAGTACTTGCCGCCTGAGATTAAAATCACCGGAGAACTGCTTTCTCAAGATCCATGCCGGAACGAGTTCACAGGTCTTTGGGTGAGAAGGGAAGGGAGAGTAAGTTGCGGTACCCAGTGTTGCTGCTGCGGAAGCCGGGCTTGGATCAAGCTGCAAGGAAGAGTTCGTTCTGTCGCCAAGGCGCGCATGCTCTTCTTCCGTTTGGGCGTGCTGTCGCAATGCGCTCATGGAAGCGCTCTTGAGCCTCCTTGAGGAGACGGCGTTTTCGGGCGAGAGGCCGAGAGGCAAGTGTGGTGTCCTGCACAATGGCAGCTGCCGCTGCGTACAGATCGGCTGTTGCGGCATCAAGCCCAGGATCCCGCTCCAACAGAACAACCAGGCTTGCCAAGCGCTGTCTGAGGAGCGTCTGCAGTTCGCGAAGGTAGGGCTGATCCCCGCCGAACTCGATGGCTTTCAGCGTTGGCGAGATCAATGCCAACTTCTCCTCAATCGTGTCGGTGAAATGCTTATCCGCCATGAGCAACTGTCTCCAGGTCAGAGGAAGCCCGCCCAGCCCTTAAGTCCCACGTGAAAGCATGCGCTTGCATGGTTAACCGATGGTTTCAAACAGCTGAGGAAAGCAACACGACCACCGCGAGCCGCCAGCTCATGCAATGCGCTCTGGCCCACCTTCCTCAGCGGCGCTCTTTGTTTCCGGTGTTGACGCTCATCAGGGGCAGAGTAGGATGGTGGCGCGGTGTTGCAACCGGCATCGCACACGCCCTGACTGGAGTTGAGAGGCTTCAGTTGGGGCGCTCCCATTTCGACAGGTCGCGATATTGCCACAGATTGGAGTGAGGGGACTGGCTCCACAAAGGAAACAGAGATAAGAAAACCTACGATCTGCTGACAGAATGCGGGGCAGCGGATGTGGAATGCGATCGTGGCCCTGAGACTTAGCTCGCCAGCCTGACGGGCTGCGGCTCCCTCAGCGTGTAGCCGCGGCCCCAGACCGTCTCGATGTAGT
>NZ_JAEQMY010000204.1 GCF_016743775.1 Microvirga aerilata | reverse complement strand
GCCGAAGGGCTTATTCAGGAGACCCTGATTGAGGAAGAGAACACCGACCAGATCCACTCTGACGCGGCCGAGCACGCTATCAATCCGGCCGCCGCCACCTGAGCCCCTTCGGAGAGCACCCGATCTAGTCGCCGGGGCTGACGGGTGAATGGCAGCAACACTGTCCCAGTCCTTCGATTCACCTCATCCGAGAGAGCGAAACGGCTGAAATTGTTTTTGACAAGAAGCCTATAATCCCCGCCATCATTACGCCCACGGAGCGGTGCCATAAAACTCATCTTCGGCGCTGGCCCGCTGAGGCTTCCGTCCGGGCTCACCCAGTCCGGCTGCATTGTACTGTAAAGCAACCAGCGCGCCGCCTCCGGACGCGCCGGAGCCTCCTGCCGAATTCACTGGCTGAACAGATCGTATGGGGGTCTGACACAAAGATTAAGCACGGTCCTCTTTGTTTACTGCGCGTTCCTTAGGCGACGCTGGAGGACTGAACAGCCACTGTGGTCTGGAATAGGTAGTAGCTGTTGAATCGCACTCCCGTCTGTGCTGCCCGGTTGCAGAAGCCTGGCGGCGTTTCATCGGCGGGGCGAAGGGCTTGATCAAACGTCCAATCCTGCGGGGTGATAAAGGTCGGGACTGGAGAATGTTCAGGCACAGCACACATGATGTTGGGGCGCAGCTTATTCCGAAAGAGATTGTAGGTGCTATCCCGCGGTTCTAATCCGACAGGAGCCAATGGATGAACAGATGTCATCGGTCCCCTCCCCGAGGCCGGCGCGCTGGTGGTTTTCTTGTTTTCAGCAGCTGGGCTAACTTTACACGAAGGCGGTACCATACCGTAGCACTCGTAGGGGGTATTGGTGTTGCCAAACCCTCGGAGGAGGGCGACGCCATATGTGAGCCTCTGCTGGATTAGCTGTGCGAGGCACCATCAGTAACATACTCCGACCTGCTGAGCGTAGTGCTGGTGTTGTGATCGTTGTCGTGGTTGGAGGTTTGGCCGAGACTTTGCTCTGAGCCTCTCGGGCGACCCGCTCTAGAATGCACCTGACATATGCCTGCTCACGCCATGCCCTCGGTTTATCGAGCACCCAAGGCACCACCTCCGAAGAGCTTTAGGCGATCGTCTGGGCAAAGAGTAAGCTGTACCGTGAGAGCGGCATCCGCCTTGGCATGCTGCCGGGAACCTATCGGACGGGCATGCATCCAGTCCATGCCGCTCTCAGCGCGTTGCCACCGGGAGGAACGAACCATGCTTCGCACCATTAGCCTGACCCTGGCCTTCAGCCTTGCCGCCGCAGCACCAGCTTTCGCCCGGCACTGCCCGGCCGATATGGCTGCGATCAACAAGGCCCTGCCCACCGCCCAGATCTCAGCCTCAGATAAGCAGAAGGTCATGGAGTTGCGCAAGCAAGGCGAGGATCTGCACAAGGCCGGCAACCATCCTGAGTCAGAGAGGCTGCTCGACCAAGCTAAAAAGATCCTCAAGATCTGACATCATCCTTACGGGTCCGCTTCACTGTGCAGTGGACCCGCTTCCTCACTCAGCAAACACCGATGTCCTGCTACCAAGGCTCGGCTTAGAGCGCTTAACGCCACACACCGATGGCGAAGATGACAACCTGCCCAGTGAAGATGGCGGCAGTCACACGGGCTTCAGCGTCGAATTTGCGGCGCTTCATGGCAGGCCACTCTCTTAGAACGGGGTTGCTTTAGGCTTATCAACTTAACGACTGCTTACCCTGGGCCGGCGAGGAATATCCTCTGTGGTTCCGTGTTGACTTCTATGGTTGGGTTTCGCTCCCGCTGCCTTCCTCGTCCCTCGTCTAAACCCCCTTACTGTGGGTTTGAGAAACAAGTACCCCTAGCTTTGAATTGTTTGTCGCGACCGTGAGGGATGGCGTTCTATACACCCAAGGCATTTGGCTCATTGTGTTACGCAGCAATAGAATCCCGGGGAGGCTGCATGGTCTCCATACCTGCTGCGCTACTAGATCAGGCGCTCGAACAAACGCTCGTGAGGTCTGATGGTGAAGCTTTTCCCGACTGTTCTCATGCTCCTCGTTGCGAGTGCGACAGTTAGAGCCGAGGAGTTCTCTCCCTTCAGGCGCAGCCTGAGTGATAGACCACACGGCGTCACAACAGTCCCAGGATCCAGGAAAGGGTCTGTGCAGAGGTTTGAGGTGCGCCCTGGGGATTGCACATCGCGTGACTGCTACAGGGATCGAGAGCGCTCAGAATTGGGGGAAGTCGACGCATCGAGCCGTGTTGGAGACGAGTACTGGTATGAGTTTTCCTTCTACCTTCCAAACGACTTCCCGAATATCTACCCGGCCAAGACAGCTCTGGGCCAATTCCACCAGAAAGGGGTGACAAGCCCGCCTGTGCTGTTTCAGTACGGTATTCCACACGGCTCGAATGCCTCAAGCTACTACCTTGATCTCAATCAGACTAAGCGTGGACATTTCCCATTAATCAGTGAGCGCAGCCTTCGAGGACGCTGGCAGGACATCCGTGTTCATGCACGCTGGTCGACGGCCGCAGATGGTTTCATTCGGGTTTATATCAACGGGCGCCTCACTGCTGACGTGGTCGGTCCTAATACGACATACGCGAACCCGATCTACTTCAAGTACGGCGTATATCGTTCCTTTCTGTCGCGCTACAAAAGCGCCTATGGCTCATCAGATGTGCCTGCTCAAGCGGCCCTGTTCCGATCGGTCCGCAAAAGTAGGACGAAGAGGAGTGCTCCAAGGACGGCATCAGAGCCTATGCAGCCCTGACCTGTTCATCATGTACCTGACAGAGTATGCATCATCTGGTTGCACATTTCTAAGACGCTTTGCCCGTTTGACGCGCACAATTTGCATAGGAATGGACATAGGATGCGTGTTCCATGTGGTCGGCGCATAGGTCAGATGCATTGACCTATCTTCTGCTCGGCAAAATAGGGGCTTATAATTTAGTTCAACAATAAGATTGGAAGCGCTCGGAAGCATCGATGGCCCAACGCCAGAGGAGAACTCCGATGCCAGCTATGCCCCTCAGTTTGTCTTTCGAAGCCCATTCTGCGCCGTCCAAGCAGCACAAGCGCAACATCTTTCTGCAGATCGTTGATGCCATCGGCGAAACCAATCGCCGAAGGGCTGAACGTGAAGTTACTCGCTTTCTGGCCCGCCATGGCGGCCGGTTTCCTGACAGTGTGGATTAGCCAACGGTGGAGCGCTCCAGCCACCGCTAATACCAAGTCCCTGAAGGTCTGACTCGTTCGTGATTTCCCGGGCTGGAGTGGGTGTGATTCAGTTTGGTGAAC
>NZ_JAEQMY010000203.1 GCF_016743775.1 Microvirga aerilata | reverse complement strand
AACGATCTCCAAACAGAGGCCGTCAGTCTCGTCCCTCACACATGCAAACGTAAGGTGGGTCCAGAACACCGCTTACGTCAAAGCCGCAGTTCCAATGACAAACCTGTAGAGACTTTCAGATCTGACACGGAGGAACGGGAAAGAGCTTATGCTCTTTCCCGCCAATGTTTAACGCGACGCCTTGTAGTGCTTGGTGGCGATCTCAAACATCTCCTCCGGCGCGTAGTCCGGAGTGAAGGCCGAGGGCACGCCTGTGAGCTGATGGATCTTGCCACCGTCGGGCATGCCGTCAACCACCGTCAGTTCGCCCGGAGGATCGTCCGGTAGCGCCACCTCGCCGTTGCCCCAGATGCCCGCCATATCCTTGTAGTCGTCAGGACTGAATGTGTAGAGCCGCCTATGCGAGCCTTCGTCGAGGTACTTCTGGCATTCCGGGATGTTACCGAGCGGGATGTTTGGGGTCGGCAGCATCTTCTCGATCTCAACGCCGGTGATCTTCTTCAGCGCGAGCGCATAGGCGTGGGCATGAACCGAGCCGCGCACCAGCAGATGGCCACAGACCTCGCGGCCCGTGGGGTCGGTCAGGGTCTCATACACACGCAGCTTGTGCAGTCTTGCCCGCACTCGAGGTGGAAGTTGTGCAGCAGATCCAGCACGACGTTACCGGTTGTGGTGATGTAGTCATTGTTCCAGGACTGACCGTTGCTGTTGACCGGCATGGCGCCACCACCGCCTGACAGAAAGGCCGCGGCTAGACGGATGTCCCTCATGTCTTCAAAAGGCGCATCGGAAATGTCGGCACCGCCATCTTCGTCGTCATTGGCATCATCGGGACCATTGTTGAGCATGGCGACGCCATTGCTGACCAGTTCCACGTGGCCAAGCTCTTCGGCTGTGATGGCAGCAACCAGGCTGTAGAACGGGCGGAGCTTGCTTTTGCTGCGGAAGTTGAAGCTTTGGAACATGTAGTTCCCAAGGGTCGACATCTCCCCATACTTGCCGCCCAGGAGTTCCTGGAGGGCCGCAGCGGCGTTGGGGTCCTGACACTTCGGCGCTGGCAGATCGACCTGAAGTTTATCGACACGTAGGAACATGGAAGACCCTTCTTAAGGGTAAGGTCAGGAAACTGACCAGCGACCGTCCAGTTCCTCTGTGCCTAGTCTTCAAGATCCAGCCGGGCTGCTTTGTATGTCGGCCACCGATCAGACCCAGTCCGGAAGGGAGAGCCACACTGCATCGAAAGGAGTAGCTGGCTCGGCCGCGAAAGTGTTGATGGTGAAAGGTCACATTCGGTTAAGGACGCTCTTTGATCATGGTTGTGCAAAGGTCCGCTTCACTCTCCTTTTGCAGAAGCACGGTTAAGGTCGGCCCCGTGCCGGTTTCAGACAATGAGAGATCAAAAGCAGCGCCGGGATCGTCAGGCCAGACGACCAGGAATAAGGTATTCCCGCAGTAGAGGATCGGCAGGTGGTGAAACCGGGTGCCCCGTGGTACATTTGCAGATCTGAAGAGTGATCGAATTGACGGTCTGGCCGTGTGCTAAAAAGGCCGCTTCCTGGCGGCGTTCCAAGGCACCTAACATCGATTTACCGGCTTGACGCTTCGTAAGCGCGTTTGACGCCACATAACCTTGCAGAAGATTGGCGATGACCAAAACTGTCACATCCCTGTTCCAAAGAGAGCCGCACGCAACAGCCGCCGCGAGGCACTTGGAGCAGGCAGGAATCCCAAAAGCTGGGATCGACATTTGGTCTACCCCTCACAATCTGGCCCCTCGTCTGGAGGATGCGGGGGTGTCACGAGCTGATGCATATGCGTATGTGGAGGGTGTCCTCCGCGGCGGAACCATGGTCATTGTGAGCTGCAGCGAGGATGAAGTTGCTCAGGCTGTCAGTATTCTTGATCAGGAGGGTGTGCTGGATCTCGACGAGCAGCAAACCTCCTGGCGCTCTGAGGGGTGGCAGGAAAATACCACCGAAGGCCTAGCCGACAGTCTTAACAGGGGCTCGGACCTGACTGGTGCTAATCCCGACGGAGCCGGCGCTAACCGGCCAGACCCGATGAGCCATGGCCGCATCCGTGTCCAACCCAGCAAGATGGAGCGCCCAGTCCAGAAGTAGGTGCGCCATTGAAGCTGTCGGAGGGCAACGCCTGAAGGGCATATCATGACCCCATGCTGTCCGGTAAAGCTCCTAGGCCGCTGCGGACAACCCGCAACGCTCCAGCTTGGCTTCGGGTTTGACTCCTGCAAACTGAAAGAGCCTATGCTGTTCAGAGCCGTCGTGGCCGCTTTTCTCATCATGATCACCCAGGCTGCCGTGGCGCAGTTCTTGCCGCCATGGCCCAGCGATGCGCTCGCCCCCACCGCGCGTCCTCCCCGCAGTCGCAGTCTGCGCCCGGCCAACCGGCGGACGCACCATCACCTACCCTGAGGACAGACACTTGCTTGGCCCACGTCAAGGCTGCCGGTTTCGAGATCGAGCCGGCGGAGCCACAGCAAGTGTGGCTTGAGCTCGGCTGGAGCGAGACGCCAGTGCAGCTCAAGGACGTGCCGATTGCAACAAGACACGAGGCAGCAGTCCAGCTTACCCACGAGCCCATCCTGGCCTGCCGCTTCGCAGGTTCGCTGGATCGGGGCTTGGTCGCGCCCCTGATCGCCGGCACGAAGCAAACCGAGCTGACGGCGGTCCGGGGAAACAGCCGGAGGGCATTGGTGCGGGGACATCCGCACCAAGCGCGGCAACGGGTTGGATTGCTCAACTCACTGCGCAATCCTGCCGCCTAACGCTGCGGCGATCTTTGCGCTACCCTTTTGTCTCGGTGCCGATCGCATCCGGCCCTTTTCCATAAAGCGCCTTATTGGAGTTACGCGCTCCACGGGTCGTACTGTTTTGTGCTCGACGTCTGCTCTTTGAAGGGGGCGACATAAGCAAGTGTTAGTCTGATCATTTGCGCCATCCCCGGGCCAAGGCCATCGAACTGTTCAAGCCGGTCCGCATTCGCCCGGAGTTCGTCCATGGTCTGGATGTTCTCTCGTCGCAGCACCTCCCAGGCGATGGGCGGCAGATAGAGACCCTCAATAGGTCCTGCACAGGTGTCATAAAAATGGGTCATGGCAACCTCCAGAGCCTTGCGGACGGCAGCATGCTCATCTCGTCGGCGCCTGGATCATTTCTACCAGCAGTGGCTCACGATACGCCTCCACAGAGCGCACCACCAGCAATTTCATACACAGCCTTCTGCGGAGTTTTGACCCTCACTCGTGCGGTTCTGGATCAACGCAGCTGTCATCCAGAAGGTTGTGAAAGCTGATCCGAACTTTGCCGATGTGGCGGGTTGGGTCGGCCGCTGCTCCAAGGCC